>NZ_AKJM01000157.1 GCF_000282335.1 Pseudomonas sp. GM48
GGCGGTAGCCCCCGCCATGACCGGTGCGGCAGGCGTAACGGTCGCGATTTTTTTCTCGGCGTTCAGCGGGTTGCGCAAGGTCAATTGCAATTTCCCTTCGGTTTGCGCCGTGACCAGGGTTTCAGCCTCGGCGGTCGACATCTCCAGCGTCACTGCGCGCACCACTACCGGTTGGGTCTTGTCGGTACCCGCGGTCTGATCCACTGCCAACACCCGCAAGTTCTCGAGAATGGTCCGGGACGTGGCGCTGTTACTGCCAGCATTGGTGGTTTTGGTCGCCAATACATCGACCCGGTTACCTGGTAACAGGAATCCGCCGACGCCAACCACATCGTCCACACGTACCGATATGGCGCGTTTGTCAGGAGCTATCAAAGAGGCCAGGGTGCTGCCCCCCAGGTGCTCGCTCAGACGCGCACCGCGTACGATGTCACCCCGCAGAATGTCGAACGTTGCGATCTTGCCCACTGTTTTTTCGCTGGAATCGAAGGCATCGTCCGGGATCGTATCCATGGGCATGCGTACGGTCGTAACCTGCTGGGCCTCGACCATCTGCCCGAATGGAATCTCTACCGTGGCGACCACCACGCTTCGAAGGTGGTCATCCGGGGTGGCATTGAGCCGCGCGCTCAACCAGGAGTCGGCCATCCATGCAGCACCAAGGCCCATAACCAGGGAAGCGCCTATCAGGGTAAGCGTACGAGAGCTCATGTCAGTTTCTCCGTATCAAAGAAAGTTGAGCTGGACGAAGTAGTTGTGCCAGGCCCATTCCAACTCTTTCGGTGACAGTGGTCCGGAACCGCCGGTATAACGCTGGCGATCGAGCGCCATGTTCAGGAGATCGCGGGGATGGCAGGGCACCAGGGGCATGCCTTCACTTGCATAAAGCCTTTGCAGCACATAACGCAACAACAGCGGGTCATAGGAAATGCCCAGACGCTCGTTTTCCTGACGCCAGATCTTTTCGTACTCTTCGGGTTTCAGGTAACCGAACTGCAGCTTGTAGCCAATCCGGCGAAGGAAGGCCTCATCAGCCAGCTCCAGGGGATTGAGGTTGGTGGAAAACACCAGAATCAGATCGAACGGCAACTCGCAATGCCGACCGCCGCCCAGGTTGAGGAAATCACGTTTCTCTTCCATCGGGACGATCCAGCGATTGAACAGCTCGGCGGGTGCCATGCGCTGGCGCCCCATGTCGTCGATGATGAACAGGCCATTGCTGGCCTTGAGCTGCAAGGCGGCCTGGTATTGACGGGTGAAGGGGTCATAACGAACGTCCAGCTGTTCCATGCTCAACTCACCGCCCGTGATGACGATCGGGCGTTTGCAGCGCAGCAGTCGACGGTCGATCCCTTCGTTGAGCATCAGATTGTTCTGTTGAGCATTTTCATCGAGCCGCTGATGCACCTGCGGGTCATAAATCTCGATCACCGACTCGTTGATGACGATGGCATGAGGGACCCAGATGGCCTCGGCGAACAGACGGATCAGCCGAGTGCTGACATAAGTCTTGCCGGTACCCGCGGGGCCATAAATCATGATCGCGCGCCCGGAGTTCAGCGCCACACCCAGCTGATCGAGCATCCCCTCCGTGAGCACTACGCCAGCCAGGGCATTGCGCATATCGTTGGCGTTGATGCGACCATGGTGAATGGTCTGCAGTTTGATCAGGGACCGGTAGGTACTCACCGGGAAGGGTGCCGCACCGATATAGCCACTACGTGACAGGGCATCGCGGGCGACACTGCGACCACGTTCGGTCAGGCCATAACGCAGCATCTGCCCGCCCGTTTGACTCACCTGACCAAGCACTTCGACACGGCCATCCTTGCGCAGAAACGCCAGGACCTCTTCAAGTACCGCGCCGGTCAGTGCCAGGCGGTCCACCAGCCGCGACATGTCCAGCACACCGGCATCAAACAAATGCTTGCACACCAACTCGCCGAGAAAACTGTCGGTCAGACCGGTTTCGCGGATAGTGCAGGGCTGAGGAGCCAGTCGTTGTACCGCGTCCCGATCGCTGGGGTAGGCATCACTCTCGACGATGACGTGCATGACTAACCTCCCAATCCACCGGCAACCAATTGCCAGTAGACGCTGTTCAAAGTGCCGATCAGGATTGCAATCGAATACGGAAAAGGCTTGCCGGCTACTTCATCTGAAGTCGGCGCGAGATAGGCCTGTGCCCTCAGCATCAGCCAATAGCGCCCCAGGGTCTGAAGCAATTGACCGCGAGCCAGTACAATCAAAAAACCGCACACGCCACCGGCGATCAAGCTGAATAAGGCAGCCCACAATGCGAAATGGAATGGTAGAAAACTGCCAACCATGGCCATCAACTTGACGTCACCGGCAGCCATGCCACCGAAGGCGTACATCGGCAGAAACAGCGCAAAACAGATCAGAATGCCCAACAGGCTGTCACCCAATCCGACGACACCACCTGAATACATTTGACCGCCCAGCCCCAGAGCAAGACCCAACAGAACCAATATGTTGGGAATACGGTGGCGAAGCAGATCGCTCACCACCGCCACGCCCAATAGTCCTAGCAGTACAACTGTCGACACCAGCAATTCCATGGACATGGTGCGTCTCCCCTAGCGGGATTATCGTTAGCAGGCAGCGCCTTTGACCGCGGCGCACACCGCTGTGATCCTGGTGTTCACCTCGCCGCCCAAAGTAACGAACATTGCGGCAACAGCTACCGTAATTAACCCTCCGGCCACGGCGTATTCCACAATTGTCAGGCCATCTTCATCTTTAGCGAATTTGCATATTGAAGTTCTGAGTGTTTGCAGAGTCATTTTTGTGTACCTCACCATAGGGCTCAAAAATCACATTGGCGGGGACAGCGCGAAGTCCTTTGAGTTGTTCGGTCTATTAGTGAAACCGTAGAACCGGCTGTTCCCTGGATTTCACCGCGCCCCGCCACCGTGAGTCGCTGTTATCAGCACGCAGCACCTTTGACCGCAGCGCACAGCGCTGTGATTTTGGTGTTCACGGCGCCGCCCAAAAGAGTGAACATTGCGGCAACAGCTACCGTAATTAACCCACCGGCCACCGCGTATTCCACAATGGTCAGGCCATCTTCGTCTTTGGCGAATTTCACTACCGAAGCCTTGATTGTTTGCATGATCATTTTGCCCACCTCACTCGAATGTTGTTTTTTTCGGAGGCAGTACGTTCTGCGCTGCCTGAGTGCAACATTAGTCAGGGACAAGGCATGGGCGTTAGTAAGATTTTGCACATCGCTAGGACTATTTTGCGGGGCAGCCAAATACGGGGTATTGGCCTTTGCGGAAGTAACGGGAGGGGTGAACAAGGCACTGAAACGCAAAGGCAATTGTCATTGATTCAAAAGCGACAAGCGGTTCAACCCGGGCTCGTCGAACACACACCAACAAACACTCACCCAGGCTGCCTTCCAGGCAACTCATATAGCGAAAAGAACTAAAAATCGTCTTTCCTATCAGGATTAAATCTGCAAAGTAATGGCACCTTGGCAATACTCCTTAGCTAAGAGAGTCACCAAGAACCCCAGAGTAGAGACATGACGTCCAATTTGACCAAAAGGCCATCGCTCCTGTGGTTCGATCTGACTCATGATCGGTCCACGAAAGAACTCGTCGCGCAGTTCGAGGACACCTGCGACTGCAGACTGGCGAAAAACTCCGTGTTGCCCATCACGGAACCGGCAGACATGATCTGCATCCATTTTGATCGCCCCGACACGCCAGGCTTGAGGCTATTGCTGGAGATCAAACGCACCACCCCCACCATCCCGATCACCATGTTCACCGTGCAGCACTCGGAGGAACTGGCTGTATGGGCCATGCGCTCCAGCGTCTGGGAATACATGGTGCTCCCGCTCTCGACCACCGAGAAGAAGCGTTACCTGACGGCGGTGGTGCAGCTCTGCGAACTGCGCCGAAATGCCAACAGCCGGGGCAAGTCATCGCAGATCGACCACTCCCCGACCCTGCCGGAAAGCATCCGCCTGACCTCGGGACACCAAAAACACCAGGCGCTGAGCAATGTCATGCTGTACATCGAACAGCACTTTCGAGACAGCATCGATCAGAGGGAATTGGCGCAGCGCTGCGGCATGACGACCTTTCGCTTCAGCCGCCTGTTCAAGGAAGCCAATGGGCTTGGCTTCACGGATTACATCCTGGACAAGCGCATGAACTTCGCCAAAGATCTGCTCGACAACAGCCAGATGCCGATTACCAGCATCGGCTATGAGGCCGGCTTCAAGGATCCTTCCTACTTCGCTCGTGCCTTCAAGCAGTTCGCCAACTGCACACCCAGCGAATACCGCCTGGCACGTCAAATCAAAGCGGCTGCCGCTACGCAACTGGTGCAGGATGACGAAACCACTGAAGTGCTCGAAAGCCTGGTACAAAGCCTCAGCGGTTGATCCGGTTTTTTACGCGCAAACAAAAACGCCGCTCAATGAGCGGCGTTTTTGTTAAATATGGAGCGGGAAACGAGACTCGAACTCGCGACCCCGACCTTGGCAAGGTCGTGCTCTACCAACTGAGCTATTCCCGCAAATGGCGTCCCCTAGGGGACTCGAACCCCTGTTACCGCCGTGAAAGGGCGGTGTCCTAGGCCACTAGACGAAGGGGACACGCTGCCCGGAACACATGGTGTGTGTTTCGGTGCCCAGATCCGCATCCGAAGACTTGGTTCTGGTTTCACTCAGCCCTGCCCGAAAGCAACGCTGTTTAAAATTGGAGCGGGAAACGAGACTCGAACTCGCGACCCCGACCTTGGCAAGGTCGTGCTCTACCAACTGAGCTATTCCCGCATTGGCGTCCCCTAGGGGACTCGAACCCCTGTTACCGCCGTGAAAGGGCGGTGTCCTAGGCCACTAGACGAAGGGGACACACGTACTGCATTCACTCCCTGCCGCGTTTCGCTGTGTGCTTTACGCTGCAAGTGGCGCGCATTCTATGGATGGATTGAGAGGTCGTCAACCCCCTGATATAAATTTATTTAAATCAATGACTTCGCCCTGCTTTTGAGCGCCATTGCGGTTTTTCCGCTGCCCGGCGTTTGACGCCTATATTCCGGCACCCGCCAAGACGTTATAGTCCACCCAATGATGGCAATCTGTATATCGAGTGCCATCATTTATAGATCCGGGGCTCCGGCCGATATAAGCACAAGCATGTCCGATCCAACCTGTCGTGCGGGCCTGGGCGCTCAAATGCCAAACCACCAGACTCGCATGCGCACCCTATAAAGAGGTCTTACCGGTGACGCCACTCATGATCACCCTGCTAGTCGTAGCCGGGATCGCACTGTTGATCGCCATTGGCTACATGAACCATGTGGCGGAAAACAACAAGCTGGAAAAGGCCCGTACCAAGATTGAGCTCAACGATCGCTTGCGACGCTGTGGCGAAATCACCGAGACGTTCCCCGGCCAGTTGATGACCCCGGCACTCAAACTGTTGTTGGCCCGCCTGGAACTGAATGTCTGCCAGCGCCTGCTTAACCTGGAAAAGTCCAGCGCCAACCTCAAGGCACGGATCGCCGAACTGGAGGCCCTTGTCGGCCGGGGCGAATCCATCCCGGTCAACAATCCGCCAGCACCGATCCAGACCGAAGCCAAGGCCAAGGATGTACGCTTCCTGCTCGAAGCCCTGCACGGCCAGATTACCCGCGCGGCACAGGATGGCTTCCTGCCCCCCAACGAAGCCAAACGCTGGATCCGTGAAGTGCGCCACATCCTGGTGCTGCTGCATATCGAGTTCTTCAACAACCTCGGCCAGCACTCCCTGCAACAGAACCAGCCGGGGCAGGCTCGCCTGGCATTCGAGCGCGGCGTGCAGTACCTGCGCAAACAACAGGAGCCACAGGTCTACGCCGAGCAACTGGAATACCTGGAAAAACTCCTGGCTCGCGCCAATGACCAGGTCATGGATCGCATCGCGCCGGTCGAAGGCGAAGTCAACCAGTTGACCGAGGGCCTCAAAGACGTCGAGGCCGACGCGGACTGGAAAAAGAAAGCGATCTACGACTGACCGGCGAAAGCACAAAAGCCACCGAGACAGGTAATGCCAGTCAGTTAAGCGCTAATGCGATCTGTAGCAGCTG
>NZ_AKJM01000158.1 GCF_000282335.1 Pseudomonas sp. GM48
AGAACCTGGTGTTCAAGGACGATGGGCCAAGCATCACCACCACCGGTGCAGAGCCAACGCTGACGGTGGACGAGACGGTGCTGGCGACCAACGCGACCCAGAGTTTTACCGCCAATTTCAACTCGTCGTTTGGCGCCGATGGTGCCGGCACCCTGAACTATGCGCTGGGCGTGGTGGCCGGAGCCTCCGGGCTGACGGACACAGCTTCGGGCGAGGCGGTGAACCTGTCGCTCAATGGCACCGTGGTCGAAGGGCGTACGGCCACGGGCAACCTGCTGGTGTTCACGGTCGGCGTGGCCGCCAATGGCAGCGTCACCCTCGACCAGCTCCGGGCCGTGGTGCATGCCAACGCCAGCAATCCCGATGACTCGAAGACGTTGACCTCGGACAACCTGGTGACGCTGACGGCGACCATTACCGACAAGGAGGGCGACAGCGCCCAGGCGACGCTGAACATCGGGCAGAACCTGGTGTTCAAGGACGACGGGCCGAGCATCAGTACCACCGGGGTGGAACCGACGCTGACGGTGGACGAGACGGTACTGGCGACCAACGCGACCCAGAGTTTCGCCGCCAACTTCAATTCGGCGTTTGGCGCCGATGGGGCTGGAACCCTGACCTATGCGCTGGGCGTGGTGGCCGGAGCCTCCGGGCTGACGGACACGGCTTCGGGAGAGGCGGTGAACCTGTCACTCAACGGCACCGTGGTGGAAGGGCGCACGGCCACGGGCAACCTGCTGGTATTCTCGGTCGGCGTGGCCGCCGATGGCAGCGTCACGCTCGACCAGCTCCGGGCCGTGGTGCATCCAAACACCAGCAATCCTGATGACTCGACGAGCCTGACCTCGGACAACCTGGTGACGCTGACCGCGATCAAGACCGACAGGGACGGCGACAGCGCCCTGGCGACGCTGAACATCGGGCAGAACCTGGTGTTCAGGGATGACGGCCCGGCACTCACTTTCGGCAACCTGATCGGGACCGGTAGTGTCCTTGCGCAATCCGGGTTCTGGAATATGGCGACGGGGGCCGACGGTCTGGGTGCGGCCGGTCTGGATATCTCCTTGGTCAATAACCAGTTCACCCTCATCAGGCCAGACAACACGACCACGACCGGGACCGGCACGCTCAACGAGCTGGCGCCATCACCGGATATCAATGGCGCGTACCACTTCGCAGGAACGTTGACCGGTGATTTCGACAACAACGCCGCAACGGCGAATACCACCGTCGACTACACGCTGACCGCCTATGCCGATGGTCGCTATGCACTGGATCTGGTGCAAGGCTTCAGTTCGACGATAGTGCTCAGCAGTGCCGACGGCTCGCTCGCTGCCGGTGGCCCGGATTCGGTGCGCACGTTGTTAATTCCGCAGACGAGTAACCCGGCCATTCCTTCGACATCCGAGGAGATTGTGTTCTTTTCCGCGAAGGCGCTTGCGTCGACTGCGGACATCCTGACCGGCATCGGGCTCGGAGCACCCGACCCCACCGAAGCCGCGCTACAGACCAACCCCCTGCCGTCGTACATAGACCCGGCGGCGATGAATGTCAGCACGTCTGGCATCGGCGTCGCCAACAACGTTTTCCAGGGCGATAACCTGGCGGCAATCAGCGCCGCCGATGAAAGTTTCGTCATCAATCCAGAGAGCCTGCTGACGGGAATGAAGGTCTTCATCGACAACTCCGTGGCGGGTTACAACACGGCGACCGAAGACCTGTACTACAGGATCTACTACGCGGATGGCTCGTTTTCGAACCGCGTCGAGGTGAACACCCTGACGCCGGAGGCTGGCGGGCAGGTGTCCTTCCTCGTCCAGAAGGAGGGTACGGTACTGATCGACGCTGTCCAGCTGACGATGGGCCGGGGCGATGTCAAGATTCCAGTGATCCAGTTCATTCAGCAGAGCGAGAGTCTGGCCAGCGATGTCCAGCTGGCGTTCAGCGCGACGCTGACAGACAAGGATGGGGACTCGGCGACGAGTACGTTTGCCGCCAACCTGTTCGCCAACGACCCGGCCAACGCATCCTTCGACTTCTCGCTGGCTGGGACGATCGCTAAGCAGGATGCGTTCAACATCGATCTGTCAGTCAATGAGAACCGGTACCAGGTCACCGGCTTCGATGTGGGCTCAGGCGTGCAAGACAAACTGGTGCTTAACGGCGACCCGAATGCCGTTGTCCAATCGATCAACAACACCGGCGCAGACGGCGTCGTGACGGTTGCCGAGTCTGGCGGACAAACAACGACCATCACCTTGGTCGGGGCCCATATCCAGAGTACCGACATCTTTTTTGGCAGCGCTTGAGGCTTTGCGCGCGTGAACGGATGCGAGGGTGGCCTAGGAAACCACCCTCGCATTCTTTTGGCCGTTCTAATACGAGATCCCGGGATCGCATTCGCTGTGAACTGGCGAGCAACACAGGGCTTAAAGAGCGCGGCGGGTAGATACAGGTTAACGCGGCAGGATGTACCGAGAACGACATCAACATTCCGGGCACCCTGTTCCGGGTCTTCGACATGGACGGCGACACGGTGACGGCCTACCCCCTGAAAGTGAGGGGCAGACCGTCTTGTATCAACTTGAAATTCAATCCAGTTCCACCCAGGCGGAATTGGGCGGTGTTTTATTGTTGGTGAGCCCGTGTTTCAGCGCATACATCAGCAAGTCGATGCGGTTGATGAGATTAAGCTTTTGATAGATGTTGCTGAGGTGGTTGTGCACGGTGTGCTCGCTGATCCCCAGGCGCCCGGCGATGCTCACATATTTGGCGGACGGTTCGCCCACGATGGCGCAAATCAATTCTCTCTCGCGCAGCGTCAACCGCGCCTGTTTCGCCTGCTCCAGATTGCATTTCAAGGGTATATGCCCGGTCGCGGCATAGCCGGAAAGGCCGCCAGCCCAGGCTCTATCCATTGCAATGTCGCTATGGTGGACCTTGAGGATGGCCTGGATAATCGATTCCGTCGGGTCTTCCGCCAGCACGACGCCGCGAGCGCCAGCCTCTATCGCCTGGGCAGCGGGGACGGTTTCGTACAGGCCCTTGAGCAGCAGCACTTTCATTTCGGCGCTACGGGTGAGTCCCGCGACGACATCCAGAGGGTTCAGCGCATCCGGAAAGAAACTGAAAAAAATGACATTGGGCCGCAACTGATCGGCAAGATCCAGCGCATGGGTATAGGTGGTGGCCTGGCCTGTCACTTCCATCCGGGGCTTTCTGGCATTAATCAAGTCTTGAAGGCCCATAAGCACAAGGGGGCGACAATCGATCAACATCACGCCTATTGGTCTTTCCTGGTCAGTGATCATCTTCCTGACCCCCTTGAAAAACCAACGATGGCCTCCACCCGCTGGCCTGTCTGGGTCAGCAAGGTGCTCACTTGCTCGCCGCGATTGAAGAGGCGATTTGAGCGCCGGGAGGTCGTGATGGTGCTCGCCCAGGCATTGGCAACCAGCGGCCCAGGGGTCATTTCCAGCAACAGCACAGGCAGGGAGGGCGAACGTTTCCCAAAGGCAGGCAAAACCCGAGAGAGTAAATAAATACGAATAATGATCGACAGAATACGCATGATGATGTGCTCCCGCATGCCTCTCAACGGAGTCTAGGTCAGCCCGGAGCGCTGCCGGCCTGACCATCCGTCGGCCCTTGATACAAGCCCCGTGAGGGTAGGCTTGACCGATGTTCTCAAGGAGGGGGGTACCCCTCGAAAATCAAGGTATTAGGCTCGTCACGGATGACCCGCGACCAAAGTCTGACCCTGATCAAAATCGTCAATTAACCGACAAATGGTGTGCAGTTAGGAGGGCTAATTTCGACTTAGTCAATTTGTCGGCGAAACCTGCCTGGCCGAGCCGCCTGCAAGCCAGATTTTGAAGACATCAGTGAGTAGCACTGGCCGGTCTCGTTTTCAGCAACGCCTGCACATATTCAGCGTGAGCATTGAGGGAGGTTCTCAAGGGAATGCCATGGCTGGCCGATAACCCGGACAGTTACGGGCTTCTTCGTCTCTCGCTGTCGACGCATATGCTGATTGACGATGAGAAGGTGTTTGATGGCTAAGGGCTACCAGCTATCATCTGCGCGCTAAAACAGGGGCTGCGAAGCTGAGTCCGTCCGTGTATTTGCCTTTGGGTTCTTCTTCTTAAATTGCCTGGAAATCTTCGATGCTGTCGTATCACCAAAAGCGTTTTCTGATCGTCGATGATTTCTCGGACTTCCGCAGTTCGGTCAGGTCGATGCTGCGTGAACTGGGCGTCAAGGAAGTGGACACTGCCGATACCGGCGAACAGGCGCTGAAAATGTGTTCGCAGAAGCAGTACGACTTCATCCTGCAGGACTTTCACCTGGGCGACGGCAAGAAGAATGGCCAGCAGGTGCTCGAAGACCTGATGGAGGAAAAGCTGATCAGTCATGAAGCGGTGTTCGTCATGGTCACCGCCGAAACCAGCCAGGCTATGGTGCTCAGTGCACTGGAGCACGAGCCCGATGCCTATCTGACCAAGCCGTTCAACCGTTCCAGCCTGGCCCAGCGCCTGGAGCGCCTGGAGCAGCGCAAGACCCTGCTCAAGCCGATCCTGCAGGCCCTTGACCGCGGCAAACCGATGGAAGTGCTCAACGCCTGCATCGCCCTGTGCAAACAAGACATTCGTTATTCGCCGCTGTGCCTGCGCTATCGCGCCGATGCCCTGCGTGACCTCAATCAGAACGAAGCGCTGGAGCGCCTCTACGACGGCATCATTGCCGACCGTCCGTTGCCATGGGCGTTTGCCGGGCTGGGCAAGTTGCTGTTCAAGCGCGGTCAGGTCGGGCAGGCCAAAGGCATTTATGAAAAAGCCCTGAAAGTCTTCCCGATGATGCCGTCGCTGTATGACGGCATGGCGGATGTACTGGTCGCCGAAGGGGACACCAAAGGTGCACAGCGCGTTCTGGAAGAGGCGATTCGCCTGTCGCCGCTGGCGGTGCGCCGACAAGCATTGCTCGGAAAGCTGGCGATGACCAACGAGGACTTCGACACGGCGGCCAAGGCCTATCGCCAGGCAGTGAGCCAGGGCGCGCAGTCACGGTTCAAGGATGCCGAGAGCAATCTCGGCCTGGCCCATGCGTTGATCAGCAAGGGCAGCGAAAGGGGCCTGGACACGCGGACCCGACTGGAAATCAACACCACATTGAGCGCCGTGGCCAAGGAAAACCCCTCCGATCCGGGCCTGCAAATTCGGGCGCGCCTGATGAAGGCCACCAGCCTGTTGCTCAACGATGCCGAGACAGCCGACAAGCTCACCGAGCAAGCGTTGTTGCGTCTGGACGGCATGGAGCAATTCATGAGCGCCGAAGCGGCCTTGCTGGTGGCCAAGCAGCTGAAAATGCTCGGGCAGTCCGAGGCCGGCACCGCGATGCTGAAAAACTGCGTGGAAATCTACGGCGACGATCCGGCGGTCATGAAGGACATCGCCAAGCAGACCGATGACCCGACCATCCTCAACTCCGGCAACGCCGCCGCGGAACTCAACCGTCAGGGCGTGCGCGTATACAAGACCGGCAACCTGGTGGAGGCCCGGCAGGTCTTTCGCAAAGCCCTGGCAATGCAACCGAAGAACATCAGTATCGCCCTGAACATGGCGCAGTCGTTGTTGCATGGCACCGATACCGGCGTGCCTTCGGCGGAGCTGGAAGAATGCCGGACCTGTCTGAAAATGGTCGGCCTGATGCCCGATACCGACGCGCGTTATCCGCGTTACCAGAAGCTGAAAAGCAAGGCGTTTGGCCAATGAACGACAACGAACAGGCACTGGATTTCTCCACGGTGATCGCCTCTACCGTGCACGACATGAAGAACTCGCTGGCGATGCTGATGCAAGCCCACAGCCAGTGGCTGGCGCGATTGCCGGAGTCGGCGCAGCAGACGCCGGAGCAGGGCGTGATCGACTTCGAGTTCGCCCACCTCAATGGCATGCTGGTGCAGTTGCTGGGGCTGTACAAGCTCGGCGTCAACCAGATGCCGTTGCAGCCGGCCTACCATGAACTGGACGACTTCATCGAAGCGCAACTGGCTTGCCATCAGGAAGTGTTCGCCAGCCGC
This sequence comes from Pseudomonas sp. GM48, assembly GCF_000282335.1. Lineage (GTDB taxonomy): Bacteria > Pseudomonadota > Gammaproteobacteria > Pseudomonadales > Pseudomonadaceae > Aquipseudomonas. Next base: position 6,080 of record NZ_AKJM01000158.1, read on the forward strand.
GGCATCATGGTCACCTATGAAGTGGACCCGCTGAGCCCTTTGGGTTTCTTCGATCGTGAATTGATCGCTTCGGTATTGGCCAACTGCATCAACAACGCCATTCGCTTTGCGCGCCATGCGGTATTGATCAGTGTCAGCGACGAGGCCGGGCAACTGGTCTTGACCATCAATGACGATGGCGAGGGGTACCCGGCGCAGATGCTCGAGCGTCAGGCCGATTACGTGCAGGGCATCAACCAAAGCAGCGGCAGTACCGGTCTGGGCCTGTACTTTGCCGGACGCATTGCCGCGTTGCATCAACGCAACGGTGTCGGTGGGCGTACCGAAATCAGTAATGGCGGACCGTTGGGCGGTGGAGTGTTCCGTCTTTTCCTGCCCTGACAGCCAGCATATTTATCGACGCTGCTTGAAATTCCGAACACGCGGAGCCTATTTTGTACGGTCGCCGTTCGCGGCCCGCACAATAACAAGGATTGCGTCATGACGAGCGTTGGCCTGAGTTCACTCGCGCAGCGATTGACGGGCATTGATGAAGTTGAATGTGTCACGCCGGATTTGAATGGCGTTCCACGGGGCAAAGTGATGACCTGCGAGGGCTTTCTCGACGGTCGACGTTTGCAGATGGCGCGGGGTGTGCTGCTGCAATGCATCATGGGCGGATACCCGCCGGCGCGGTTTTACGGCAGCGATGATGGCGACCTGGCGCTGATCCCGGACCCTGCACAAATCCACCGCTTGCCCTGGAGCAATCCACCGCGGGCCTTCGCCATTTGCGACGCGAATGAACTGGGCACCACCACCAGCTGCGGCCTGTCGACCCGTGGTCTGCTCAAGACCGTGATTGCCCGTTACGCGGCCCGCGGCCTGGCGCCCGTGGTGGCGACCGAGCTTGAGTTCTTCGTTTTTGCGCCCAACACCGACCCGACTCAGTCGTTCCAGCCGCCGCTGGGGCTGGACGGTCGCCGCGAAAACGGTCAGTCGGCGTTCAGTGTCAGCTCCAATAACGGCCTGCGGCCGTTCTTCAATGAGGTCTACGCGTGCATGGCGGCCCTGGGGTTGCCTCGCGATACGTTCATGCACGAAATGGGCGTCAGCCAGTTCGAGATCAATCTGCTGCATGGTGATCCGCTGTTGCTGGCCGACCAGACATTCCTGTTCAAGCACATGCTCAAGGAGGTTGCCCTCAAGCACGGTCTGAGCGTGGTGTGCATGGCCAAGCCGTTGGCGCATACGCCGGGCAGTTCAATGCATATTCACCAGAGCGTCGTCGAGATCGGTTCGGGACGTAATGTGTTCAGTGACGAGGCGGGGCAGGAGACGGCAACCTTCCGCCATTTCATTGCCGGCCAGCAGGTTTGCATGGCCGACTTCACCGCGTTGTTTGCGCCAAACGTGAATTCCTATCAGCGCTTGTGCCACCCTTACGCTTCACCGAATAATGCCTGCTGGTCCTATGACAACCGGGCGGCCGGCTTGCGCATTCCAGCCAGTTTGCCGGTGGCCCGCCGGGTCGAGAATCGCTTGCCGGGCGCCGACGCCAATCCGTATCTGGCGCTTGCCGCAAGCCTGGCGGCGGGGTTGCATGGCATCGAGAACGCGTTGGAACCGAGCGCGCCGATCCAGGGTGAATTCGTAGTACCGGATAATCTTTCGTTGCCGTGTACCTTGCATGCGGCACTTGAGCGTCTGAAACGTAGCCAGTTGGCCAAGGAACTGTTCGGCGCGGAATTCATCGAAGGCTACATTGCTTCGAAGACCCTGGAGTTGAGCAGTTTCCAAGATGAAATTACGCCCTGGGAGCGTCGCGTTTTAGCGGCCCAGGCCTGACGATCCGTCGACATCCGGCTATCGTTTAGCGGTAGCCGATTCTCACTGCAAGGAGCCGCTCGGAACGCCGATGCGCCAAATCTGGAAATCCTTTCGAGCGCTGTATTTCGCCTCGCTGATGATGTTGATCGGCTCGGGCCTGTTGAGTACTTACCTGGGGCTGCGCCTGGCTGCCGACCATGTCGACAGTCTGTGGGTCGGTGCATTGATGGCCGCCAACTACTTCGGCCTGGTGCTGGGGGGCAAGATCGGTCACCGCTTGATTGCCCGGGTCGGGCATATCCGGGCTTATTCGGCCTGTGCCGGGATCGTCGGCGCGGCGGTGCTGGGCCATGGCCTGGTCGATTGGCTGCCGGCCTGGCTGTTCCTGCGGGTGATCGTCGGCCTCGGCATGATGTGCCAGTACATGGTGATCGAGAGCTGGCTGAACGAACAGGCCGAAGCCAGGCAGCGCGGGTTGGTGTTCAGCGGTTACATGATCGCCTCCTACCTGGGGTTGGTGATGGGGCAACTGATTCTGGTCATGCATCCGGCGCTGGGGCTGGAACTGCTGATGTTGGTCGCCCTGTGCTTCGCCTTGTGTCTGGTGCCGGTGGCCCTGACCCGACGGATCCACCCGGCGCCACTGCATCCGGCGCCGATGGAGCCACGGTTCTTTATCAAGCGCGTGCCGCAGTCATTGAGTACGGTGCTTGGGGCGGGCCTGATAGTGGGGTCGTTCTACGGTCTGGCGCCGCTGTATGCCTCGCAACAAGGGTTGTCCACGGAGCAGGTCGGCCTGTTCATGGGTAGCTGCATTTTTGCCGGGCTGCTGGTGCAGTGGCCGTTGGGCTGGTTGTCCGACCGCTACGACCGGGCGGTGTTGATCCGCAGTTTCGCGTTCAGCCTGGCGCTGGCCGCACTGCCGTTGGCGATCATGCCGCAGGTGCCACTGGAGGTTCTGTTTCTCGCCGGTTTTGTCTGTTCGCTGGTGCAGTTCTGCCTGTATCCGTTGGCGGTGGCGTTCTCCAATGACCACGTCGAAGGTGATCGCCGGGTGTCCCTGACGGCGATGTTGTTGGTGACTTATGGTGTGGGTGCGAGTATTGGGCCGCTGGTGGCCGGGGTGCTGATGAAGCTGTTCGGCAGCCAGATGCTCTATGCGTTTTTCAGTTTCTTCGCGTTGGTACTGGTGTGGCGAATTCGTCCGAAAGCGGTGACCAACCTGCACCAGGTGGAAGATGCGCCGCTGCATCACGTGGCCATGCCGGACAACATGACGAGTTCGCCGCTGGTGGCCTGCCTCGACCCGCGTGTTGATGAGCAGGTGGTGCAGGATCAGATGACCGGTCCGGTAAGTGCCGGGCCAGAGCCTGAATCAGAGCCTGAATCAGAGCCTGAAACAGTCACCGAAACTGAATCCGGTCAGCCGCCGGAAGATCCTGATACAGGGCGGGATCCCAACTTCAGCGGGGCCAGGCCTTAAATATCCAGGGCACAAAAAAACGGGCAGTCACCGCAAGGGACTGCCCGTTTTTTGTTGACGCTCTATCAGATGTCGTCTTTGTCGAAGCGACGCGCTTCGCGTTGCAACTGGTAGACGAAGCGTTCGACCTGACGCTGCACCAGCCCGCTCATGTTGTGGAAGCGAACGCCGGCGAAGGTGGTGGAGATCTTTTCTTCGAAGTGCAGATAACGCAACTCGACCGGAGCGGTCATCTTGCCAAAGGGCAGTTCGGCGCTGAAACGGTCGTAAACCTGACCCAGTTGCAGGCTGCCAGTGATGTCGCCGTCGAAGCGCAGCTTGCAGCCGGTAGCGGAAATATCCAGCAGCTTGCCGCTGATCGAAGTCTTGAGCTTTTCGCCGTCCAGGTTGACGTTGACCAGTTGGGCCAGCTTCAGCGCGGCGCGGAACGCATTACGACGCTGGTGGTACACCACTTCATCGGGCAGGCTGCCACGATAGCAACGGCTGCTGCCGGATTCGTCGATGGTCAATTGGCCGTTGCTTTCCCAGGCGATGCGCACGCCTTCGTGGAAGCCTTCGACCTTGAACGGTTCGCCCGCCAGCAGGTAGCGCTCGCCATCGCGGGGGATCATTTCGTCCAGGGCCATCATGTTGCTTTCACGGTCCAGTTCCACCAGATAGCTCTGGAAGCGCTGGCTGCGCTCGTGGAACGTGATGATCAGCGGGTCATGGCTTTCGAGCAGCTGGCGAAGGTTGCCGGAGATTTCCAAGGGCGTGGAGAGCACCTTGGGTGGCTGCGGAGCATCATCCACGGATAAGGCATTGGACACGGTTAATCAATCTCCAGACAAAATTTGACTACGGCTAGCCAGCATTTTGCCAGCATCTTTTGCGTCTTGGATAGAGCGGGCTCATCGAACGGTTTAAGCCTGACTGAGCGGGCGTGGCTTAGCAAGCTTGGAGAAGGTTCCGCTGGCATCGTAAAGCGCTGGGGTTTCACCGCCGGTAAGGATTTTCAGCTGGGTGGCTGTAGCGGCTTGCTGAGTGAGGATCGACTGGCCGTTGTTGGCGTTGATGGCCTGGCACTGGGCAATGAGATCGGTCAGTACGTCACTTTGCGCCAGCAACTGGTCGCCAATGCTCGACTGGCTGGCCAGTTGCTCCAGGCCGTCGCGATTGGTCGGCAGGTTGAGGCTGGCGAGAATTTCACTGCGCTTGCGGCCATGCTGTTCGAGCAAAACGACCAATGCCTGTTTCTGCGCCAGGATGTCCTCGAGCAATGGCATGTCGCGACCATGCAGCGCCAGGGATTCGGTCTGCAGCAACTCCAGCAAGTGTTGCGCCGGAGCAAAGTCGTCGGTGATCAGTTGCAGTAAATGAGTGTCGTGCATGGCTGGCCTTGGGTTTTAAGCGTCCAAAAGCCTGGCGCCGGCGGTGGCCTAGCGCTGGGCTTCGAAATTGAGCAGTTTGCTGGCTACACGGTTGCTGTCGACCTTATAGCTGCCATCGGCAATCGCTGCTTTCAACTCGGCCACGCGGGCGTTGTCGACGGCAGGCTGATCGCGCAGCTTGTCAGTGACCTTCTGCAACTGTTGAGCCTCATTGCTGAGATGTACCGATTCCCCGCTTTTGACGGTACCGGCCTGTTCGGCCGCGGACTCCAGCGGCACGGATTTGCCGGCTTCGGCGCTTTCCTTGCTGGCGCTGGTACGTGTACTGCCCGAAAGGGACGAGGAGCTGTTTAATCGGCTGAAATCGATGACCATGATAAAAAACCTCTGGGAATTTGGACGCTTGCCATGGTTTCGGCCATTCCCTGGAAAACTTTAGGCTCATTTATCAATGAGCCGTGCGCGCGCCAGCGCTTGCCCTGCATGGAGCACAGTCTAGGGAACAGCCAGCGCAAGCGCCACATTCTGATGAACAGAGATCCTTACATGGACACTTCCACCTGCCCCGGCGCCGTGACCTGCGCCTTGATGACTCGCTGGGAATTGAGGTTTTTCACCCGGATCTGTTCGCTCAGGCTGCCATTTGACAGGGCTTCGCCCGGCATGCGCACGCTGAGCGTACCGCTGCGGGCGGTAATTACCACCTGATCACCCTTGCGGATGACCTCGGCCTGTTCGATATGCACCAGGGTAATCACCTGGTCGGTGACCATTGGTCGGGTCAGTCGCTGGCCGATCGCCTGATCGAGGGTGGTCAGGTAGCCCTGGCCGATCAGGCTGATATCGCGTTCGCGCAGGACCACATCCCCAGGCTCGACAATGGCTGCGCGGCGCAGTGGCCGGGCGGAGGTCACAACATCGCGAAACAGGCGGACTTGAGCGGGTACGAAGACCGTCCAGGGGGATGCGCCCTCGCAGCGGACCTTGACCGTGACCCGTCCCAGCGGCTTTGGACTCTCAAGGGTTGCTGTCAATTCCTTGTCGCACATGGGCATGTGCATGCGCGGATCGAGCGGGTTGACCTGGATCTCGTAGCGACCTTCGGTTTGACTGGTCGCCAAATAGTCTTCTACGGTGAATTCAAGAAAGCCCTGAGTGACGCCGATAAGCATGTCAGGCAAGGTAACCGCGTCAGCAAGGGCAGGGCTGCCAGTGTTGAACAGGCAAACAGCCGCCAGCACGCCGAGCAATTTGCGATAGGGTGTGGTCAGGCGTCGAAAAAATGTCGGTTCTGTGTTCATAACGATTAAAAAAGCAAGCGCCGTGCCGTTTAGTGATGAGGGCGCGTCGCAACAACACTTGGCGTTGGTGTAGGAGTCTGGGCATGGCTGGTGTAATGGATTCGGTAAACCAGCGCACGCAACTGGTGGGGCAGAATCGCCTTGAGCTGTTGTTGTTCCGTCTCGACGGCCAGCAGCTGTACGGGATCAACGTTTTCAAGGTTCGGGAGGTGCTGCAATGCCCTAAACTGACGTTGATGCCCAAGTCCAGTCCTGTCGTGTGCGGCGTGGCGAACATCCGGGGGGCGACCATTCCGATCCTTGATCTGGCGATGGCGACCGGCTCCGGTGCGTTGAAGGACAAGAACAATCCGTTCGTGATCATCACGGAGTACAACACCAAGACCCAGGGTTTCCTGGTTCGCTCGGTGGAGCGCATCGTCAACATGAACTGGGAGGAGATCCATCCGCCACCCAAGGGCACCGGACGCGATCACTACCTGACGGCGGTGACGCGGGTCGACAATCAGTTGGTCGAAATCATCGACGTCGAGAAAGTGCTGGCGGAAGTGGCACCGACGCCGGAAGCGATTTCCGTGGGTGTGGTGGATGTCGAAACCCAGCACAAGGCACTTTCGTTGCGCGTGCTGACGGTTGACGACTCGTCGGTGGCGCGCAAGCAGGTCACGCGTTGCCTGCAAACGGTCGGCGTCGAAGTGGTGGCGTTGAACGACGGTCGGCAAGCGCTGGACTACCTACGCAAACTGGTCGACGAGGGCAAGAAGCCGGAAGAAGAGTTCCTGATGATGATCTCCGACATCGAGATGCCGGAGATGGACGGGTACACCCTGACGGCGGAAATCCGCAACGACCCGCGCATGCAAAAGCTTCATATCATCCTGCATACTTCGTTGTCGGGGGTTTTCAATCAGGCGATGGTCAAGAAGGTCGGTGCCGATGACTTCCTGGCCAAATTCCGTCCTGATGACCTGGCATCCCGGGTAGTCGACCGGATCAAAGCAGCAGATATCAGCTAGGGGCCCGCGCCCCTGGCAGTCAACACGATTTAAGAGGCGGCATCATTGTCTACGGGTAATTTGGATTTCGAACAGTTCCGGGTATTCCTGGAAAAAGCCTGTGGCATTTTGCTCGGTGAAAACAAGCAGTACCTGGTCTCCAGCCGTCTCAACAAACTGATGGAACAGCAAGGCATCAAGTCTTTGGGAGAGTTGGTTCAGCGCATGCAGACCCAGCCGCGCAGCGGTTTGCGCGAGCAGGTGGTGGATGCCATGACCACCAACGAAACCCTGTGGTTTCGTGACACCTACCCGTTTGAAGTCTTGAAGAACAAGGTACTGCCCGAAGCGATCAAGGCCAGTCCCGGCCAGCGCCTGCGCATCTGGTCGGCGGCATGCTCGTCGGGCCAGGAACCGTACTCGCTGTCGATGTCCATCGACGAGTTCGAGCGGGTCAATATGGGCCAGTTGAGGATGGGCGTGCAGATCGTTGCCACCGACCTGTCCGGCACCATGTTGAACAACTGCAAGACCGGCGAGTACGACAGCCTGGCCATTGGCCGCGGTCTGTCGCCCGAGCGCCTGCAGCGTTATTTCGACCCGAAAGGGCCGGGACGCTGGGCGATCAAGGCGCCGATCAAGAGCCGGGTGGAATTCCGCTCCTTCAACCTGCTGGACAGCTACGCGAGCCTCGGCAAGTTCGACATCGTGTTCTGCCGCAACGTGTTGATCTACTTCTCCGCCGAGGTGAAGAAGGACATCCTGTTGCGCATCCACAGCACGTTGAAGCCGGGCGGCTACCTGTTCCTCGGTGCTTCCGAAGCGTTGAACGGTTTGCCGGATCATTACCAGATGGTCCAGTGCAGCCCGGGGATCATTTACCAGGCGAAGTGATTCTGCTGGCGCTACGCCTTCCTTGTAGCAGCTGCCGAAGGCTGCGTCCGGCTGCGCAGCAGTCGTAAATCCGGTTTGCACGATCTCTCTGACGTACCGCGAACTCTGAT
>NZ_AKJM01000159.1 GCF_000282335.1 Pseudomonas sp. GM48
CTCCATCGTCTATTTTCGCAACCTGCAATTGATTGCCAAAAGCAGAAGCGTAAAGGAATAAACCATGCGTAGATCGATATCGCCTCGGGTCGAATGCCTGGGCCTGATGCTGCTTGCCCTGTTGTTGATCGGCGCGGGGCTGGGGTTGCGCCAGGCACAGAATGTGGACGAAGAGCGCTTCCTCGGTGTCGCACTGGAGATGCTGCAAAATGGCTCGTGGCTGATCCCGCACCGTGCCGCCGAGATCTACGGCGACAAGCCGCCGATTTTCATGTGGGCGGTGGCGTTCTTCACCTGGCTGACCGGCAAGCCGAACATCGCCCTCTATATACCGGGGCTGTTTTCGGCGGTGACGGTCACGGCGATGGTCTATGACCTGGGCCGTCGCTTGTGGACCCAGCGTACCGGTCGCAACGCCGCGCTGCTGTACCTGGCGACGTACCAGACCTACAGCATTTTGCGCACCGGTCAGATCGACAGCCTGTTGATTCTGTTCACCTCCCTGGGCCTGTACGGTCTGGCGCGACACCTGCTGGTCGGCCCGGCGTGGCGCTGGTTTTACGCAGGCTGCGCGGCCATGGGCATTGGCGTGATCACCAAAGGCGTGGGTTTTCTGCCGGCGTTGTTGCTGATTCCTTACGCCTATGCGGTGCGCAAGGACTGGCCTGGTGTGGTGGCCATGCCCGGCGAGGCACGCAAGTGGTTGCTGGGGTTTGCCGTGATGCTCGCGGCGATTGCGATCTGGTTGTTGCCCCTGGCCTTGTCCATTGCATTCCATGGTTCGGCAGATGAAATTGCCTATGCGCGGGAGATCCTCCTGCACCAGACCGCAGGCCGTTATGCCGCGGCGTGGCATCACCGCGAACCATTCTGGTACTTCTTCACCAACGTGATTCCGCAGTACTGGCTACCGTTGGTGCTGGTGCTGCCATGGCTGGTGCCGGCCTGGCGCCGTCAGTTGCAAAAACGCGACGGGCGAGTGTTGGTAGTGCTCGGTTGGGTGGTGCTGGTGGTGCTGTTTTTCTGCATCAGCAGCGGCAAGCGCAAGTTGTACATCTACCCGGCGCTGCCTGGGCTGGTGCTGGTCGCCGCGCCGTTGATTCCGTGGATGCTCAAGCGCTGGTTCAAAAAGCACCCGCGTTTGCGTCGGGTGTTCCCGGCACTGGTCGCGACCTGGTTTGTGCTGTGGTTCGCCCGTGGTTTCATCGAACCGCTCAAGGAAGGCACCAATATTGATCAGGTGCTTATGGCGCAGGCGGCGACCATGACCCAAGGAGCCGATCTGGTGCTGGTCAACTGGGAGGAGGGGCACTGGTTGTTCGCCCGTCAGCCGATCGTGCATTTCGGTATGGACTACTCGACCATCGAGAAGGCCGCGCTGTATCTGCGCGAACACCCCAAGGCCTACGCTTTGGTGCCGGATGACGTATTGAACCAGTGCTTCAAACCCGAAGCGGCCCGTGAACTGGGTGAAAACTCCCGGGCGAACTGGTCGATCGTGGGCGCGGATGCCGACAACGGCAAATGCCTCCCGCAAGAGGCCGGCAAAGCCTATCGGTTCACCTGGAATGACCCACACATGCCAGTACAGGCGGCTAATCCCTGAGGGCAAAAAAGGGGCCGCTTGAACTAATAGGCGAACCCCAGACGCTACGCCTTCCTTGTAGCAGCTGCCGAAGGCGGCGTCCGGCTGCGCAGCAGTCG
>NZ_AKJM01000160.1 GCF_000282335.1 Pseudomonas sp. GM48
AGCCCGCTCCCACAGGGGGATAACACCAGCCTCAGAGGATGTTCGAGTAATCCGCCTCGATCCGGTCCAGGCTCAGGTGGTTGAGGAAGTTGGAGAAGCACATCCACGCCGACAGCGCGTTCATGTCGCGGAACTGTTCCGGCAGGTACTTGGGCGGCACCACCAGGCCTTCGTCCACCAGCTGGCGCAAGGTACGCATGTCTTCCAGGGTGGTCTTGCCGCAGAACAACAGTGGTATCTGCTCCAGCTTGCCTTTACGCACAGCCAGTTGAATGTAGTTGTAAATCATGATGAAGCCCTTGAGGTAGGACAAGTCTTTGGTAAATGGCAGACCTGTCGGCACCGAGCCGCGAAAAACGCGACTGGCGTTGCTGTAGCTCTCGGGCATTTCGAAACCTTGCTCGCGGAAGAACTCGAACACCTGCAGGAAGTCCGCGCCCTCCTCCACCATGTGAATGGCGCGGGTGCGGTTGGTGAGTTTGCGCAGACGGCTCGGGTAGGAGGCGAAGGTGATGATCTCCATCAGGATCGCCAGGCCTTCCTGGGTCACCGTCGAGGAGGGCGGGCCTTTGGCCAGAAAGGTGCAGATCGGCTGGTTCAGGCCGTTGAGCGTGGTGCCGACGTGCACCAGCCCTTCGTGGACCTCCAGGGCGCGCACATCGCGCCGGTTGAACATCGCGTCGGAGCGGATCTTGATGTAATCGGCGCCTGCCGCCGCATCGGCGACGATCCCGTCGGACTCGAACACCCGAATGGTTTCCTCGGCTTCGCCAAACACCTTGTTCAACCGGTGCTGCAACAGGTCGACCGCATCCTTGGCCGTCAACGTTTTCGGCTCGTCCTTGAGGTCGCCACGGCCGTCGATGTTGTTCAGGTATTCGGACAACATCATGCCCAGGTCAGACAGCGTCGGGTCACCGGCATGGAACGCATCGGACGCGGCGCCGTACAACTCCTGGGAAATCAGGCCGAAATCCTCGGTGCCACGCGCTTCGAGCATGCGCACCACCATGCGGTATTCCTTGCACATGCGCCGCATGATCTGGCCGACGGGGTTGAACTGGCCGAGCTGACGGGTGATGTCGCGCTCGATGTTCTGGAACTCCAGCTTCACTTTGCTGGAATCGAACGCCAGCGGCCGGTTGAGGTAGTAGTCGCGGTCCACCGCCGGCATTTCCTTGCCCTTGGCCTTGAGGAAGCCCTTGCGAATGTTGTCGTCCCATTTGACCGCATCGAGGACGCGGATCGGCGTCTGCGCCAACACGATGCGATCGGACAAAGCACGTATCGACTGTTGGTAATCGTCCACGCGAAACTCCTGTAGAAACCCTTTGGTGCCGGTTATTTGGCTTTGGCCTGACGCTGGTAGCGCACCGCTTCGACGAACACATCCGAATTGGCCGGGTCGTCGAGGTACGCGGCGACCTGATCCATGTTGCTGTCGATCAATACGCCATCGCCGTCGTTGGTCTGGAAGCTTTCGCCGCTCAGGGCTTTTTGCTTCATGGCCTGGTTGATCTGGTCGAGGTCGAGGTTGTAAACCACCAGCTCATGCTTGTCGGTCAACTCAAACCCGCCAATGGTGAAATGCCCGCCGAATTGCGCGGGCACCTTCGCCGACAGATACCAGCGATTGCCATGGCGCGACAGGGTGAACGGATAGGCTTCACGTTCCCTGGGCCGAGCGCGGTAGTAGCTGACGGCCTGATAGCGGTTTTCGCCGATGCGGGTCAGTTCGAGGTTGAGCGGCTCGCCCCAGGCATTGGTGCTGGTCCATTTGCCGAGCAATCCTTTGGGCGCGGGTTCGCTTGCAGGCAGCGGTTCCTTGAAGGTCACCAGACAGCCACTGAGCAGCAGGAACGACAAGGCGATCACAACGACACGCCAGGCTTTCATTCAATACTCCCTATGAAACACAACCCCCCTCGCGCTGACCGGTAGCAGCTGCCGAAGGCTGCGTTCGGCTGCGAAGCAGTCGTAAAATCTGAATCCCGAATCAACCTGAAGGAACACGGTGGCAGGTTTTACGACGACTTCGTCGCCGAACGCAGCCTTCGGCAGCTGCTACGGGGACCGCGCTCAACTCAGACCGACGCCAGCACCAGGTGCATATAGCGCGTCAGGATGCCGAGCATTTCCTCTTCGGCGGCAGGCTCGTCGACGTTGAGCAGGCCCTGATATTCCATCCGGCCGATAATCGCCGTCAACACCTTGGCATCCTGATGCGGCTCGCGCGAGCCCAACACCTGGAACAGCTGGCAAGAGCCCTGCAACAGGATTTGCTGATGCGAGCGCACCAGCTCGGCCAGGCGCGGGTTAAGCAACGCTTCCTGGCGGAACGCCTGTTCGGCCATCAAATGTTCACGGCGATTGACCAGTTGCCGGTGAACGTAATCGGTCATCAGCCGCGCAATATCGTCCGCCAGTTTCGAGCGCGCCTGCGGGCTGCCATCGCCACTGGCGATCATGTCGCGCAGCAGGCCTTCGTTGTTCACCCACAGCTTGCCCATGTACGCCGCACTGCGCTCCACGTATTGGGCAAAGGTGTCGGTGAGCAAGTCATCGATATCCTTGAAATAGTAAGTGGTCGCCGACAACGGCACTTGCGCCTCGGCGGCCACCGCACGGTGCCGTACGGCGCGCACGCCATCGCGCACGACAATGCGCATCGCGGCGTCGAGAATGTCCTGTCGACGCTGCTCGCTGCCCTGTCGGCTGGCCTTGCGGCCCTGGTACTGAACACTTTCAGCGACCGCAGTGGCGATACCCGCTGCACCTTCTTGAGCTATTGCACGAATCACGACAGGTATTTCCTCTCAGATGAAAGTAACAAGTTGATACGTTTGTACCAGACAGGCAATAAAAAACCGCCTGAAAAGGCGGCTTTTTAATTGAAACACTTACGCTTGCGGCCGCATGTGCGGGAACAGGATCACGTCGCGGATCGACGGGGAGTTGGTCAACAGCATCACCAGACGGTCGATGCCGATGCCTTCACCGGCTGTTGGCGGCATGCCGTACTCCAGCGCACGAACGAAGTCGGCGTCGTAGTGCATGGCTTCGTCGTCGCCGGCGTCCTTGTCGGCCACCTGGGCCATGAAACGCTCGGCCTGGTCTTCCGCGTCGTTCAGCTCGGAGTAGGCGTTGGCGATTTCACGACCACCGATGAACAGCTCGAAACGGTCGGTGACGTTCGGGTTCTCGTCGTTACGACGGGCCAGCGGCGACACTTCGAACGGGTACTGGGTAATGAAGTGCGGCTGTTCCAGCTTGTGCTCGACCAGTTCTTCGAAAATCATCACCTGCAACTTGCCCAGGCCTTCGAAGCCCAACACCTTGGCGCCGGCCTTCTTGGCGATGGCGCGGGCCTTGTCGATGTCGTTCAGGTCGTCAGCGGTCAGCTCAGGGTTGTACTTGAGGATCGAGTCGAACACCGACAGACGTACGAACGGCTCGCCGAAATGGAACACTTTGTCGCCGTATGGCACGTCGGTGCTGCCCAGAACCAGCTGAGCCAGTTCGCGGAACAGTTCTTCGGTCAGGTCCATGTTGTCTTCGTAGTCGGCGTAAGCCTGGTAGAACTCCAGCATGGTGAATTCAGGGTTGTGACGAGTCGAAACGCCTTCGTTACGGAAGTTGCGGTTGATCTCGAACACCTTCTCAAACCCGCCGACAACAAGGCGCTTGAGGTACAGCTCAGGCGCAATGCGCAAGAACATTTCCATGTCCAGCGCGTTGTGGTGGGTTTCGAACGGCTTGGCTGCCGCGCCGCCCGGAATGGTCTGCAGCATCGGCGTTTCCACTTCGAGGAAGTCACGCTTCATCAGGAAGCTGCGGATGTGGGCGATGACTTGCGAACGCACGCGGAAGGTCTGGCGCACGTCTTCGTTGACGATCAGGTCAACGTAGCGCTGGCGGTAGCGCTGTTCGGTGTCGGTCAGGCCGTGGTGCTTGTCCGGCAGCGGGCGCAGGGATTTGGTCAGCAGGCGCACGTTGGTCATTTCAACGTACAGGTCGCCTTTGCCGGAGCGGGCCAGGGTGCCTTCGGCGGCAATGATGTCGCCCATGTCCCAGGTTTTCACCGCGGCCAGGGTTTCTTCGGACAGGGTTTTACGGTTGACGTAGACCTGGATGCGTCCGGTCATGTCCTGGATCACCATGAACGAGCCACGGTTGAGCATGATGCGACCGGCAACCTTGACCGGGATCGCAGCCTCTGCCAGCTCTTCCTTGGTCTTGTCCGCGTACTGTTTCTGCAGTGCATCGCAGTAGTTTTCGCGGCGGAAGTCGTTGGGGAAGGCATTGCCCTTGGCACGCTCGGCAGCAAGCTTTTCCTTGCGCAGGGCGATCAGGGAGTTTTCTTCCTGTTGCAGGGCTTGCGGGTCGAGTTCTAGGTCGCTCATGTCTTTAAATATTCCATCAGGTTCGTTGCCCCCGGGCCCTGCGGCCCGGGGATCGCCAGCAGGCTGGCTCCTACAGGGATCGAGTTGAATCAGCCGATCCTGTATTGCGTCTTTTACAGCCCGGACTTCAGGCTCGCTTCCAGGTATTCGTCGATGTCGCCATCGAGCACCTTGTCACAGTCGCTGCGTTCGATGTTGGTGCGCAGATCCTTGATCCGCGAGGCATCGAGCACGTACGAACGGATCTGGTGACCCCAGCCGATATCGGACTTGGTGTCTTCCAGCGCCTGGGACGCCGCGTTGCGCTTCTGCATTTCCTGCTCGTACAACTTGGCCCGCAGCATTTTCATGGCGGTGTCTTTGTTGGCGTGCTGGGAACGTTCGTTCTGGCAGCTGACCACGGTATTGGTCGGTACGTGGGTGATACGTACGGCCGAGTCGGTGGTGTTTACGTGCTGACCACCGGCACCCGAGGAACGATAGGTGTCGATCCGCAAGTCTGCCGGGTTGATTTCGATTTCCACCTTGTCATCGATCTCTGGCGAGACGAACACCGCAGAGAACGAGGTGTGGCGACGGTTGCCGGAGTCGAACGGGCTCTTGCGCACCAAACGGTGCACGCCGATCTCGGTCCGCAACCAGCCAAACGCGTATTCGCCCTTGATATGCACGGTCGCGCCCTTGATCCCGGCGACTTCACCGGCGGACAGTTCCATGATGGTCGCGTCGAAACCGCGTTTGTCGGCCCAGCGCAGGTACATGCGCAGCAGAATGTTGGCCCAGTCCTGGGCTTCGGTGCCGCCGGAGCCGGCCTGGATGTCCAGATAGGCGTTATTCGGGTCCATTTCGTGGCTGAACATGCGACGGAATTCCAGCTTGGCCAGACTTTCCTCGAGTCGGGCCAACTCGGCAACGACATCGTCCACTGCGCCTTCGTCGTTTTCTTCGACGGCCATGTCCAGCAGGTCGCGGCAATCGGCCAGACCGGTGTTCAACCCGTCGAGGGTATCGACGATTTGCGCCAGCGCAGCGCGCTCGCGGCCCAACTCCTGGGCGTATTCAGGTTTGTTCCAGACACTCGGATCTTCAAGCTCGCGATTGACTTCGGTCAGACGCTCATGCTTTTGATCGTAGTCAAAGATACCCCCGAATAGTTTCGGAGCGCTCGGACAGGTCCTTGATGGTGTTCAGGATCGGGTTGATTTCCATGACGGGCAGCACTCGTTGGCGAACTTTTGAAAGCCGGCGAGTATACCGTAATCAAGCAGTCCCGGCAGCCCGCATGGCGGGTTTACCGGCGAATGGTTTCCACGGCAAGGCACTGGTAGCAGCTGCCGAGCCCGCGAGGCTGCGTTCGGCGGCGCAGCCGTCGTAAAACCGCACGATGCGGTTTTTCAGGAAAACGGCGATGGCGAGGACTTCGTCCTCGAACGCAGCCTCGCGGGCTCGGCAGGTGC
>NZ_AKJM01000161.1 GCF_000282335.1 Pseudomonas sp. GM48
GGCGCCTGCCGCTATTGGATCGTGTGACGCACAGCGCCATAGGCCCATGCACCGGGTCGAGGTAGGTGATCTGAGCGATGGGCGCGCCGTCGTACTCGAGGATTTGTGCACGCTTGAACTCGGCACGGGGCAGGCTCAGTTTTGCCGGCGCAAGGTCGAGGCCCAGGCGCGCATCGATGGTCCGCAGTTGTGCCCGTTGCGCGGCTTCATCACTGGGTAAGTGATCCAGGGTCTCAGGTACGTAGAGCGCCATGTAATCGGCCACCAGACCGCGCCAGCTGTGTGTCTGCTGACTCGCTTGCCAGCCGAGGAACAAACGGTCCGCGAGCACACCGCCGGCCAGCAGTCCGGCCGCGGCGGCGAGGAACCAGCGCCGGTTGAGCGCGGGGCGGGCGGGTGAGGGCAGCGTGGCGAGCATGGCTTGCAAGCGATCCACCGGCGCCTGTCGCGCCAGTTCATCGTAGGCGTTCTTGAACGGCAGGCTGCTGCGATCCAGCCATTGCAGGCGCAGCCCGAGTATCGGATCGGCAATGATGGCCGCGTCGATGCGCGAGCGCTGCTCGGTATCGAGTTGGTTGTCGAGGTAAGCCACCAGTTGTTCGTCCGAGGGTCTCGCGTTCATCAATGTTCTCCTCGGTTGGGGTTGGGCACCGTGTGCAACGGCGGATATTCGGCCAGTTTTGCTCGTGCGGCGGCCAGGCGACTCATGACCGTGCCGATGGGCACTTGCAGCACTTCGGCGACTTCGCGGTAGGACAAACCTTCGACGTAGGCGAGAAACACCGTTTCGCGCTGGGTCTCGGGCAACGCATCGACGCGGCGGATCACCTGCGCTGCCAACACGTGGGTCTGCGCCACGGACTCACCATCGAACGACAAGGCCTCATCGGCGTCCACGCAGCCCTGACCTTGACGCACCCGCCGGGCGCGGATTTCGTTGAGCCAGATCGAATGCAGAATGCTCAGCAGCCAGCGGTCCATGCGCGTCCCCGGCACGTATTGCCCGGCCCGTTCCAGTGCCCGCACGCAAGTGGCCTGCACCAGGTCATCGGCGACATGCCGTTGCCGGGACAGCAACAGGCCGTAGCGCCATAAACGCGCCAGATGCTGGTTCAGTTCCGTTCGTATTGCCTGATCGCTGGCGATGGCGACCTCCGTCCGCTCGGGTTGTCAGGTTTTCGATGATCCGTTGATGGCTTCGGCCAGGTCCTGATACTCCTCGCATTGAGTGTTGCCGCAGATGGCTTTGATCTGCTGCAATTGCTCTTGTGCAAGATCCAGCCGGCCCTTGATCACATAGGCCTCGCCGAGGTATTCACGGACTTGCGCATACTGCGGGTCCAGTTTCACCGATTGCAGGTAATAGCCGATGCCTTCGTCGGTGCGTCCTAGTTTACGCGTAGCGTAGCCGCGATAGTTCAGCGCTTTTGCCGTGTTCGGTTGTTTCAGCGTGTCGAGCAGGGCCAGGGCTTCTTCATAACGCCCGTCCTTGGCCAGTCGATAGGCATAGTTGGTGCGGTCTTCGTCCGGCACCAGGTTGCTGGTCTGCCTGACACAACGCTTCGATTTACTATCGAGCACCTGACCTTTCGGGCAGTTGGGCCTGCTGGGCATGTCGTCACCGCCGCCACCACCGTTGGCCAGGGCGAGTGAGCCGGACAATGCGACGGCCAGCAACAGTGGGGTCATCAGAACAGCAAAACGAATATTCATGGGCATTGCTCCATAGGGTCATGCGTTTCAGATCAGATCGCGCCCTGCCACATGCAGCGCATGGTTGAGCCAGCAAACGGCATGAACAATTGAAGGGGCTGTCTGCCCCGGTAATCTCATGTTCATGGTTGTTGTCCTGAGAACACCGCAGCATGAACAATTATTCACTACGTTCTGGCGGTGTTTTCAAGGAAAGCTCATATCGGGGCGCAGGCATGGTTTTGTGCCTTACACGCCGTGTGCGCTGAAGATCCCTGTGGGAGCGGGCTTGCTCGCGAAGGCGGTGTGTCAGCTGCGTTGATGTCGACTGACACGACGCCTTCGCGAGCAAGCCCGCTCCCACATGGGACTTTCGTCGAGCACAACATCTGGGCGGCGTTCCGACGATGAACGATGACTTGGTATCAGCTCAGCAGACGAATCGGTGCGCCCGTCGCCCAGGCTTGTATGTCCTCGATCATTTGCGAAAAAAACAGCTGGTAGTTCTGTTGGCTCACATACCCGACATGGGGTGTCGCCAGCACATTGTCCAGGGTCCGAAAAGGATGGTGGGCGGGTAGTGGCTCATGCTCGAAGACGTCCAGTGCGGCACCGGCCAGTCGTTGCTTCTGTAGCGCCTTGATCAGCGCCGCCTCATCGACAATCGGTCCGCGAGCGGTGTTCACCAGCAGCGCCGTGGGTTTCATCCAGCCCAGTGCTTGTGCGTCCACCAGCCCCCGACTGCGATCGCTCAACACCAGGTGCACCGACAGCACGTCGGCCTGTTCGAACAGTTCCTGCTTGCTGACGTAGGTCACACCGACTTGTGCCGCCCGTTCGGCCGTGAGGTTTTCACTCCAGGCGATGACGCGCATGCCGAAAACCTGACCGAATTGTGCGACACGCTGGCCGATACTGCCCAGACCAAGGATGGCCAGCGTCTTGCCATGCAGGTCGCCGCCCAGGCGTTGTTGCCATTGGCCGGCACGCAGGGCGCCAGCTTCGACCACCAGATTGCGGGTCGCGGCCATGATCAGCGCCCAGGTCAGTTCCGGCGCGGCGTGTTTGTAGCTGTCGGTGCCACTGACCTGAATACCCAGCGCGGCAGCGGCCTTGAGGTCCAGGGCCGCGTTGCGCATGCCGCCGGTCACCAGCAATTTGAGTTTCGGCAGGCGGCGCAGCAGGTCTTCATCGAAACGGGTGCGCTCGCGCATCACGCAGATCACCTCAAACCCGGCCAGGCGCTCGGCCAGGGACGGGTTGTCGGTCGGGTAGTCATGGAGAAAACTCACCTGGCCGATGCTGTCCAGCACCGACCAGTCCACTACATCCCGCGCCACATCCTGCCAATCATCAATCACTGCAATCTGCACCGGCATCAGCCTTTCCTCTTCAACGCACGGGGTGGGTCTTGTTAAGCCAGGCGAGCAGGGCCTGGTGGAACTCTTCCGGTTCTTCCATCTGTGGTGCGTGGCCCATGCCAGGAAATTCGACCAGCGTGGACT
Source organism: Pseudomonas sp. GM48 (assembly GCF_000282335.1). Classification (GTDB taxonomy): domain Bacteria; phylum Pseudomonadota; class Gammaproteobacteria; order Pseudomonadales; family Pseudomonadaceae; genus Aquipseudomonas. The sequence continues at coordinate 3,198 of NZ_AKJM01000161.1, forward strand.
GGGGAATCAGCTTGGCCACTTGTTTGCCGAGGACGTCGTAGTGCCCGAGCTTCGCCTTGACCTCGGGTGACGCGATGTCACTGCCGAGGGCGGTGCTGTCGGACGTACCGATCAACAGCAGGGTCGGCACCTTCAGATTCTGGAATTCGTAGTACACCGGTTGGGTGAAGATCATGTCGTAGATCAGCGCCGAGTTCCACGCGACTTGCGTATGCCCCGGGCCTTTGTTCAGGCCGACGAGCATGTCGACCCAGCGATCGAATTCCGGCTTCCAGCGGCCGCTGTAATAGGTGTCGCGTTGGTAGTTGCGGATGCCGTCGGCGCTGATTTTGAGTTCGCGCTCGTACCATTGATCAACCGTGCGATAGGGCACGCCGAGGGCTTTCCAGTCTTCCAGGCCGATGGGATTGACCAGCGCCAGTTGCTCGACCTGTTCGGGGAATAGCAGGGCATAGCGGGTGGCGAGCATGCCGCCGGTGGAATGCCCCAGCAAGGTCGCTTTCTGGATGCCCAGGGTTTTGAGCAACTGCTGGGTGTTCGTCGCCAATTGCTGGAAGGTGTACTGATAGTGCGCCGGTTTGCTGGAGGTACAGAAGCCGATCTGGTCCGGGGCGATGACGCGGTAACCGGCGTCGCTCAGGGCTTTGATCGAACCGTCCCAGGTGGCAGCGCAGAAATTCTTGCCGTGCATCAATACCACGCTGCGACCGTTGGCCTTGCCGTGGGCGGCGACGTCCATGTAACCCATTTGCAGGGCCTGGCCTTGGGATTCAAACGTGAAGTGCTTGAGGGTGTAGGGGTAATCGAAACCTTGCAGCTCAGGGCCGTACGCCGGTCCTTCGGCGTGGGCGATGACGGGCAGGGCGGCGGTCAACAACAGGCCGGGCAACCAGCGGGTGAAAGTGCGTGACATGGGAGAACTCCATAGAAAGTCCGCCGATGCTGGATCGAGTCGATTAGGTCGACATTAATGCCGCTAATGCCAGTCAGTTAAGCGGTAATGCGATCTGTAGCAGCTGCCGAGCCCGCGAGGCTGCGTTCGGCTGCATAGCAGTCGTGAGTCCAGCTGACGCGGCCTGCCTG
>NZ_AKJM01000162.1 GCF_000282335.1 Pseudomonas sp. GM48
GGCAGTATCGGCAGGCGATGGGCAGATAATGCAGAATTGGTGTTGACTGACCTGCCGCCTTCGCGAGCAAGCCCGCTCCCACATTTGGAATGCGTTCCCCCCCTGTGGGAGCGGGCTTGCTCGCGATGGGGCCGTTGGGCCCATCACAAAAACTACCCGCCAACGCGCGCCAAAAACATCCGCGTTACCCGCCTCTCTTCAACCGACAGGACGGTCATGCGCCAGCCTTCCCACTCATGGCTGTCGCCTTTCATCGGCAGACGATCCAGCAAGCTCACCACCAAACCGGCCAGGGTTTGATAGTCGTCGGTCGGTTCTGCAGCAAACCCGGTACGCTGGCGCACCCGCGCCAGGTTCAACGCACCACTGACCACAAAGCCGCCCTTCTCCTCCGTCACGTCCGGGCCTTCGATTTCGCTCGCGTCGGGCAATTCACCGGCAATCGATTCGAGGATGTCGGTCATGGTCAGGACGCCGACGAAATCACCGAATTCGTTGACCACAAAGGCGATGTGCGTCGAGGCCTTGCGCATCTGCTCCAGAGCATTGAGGATCGAATAGCTGTCCAGCAGGTTAATCGTCTGGCGCGCCAGATGCGCCAGATCGGGTTCGTTACCGGCCAGGTATTCCTTCAACAGTTCCTTCTTGTGCACGAAGCCCAGCGGCTCATCCACCGCGCCGTCGCGAATCAGCGGCAGACGCGAGTAGGACGAATGCATCAGCCGCGTACGAATCGCCTCGGCATCATCAGCCAGATCAATGTGATCGATGTCGGCGCGCACGGTCATCAAGCTGCGGATCGGCCGTTCGGCCAATTGCAATACGCCGCTGATCATCACCCGCTCACGCCGGTCGAACAGCTCTTCACTCGGCGCCTCGCCGTTGTCGAGCATGTCGGCAATCTCCTCGCCGACTTCTTCCGCCGCCAACTTGCGCCCGCCGAGCAAGCGCATTACCGCATGGGCGGTGCGTTCACGCATCGGCCGCAGGCCCTGCATCGAGCGCTTGCGCCGCGCCCGTGCGATCTGGTTGAACACCTCGATCAGGATCGAAAAACCGATGGCCGCATACAGATAGCCCTTGGGAATGTGGAAGCCCAGGCCTTCGGCGGTCAGCGCAAAACCGATCATCATCAAGAACCCCAGGCACAGCATGATCACCGTCGGGTGCGCGTTGACAAAGCGAGTCAACGGTTTGCTGGCGACGATCATCAGGCCGATGGAAATGATCACCGCGATCATCATCACTGCCAGTTCCTCAACCATACCCACGGCCGTAATCACTGCGTCGAGGGAGAACACCGCATCGAGCACCACGATCTGCGCCACGATCGGCCAAAACAACGCATAAGCGCTATTGGAAGAACGCTGACCGACATGGCCTTCGAGCCTTTCGTGCAATTCCATGGTGGCCTTGAACAACAGGAACACTCCACCGAACAGCATGATCAGGTCTCGGCCGGAGAAGCTCTTGTCGAACACCTCGAACACAGGCTGAGTCAGGGTTACCAGCCAGGAAATACTCGCCAGCAAGCCCAGGCGCATCAGCAACGCCAGGGACAAACCGATGATGCGTGCACGATCGCGCTGCTCCGGCGGCAACTTGTCCGCAAGAATCGCGATAAACACCAGGTTGTCGATACCCAGCACCAGCTCCAGCACAATCAGCGTCAACAAGCCCAGCCACGCGGTGGGGTCAGCTAACCATTCCATAAAAACGTCTCGATCTCTTCAGTGAACTCAGAATGCCGGGCACGGCACGGCGCGGCGCAGAGGCCGTGGAACTGCAATGTCAGAGGTATTCAGAAGGCGAAAGACCGGATGTTTCGCGTGCATCAAGACCGCGCGGTGGCGCGAGGAGAAAGGGTAACTGGGAGGCTCCGAAAGGGTGTTCATGCAGGTCCTGAAAGGAAAAAGGACTTGGAGCGTACAGGCGAAAGCGACATTTCCTACAGTTTGAAATCATTACAAAATCTGTAGGGCCTCTGGTTCTTCGCCCACCCATTGCCCTCTACCACCCATTCGATTCTGACCAATCCTGTTGTCAAAACTTCGAAAATCGCCTGAGTCTACTGTCAACTCTGACAGTAGACGCCCTGGAGAATATGAGTAAATACTCGAGCCTCAATGGATTCATAAACATCGCTACTTCAGGGAAATGCATATGAACACGCCAAGGACATTAATATTCAGCGTGGTAGTAGGCCTCTGTTTAACGGGGTGCAACATCAGACAGGAAAATGTTGCTTCTTCGGTCGAAGACTGTCGAAGGCTTGTCACAATGGGGCTCATTGGTCTAAACGGTCCAGAAGTTTGCGTCACAACGCCCCTTTCAAAAAGTGATACATCTATTTCAGGGACCATCGTTGGCGTCTCTACACCGGGCCCTTTTATGGTGACAGCACTAACCAGTGATGGCGACATTTTGAAGCAGGTAACCACGCAATCCAATGGTGACTTCGCGATGGTCCAGTTGAACCTGCAGAACTTGCCAAGCAAAAATATTTCATTCTCGGTTTTTGTTAACAGCTTAAGCTCACCGCCTACCAAACTGGTCGTCGGACAAGAGCCAGCGACCGCATGCGGCGTCGGCACGCCGGGTTTTCCTTCCTGTGGCACTCATCCGAGCGCCGTTTTTTTCCCGATATTCGACAAAATAGTCGCTATTTTCAGAATTCCCTCAAGCGGCTTTAATGGTGCAACTCGTATGCCTCAATTTCAGACCCTATCGAGGCGACCTTGGAATGACAATGCAGCCTTGGTTCTTCTAGAAAACCTTTCCCCCGCGAGGCCTGGGGAAGAACAGACCATTTATGGGTCTAACTGGGAAGAACTTTCGTTCGCCTATACAGTGTCCCAAACGGTGTTGGGAAACGAAAAAACAAGTGCCAAAAAGCAGGCATCGGTAGCGCCGTGATACCAGGCATTGATATTTACCGTTGATGAGTCGAACTTGAGTCATTTTTCGTTACCTGACGGATCAAACCCTGCGCCTCGTAAAAGCGGATGCGCGATGCGGTTAACCCGCTCTGCTGCGCCAATTCACCAATCTTCATTGCGGCCTCGTTTGCCTGCTTGACATTAAAGTTAACTTTAAACTTAGCCTCTGCTCTTCACTGATGAGGAGTCAAGCATGTTGCCCTTCCAAACGCTGAATCTGCCCAACGGCCAGACCATCGGCAATCGCATCGCCAAGAGAACCTTGCCGACAGCGATCAGGCGCCCGGTCACGCGTTGTTTCGCTTGTATCAGTCCTGGGCCGAGGGCGAAGCCGGGTTGCTATTGACCGGCAACGTGATGATCGACCGCCGCGCCATGACCGGCCCAGCCGGCGTGGTGCTGGAAGATGAACGACACCTACAGCGCTTTCGCCAATGGGCCAGTATCGGTCGGGCCGGTGGCGCGCAATTTTGGATGCAGCTCAATCATCCCGGGCGCCAGACCATGGCCAACCTCGGCCAGCAAGCCTTGGCGCCGTCCGCGGTCGCGCTTGACCTGGGGCAGTTTTCAAAGATGTTTGCCGAACCCAAACCGATGGACGAAGCCGATATCGAAGAGGTGATCCAGCGCTTCGCCACCAGCGCGGTACTGGCGGAAAAATCCGGGTTCACGGGCGTGCAGATTCATGCCGCCCACGGCTACCTGATCAGCCAGTTCTTTTCGCCATTGACCAATCGGCGCACCGATCAATGGGGCGGTTCGCTGGAGAATCGTGCGCGCCTGCTGTTGT
>NZ_AKJM01000163.1 GCF_000282335.1 Pseudomonas sp. GM48
GGCGCGAAGCGGCCCCTCCTTTCCCCTAAAGAGCAGGGGACTGCTGCGCAGTCCAGCGGGAGCAAGCTCCCTCGCCACGGATACAGTGTTCGTCCTTAAGTGAACAGCATTACGCTATTTCAGCGGGGCTTGATGAGTCCGTTACCAGCGACCGTAGTGATGGCCGTAGTAACCACGAGGTGGTCCGTAGTAGTAGACCGGGGCCGGACGGTAGTACATCGGTTGTTGCACGTAGACCGGCGCCGGCTGGTAGTAAACCGGAGGCGGTGGTGCGTAATAAACCGGCGCGGGCTGGTAGTAGACCGGTTGCGGTGCGACATAAACCGGGCGGTTGGCGTTGATCAGGGCCGAGCCGACGATGGCAGTACCGACGATCGCGCCAAACACCGCCGGGCCTTGCCAGTAATTACCACCACCATGGGCTTGCGCCTGTCCTGCGACAGCGAGTGCACCGATCAGCAAGGCAACTGTGGGGACTTTACGGATCATGATAGTTCCTCGGTTCTTCAACCCGGCGCTTGTGTCTGCAATAGACCCAAGGATTGTCGCGGGGATACTTCTAAGACAGCATTTTTCTGAAAATCAGCACGGCCGTTAGGTAAATTTTGTGTAAGGTCTGTACCGACTTTCTTACCGGTCTGTGTAAGTCCGTGTAATCAGGCTTATATGATCGATCAGAACCCGATGGCGGACTAATCCCGTCCATCCGAAAAGTGCATTTGAAGGAGCTTCCCGATGCAGATGAACCCCAACAAAGACACCCAGCTGTGCATGTCCCTTTCAGGACGCCCCGGGAACTTTGGTCTGCGTTTTCACAATCATCTGTATGAACAGCTGGGCCTGAATTTTTACTACAAGGCCTTTGCCAGCCAGGATCTGCCGGGTGCCGTTGCCGGCATTCGCGCCCTGCGGATTCGTGGTTGTGGCGTGTCGATGCCGTTCAAGGAAGCCTGCATTGCCCTGGTGGATGAGCTCGATGCGTCGGCCGCCGCCATTCAATCGATCAACACCATCGTCAACACCGACGGTCATCTCAAGGCCTACAACACCGATTACATTGCCGTTGCCCAGTTGCTGGAAAAACACCAGGTGCCCAAGGACTCGACCTTTGCCCTGCGCGGCAGTGGCGGCATGGCCAAGGCCGTGGCGAGCGCCTTGCGCGATGGCGGGTACGAAAACGGCCTGATCGTGGCCCGTAACGAGCGCGCCGGGCAGGCGCTTGCGCAGTCGTTGGGGTATGAATGGCAGGCAGAGCTGGGGGGGCGTCGCCCGCAGATGCTGGTCAACGTCACCCCGATCGGCATGACGGGAGGACCAGAGGCCGATCAACTGGCCTTCGAGCCTGACGTGATCGAAAAAGCGGAAACTGTCTTCGACGTGGTGGCGATTCCCTCGGAAACGCCGCTGATCGTGCATGCTCGTGCCGAAGGCAAGCGGGTCATCACCGGACTGGAAGTCATCGCGATCCAGGCACTGGAGCAATTTGTGCTCTATACCGGCGTACGTCCGACGGACGAGCAATTCCACAAGGCAGTAGCGTTTGCCCGCAGCTAGGAGGTGTCGATGCATCCCCCCATTCTCAATCTGAATTCGGTCGAACTTGAACCGCTGCCCGAATCGTTTGCGCCGACCGGTGAGACCGCAGGTCGCTATCAACAGCGTCTGGCTCGTGTCGGTCAGCGACTGGGGGCGCAAAAGCTTGGCTATCGCCTGTATGTGCTCGAGCCAGGCATGCGCGGCAGCCCGTTTCACAGTCATCGGGTCAATGAGGAAATGTTCTACGTCGTGGCCGGGGAAGGGGAAGTCCGCCTGGGATCCGAACGTTTTCCAATCCGCGTCGGTGATGTGATTGCCTGCCCGCCGGGCGGGCCTGAAAAGGCGCATCAGATCATCAATACCAGCAGTGGCGAGTTGCGTTACCTGGCCGTCAGTACCCAGCAATCGCCGGAGATCTGTGAATATCCGGATTCCGGCAAATACGCCGTAATGGATAACTTCAAGGTCGATGCCGAGGGTAATGCTTCAGGTTTTGTTGCGGTGGCCCGGCAGGTGGATGGGGTTGACTACTGGGACGGCGAGTAAGCGCAGACACCCTCAAACTACTGTGGGAGCGGGCTTGCTCGCGAAGACGATGGTCGACTCAGCGTTGATGTGACTGACAGATCGCATTCGCGAGCAAGCCCGCTCCCACATTGGATCTCTGTAGCCTGATTATTCGAGCCGTGCCAACCGCTCTTCCAGCGCCGCAATCCGCGCTTCCAGTTCTTCGATCCGTTCAACCGAAACCCCGCTGCTGCCACGCTCGACCGGGTTGTGCCGTGCCGCGAGGATCGCTTCGATATCCGCCGGATCGCCCAAGGCGTGCGTATAACGGTCTTCGCGCTGGCCGGCCTGCCGTGGAATCAGCACGGCCAGGCCGCGGGCAATCAGGCGTTCGAGTTGATGCACAACCTGTTCGGCGTCTTCGAATTCATGCATGCGGCCGCTGCGGGTCAGCAGTTCATTGACGGTCTGCGGGCCGCGCAGAAACATCAGCCCGGTCAGGATGACCTGCGCCGGCACCAGTTCCAGGGCCTTGTCGACCTTGTGTTCCCAGCGGTCGGCGCGGCTGCCCATCACCAGTCTGGTGAAGCCGCGTCCTTCGAGGGCGCGCAGGCTGTGGCCGACCTGGCCCGGCGTCAGGTTCATCACCGGCTCGCGGCTGGTTTTCTGGTTGCAGGCAATCACCAGGGCATTGAGGGTCAGGGGATAGGTTTCCGGGCTGGTGGCCTGTTTCTCGATCAACGAGCCCAGAATGCGGATTTCCGTACTGTCGAGCCGCGGCTCGTCGAAAGTCGTCTCTTGCTCAGTGCTCATGGTTGTGCATCCTTACCCGATTCATGTTTTTCACTTGCGTGAGTGCACTTTAGATGGGCAAGCGCCAATGGCAACCGAATTCGTTGCGTCATCAAGTGAATGATGACAAAAAGTGTATGAAATATTAACGCCATTTTTACAATTGGCCGGGCACCGTATGCGGGGTCGCGCGCGAGTGCGTCCACAGGGCGGGATATTGTTGGCGTCATCGCCCTGAATAGCTGAACCCTGCATCGAGTCGGCCGGTGTACAACACCTTCATTCGCCTCTGATAAAAGAAATTCAATAAAGGCGAGAGTGACTCCATGAGCCAAGACATTTTTGTATCCGTATTGATTCCCGCCAAGAACGAAGCGAACAACCTCAAGCCGTTACTTGAGGAAGTCCGCGTGGCGCTGGCCGATGAGTCTTACGAAATCATCGTCGTCGACGATGGCAGTACCGACGCGACCCTGCAGGAACTGCGGCAGATCCGTCTCGACGGCTTGAACACCTTGCGCATCCTCCATCACGAACGTTCGCTGGGGCAGAGCACCTCGCTCTACCACGCCGCCCGTGAGGCACGGGGCACGTGGCTGGCGACCCTCGACGGCGACGGCCAGAACGACCCGGCGGACATCCCCGGCATGCTGGCGCTGGTGCGCGGCGAACCGGGCAAGGTCGATGTGCAACTGGTCGCCGGGCATCGGGTCAACCGTCGCGACACGGCAAGCAAACGCTACGCCTCGCGCTTCGCCAACAACCTGCGCCGCCGCCTGCTCAAGGACGCCACCCCGGACACTGGTTGCGGCCTGAAGCTGATCGAGCGCGCGGCGTTCTTGCGCCTGCCGTACTTCGACCACATGCATCGCTATATTCCAGCCCTGATCCAGCGCCATAACGGCCGCATGATCGTGCACCCGGTCAACCACCGGCATCGCACGGCCGGGGTGTCGAAATACGGCAACCTTGATCGCGCCCTCGTGGGCATTCTCGATTTGTTCGGTGTCTGGTGGCTGATCAAGCGCACGCGGCTGAACACCATTGCCCAGGAGATCGAAGGATGATGTTGACTCGTGAAACCCTGTGGTTGCTGGTCGGCTTTGCGGGGCAGGTTGCCTTTACCGGGCGGTTTGTCTTGCAGTGGTTGTACAGCGAGTACAAGAAACGCAGCGTGATTCCGACCAACTTCTGGTACTTGAGCATCGTCGGCAGCACC
>NZ_AKJM01000164.1 GCF_000282335.1 Pseudomonas sp. GM48
GATGGCGTTGTGGCTTAACTGATCGGCATTAGCCGCTTGAATAAGCGGCCCTTTCTCTTCGTTCGTCTCCTGTCATTGACTGGCATCCAGCACGACGCGGTAGCGCGCTTTGCCGCTGCGCAAATGATCGATGGCTTCGTTGATCCGGCTCATGGGAAACATCTCGACCTGCGGCAGGATCTGATGGCGTGCGCAGAATTCCAGCATGGTCGCGGTATTGGCGGGTGAGCCGACCGGTGAGGCGGACAAGACTTTTTGCTGGGGAATCAGGTTGAACACGTGCACTGGAATGGCGTCGGGCACGACGCCGACAAAGTGCAGGCGACCTTTGCCGCGCAGGGTGGCGAGCATGGCCGTCCAGTCGAGGTTGGCGTTGGCGGTGACCAGCAGAAAATCCAGGGTGCCGGCAATGGCATTGAGCGCATCCGTGTCGGTCGAGGCGACCACTTTGTGTGCGCCCAGGCGCCTGGCTTCGTCCTGCTTGCTCAGCGATGAGGTGAAAGCGGTGACTTCGCAGCCCCAGGCGTTGAGGAAGCGCAGCGCCAGGTGACCGAGGCCGCCGATGCCCACCACGCCGACCCGGTCAGTGGGCTTGATGCCGAACTCCACCAGCGGGTTGAACACAGTCGAACCGGCACAGAACAACGGCCCGGCCATCGCCGGATCGAGCCCGTCCGGGATCGGCAGGGCCCAGGCCCAGTGCGAGCGAATGCGGTCGGCAAAGCCGCCATTGCTGCCGATGATGGTCGGTTGCACGGTGCGACACAGGTTATGGGAGCCTTCGATGCACGACGAGCAATGCATGCAACTGCCCTTGTACCAACCGATGCCCACCCGTTGCCCCATTTCCAGGCCGCGGACCTGGGCACCGACCCGAACGATACGGCCGACCACCTCATGGCCGGGGATAAACGGGTAATGGCTGATGCCCCAATCGTTGTCGATCAGCGACTGGTCGGAGTGACAGACGCCGCAATACTCCACGGCGACTTCTACTTCATCGTTTCCCAACGGGCCTGGCTCGTAGCTGTAGCGCTCCAGTGGCGCGCCCGCTGCCGTGGCGGCCCAGCCGGTAAAGGTGGTGAGTTCGCTGCTGTCGCTCATGGGATACCTCCAGATCAGAAGTCAGGGGTCTTGGCCGCTTGTGTGCAGCGGCGGAGCGAGAAAAGTGTAGCGGGTTGCTGGCGTTCCATTGGGCGTGAACCTGGATACTTGAAACTACAAATGCGCCCGATGTGGACACATTGCAGATACATGAGCGCGGTTTCATGGGCCAGGTCCCACGCTCACAGAGAGATCAGCCATGTTCCGCAAACTGCAGCAGTTCGTCAGATTGTTCAGCCAGAGCGCCCGCTTGATGGTCGGCGTTCCCGAGTACGACAACTACGTGGCACAAATGGCCCGCAACCGTCCGGGCGAGCCAGTCATGAGCTATGAGGTGTTTTTCCGTGAACGCCAGGAAGCGCGTTTTGGCCGGGGCAAGTGCAATACGCGGTGTTGTTGATGGCGTGGCTGCATAGTGGATTCTCCCACTGTAATAAACGGATTGGTGTGGATCAGCTGTCGAAGGGCGCGTTGCCGATCAGGTCGCAGACATTCGGGCAATCGAAACCATGGATGTGGCGACGTCCGACATCCGCAAGCCCGGTGCCAATGGCCGTGTGAGGTTTCTTCCTGGCCACTTCGGCAAGGGCTTGGGTAAAGGCCGCTTTCATGCCGATGCGGGGGTAGAGCGCGAGCGTGTCGTCGACCAGCGAGGGGGTGATTTCATCCAGATGCAGCCCCATGACGTCGACATGGGCACCCAGGTAGATCAGGGCGATTTCCGGCTGTTTGCGGTCGGCGATGCCGGCGCTGGAGTGCAGGGCAATCGCATCCCAGACCTGTTCGGCTTTTGTCTGCGCATAACCGTTGGCCAGGAGAAAATGACGGGCGGCATCGGCGCCATCGACTTCAAAGCGCTGGTCGGCGGCGAACTCATCCGTCAGCCCCAGATCGTGTAACAGTGCAGCGAGGTAGACCGTTTCACGGTCGTACTGAAAGCCTCGCCGTTGGCCGAGGAATTCGGCAAACCACCATGTCCGGTGCACATGATGCAAAAGCGCTTTGGAGTGGACGCGCTCCACGAGCGAAGCCGCTTTGCGGGCGAGTTCGGAGTCTGGAGCGCTGAAGCCGCCGATGTTGATAGGTGTGTTCATGTTGCCTCCCGGGGATGAAGTTGACTTGCCGTTCACTCTAGGGATTTACCTTGTGGCGTAATTGACTGTTTACGGATGATTTGTGCCAATATTGGCACCTTGAACGCGCAGGAGTCAGCCGTGACCAGCAAGACTAAACCCGGCCAGCCATCGATTGGCCGCACGCCAAAACGCGTCGTGATATTGGGCCTGCCACCCGTGGACGGGCTTGATGTGATCGGCCCGGCCGAAGTGTTTTCCCTGGCGAACACTCTGCACGACGGCGCCTTCGCGCCCTACGTACTTGAGCTGGTCTGCGCGGGTGTCGACCCGCAGATGGCGAGCAGCACCGGCATCGGGCTCATGGCGCACACGACCCTCGAGCACGAGCGACGTGCCGACAAGGCAATCGACACGCTGATCGTGGCGACGGGCTGGCAGGCAATCGATCAACTGGACGGGGCGGCCATCGAATGGATTCGCACGAGGTCCGAAAGCGTGCGACGGGTGTGCTCGATCTGTGTCGGTGCTTTTGCCCTGGCGGATGCCGGGCTACTGGACGGGCGCCGTGCGACGACTCACTGGCGCATGGCACGCGACCTGGCCGAGCGTTATCCGCAGGTGCAGGTCGATCCGAATCCGATCTGGATCAAGGACGGCAACGTCTATACCTCGGCAGGTATCTCGGCGGGCATCGACCTTGCCTTGGCTCTGGTCAGCGAAGACCTGGGGGATGACGCCGCGCTGGACATTGCGAAAAACCTGGTGCTGTTCCTGCGTCGTCCCGGTGGGCAGGCGCAGTTCAGCGTGGCCTTGCAATCGCAGCAGGTGCCCGGTTCAAATCTGGATGAGCTCTGCCACTGGATCAGCGAGCACCTGAGTTCGCAGTTGACTGTGGAAATGCTGGCAGACCGCTTTGCCACCAGCGTCAGAACATTGATCCGCATCTTCCAGCGGGAATTGCAGACCACCCCGGCCAGGTACGTTGAAGACGTTCGGCTCGAAGCGGCCTGCCGGGAGCTTGAACTGGGCGGGCGCTCGATGGAGGAGATCGCACGCCGATGCGGTTATCACAGCGTGGACGTGCTGAGGAAGGTGTTCGTCCGGCGTCTTGGCGTGAGCCCCAGGGACTACGCGAAACGTTTCGCGCCCGACGTGCTGTCGGCCCGTCCGTAGGATGTCGAGCTGTTCGATACGCTGGAACTGTTGATCTGTGGGTTGCCTCAGATCTCCAGATCGATCACGAAGGCATCATCGAAATCAGGGTTTTCATTGATGCCATTCCTGGCATAGCCCCGGGGGTTGCAGACCACCCGGGTGTTACCCACCCGGTAATCAAAGCTGCCATGGGTATGGCCATGCAGCCACAGTGCCGGTTGCCAGTCTTTGATCCGCGCTTCGAGGTCCGAGACAAAGCTTGAATTGATCGGCGAACCGGCAAACGTCGGGCTGATGCTCGACCGCGTCGGGGCGAAATGGGAGATCACCACCGTGGGCGTGCTGCTGTCGCGGGTGAAGCAGTCTTCCAGCCAGGCGACCGTTTGAAGAAAAACCAGCTGGGAAATGGCCGGTGTGAACAGGTCCGGAAAATCGGGGGCGATTTTGATGTGGCTGAAGTCACGCATCAGTTGTGTCGCCAGATCGATGCCCAGCGCTCGATCCTCAGGGCTATCGAACAGGCGATAGTCAGACCACAACGTGCAACCGAGAAAGCGCACGCCGTCGTGGACGTATTCCGAACGTTCCAGCACATGAATCTGCGTGCCTTGCGCCAAGCGGTTCAACTGCTCGTAAGTGGAGATCAGGTCACTGCCGTAGAACTCGTGATTGCCTGCCACGTACAGCAGTGGAACCGGACACGCTTTAGCCCACTCGATGGCCTTGGCCGGCCGGGCGATGTCCCCGGCGAGCACGACAATATCGGCATCCACGTCGGGAAACGGGATCGTATTGACGGACAGGTGCATGTCGGACAGCAAAGCAATGCGCATTGATCAACTCCGGCGTGTCTTGCAGGGCAGGTCATTCAAATTACGCGTTGTGACCCCGTCGCCACAACCCTGCTGGTCACCGGGCGGTGCACGAACAGTCACGACACACAGCAAAACCAATGTGGGAGCGGGCTTGCTCGCGAAAGCGGTGTGTCAGGCGCTATCAATGCTGGATATGCCGGCCCCTTCGCGAGCAAGCCCGCTCCCACGTTGGATCTTCATCGCACACAGAGTTTGTGTCCGTCCGCGATCAAA
>NZ_AKJM01000165.1 GCF_000282335.1 Pseudomonas sp. GM48
CAAGCCCGCTCCCACAGGGGGCAGTGGTGTTGCGGGTTTATGTAGGCGGATCGATTTGATCGAGTACACGGTTTGCGGTGATTTCGGCCAGCATCACGCTGTTGGATATGCCCAGCAGGGCATTGCGGTCGCCGCCTTCCAGGTGATCCACCAGTTGATGGACCATCACATCCACCGAAGCGAGCGTTTCCACCAGGTAAACCATAAGGGTCTCGGTCTTGACTTCGGGGTCGACGGTAAACAGGGTACTGACGGTGCGCGGGGTGGCTTTGATGTCGGCAGACGACGGGAAGTGGAAGTCGAGGGCGCGTTCGGCGGCCTCGTTGAGTTTTTTTGAATCGGGTTCGTATGGGGATGTTGGATCGGTGTCCGGCGGGTTTGGTGTGACTTTGAACATATCTCAGGTTCCTAATGATGTGCCAACCTCCTGCTGCTAAACGAAGAGGGTGGCAGCTGCACGCAGGTTAGCAGACCGGGGAACCCAAGAAACCGGCGCGCCCAAGGGCGCCCTGCGTACAGCTACCATCAAAATGCAGGCGCAAAAACCTGTCTGATAGAAGCGTCGTACGACTTAGGTTATACCCGAGCTGCTAAACCCGATCACTGATGAGCAGTGACAGGAATCAAGTTACCGAGCGGCCCCAAGGCGCACAAGCCGGCGGATTCTGGCGTACCTGTAGGCAACGACGCAAGGCGTTGTAGCTTTCATCAAGTAACACTGACACTGGTCAAACAGGCTCTGTTTAAAGATCCACAGGATTAGTCCAAGCATAAAAAAACGGGCCTTGGGGACCCGTTGGAAAGTTGGCCTGACGTCCATGCCAGGCCTGAAAAAACTGTAGCAGCTGCCGAAGGCTGCGTCCGAGTGCGTAGCGCTCGCAACCTGGCAAACCGAGTCCGTCCAGAAACACCGCCTATTGCCCTTTTGCGAGTGCTGCGCACTCGGACGCAGCCTTCGGCAGCTGCTACAGTTTTGCGCTATCTCAAATCAGCTCTTGCGAAAGTGCGGAATCACCTTCTCGCCAATGTTCTTCAGGGTTTCCAGCTGTGCCCACTGCGGCACGGTGCCCATCTGGCAGATGAACAGGATTTCGTCGGCGCCGGCATCGATCAGGCGTTGCACGTAGCCAATGCAATCCTCGACGGTGCCGTAGGCGTGATTGGGGTTCATCATCGCCATGGTCGGGTCGGAGAAGTCGACGCTGACTTCTTCGGAGGCGAAGCGCGACTTGATCACGCTCTGGCCGTTGCCATCGACGAAGGTGTCGTCCTTCCACTTCTCCGGATCCGGACGCTCGCCACCGCCGTACCAGTAGCCCAGGGATTCCATGAAGTAACGCTGGCCACGGATGCCGATGCGGCGCGCTTCTTCGTTGTCTTCCAGCACGATGGCCGGGCACAGCGCGGCGATGTGACGGTTTGGACGGAAACCCACTTGCTTCTTCTCGTCACGATGGTCGTAGGCCTCGTGATACACCTCGACTTTCTTGGCGATTTCTTCCGGGCCGCCGAAGCCCAGCACCAAGGCGCCCATGCCGCGACCGCCGGCATTCTTCAGCGACTCGGTGTTGGTGCACGCCAGGTACATCGGCGGGTGCGGGTCCTGATACGGCTTTGGATGGATCGGACGTTTGGGGATCTGCACGAAGTCGCCGTTGTGCTCGATCTCGTCCTGCACGAACATTTTCGGGATCAGGTACATCATCTCGTCGATCTGCGGCTGCAAGGTCGCCAGGTCGTAGCCGAAGGTGCCGGCTTCCTGCTGGGTGCCGCCCTTGCCCACACCGAAATGCACACGGCCCTTGGACAACAGGTCGAGGGTGGCAATGCGCTCGGCGACCTTCACCGGGTGGTTCATCGCCGGAGGCAGGCAGACCACGCCGTGGCCGATGCCGATGCGCTCGGTTTTACCGGCGACGAAAGCCAGCATGGTTTCCGGTGCGGACATGTGCGAGTAGTTGCTCAGCGCCGTGTGCTCCACGCACCAGAAGGTGTCGAAGCCGAGCTTGTCGGCGAGGACGGCCTGCTCGACGGTGTCCTGGAAAATCTTGCGGTCGCCTTCGCGGCTGGAGTCCACCGTCTGGGCTTCGTAAATCAGGGAAAATTTCATGGTTAATCCTTGTGCTTATTTGGATGCGCAGTCGGCGCCGTAGACCTTCGCCTTACCGCCAATGCTCGTGCATCGACGAGGCGCTCGAATCACGCAAACGGACTAGCCCGATTTATAGAAAAGAGCCATGGGTAACGGTCAGAGGAAAAAGTCGTTGCTGTCCTGGCCCATGCTCACGCCGCCAAGGTTCCAGGCGTACTTGGCCGGGCTGTTGGCGACGTGGGCGCGACCGGTGTGAATGTCGCGGAAGGCACGGTTGATCGCATGACTGCGGAAGATCGTCGAAGCACCGCTGTTGAACATCAGGTCGCCAACCGCCTTGGCGCACTTATCGGCGACCAGCGCCGAGTCGTAACGCATCTTCACCCGCTCGGGCATACTCAACGGCTCGCCCTTCTGCGCTCGCTCCAGCATCAAAGCGAAATTGCGATGCAGCACGGTCTTGCACTCGTCGACGCAGACCATGGCATTGGCCAGCGCCGATTGCGCGGCCGGGTCCTGAACCATTTTGCGTCCGTCATTGACTCCTACTCGAGCACGGTTGTGCTCGACAAACTGATCCACCGCACCTTGCAGGGCACCGATGGCCGAGGACGAAACCGCACGCACGAAAATCTGCCCGAATGGCAGGCGGAACAACGGTGCAGTGTTGACCGCGTTGCCCGGACTGTTCTGCATGAAACCGTCGAACGCCCGATGAGTGCGATACTCGGGAACGAAGGCGTTTTCCACCAGGATGTCGTGGGAGCCGGTGGCTTCCAGGCCCATGACATTCCAGTTGTCGAGAATCTGGTAGTCACTGCGCGGCACCAGGAAGGTCCGATAATCCGGCGCCCCGCCCGCCTCTTCCGGCGGCACCAGCGCGCCGAGGAATACCCAGTCGCAGTGCTTGCTGCCGGAAGAAAAGCCCCAGCGCCCGCTCAACTTGAAACCACCGTCGACCCGCTCGACCTTGCCCACTGGCATGTATGAGGAGGAGATCAGCACGCTGGAATCGCTACCCCAGACATCCTGCGCGGCGCGGTCGTCGAACAGCGCCAGTTGCCAGTTGTGGATCGCTACCACGCCAAGTACCCAGGCCGAGGACATGCAGCCTTCGGCGAGGGTCATCTGCACGTCGAAGAAATCCTTGGGCTCCAGCTCATAGCCTTCCCAACGGGACGGTTGCAGGATGCGAAAGAACCCGGCGTCGTGGAAGTCCTTCAGGGTTTCTTCAGGCAACTGGCCGGCTTGCGCGGCATTCAGGGCGCGTTCACGCAGGATCGGCACCAACTCGCGGGCACGTTGGCTCAGACGCTGGCGAATCAGGTCTTGGTTGAGCATTTTTATTGTTCTCCTTTGTTCACCCCATCCGCCGGGGCGCGCGTGCAACGGGGCGGGTGTAGTGCCCCTACGCTGGCATTCAAACAATGCGCAAAGCAGCGGGCATCCCTCAAACGGACCATGTGGGATTGGGGAATGGGTATCAGGGGGGATATCTAAGAAGGAAGTGTTGGTTGACAGGCCGTCTTCGCGAGCAAGCCCGCTCCCACATTGGGTCTCCGGTTTTACTCGGGACTTGTGGCCACGGAAAATCCCTGTGGGAGCGGGCTTGCTCGCGAAGGCTTGGTGTCAGGCGGTGGCTCGGCATGCCCTTGCTCCGCGAGGCGGCCTACCGGCCGGCCTGGCTCTTTCCTGCGCATTTCCCTGTAGGAGCTGTCGAGTGCAACGAGGCTGCGATCTTTTGGACGTGATACATCCACAAAATTCCAGTCGGCTGTCGGGCCGCCTTCGCGAGCAAGCCCGCTCCCACAGGATCGAGGTACATCCATCAGATTCAGATCGGCTGGCAGGTCGCCTTCGCTGGCAAGCCAGCTCCTACGAAGAGCAAAGGCCGATCGGTGTACCCCTACGCTTCTCACCACTCATCAGGCCGAGCGTTAGCTCGCCTGCAGCTCTTGATCTTGATCCACCCGCCCCCTCGGCAGGCTGAGTGGAGGCGTTCATCCGGGGG
>NZ_AKJM01000166.1 GCF_000282335.1 Pseudomonas sp. GM48
GGACCGTTGTGCGCGGTGACCGCTTGGCCCTGGGCGTCGGTCAAGGTGGCGGTGTAGGTGATGGTGCCGTTCTCGTCCACGCTCGGCGTCGCGCTCAGCGTCACCGTGGTGGTGTCGACTTTATCGGTAACCGTTGTTTCAACCGGCGTCTTGTTTGAACCCAGATTTTCGAAGTCGCCGCCGGTGGTGCCAGTGATCGAGGTTTTGATCGGCTCAGCGCCGTTGTACGCATCGTTCGGCGCGTTGACGTTGATACTGGCGCCAGACTGACCAACAGGGATGGTGATCGTTTCGCCATTGGCCAAGGTTACGACCACGTCAGAACCAGTCACTTTCACCAGGTTGCCCTGTGCGTCAGTGATGGTGGCGGTGTAGGTGATCGGCCCTCCTTCAACGGTGCTTGGCGACGCGGTGAGGGTGACGGCGGTGTCGTCAATCCTGTCGGTGACAGTCGTCTCGACCGGCGTTTTGTCGGCGCCAAGGTTTTCGAAGTTGCCACCGCTTGTGGTGGTAATTTCAGTCTTGATCGGTGCCGCGCCAGTGTACACATCGTTCGGCGCGTTGACGTTGATGCTGGCACCGGACTGGCCGACAGGGATGGTGATCGTTTCGCTATTGGCCAACGTAACGACAACGTCTGAGCCTGTCACTTTTACCGGGTTGCCCTGGGCGTCGATGATGCTCGCGGTATAAGTGATTGCGCCGGTTTCCGACACGGTTGGAGTCGCGGACAGGGTGACAGTGGTGTTGTCGATCGAGTCAGTGATGGACGTCACCGCTGGCTCTTTACTCGGCACCAGGTTTTCAAAGTTGCCGCCGGCGGTACCGGTGATGGTGGTGCTGACGGTGCTGCCGTTGACATAAACATCATTGGCCGGGGTATCGACCACGACAGTGCCGGTG
>NZ_AKJM01000167.1 GCF_000282335.1 Pseudomonas sp. GM48
CCTTGGGGCCTAATCAAGGCAAGTACAACGGCCATTACAGGAAAATCAAAGACACCTCCCAACGCTACATCGAACGTTTCGGCATTCCCTATGGCAGTTGGTAATCATGAGCCTTGGTTTTCGCCCATGTCCCCACGGCGGATGCCGTACGGGTGCACCACCCTCATGCTCCGGAATGGACGCTGTCACCATGAAAATCCTGTTTGCCTTGCTGGCAACGTTGGCGATAAGCGCCTGTCAGTCCACCGATCCGCTGTCGGCCAAAAATGATTACAGAACGTCCTGGTGGTACATCGGTTTCACCGAACCCGCCCACATGACCGTCTGGGTCGAGACCTCGGCTGTCGAGGACATAAAGGGACGAATTACTTACGATATTGCTGCGGGTGTAGCGGGTAGCAGCGACCATGAAAATGGCACCGAAAATGCTCGCGGCTGGGTAGGTGTGGGTAGCGCCAGCATGCCCGTCACGGGCGCCGATCTGCCAAAACGCCTCTTTGTGCGCTGGCAATCGATTGTCGAACGCAAGACCTACGCCGGCTGGATCGATATCTCCGAATCGACCCGCG
>NZ_AKJM01000168.1 GCF_000282335.1 Pseudomonas sp. GM48
TCACCGGACGCGCCGCGGTCGGCCGCGGAAACGGCGTGCGACGGTTTTCGTGATCGACCCAGATCACCTGCTCGCCGTCGAGTTCCAGGCGCTGCGACAGCGAATGGCTCCAGCCAAAACCCAGGCCACTGTCGAGCTCGACGGCGCTGGTGCGGTAGAGGCGGGTGAAGTCGAACGGCAGAATGCCGTCGAGGCGGCCGTCGGTGAGGGTCAGCAGTTCTTCGCCGGTGACCATCGACACCGGGCAGTTGTGGGTGGCGGTGCGCTCGACGGTGTCGACGCTGTCGCCGTTGGGGTTTTTCGCCTGTTGGGGCGCGTCGTCGTGGTGTTCGTTGGGCTTGAGCGTGGTGTTGCGCTTGGCATTCCAGCGCAATTGCATCCGGCCTTTTTTCAGGCCTGCTGCGACACCGCGGGCAGCGACGGTTTTGTAGCGGTCGACATAACCGATGAACTGGCTGACGAGGCCAAAGATCGCTTTGACGAACCCCAGCACCACGTCCAGCAATTGCGCGCCATGCCGCGCCAA
>NZ_AKJM01000169.1 GCF_000282335.1 Pseudomonas sp. GM48
CTGAACAACAGCGCGGCGCAGTACCTGGCCGAGGGCCAGAGCAAGACCGAAGTGTTCACGGTGACACTGACCGACGACGTCGGGGCGACAGTGACCAAGAGCGTGACAATCACCGTCATTGGCAGCAATGACGGACCAACGGTGACGGCGGCAGAAGTCGAAAGCGGGGCAGCGGCCGAAGACGGCACCACGGTAGCCAGCGGCAGCTTCGCCTTCGGCGACGTGGACCTGGCTGATCACGCCCATGTGGCCAGCGTGAGCGCGCCGTCCGGTGCGCTGGGTACGCTGGTGGCCAGCGTCAGCGACGAGAGCACCGGCGACGCGGCGGGCAGCGTGGGCTGGGCCTATATGCTGAACAACAGCGCGGCGCAGTACCTGGCCGAGGGCCAGAGCAAAACCGAAGTGTTCACGGTGACGCTGACCGACGACGTCGGGGCGACGGTGACCAAGAGCGTGACGATCACCCTGACCGGCCACAATGACGGACCGACGGTGACGGCAGCAGAAGTCGAAAGCGGGGCGGTGGCCGAAGACGGCACCACGGTGGCCAGCGGCAGCTTTGCCTTCGGCGACGTGGACCTGGC
>NZ_AKJM01000170.1 GCF_000282335.1 Pseudomonas sp. GM48
CGTTCATCGCCCCGGTCGTGTCGTCGATAGTCAGCGTCGGCCGGTCGTTGGTGCCGGTCAGGGTGATCGTCACGTCCTTGGTCACTGTCGCCCCGACGTCGTCGGTCATCGTCACAGTGAACACTTCAGTCTTGGTCTGGCCCTCGGCCAGGTACTGCGCCGCGCTGTTGTTCAGCGTATAGCTCCAGCCCACACTGCCCGCCGCATCGCCGGTGCTCTCGTCGCTGACACTGGCCACCAGCGTACCCAGCGCACCGGACGGCGCGCTCACGCTGGCCACATGCGCGTGATCGGCCAGGTCCACGTCGCCGAAGGCGAAGCTGCCACTGGCCAGCGTGGTGCCGTCTTCGTTCACCGCCCCGCTTTCGACTTCTGTCGCCGTCACCGTTGGCGCGTCATTGGTGCCGGTGACGGTGATGGTCACCAGCTGGGTGTCGACGCCCCCCAGGCCGTCGCTGACTTGCACCGTAAACACGTCATCATGACTCTCGCCAGCCTTCAACGCCTGCACCGCACTGGCAACACCATCAGTGCCATTGGCCAGCGTGTAGGTCCATTGGCCGTTGCTGTCCACCGCGATCGAGCCGTAGGTGCCGGTTGACGCGCCATGGATGGTCCAGGTCGCCGTGGCATCGTGATCGATGTCGGTCGAGCTGAACTGGCCACTCACGCTGAGCGTGGTGTCTTCCTGCACCGCGCCGGCAGCATTGCCCGTCGCGAAGCTGAGCACCGGCGCATCGTTGCTGCCGGTGACGGTGATAGTCACCAGCTGGGTGTCCACGCCGCCGAGGCCATCGCTGACCTGCACGCTGAACACTTCGTTGTGACTCTCGCCCGCCTTCAACGCCTGCACCGCACTGGCAACACCATCGGTGCCATTAGCCAGGGTGTAAGTCCACTGGCCGTTGCTGTCGACGGCGATCGAGCCAAAGGTGCCGGTATTTGACCCGGCAATACTCCAAGTGGCGGTGGCATCGTGATCAATGTCGGTCGAGCTGAACTGGCCGCTGACGCTGAGCGTGGTGTCTTCCTGCACCGCGCCGGCATCATTGCCCGTTACGAAACTGAGCACGGGCGCGTCATTGCTGCCGGTAATGGTGACGGTCACCAGCTGGGTGTCCACGCCGCCCAGGCCATCGCTGACTTGCACGCTGAACACGTCATTGTG
>NZ_AKJM01000171.1 GCF_000282335.1 Pseudomonas sp. GM48
GATTGTCGTTGTTGTGGATCTGCAGCACCAGGTAGGCGGTGCTGCTGTCGCCATCGGCGTCCGTTAGCGTATAGGTGAAGGTTTCCGTGCCGTCGCCGCCGCCGTGCAACGCCTTGAAGTCGGCATCGCTGGTGTTCAGCGTGTAGGTGTACGTGCCGTTGGCATTCAGCACCAACGTGCCGTAAGTGCCGGTGAAGGTACCGGGGGTGATCGGGCCGGTGTTTTCCCCGAGCGCCACGCGGTCGGCGCCTTGCACGTCGTTGCTCAGCACGTTGCCGTTCAGCGTCAGCAGGGTTTCCGAGGCCGCTGAAGCATTCGTGTCATTCACGCCTTGCGGCAGGTCGTCGACGATGTTCACGTCGAGGCTGCCGGTGGCGGTGCTGCCGTTGTCGTCGACCACGGTCACGGCGAACTGCTCGGGCAGGCTGTTGGCGCCGTTGGCGGTCGGGTGCGCTTCGTTATCGTTCAGGGTGTAGCTGTAGCTGACGACGCCCGTGACGGCGTTGAACCCGGTGACGGTCAGCGTGCTGCCCAACGGCGTGGTGATCGATTGCGGGAAGCCGGCGGCCACGCCAGTGCTGACCACGGCGATCCCGCCGACGGTCAGGGTCGTTACGCCGTCCAGCGCGGTGACGGTGAAGGTACCGTTCTGGGTCAGCACCAGTGCGTCGGGGCTGCTGCCGTCGCTGAGGTTCTTCTCGAAGACGGTCAACTCGCCGCCCTCAGCACTCAAACCGCCAATCGTGATCGGGTCATCGTTGTTGTGGATTTGCAGCACCAGGTTGGCGCTGCTGCTGTCGCCATCGGCGTCCGTCAACGTATAGGTGAAGGTTTCGGTGCCGTTGCCACCGCCGTGCAACG
>NZ_AKJM01000172.1 GCF_000282335.1 Pseudomonas sp. GM48
TCGTAGTCGTAGTGGCTGTCATCGCGCTGGCGCAGGCGGTTGCCCTGCATCCGGGTGGGACCGGGGCGGTCGTGGATCAGCAGGTTGCCGGCCGGGTCGTGGCTGAAGTGTTCCAGCGACTCGTCGCGCCGGTGCCGCACGCGGGTCAGGCGGTCGAGCGGGTCGTACTGGTAGTGGCGCTGGCCGTGGCGGCTGTCGTCGATCTGCAGCAGGTTGCCGTGGGCGCTGTAGGCATAGTCGCGGCGGTACAGGGTCTGCTGGTTTTGCCTGACGGCATGCGCTTGCAGGCGGCCCTGGTCGTCGTAGGCATAGTCACTGAGCAGATGACCCTGCTGGCGTTGCTGTTCGCGGCCCGCGACAACGCGGTGGCTGGTCAAGCGCGTGCCGTTGAGGTCGATGGCGCTGAGCGCACCCCCTTCGGCGTGGTGGTAATCCAGCACGCAGCCGTCGGGCAGGCGCAGGCGCTTGAGCCGGCCGCCGCTGTCATAGGCGTAACGCAGGGTGCCCCAGCCCTGGTGTTCGGTGATCAGGCGGTCCTGGCGGTCGTATTCGAACTCCAGCGGATGGTCCTGGCCGTCGTCGACGCTACGCAGGCGACCCAAATCGTCGTAGCGGTAGGCGACCTTGACCCC
>NZ_AKJM01000173.1 GCF_000282335.1 Pseudomonas sp. GM48
CGGGTGGTAGTAGCGATGGCGGTTGTAGTGCAGGCCGCTTTCGGCGTCGAAGTACTGGCCCTGAAAGCGCAGCGGCTGGTCCAGCTGTTCGCCGTCGCCGTGGCTCAGCTCGCGCAGTTGGCCGTGGGCGGTGTATTTCGCCGACCAGACGATGGCGCCGCCGTAGCTGGTCAGTTCCTGCGGGGTGCCGAGGTGGTCGAGCTGGTAGTAGAACGGGCAGGCGTTGAGCCGGCCTTTGCCGTCGAGCAGGGCCAGCGGGCGAAAGCTGCCGGGTTCGAGAGGTAGCTGCGGTAGTGCTTGGGGCCGCTTTCGGCGACGAGCTGGTCGCCTTGCCAGAAGAAGTGCGTGGTCTGGCCGTCGACGGTTTTGCCGATGCGCCGGCCGAAGGCGTCGTAGCGGTAGCTGGCGGTTGTGCCGTCCGGGGTGGTGACGCCGATCAGGCGGTGCTGGCTGTCGTAGCGGTAGTCGGTGACCCGGGCCGGGGTGCCGCGGCGTTCGCGGATCAGGTTGCCGAAGGCGTCGTAGTCGTAGTGGCTGTCATCGCGCTGGCGCAGGCGGTTGCCCTGCATCCGGGTGGGACCGGGGCGGT
>NZ_AKJM01000174.1 GCF_000282335.1 Pseudomonas sp. GM48
CCGGCCCCACCCCGGTTTTGCTGCCCCAGGGTTGCCAGTCAATGGCTGGCGCAGCCACAGGCGGTGCACTGCCGATGTATGCATGCAACGGTCGCAAACCGTATTGCTGCTGCAAGGCACGCACCGCTGGCAGGTCCTCGGCGTTTTTCAGGCCCGTTCTCCCAAGCACCATGACGATTTCGGTTTCACTGCGCAGCACGGCCTTGACGCCGTCCGGTGTCGGGCCTTGCCAGTCGGGTCCGGCGATCAGGTAATTCCCCGCATCGCGACCGGTGCTGAGCACGCCGACATAGGCAAAGTTGTGGGTGTACTGGTCGACCAGTTGAAGCACGTAATAGCGGTCGTCAGGCACGGCCGGCACACTCAACACCTGCGGCTCGCTGCGCAGGTCAAGCCACGCCCAGGAGTACGGCGTGTCGTTGTTCGGCGTGACGATTTCGCGGTTGTTCGGGGTGTACAGCTGGCTGTAATGGCGAAAGCGATTGAAGCCGCCGACGTACTCCGGCGCGGCCGGGTTGAGCGCCTGTTTTTCCATGGTCTGGTAATGCATGAGCATGGGGTACGCGTAAATCCACGCATCTTTGGCAATCTGCCGCAGGTCATCGAAATCAGCGGCCAACAACCAGCGTGGAAACATCAGACTTGCTCCCAACACTCCCATGCTGCCCAACACCCGGCGGCGACTGAAGATCATGTTCATGGCTCGATCCTCGCAATGGTCGGCAAACGATAACTGCCATCCAACGCCCCGCCTTTTGGCAAGTACAGGCGCAGCAATAAGTTGAACGGCCCCTCGGGAGTCGGCAGCCAGTTGCCCTGTGGCGCAGCCTTGGGCGCATCGGCTTGCAGGATCAGGGTCAAGCTGCCGTCGGCATCGTATTGTAGACCAGGGGTGCGGTCGCCCAAGGCATAACGCTGTATCGGGTTGGCCACCAGCAACTGGCTGGAGGCCGCGCGCACCTGTTCGCGACCGGCTTCGGCGCCCTGGGCGATGGCCGCGCTAGATAAACATCGGCACACACAGATCCCTGTGGGAGCGGGCTTGCTCGCGAAAGCGGAGTGTCAGCCAACAGAGATGTTGAATGATCAACCGCATTCGCGAGCAAGCCC
>NZ_AKJM01000175.1 GCF_000282335.1 Pseudomonas sp. GM48
CCGGCGGCTGCCGCTCAGGCCCGGGGCGGGCGAAAAGCCGTTGGCGTCAGACCCGTTCGCTGGCGCGCACGACAAACTTCTTGTGCTCGGCAACGTCCGCCGAGAGCGCCGCGACGTCGGTGTAGAACTGCTCGTACCAGCGGCGCAACTGATAGACCGGGCCGTCGCCGTCACACAGCAGCGGGTTGTCGACACGGGTCTTGCTGTGCCAGATGGCCACGTCTTCGTAGAAGGCTGCCTGGGCCTGAGCCACGTAGGCCTTGGCCATCGCCTGGTTCTGCTCTTCGCTAAGTCCCGGGATCTTTTTCACCAGCACGCCGTAGCGCAGGGTGAAGCTGTCGAGGTCAATCGGCACGTGGCAGTTGAGCAGGATCGAATGGATCGGCTGGCCGTTCATGGCGCCGTTCATTTCGGTGATCTGATAGGCCGGGCCGAAATAGGTGGCTTCGGTGCTCAACACGCTGTCACCGGACAGACGCTCGCTGCGGGCACGCATGATCTGGGTCGCCAGGTGGCCTTCGAAGACGTTGATGAACTCATCGACCGGTGCACCGTGCACGGTGCCGAAGTGCGCCATGTCGGCGATGTTGTCGATCAATTCGCGGCAGTTGGTGCCAATCTGCAATTCGGCGACTTCCCACGCAGCCCATTCGTCGCTGTAGCAGGCGTCGATGCGCGGAATGCGTTGTTCCGGCAGCGGCGGGTTGCCTTCGGGGTCATTCCAGACGAACAGCAACTGGTTTTCCTCCATGATCGGCCAGCTTTTGATTTTGGCCCGTGGCGGAATGCGTTTGGCGTAAGGAATGTCATCGCAGACGCCGTCCGCGCCCCAGCGCCAGGCGTGGAACGGACAGCGGATCGAGTTGCCTTCGATGCAACCGGTGCTCAGGTCGGCGCCCATGTGCGGGCAGTAGCCATCAAGAATATGCAGCTCGCCGTCTTCACCCTGGAACGCCACCAAGCGGGTGCCGAACACCTCCAGGCGATGGGCCTTGCCATCGCGGTATTGCGCGGCCAGGCCCAGGCAATGCCAGCCACGGGCGTAGCGGTCTTCCAGCAGTTTGGCTTCGATGCGTTGCAGGGTACTCATCTTATTATTCTCCCAAGGGATCACGGGGTTGGCGCATGTAACGGATTCTGCCGCCCCTGTAAAAGCGGGCATCGTCTGAATGGACGATGGCTGCTTTAAGTAGGCCCGCTCTACTGGCGCCATTGGACCCATGGCAGGAGTTGGCGATGAGTGATGAACAAGGGCCGGTGGCGGTGATTACCGGGGCCGCCAGTGGTATTGGCCGAGGCCTGGCCGAACACGCGGCGACACTGGGCATTCGCCTGGTGCTGGCGGATCGGGATGCGGCGGGCCTGCAAGCCCTGTGCGACGAATTGAAGGCTGGTGGTGCGCAAGCGATTGCCTGCGTCACCGATGTCGGTGAGGCGAAGCAGGTCGAGCACCTGCGTGATCAGGCGGTTGCGCACTTTGGCGGGGTCGACCTGCTGTTCAACAACGCTGGCGTAATGCAAACCGGCTTCAGTTGGGAAATCACCCAGGCGCAATGGCAGCGCATGCTCGACGTCAACCTGAGCGGCGTGATCAACGGCATTCGCAGCTTTGTGCCGCTGCTGCTCAGCCAGGGCCGGGCGGCCCATGTGATCAACACCGCGTCCCTTGCCGGACTGGTCAGCAGCCCGCTGATGGCGCCGTACAACGTGACCAAGCAGGCGGTGGTCGCGCTCTCGGAAACCCTGCATTACGAACTCACCATGCTCGGAGCGCCAGTGTCGGTTTCGGTGCTGTGCCCGGGGCCGGTGGCCAGTGAAATCATGGCCTCAAACAAGGTGGTGGACAGCGCCGGTTCTGACTTCAGTCAACTGCTCGACAGCACCATTCGCCAGGGCATGACCCCGGCGGAACTGGCTGCGCAAGTGTTTGCCGCCGTCGCGGAAAAACGCTTCTGGATTCTGCCTCACAAGGGTTTCAAACCGGCCTTGGAGCGCCGGGTACAAAGCATCCTGGGCGAGACCAATCCGCAATTTCAAATGACTGACGTAGAGGACGATGCCCATGCCGCTCGATAAGCAGATCGCTGGGGTTCTCCAGCAGTTTCGCGACCTCCCGGAGCCCGATTTCAGCCAGGTCGATGCCGCTCAGTACCGGCAGTTCTCCGACAATCTGCTGCCGGCCATTCCCGGCGATCCGATGAGCGAGGTGCGTGACCTGCGGGTGGCCGGCGCAGATGGCGAGCTGGATGCGCGGCTGTACAGGCCATCGCAAGAGTCAAACATGCCGTTGCTGGTGTTTTTCCATGGCGGCGGATTTGTCATGGGCAATCTTGATACCCACGACAATCTCTGTCGTTCGCTGGCGCGCCAGACCGAGTCGGTGGTGGTGTCGGTCGCCTATCGATTGGCCCCGGAGCACCCGTTCCCGGCGGCGCCCCTCGATTGTTATGCGGCCACCTGCTGGCTGGTTGAACACGCGGCTGAACTGCGCGTCGATGGGCGCCGGCTGGCCGTGGCCGGAGATAGCGCCGGGGGCAATCTGGCATTGGCGGTCAGTCAATTGGCGGTACAACGCAAGGGGCCGAAGATCAGTTATCAGTGCCTGTTTTACCCGGTCACGGACGCAGGTTGTGACTCTCAGTCCTTCGAGGACTTTGCCGAGAGCTATCTGCTTTCCGCCGGGATGATGCGCTGGTTCTGGCAGCAATATCTGCAAGACATCGGGCAGGCTGATGATCCTTTGGCCTCGCCACTGCGCGCCGAGAGCCTGGCGGGCTTGCCGCCGACCACCCTGATTACTGCCGGGTTCGACCCGTTGCGTGACGAAGGCGAGGCGTTGGCCGAATGTTTGCGCGAGGCCGGCGTACTGGTGCGATTGCAACGTTGCGAAGGCATGATTCACGGTTTTATCAGCATGGCGCCCTTTGTCGAAGGAGCGGCACAGGCCCTGACCGATGCGGCGGACGACCTGCGTGGAGCACTCAAATGAGCGGCCTGGCTTTCAACACGGTGCCACAACTGATCGAAGCCATCGGCGCCGGTCTGATGGTGGTGATCACCGACGACGAAAACAGCGGCGAAGGCTCGTTGCTGATGGCCGCCGAACAGGCCGGGGCCGAGGCGGTCACCTTCATGGCGGTGCAGGCACGCGGGCTGATTTGCCTGGCCTTGACCGAACAGCGCTGCCGCGCCTTGGGACTGGACCTGATGGTGCCCAATTCACGGGCGCAACATGGCGTGGGTTTTACCCGCTCGATCGAGGCGGCCACCGGGGTGTCCACCGGCATCTCGGCGGCGGACCGGGCGCGGTCGATCCAGGTGGCGGTCGACCCGGCCAGCGTTCCGGCGGATTTGGTGCAACCGGGGCATATCTTCCCGGTGCAGGCCTTGCCCGGTGGCGTGATGCAGCGCGCCGGTCATGTCGAGGCCGCTTGCGACCTGACACGGCTGGCGGGGCGGCAACCGGCGGCGACCCTGGTGGGGATTCTAAACGAGGACGGCGAACTGGCCCGCGGCGCCGAGTTGCATGAATTCGCCCAACGTCATGGCCTGCGGATCGGCACCATTGCCGACCTGATCCACTACCGCATCCTGCATGAAGGCACGATCGAGCGCGGCGACGAATATCCGTTGCATACTTGCCACGGCGAGTTCCAGGTGACGACCTATCAGGACACCTACCAGGGCGCGTTGCACCTGGCACTGGTCAAGGGCCGGATCGACAGCAGCCAGCCGGTGCTGGTGCGGGTACAAAGCATCGAGACATTGCGCGACGTTCTGGGATGTGAAAGCGAAGGCGGGTCACAGCAGTGGACTCTGGAGCGTTCGCTGGCGAGCATCGCCGCCGCCGGTAACGGCGTACTGGTGTTGCTGGCACAAAAGGAAACCGCCGACGGCGTGCTTGAACAGTTGCGCCAGCGTAGCGGCGGCAAACTGCGTACTCCGCAGTTTCCGCAACGGACCCTGGGCATCGGCGCACAAATCCTGCGCGATCAGAACGTGCGCAAAATGCGCCTGATGAGCTCGCCGGTGCCGTACAAGGCCGTGTCCGGATTCGATCTGGAAGTGACCGAGTTTGTGCCGTTTTAATCCACCCTCTGAAGCAGTCCCTATACCCTGTAGGGGCTGGCTTGCCAGCGAAGGAGGCTTACTTCTACAGTAATTTTGGTCGTTCACAGGCATTGAATACAGCAGATAACCCTGTGGGAGCGGGCTTGCTCGCGAAGGCGGCGTATCAGGCAACATCGATGTTGGCTGTGCCGGCCCCTTCGCGAGCAAGCCCGCTCCCACAGGTTTTGCGCTGGATTATGGCTTGACCCCGCGCAAGATTTTCTTCGCCTGATCCTGTACCGCTTCCGGTGCCGTCATGTTGCCGTCGATCACGGTGATCACTGCATGGCCTTGCCACAGTTGGTACGCATCGGCCTTTTGCTGGGCGTCGGTCGGTGTCGAGGGGGCGGAAAGGTTGACGTGGACTACGCCGTCGGTGCCGCGCTGGGAGGTGAAGTTCACGCGGTCCCAATTGCCGATCGGGGCAAAGCTCACGCCTTTGACTTCATCGGGTTTCAGGGGTGGGTAATTGAGGTTCAGGCCGCTGACACCCGGCAGGCCGAGCACGTTCAAATCACACTGATGTTTGTTTCTGGCGCAGGCCTGTTTGGCTTCGGTGCCGGCCAGACTCGCCTGTTCAATGACCCTCACCGCAAACTGCGCCGTGTCGTCCATGGCGCCGAGGGTTTTGCGGGCGCCTGCCTGCTGGTCGCGGATGATCAGGTCCATGTCGATCCCCGTGGACACCGCCACCGCCGGAGTCCCCTTGAACATTGCCCGCACAGCCGCGTTGAGGGTGCCGGACATCTGCGTTAGCGGGCCGACGTTTTCGCCAAAATTGCTGCCTGACACCACCAGGTCTGGCGGCGAATCCTTGAGGATCACGTCGAGGCCGACGTTGACCGCATCCACCGGTGTGCCGATGGCGGAAGTCTTGCCGGCGGGCGAGGTGTAGCCTTCCGGCGGCCCGACGCAAAATTTGCCCGGCGCCAGTTCGGTCACCGCCAGGGCCTGGCCGGGCACGACCACGCTGGCGGCACTGATGCCGCTGCTGTCGTGCAACGGGCCGACCAGGGTGACCTTGTGCCCGGCCGCGGTCAGGGCGCGGTACATCGCATCGATGCCGGGTGCGCGGCAGCCATCGTCGTTGGTCAGCAAAATGTTCAGGGCATTGGCTTGCATCGACAGGCCAACGCTGGCCATGGCGATGATGCCGGTGAGGAGTTTGTTCATGGGCAGTCTTCCGTGAAATCTACGAATTTAGAAAAGCACAACGCCCCGACCGAATGAATCGGTCGGGGCGTGACGGGTTTAGCGGGTGCCGAGTTTGCGCAGGTTGCCAGGGGTGAATTCGTCTTCGGTGAAGGCGGTGGCGTTGAGCTTGGCCGGTTTCTGATCGACCAGCATGCGGTCAACCAGGTAGGAGCCGGCGATCAGATCGTGGTAGATGCCGAGGCGAGCGTGGTAGCGCTGCATCTCGTAGGCGTAGATCGAGGTCTGCATGTTGGTGCGCCACAGTTGGCCACGGCTGTCGTAGTTATCGGCCATGGTCGCGGACCAGGTGTCCTCGTCGAGGTACAGCACACGCTTGGCGTATACGTGGCGGGCACCTTCCTTGAGGTTGGCCTGCAATACCCAGACACGGTGTTTCTCATAGCGCATGTACTGCGGATCGACGTGACCGGTGGTGTCCAGGATCTGCTCGGCCGTTACGCTCGGGTCGTCGATCTTGTAGTTGTGGTACGGGATGTAGATTTCTTTCTTACCGACAATGGTCCAGTTGTAGCGGTCCGGCGCACCGTTGAACAAACGGTCTTCGTCGTACACGCGAAAACCTCCCGCACCGGTCGGCGAGTCGTAGCCCACGGTCGGTGCGCGACGTACCCGGCGTTGGCCCGGGCTGTACTGCCAGGCCTGGCGCGGCGAAGCAGTCGGGTTTATGAACTCGTGACCGACCACGATCTCGCCTTTCTTGCGTACCGGTTCCAGGGTGGTGATCAGGAAGTTGGTGAGCACACCGTTGGCGGTATCCAGGGATTTGTCCGGGCTCGACCAGATCGAGAAGATTTTGTAGTTGACCTCTTCGAGCACCTTTTCCTTGTTGGAGTACACCACCGCCTGGCCGTAGTTGGCTTCTTCAGTGTTGGCGCGCCCCTGCAAGGTATGGTTGAACATCAACTCGCTGCCGTTCTTCGGGATCGGGAACGGCGAGGCACCCCAGGCGTTTTTGGTGTCGTTGTTGTCGTTGTCGAGTTCGGCAGTGACGGCGTTTTTCTTGATCTGGTCTTCCAGGCGCTGATCGAGACGGAAGTCGCGGTGGCTCGGGTACACCGGGATCTTGAAGGTATCAGGGTAACGCTTGAGCAGCGCTTTCTGGCCATCGGTCAGGTTGTCGGCGTACTTGTCCATGTTCTTCGAATCGATCACGAACAATGGTTTTTCCGCAGCGTACGGGTCCGGATACGGGGTGCCGGGGCCGGCGTATTTGAGCTGCGGTGGCAGGCCGCGCCATTTGCCGGTCCAGGCCGGGATGCTGCCGTCGGCGTTACCGGCTTTTTCGGCGCCCATCGGGGTCAGGTCCTGGCCCAGGCGGGCGGCTTCTTCGGGGCTGACTTTGGCGTAAGCCAGGCCACTGCCGAGCAGGCCGACGGTCAATGCCGTACTCAATAATGTTTGGGTGAATCTGGACATGCTGTGCTCCTCCGACAGGGGAATCAGAACCGGTACTTAAAGTTGAGCGCGACGTTGTCGCGGTCGGCCAACGGACTGTTGTTGGCGTTGCCGAGGTAGGCGTTGTAGCGGGCCTCGACGGTGAAGTTGCCCAGGTAGCGCCACGAACTGCCGATGCTGGCGCGGTTATCGTTCTGGCCGGCGTTGATCGAGCCGACCATCGAGCTGTCGCCGTGGGCGGCGGCGCTGAAGGTGACAGGCACCGACATGTCCCAGCCGCTGAACACGTCGTTGTAGTCAAAGTTCGCCTGCACCGTGTAGCCCCAGGCATCGCGGTCATAGACCAGGCTGTCGGTTCCCGGCAGCGCGAAGCCCGGGGCCAGGGTGACCGGCTGCGACTTGTCGTTGCTGACCACGGTGTTGTAGACCACCTCACCGGTCAGGGTGGTGTTGTCGGCGAAGGAGGTCGGGCCGAGCACGTAGATCAACGACGTTTGCGCTTGCACGGTCTTGCCACGCACGGGGCTGGAGAAACCGTTGTCGACCATCACTGGCGTGCCGTCGCGGTAGCTGACTTCACCGGCCCAGCTGACATCGCCCAGCACGGTGGCGAAGCTCGCGCCGAACAGGTCGATGTTGTCGAAGTAGCGCACCTGGTAGCGGCCCAGCGTCGTCGCGAAATCCAGCGAGGGCGTCTTGTCGTGGTAACGCGAGTAGTAGATGCCGAACTCGGTGTTGTTCAACGACTCGGCGGCGTAGGTGAAGGCCAGACCGTACTGGCCGCTGTCGCTCGGTTTGTCGTCCTTGAGGCGGGTGACGAAACCGGAGGCGTCGTTGAAGCCGCCCTCATCGATGAAGTCGGTGGTGGAGAAGTAGCTACCCACGCCGAACAGCTCGGTCTTTTCCCACTTGTATTGGTAGTAGGCCTGGATACCCAGGCTTTCGGTCAGGGCGAACTGGGTGAACAGTTGGCCGACCGGCAGCAGGATTTCCTTGACCTCGACACCGGGAGTGGTCGCCTTGGTCGCGTCCACCGGGCTCTGGGCCGCGGAAATACCCGGATAGAACAGGCTCTCACCCCAGCTCACCACCTGGTTACCCAGGCGCGCGTTGAGGGCGTGACCGCTCACGTCCCACGTGCCATAGGCGTAGTAATCGAGCATGCGCAGTTCATTGCGATGCTGGTCGATGGTGTCCTGGGAGAAGCGATCGGGCTGGCTGCAATGGCCGCCGGCGAAGCAGTTGGAAGTGCCGGTGGTGTTGTCGTTGTCCTGATCGTAGACGTTGTCGTAGAAACCGGTCGCACGGACAAACACGCCGTAGTCGTCTTGCCACTTGATGTTGGCTTCGGTGAGAAAGCCGCTGCGATTGTTGATCAGGCTGCCTTTGTCGAATGCGTTGTCGCCGTCGTTGGCGTTGGCATTGGCGGTCAGCTTGTGATCGCGAGACTCGGTCCGCCAGGCGAGGCTGTACGTCAGTGTGGTGTCCCAGTCGATGCTCAAGTCTTCGCTCGGCTGAAAGCTCATGGCGTTAACGTGAGCGCTTAATCCGCCAGCCAGCATCAATAGAACAAGCTGTGTGCGAGGGTGCTGTGTTGGTGGGGCGATTATTGTTTTTATCATGTCGTCCTCATGGCCCAGGTCAGACCTGCCCGACCTGCATTTCAGGGGGGATTGGTGCTGTGGGCGACTATGGAGTCATGACTTGCGCGCAACATCGTCCAAGCGGACTAAGCGATTTGCACGGGGTGGCCGCAGGCCTGGCCTTAGTCCCATCGGACGATGAACACCCGGCGTGCGCGGCGAACAATCCCGAGACCGACTGCACCGGGCGAAGATCCGGCGGTGGCGGTTTCTGCCTGATGGGCGCTGAACAAGGGTGATCGCATGAACGCTGCCGGGATCAAATGGGACGAGTGCTGTGATGTGTTAGTGATTGGCTCGGGAGCCGGGGGCATGACCGCTGCGCTGCGCGCCCATGACCTGGGTCTGAATGCGCTGCTGATCGAGAAAAGTGGCGAATATGGCGGCACCTCGGCGGTGTCCGGCGGCGGGATCTGGATCCCCAACAATCACCGGATCAATGCCATCGGCGGCAGTGATTCGGCGGCCGAAGCGATTGCCTACATCCGTGCCGTGACCCATGGCGAGATCGACGACGGGCGCATCGAAGCCTATGTCGAACATGGCCGGGAGATGGTCGAGTACCTGGAAAAACACACCCGCGTGCGTTTCGAGGCGCAACCGCGTTACGCCGATTACTACCCGGAAGTCGCGGGCGGCAAACCGGGCTATCGCTCCATGGACCCGCAACCGTTCGATGCCGCCGAACTCGGCGAAGAATTCCTGCGCATGCGTGCGCCGTCCCCCGGCACCCTGATGATGGGGCGCATGGCGATGACCATGAAAGAGGCACAAGTGCTGCTATGCCGAGGCCCCGGCTGGTTGCGCCTGACCCTGCAGGTGATGTGGCGTTACTGGCGTGATCGCGAAGGCCGGCGTTTGTCCCGCCGCGACCGCTACCTGACCCTGGGCAATGCCTTGATCGGTGCCTTGCGCTGTTCGTTGCAGGATCGCGGCAAATCGCTGTGGCTCAACTGTGCACTCGAAGAACTGCTGCTGGTCGGCGACCGGGTCGGCGGTGCGCGGGTCAATCGCAACGGTCAACTGCTCAACGTCAAGGCGCGCTACGGGGTGATCATTGCCGCCGGTGGTTTCGAGCGTAATCAGGCGATGCGCGAGCAGTATCTGCCGCAGCCGTCCCAGGCGAACTGGAGTGCCACGCCGCCGAACAATACCGGCGATGGCATTCGCGCCGGCCAGGCCATCGGCGCGCGAACCGCGTTGATGGAACACAGCTGGTGGGCGCCGACCACGTACGTCAAGGGCGAAGAAAAACAGCGTGCGCTGTTCGTTGAACGCACCTTGCCGGGGTGCGTGATGGTCAATGCGGCGGGGGAGCGTTTCGTCAACGAAGCCGCGCCCTATACCGATATCGTTTACGCGATGTACGCCAACCACCGCGAAGGCGCCGCGAGTGTGCCGTGCTGGATGGTGTTCGACGCCGAGTTCCGGCGCAAATACCCGTGCGGTGCCTTGCTGCCGGGCTATGCCCAGCGCGATTGGCAACTGCCCGAGCATCTGCGTGACTACTTCCACAAGGCAGCGAGCCTTGAGGAGCTGGCGGCGAAAATCAACGTCGATGCTGGCGGACTGGTCCGCACCGTACAGCGTTTCAACGGCATGGCCGTGCAGGGCGTCGACGAGGATTTCCACAAGGGCGAATCACTGTTCGACCGCTACTACGGCGACCCGAACGTGCAACCCAATCCGTGCCTGGCGCCGTTGCTCAAGGGGCCGTTCTACGCCGTGTGCATCGACGCCGGCGACATCGGCACCAAAGGTGGCTTGCTGACCGACGTGCACGCCCGCGTGCTGCACGAAGACGGAGAACCGATCAACGGCCTGTACGCCATCGGCAACAGCGCCGCCTCGATGATGGGCCGCACTTATCCAGGTGCCGGTTCGACCATCGGCCCGGCCATGACTTTCGGGTACCTGGCGGCCAATCACATCAAGCGCCAGAGCGAAACCGCATCGGCGAAAACCTTGTTCGGGAGCGTTGAATGAATCAGCCACATCAACAAATCGCTGTTGTGACCGGCGCCAGTCGCGGAGTGGGCCAGGGCATCGCCTTGGCCCTCGGGGCGGCGGGCATGACCGTGTACATCACTGGCCGCGCCCCGGCGCAGGGCGGATCGAATCTGTACGGGCATGCCTTGCGCGGTTCGCTGCAGGACACCGCCGCCGCGATCACCGCAGCCGGTGGGCGCGGTATCGCGGTGGTCTGTGATCACGCCGATGATGCGCAGGTTCGGGCGCTGTTCGAGAGGGTAGAGCAAGAATGCGGGCATCTGGATTTGCTGGTGAACAACGCCGCGTTCATCCATGACCAGTTGATCGAACCGGGGCCGTTCTGGGCCAAACCGCTGGAGCTGGTACGGATTCTCGACGTCGGCCTGCGCTCGGCCTACATCGCCAGCTACTACGCCGCGCCGCTGTTGTTGCGCAGTGCCCAAGGGCTGGTTTGCTTCACTTCGTCGTTCGGGGCCGGGTGCTACATGCACGGCCCGGCGTACGGCGCGCAAAAGGCCGGGGTGGACAAACTGGCGGCGGACATGGCGATCGATTTCGAAGGGCAGGGCGTGGCGGCGTTGTCGCTGTGGCTCGGCCCGCAACTGACCGAGCGCACGAAGATTGCCGGCGAACAGCATGGCGAGCAGTACCAGGCGTTTCTGGCCCAGGCCGAAACCCCGCAGTTCAACGGGCGGGTGATACATGCCTTGCTCAATGATCCACAGTTGCTGGCGCTGTCCGGGCAAACCCTGATCACCGCCGAAATCGCGCCCGGCTACGGCATCAGCGAAGCCGAAGGCCGCCAGCCACCGTCGCACCGCGCCATGCTCGGCGACCCGCGCCAGCAGCATCCGGCGCGGGTGGTCTGACTCCGATTAAGTAAGGCAAACACAATACCTGTGGGAGCGGGCTTGCTCGCGAAAGCGGTATGTCAGTCAATATTGATGTTGAGGCTGATACCCCCTTCGCGAGCAAGCCCGCTCCCACAGTTTGGTCTGTGTCGGGCGGGAAATTTTTGTGCACCCCCGAACCCTGTAGGAGCGAGCCTGCTCGCGATGGTCTATCAGTTGCATTGATGTCGACTGACACACCATCGCGAGCAGGCTCGCTCCTACAGGGATTGCGCTTAGTCGGCAGGTTGCAATGCCCACTCACGCAACACATTCTTCGTCACTTTGCCCGCCGCATTGATCGGCATGCTCTGCAGCACCTGCACCCGACGCGGCACCTTGTAGTTGGCCATCTGCTCACGGCACCAGGCGAGGAATCGGGCTTGCTCGATTTCCATCCCGGGGGCGGGCAGCAGGAACGCCATCGCCACCTCACCCATGCGCTCGTCAGGAATACCGATCACCGCTGCCTGGGCCACGCCCGGATAGGTCAGCAGACACTGTTCGATCTCCGCCGGGTACACGTTGAAGCCACCGGTGATGAACATGTCCTTGAGGCGGTCGGTGATGCGCAGGTAACCCTGTTCATCGAGCATGCCGATGTCGCCGGTGTGCAGCCAGCCGTCGGCGTCGAGAATCTCCTGGCTGGCTTCGAGGTTGTTGAGATAGCCCTGCATCAGGTTGTAACCGCGGATCTGCACTTCACCGGGAATGTTGGCCGGCTGGCTGCGGCCAGTGTTGCCGACACAGCGCACTTCCACCCCCGGCATCGCCCGGCCACTGGTGTTGGCGACCAGTTCCGCGGAGTCACCAGAGCGGCAGATCGTGGCGAAACCACAGACTTCCGTCAGGCCATACGCGGTGACGATGGTGGCGAATCCGAGTTCGTCGCGCATGCGGTGGATCATCTCCACGGGAATCGCCGCCGCCCCGGTCACCGCCACGCGCAATGAGCTCAGGTCGAACTCGCTGCGTTGCGGATGGGCCAGCAACGACTGATACAGCGTCGGCGGCCCGGGTAGCACGGTGATGCGTTCGCGCTGCACGCATTCGAGCACCGCCTGCACGTCGAACACCTGCTGTGGCAGAAGGGTGCAGCCGCGCATCAACGCCGCCAGCCAACCGGCCTTGTAGCCGAAGGAATGGAAGAACGGATTGACGATCAGGTAGCGATCGCTTTCACGCAGCCCGACGATGTCGCTCCAGTCGCGCACGATGCGCAGGTTCTGGCCGTGGCTGGTCATCACGCCCTTGGGTTTGCCGGTGGTGCCCGAGGTGAACAGCACGTCGGACAAGGCCTGCGGGCCAACGCTTTGCTCGCGGGTGCGCAGGGCCAGGTGCGGCACGTCGGCCCCCAGATCCATAAACCGTTCCCAGGCCAGGGTGCCCGAATTGGCGCCGCGCACGCTGACGATGTGGCGCAGCTCAGGCAGGTCTTCCGACGCCAGCATGCCGGGGTAGTCCGCGCCGAGGAATTCGCCAATGGCAAACAGCACGCAGGTGCCGCTTTCGCGCAGGATGTAGCCAGCCTCGCTGCCTTTCATTCGGGTATTGAGCGGCACCAGCGCGGCACCGACACTTTGCAGGGCGCCGGCGGCGACGATCCATTCCCAAACGTTGGGCGCCCAGATCGCCACGCGGTCCCCGACCTGTACGTCGAGGGCCAGCAGTGCGCGGGCAGCCTGGCGACGCAACTGGTCGAGTTGGCGATAGCTGATCGTGTGGCCCGCGTCCTCGATGGCCGGGCGGTCGCCGTAGGCCTGGGCAGCGTTGGCGAACAGTTGAGCGATGGTCAGTGCGGTGGCGACAGGCGGCATGGGGCCTCCCCGGTTAGAAGACAAGTGCGAAAAAGGGAGTAGGCCGGGCAGGGCGCCCGGCCGGATTGCGAATTACTGGGCGGGCGGGGCGAAACGGCGACCGGCGGAGAAACCACCGTCCACGGCGATCATCTGGCCGCTGACAAAGGACGCTTCGTCCGAGGCCAGGAACAGCGCGACGTTGGCCACTTCTTCCGGTTGCCCGGAGCGGCTGAGCATGTGCTGCGAGGCGAAGAAAGCGTGGAACGCATCATTGTCACGGACCATGCTGGTCATCGGCGTTTCGATCAGGCCGGGGCACAGGCCGTTGACGCGAATGTTGGCGTAGCCGTAGTCGATGGCCATCGAGCGGGTCAGCTGGTTGATGCCGCCCTTGGACACGTTGTAGGCCACGTTGCCGTCGCAGCCTTGCAGGCCGAAGATCGAACCGACGTTGATGATCGAACCAGCGCGCTGCTCAACCATCGACGCCAGCGCGTACTTGCTGGTGAGCATGCTGCCGGTCAGGTTGATGTCCATCACCCGTTGCCAGTTGGCGGTGGTGGTCTGGGTCACGCTGCCCTGGTCGGCGACACCGGCGGCGTTGACCAGAATATCGATGCGCCCGAAGCGGCTGATGACGTCTTGCATAACCTGCTGCACCTGCGCTTCGTCGCGCACGTCCAGGGTCATGAACAGGCCGGGAAAGTCTGCCGGTGCGCTGCCGATGTCCAGCCCGACCACTTGCGCGCCTTCGGTAGCGAAACGGCGCACGCAGGCCAGACCGATACCCGAAGCGCCGCCGGTGACCACCGCGACCTTATTCTGCAAACGAGCCATAACTGCACCTCTTTATTGTTGTGGGCTAATGCTGGGGCCGAGTCTAACTGCAGACTTGGCCCGAGTGATCGTCCAATGAGACTAAGGCGACAAAGCCCCGGCCACGCAATGTTGGCCAGTCAAAAGCAACCTGTGGCGAGGGGGCTTGCCCCCGTTCGGCTGCGAAGCAGTCGTCGCTTTAAGATTTTGGGGCCGCTTCGCAGCCCAACGGGGGCAAGCCCCCTCGCCACAGGTACAGTGTTTGTCTTCAATATCAATCCGGGAACTTCAGGCGTACCCGCGCACCCGACGGTCGGCTCTGGCAGGCCAGAGTCCAGCCGTCGGCCAGTTCCTTGGGTGTCAGCACATCGTTGCGCGCCAGTTGGGTTTCACCTTCCTTGACCACGCACATGCACGCGCCGCAAAAACCTTCTTCGCAGGACGATGGCACGTCCAGGCCGGCAGCCTTGCAACTTTGCAGCAGAGTGTCGCCGGGATTGCAGGTAATTTCGTGTTGCTGGCCATCGAGTTCGACGATCAGCGCTTCGCATTGCGATTGCATGGCCGCGGCTCGCGCCACGGCTTCTTCGGCCAGCAGTTCATCGGGATCCGGCGGCGAGACGAAACGTTCGACATGGATCCGCTCGGCCGCTTCGCCCAGCGCCAGCAGCGTGCGTTCCACGGTGTCCATGAACGGTCCCGGCCCGCAGATGAAGTAATCGCCGCCGGCCGATCCGCGCAGCAGATGACGGACCTGATGGTCCGTCAGAAAACCCTGCACCGAATCGAGAACGTGCACCACGTGCAGTTGATCAGGATGCGCCTTGATCAACCGGCACAGCTCGTCCTTGAAAATCACCGAGGCTTCATCGCGGTTGGCGTAGATCAACTTGATGGGCCGCCGGCTGCTATGGAGCACTGATTTGAGAATGGAAAACACCGGGGTGATGCCCGAACCGCCCCCGAACAGGACCAGGGGTTTTTCGGTGTCCGCCTGCGGGTCCAGGCAGAAATGCCCGGCCGGTGGCAGCACTTCCAGCCAGTCGCCGACCTGCACTTCGTTCATCCAGTTCGACACCCGGCCGCCGTCGACCCGTTTCACCGTGACCTTGGGCAGTGCGTCCGCGAGGGGCGAGCTGGCCATGGAGTAGCAGCGGGTCAACAGTTTGCCGGCGAAGGGCACGCGAAAACTCAGGAACTGGCCCGGTTTGTAGCGAAAGCGCTCACGCAGGTTTGGCGGTACGTCCAGCACCAGCGAGCGCGCGTCAGCGGTCTCGTCGATCACCGCGCACACTTGCAATGAGACGCTTGCCGTCGTGTGTTCGGCCGGGGTCAGGTTCTGTTGTTGCGTGCCCATGTTCACCTCGACCTCAGAGCCCGCTGATCAGTTGGGCGTTGTCGACGCGGATCTCGGCACCGTTGACGAACCGCGACTCGTCGGTGGCGAGGAACAGCACCACGTTGGCTATGTCCCGTGGCGCGGCCATGCGGTTCATCGGGTCCTGGTCCAGCGCTTCCTGCGGGATCGCCTGACCACCGGCCAGGGCCTGGGTCATCGGCGTGTTCACGCCATCGGGGTGCACGCTGTTGCAACGGATGCGGTAGCCCTGCTGCTTGCAGTGCAGGGCAATGGAACGGGTCATCGCCGCCACCGCGCCTTTGGACGCCGAGTAGGCGCAGAACATCGGCATCGCGCCCAAGGCGGCGACCGACGACATGTTGATGATCGAGCCGCCGTCGGTTTCCTTCATCGCCTGGATGGCGTACTTGCAACCGAGGAAGTAGCCGTCGCCGTTGATCTTCTGCACCTTCTGCCACAGCTCCAGGGTGGTGTCTTCGATGCTGCCCAGGGCCAGGATCGCGGCGTTGTTGACCAGTACGTCGAGACGACCGAAGTGTTCGACGGTGGTCTTGACCACGTGTTGCCAGTCGCTTTCGCTGGCGATGTCGTGGCGGATGAACAGGGCGTTGGCGCCGATTTCTGCGGCGACATGGCGACCGGCTTCTTCGTTGAGGTCGGTCAATACCACTTTGGCGCCTTCGCGGGCCAGCAGTAGGGCGTCTTCGCGACCGATGCCGCTGGCGGCGCCGGTGATGATGCAGACTTTGCCTTCTACACGTTGCATTGTTGTTCTCCTGATCGTGCGGTTTGAAGTGCGAATTGGTCGGCTACGTGGGCGGCAGCCCGGCGACCGGAATAGATGCAGTCGGCCAGGGACAGGCCGGAGACATACAGGTTGGAGGCGACCCCGACCGCATTGCGGCCGGCGCTGTACAGGCCGTTTATTGGTTGGCCGGCAGGGTCCAGCACCCGACCGCTGGCCTCGCAGACTTTCAACCCGCCCAGGGTGATGACCGGGCAGGGGAACAGTTTGCTGGCGAATGAAAGATCGAGGGCATACCACGGGCCCTGGTCGAGGTTGGCGAGCATCGCCGCGGATTTGCCGAACTCGTCGGCGACTTCACCGCGTGCCGCGCGGCTATAGCGTTCGACACTCTGGCGCAGCAGTTCCGGCGGCAGATGGCAACGCTTGGCCAACCCGGCCAGGCTGGTGCTGCGTTTGGCGTTGAACAGCAAATTGAGCAGCACCGGCAGGCGCTGGAAATTCCACACTTTGCCGGGGGCGACCTGACTGAGTGCTTCTCGAACCAGCACCCGATTGAGAATCAGAATGGCGCGGCCATCCTGTTCTTCGACCATGGCGTGGCCGAGGGTCGCGCCGTAGATTTCTTCGTTGGCGTAACGTTGTCCACGGGCATTGACGATCAGCCCCCGGGCCCAGGCCAGTGGCGGGTTGATGAAACGCCAGGCGCTGACTTTGTCCATCCGCGCCACGCTGCCCCCGGCGCTCTGGCCCAGGGTGATGCCGCTGCCGTTGCACCCGGTGGCGCCCAGCGGCAAACCGGCCAGGTACTGCGGCGCGTGCTGGCGCACCAGATCGCGATTGAAAATGAAACCGCCGCTGCTCAGCAGCACCGCCTGTTCGGCGCGAATCAATTGGCGGATGGCGCTACTCTGTTCGATGCGACGCTGACGGGCGCGCAAGCGGTTGGCCAAGGCCGGAGCGTACATATGAATGGCCGCGGCCCAGCGCGACAGGCGCGCATGTTGCCGGGCGGCGCGACTGCCGGAAGGCAACTGCCAGGCTTCGACGCCGATGACCTTGTCGTCGAGGTCGAGCACCAGCCGCCGCACTTCGCACTGGCTGCGCAGGCGTGCACCGTGGCGCAAGGCACTGGCCTTGAGCGGGGCGAACAGGCTGGCGCCGGACATGCCCGGGCCTTTGGTACGGTGACCGCGTGGCGCTGGTTTGGCGCTGGCGGCATAGGCCGGCACGGCTTCGTTGCCCGAGTAATAAAGGTAGTACTGGTCGCTCGGGTATGAGGTTTTGTGCGGCGGCACGCTGGCTTCGAACGCCGCGCCTTGTCGCTCCAGCCAGGCCAGTTGCTCGCGGCTGCCTTCGCAGAAATCCCGTAGCGTCTCGGGGCTGACGGCCTCGCCGACTTCCTGGCGCAGGTAATTGAACATCGCCTCGCTGGTGTCTTCATAGCCAGCCTGACGCTGATACGGCGTGCCGCCACCGGCATACACCACGCCACCGCTCAGCGCCGTGGCGCCGCCCCCTTCGAAGCGATCCAGCGCCAACACCGCGAGACCACGGCTGGCGGCTTCGATTGCAGCACAGGCGCCGGCGCCGCCGAAACCGACCACCAGCAAATCGCAGCGATCATCCCATGGCAACTGGTCGGCGCTGTTCACTCGCAACGCCGTCAACCCGTTCAGGTTGTCCATGTTCAGCTCAGCCTGCAGCCGCTAAGGACGGTGTGGGTTTGGCGGTGGTGGTGTAGCTGCCGTCGAGGTAGACCAGCGGGGTGATGGCGTCG
Organism: Pseudomonas sp. GM48; assembly: GCF_000282335.1. Lineage (GTDB taxonomy): Bacteria > Pseudomonadota > Gammaproteobacteria > Pseudomonadales > Pseudomonadaceae > Aquipseudomonas. The sequence goes on from NZ_AKJM01000175.1 coordinate 17,746, forward strand.
CTGGTGTGGATTTGCAGGATACGCCCGATGAATACGGTGTGAGTGCCGTAGCTGAAGTGGCCGTCCTGGCGGCAGAGGATTGCCGACTGGGCGTCACCCAGGTACGGAATGCCGCCGGGGCTGGTCAGCCAGTTGCCACGGTCGAAGCGTGCTTCGCCCTTGATCGCGCCGCTGCACAGGTGGGCCAGGTCTTGTTGTTCGACGCCGAGGATGTTCACGCAGAAGTCCGCACCGGTCGCCAGTGCGGCGTGGGGCGAGGCGGTCTTGTTGACGCAGATCAGCAGCGATGGTGGTTCGGTGCTCAGGGAGTCAACCGCGGTGGCGGCCATGGCGAAGCGTTCGGAACCGTTGCTGGTGCTGATAATGGTGACTGACTTGGCCAGGCGGCGCATGGCCTGGAGCATGTCGGCTTTGAGATTGACGTCGTTCATCGCACTGGGCCTTTTGGTTGTGCAGGGAGTGCGATGGATTCTTGCTCTGGCTCTGGTCTTGAACATCGTCCGAGGGGACTAGGCCTTGGCGGCCTCTGGGCCGACCAGGCTCTTGGGTGGTCGAGTACATATCCGTTTCTGCGGTAACGGTGGCTTATGGTTTCGCCCTTACGGCGAGTCCCTTTGGCAAACGCCCCAAAGGAACCAAAGGTCTCGCCCCT
>NZ_AKJM01000176.1 GCF_000282335.1 Pseudomonas sp. GM48
TCGGCTGCGCAGCAGTCGCAATATGGGAGTCCGCGTGCCATCTGACAATTTGCGGTGAATGGTTTTGGGGGCGCTTCGCACCCCAGCGGGAGCAAGCTCCCTCGCCACAGGTTGCTTTGTTTTGGCCACAGGGTTTTATGTTCGGTCAGGCTGACCGGGACCCTCGCCACAGCGCCGCGCCAACGGTACCCTGTCGAGGTTTTTTCCTACGACTACTGTGAACCCGCCGAATGCAAAACCTGACCCTTTTCGTACTGCGCATCCTCGAATTGATGAAGCGCTACCCTGGGGTCATCGCGCTCGGTGGTTTCATCTCCGGGGTGTGCAGTTTCATTCTGGTCGATCGCCAGCAAGGCCTGGCGAGCTGGATCACCACGATCATGCTGATCAGCTGGATCTGGTTGATGCTGGAAAACAGCCTGACCAAGCTGTTCACGCGCATCTTCAAACGAGAAATCCCGGAACCGTTGCTGCGCTACGCGACGCAGATGATCCATCAGGAAAGCCTGTTCTTTGTCCTGCCGTTCTTCTTCATCACCACGACGTGGAACAGCGGCCAGCTGGTGTTCACCGGGCTGTTGGGTATCGCGGCGCTGATTTCAATTATCGACCCGCTCTACTACAAATGGCTGGCGCCACGGCGCTGGGCGTTTCTGGCCCTGCATACCCTGACCTTGTTTGCCGCGCTGCTCACCGCGTTGCCGGTAATCATGCACCTGACCACCGCGCAGAGTTTCAAATGGGCGCTGGGCATCTCGGTGCTGTTGTCGTTCCCGAGCCTGGCGTCGATCTTCCCGATTCGTACTGTGCGCAGTGCGCTGGCGATTTTGAGTATCACCCTGGGCATCGGTGTCGTTGGTTGGGAGCTGCGCTCGTGGGTGCCACCGGCGACGCTTTGGATGACCGATGTGGCCATCAGCACGCAAATGCAGGACCGCACACCAGGCGCCAGCCTCGACGAAGTCAGCGCCGAGCAGATTCGCAATGGCGGGCTCTACGCGTACACCGCGATCAATGCCCCGCGTGGCCTGGACGAACGGATTTATCACGTCTGGCAATTCAACGGTAAAGAGGTCGACCGTATTCCCCTGGATATCCGTGGCGGGCGCAAGGAAGGTTACCGGGCCTGGACCCACAAACAGAATTTCACGGGCAATCCGGCCGGCAAATGGCAGGTCCGGGTGCTGACCGAAGATGGCCAGGTCATCGGTGTGCTGCGTTTCGAAGTCACGGACAGCACAGCGATCAAAGAAAAGTAGTCCGCTTCGTGCTATTACGTAGCGTGTGGCGAGGGAGCTTGCTCCCGCTGGGGCGCGAAGCGGCCCCCTCTTTACCAAAAGTAATGGGGCTGCTGCGCAGCCCAGCGGGAGCAAGCTCCCTCGCCACGTCCATTCGAGAGAACAGCATTACCAACAAGCACGGAGCTTATGATCAGCAGCACGATGGCCGGCAACGCCCGATTAGACACGTCGCTCACCCCTGCGCGGTTGCGGGTGACGGGCGACTGGACGCTTGCCCATTACGCTGACCTCAAGCTGTTGAGCAAAAAACTCCAGGGCCAGTACGACGCCAACACCCCCATCGACCTCAACGGACTGGGCGCCCTGGACACCGCCGGCGCCTCGCTGTTGGTCGAGTTGCTTGGCTCCGAGCGTCTCGGCCGCTCCGCCGAACATCCTGATTGCACACTCTCCACCGCCGACCGGGCGTTGCTGCAAACCGTCTACTGCTCGTTGACCGACTTCTGCGTACCGATCAAGGAACCGGAAGTCAGCGTATCCATTCAGTTGCTGACCCGCATTGGCCGCGCGGTGGACGCCGTCTGGCAGGACACCCTGCAACTTCTGGGTTTCGTTGGCCTGATCATCGAAACCATCGTCCGCGGCCTGTTCCGGCCGAAACGCTGGCGCGTCACACCGATGATCGCGCACATCGAACAGACCGGCCTCGACGCCGCCCCAATCGTTGCCCTGCTGACCTTTCTGGTGGGCGCCGTCGTGGCGTTTCTCGGGTCGACGGTGCTGGCCACTTTCGGCGCCACTGTCTTTACCGTGGACCTGGTGGGATTCGCCTTCCTGCGCGAATTCGGTGTGCTGCTGACCGCGATCCTGATGGCCGGGCGCACCGCCAGTGCGTTCACGGCGCAAATCGGTTCGATGAAGGCCAACGAAGAAATCGACGCCATTCGCACTCTGGGCCTCGACCCCGTGGAATTGCTGGTGGTGCCGCGGGTCCTGGCGTTGCTGATCGCCCTGCCGATGCTGACCTTCCTGGCGATGCTGTCGGGGATTATCGGCGGTGGCGTGGTCTGCGCCGTGGCGCTGGATATCTCGCCGGCAATGTTCATATCGCTGCTGCAAACCGACATCGGCGTTCAGCACTTTCTGGTGGGGATCGTCAAAGCACCGGTCTTCGCCTTCCTGATCGCCGCGATTGGTTGCCTTGAAGGCTTCAAGGTCAGCGGCAGCGCTGAGTCCGTGGGCGCCCACACCACGTCGAGCGTGGTGCAGTCGATTTTCGTGGTGATCGTGATGGATGCGATAGCCGCGATGTTTTTCATGGAGATGGGTTGGTGAGTCGTATCCCCCGAGCGCCCTCCGAGGCGGTGATTGAGGTGCGTGGGTTGTGCAACCGCTTTGGCCGCCAGAGCGTGCACGAGAACCTCGACCTGGACTTGTACAAAGGCGAGATCCTCGCCGTGGTCGGCGGTTCCGGCAGCGGTAAATCGGTGTTGCTGCGCAGCATTGTCGGGTTGCGCCAGCCCAGCGAAGGGGTGGTGAAAGTCTTCGGCAAGAACCTGCCAACCTTGTCGGAGCACGAGCGCTCGCTGGTGGAACGACGCTTTGGCGTGCTGTTCCAGAAGGGTGCGCTGTTCTCTTCATTGACGGTGACCGAGAACGTCGCCCTGCCGCTGATCGAACACGCCGGTTTGAGCCGCAACGACGCCGAGCACCTGGCAGCGGTGAAAATGGCCTTGGCCGGATTGCCGCTGTCGGCGGCGGAGAAATACCCCTCGTCGCTGTCCGGCGGCATGATCAAGCGTGCCGCACTGGCCAGGGCACTGGCACTGGACCCGGACATCCTGTTTCTCGACGAACCCACCGCCGGCCTCGATCCGATTGGCGCCGCCGCGTTCGACCAATTGATCCTGACCCTGCGCGATGCCCTGGGCCTGAGTGTCTTTCTGGTGACCCACGACCTCGACACGCTTTACACCATCACCGACCGGGTGGCGGTGCTGGCGCAGAAAAAAGTGCTGGTGGCGGACGCCATCGACAAGGTGTCGGAAACCAACGATGCGTGGATTCACGAATACTTCCATGGCCCTCGCGGCCGCGCGGCATTGACGGCCGCCCAACAGCTCAAAGAGGTCTGACATGGAAACCCGAGCCCATCATGTATTGATCGGCCTGTTCACGGTGATTGTGGTGACGGCCGCACTGTTGTTCGGCCTGTGGCTGGCCAAGTCCAGTGTCGACACCGAGTTCAAGGACTACGAGGTTGTGTTCAACGAGGCGGTCAGCGGTTTGTCCAAAGGCAGTTCGGTGCAGTACAGCGGGATCAAGGTCGGCGACGTGATCTCGTTGCGCCTGGACCCGAAAGACCCGCGCCGGGTACTGGCGCGAATTCGTCTGGCCGGCGATACCCCGGTCAAGGAAGACACCAATGCCAAGCTGGCCCTGACCGGTGTCACCGGGACCTCGATCATCCAGCTCAGCGGCGGCACGCCACAGAGCCCGACGCTCAAGGGCAAGGACGGCAACCTGCCGACCATCGTCGCCTCGCCCTCGCCCATCGCTCGCCTGCTCAATGACAGCGAAGACTTGATGGCCGGGGTGAGCACGCTGATGCATAACGCCAACCTGATGTTCTCCACGGAAAACATCGAACGCATCAGCAACACCCTGGAGCATCTGGAGCAAACCACCGGAACCATTGCCGAGCAGCGCGGCGATATCCGCCAGGCCATGCAGCAACTGGCCTCGGTCGGCAAACAGGCCAACAACATGCTGGAACAGACCACGGCGCTGATGCGTAATGCCAATGGGTTGCTCAACGAGCATGGCAAAGAAGCGCTGGGCAGCGCCGAGCAGGCGATGAAGTCGCTGCAGGAAAGCAGCGCCACCCTCAACAAACTGATCACCGCCAATCAGGACTCGCTCAACAGCGGCATGCAAGGCCTCAATGGCCTGGGCCCGGCCGTGCGCGAGATGCGCGAAACCCTGTCCTCGTTGCGCGTCATTACCAAACGACTGGAGGCCAACCCCAGCGGTTACCTGCTGGGCAGTGAAAAGACCAAGGAGTTCACGCCATGAAGCTGATTCGGATTGCTCTCCTCGCTGGCTTCACGCTGATCAGTTCGTGCTCGATCCTGCCCAAGCCCGAACCCTTCGAAGTCTATCGATTGCCGTCGGCCCAGAGCGCATCGGCCAGCCACGGCACGCCGCAACGCTGGTCGCTGCGCCTGAGCAAATTCCAGTCCAGCGAAGCGTTGAACAGCCCGAACATTGCAGTGATTCCTCAGGGCGATGTGATCAGCCACTACAAGGGTTCGCGCTGGAGCGACCCGACGCCGGTGCTGGTGCGCAATCGCTTGCTGGAAGGTTTCCAGCATGACGGGCGGGTGCCGCTGTTGAGCACCGATGACAGCATTTTCCAGACCGATCTTGAATTGGGCGGCAGCCTGCAGGCGTTTCAGACTGAATACCAAGGTACGAATGCCAGCGCGGTGGTGCGTCTGGATGCGTTGCTGGTGCGCAGCTACGACCAGCGCATCCTCGCCAGCCGCCGCTTTGAAGTGCGCCAGCCACTCAGCGATGTGCAGGTCCCGGCGGTGGTGGCCGGGTTTGGTCAGGCGAACGATCAGTTGACCGCGCAGGTGGTGAACTGGGCAGTTGAGCAAGGGCAGAAACTCGCCCCGCCGCCAAGACCCTGAAGAAGAACACAGTCCCCCTGTGGGAGCGGGCTTGCTCGCGAAGAGGGAGTGCCAGCCGACATTAATGTTGCCTGATGCACCGCCTTCGCGAGCAAGCCCGCTCCCACAGTTGATTTGTGTCGACCTTATCAGCGCTGCAAAAACGCCTGATGCAACTCAGCCAGCGTTTCAAAGTGATACGCCGGCGCCTCGGCGCTCAATTCTTCGTGGCTGCCGAACCCGTAACCCACCGCCGCCGCAACCAGGCCATTGCTGCGTGCGCCGATCAGGTCGTGCTTGCGGTCGCCGATCATCAGGGTGTTGGCCGGGTCCAGGCCTTCTTCGGCCATCAGGTGTGCGATCAGCTCGATTTTGTTGGTCCGGGTACCATCCAGTTCGCTGCCGTAAATCACTTTGAAGTGCCTGGCAAAATCGAAATGCCGGGCGATTTCCCGGGCGAACACCCACGGCTTCGAAGTGGCGATGTACAGCTGCCGCCCTTGTCCGTTCAGGGTCTCCAGCAACGGTGTGACACCATCAAACACGCGGTTTTCGTACAAACCGGTGACCTTGAAGCGCTCGCGATAAAAATTCACCGCCTCCCAGGCGCGGGCTTCATCGAAGTCGTAGAACTGCATGAACGCCTGCAACAGCGGCGGGCCGATGAAGTGTTCGAGTTTGGTCAGGTCCGGCTCATCGATACCCAGTTTGCTCAAGGCGAACTGGATAGAACGGGTGATGCCCTCGCGCGGGTCGGTCAGGGTGCCATCGAGGTCGAACAAAACGGTTTGGTAATGCATGTTGAATCCTGAATAAGGGGCCGGATCAAAGCGAGTCGTAGCCTTCGGCCAGATGCAGGTCCTTGAGCTTCACGTAGTTCGCCGCGCTATAGGTGAAAAAGGCGCGCTCCTTGTCAGTCAGCGGGCGGATCTGCTTCACCGGGCTGCCCACATACAGGAAGCCGCTTTGCAGGTGCTTGCCCGGTGGCACCAGGCTGCCGGCACCGATAATCACGTCATCGTCGACCACCGCGCCGTCCATGACGATGCTGCCCATGCCGATCAACACCCGGCTGCCCACCGAACAGCCATGCAGCATGACCTTGTGGGCGATGGTCACGTCATTGCCGATCAGCAACGGAAAGCCATCGGGGTTGAACGGCCCGGCATGGGTGATGTGCAACACGCAGCCATCCTGCACGCTGGTGCGCGCGCCGATGCGGATGCGGTGCATGTCGCCACGGATCACCGTCAGTGGCCAGACCGAGCTGTCTTCGCCGATTTCAACGTCGCCGATCACCACCGCCGAGCGGTCGACAAAAGCGCCTTTGCCAAGCAGCGGCGTATGGTTCTGATACTTGCGAAGGTTCACGATAGGGTTTCTCTCTGTCGCTGATAGCTGCGGTAAGTGTCGATTGTAATTAAGATGGCTGCATGATTCTCCAGCCAAGGTATCAACCGTGAGCGTGAACAACCCTCTTTTGCAGTCCTACGACCTGCCGCCGTTCTCCGCCATCCGCGCCGAACACGTACAACCGGCCATTGAACAGATCCTGGCTGACAACCGTGCCGCCATCGTCGAGATTCTCAAGACCCAGGCCAAACAGCCAACGTGGGCTGGCCTGGTGCTGGCGATGGATGAACTCAACGATCGCCTGGGCGCCGCCTGGAGCCCGGTCAGCCACCTCAACGCCGTGTGCAACAGCGCCGAACTGCGTGAAGCCTACGAGTCGTGCCTGCCGGCCTTGAGCGCCTATGCCACCGAATTGGGCCAGAACCGCGAACTGTTCCAGGCCTTCGAAGCCCTGGCCAGCAGTCCTGAAGCCGCCGGTTTCGAGGTGGCGCAGAAAACTATCCTGGAACACTCCCTGCGTGACTTCCGTCTGTCGGGTATCGACCTGCCGGAAGCCGAACAGAAGCGTTACGCCGAGGTGCAGAGCAAGCTGTCCGAACTGGGCAGCCGTTTCTCCAACCAGTTGCTCGACGCCACACAGGCGTGGACCAGGCACATCACCGATGAAGCCGCCCTCGCCGGCCTGACCGATTCGGCCAAGGCACAAATGGCCGCCGCGGCTCAGGCCAAGGATCTGGACGGCTGGCTGATCACCCTGGAATTCCCGAGCTACTACGCGGTGATGACCTACGCCCAGGACCGCGCCCTGCGTGAAGAGGTCTATGCCGCGTACTGCACCCGTGCGTCGGACCAGGGCCCGAATGCCGGCCAGAACGACAACGGTCCGGTCATGGAAGAAATCCTCGACCTGCGTCAGGAACTGGCAAAACTCTTGGGGTTCAGCAGTTTCTCCGAGCTGAGCCTGGCGACCAAAATGGCCGAATCCAGCGATCAGGTGCTGAGCTTCCTGCGCGACCTGGCCAAGCGCAGCAAGCCGTTCGCCGCCCAGGATCTGGAACAGCTCAAGGCCTATGCTGCTGAACAAGGCTGCCCGGATCTGCAAAGCTGGGACAGCGGTTTCTACGGCGAAAAACTCCGTGAACAGCGTTACAGCGTCGCCCAGGAAGCCCTGCGCGCCTACTTCCCGATCGACAAGGTGCTCAGCGGCCTGTTCGCCATCGTCCAGCGCCTGTACGGCATCGAGATCGCCGAACTCAAAGGCTTCGACACCTGGCACCCGGATGTGCGCCTGTTTGAAATCAAGGAAAACGGCCAGCACGTCGGCCGCTTCTTCTTCGACCTCTACGCCCGCGCCAACAAGCGTGGCGGTGCCTGGATGGACGGCGCACGCGACCGTCGCCGCACGGCTGGCGGTGTATTGCAAAGTCCGGTGGCGAACCTGGTGTGCAACTTCACCCCGGCCGACAGCGGCAAGCCTGCACTGCTGACCCATGACGAAGTCACCACCCTGTTCCATGAATTCGGCCACGGCCTGCATCACCTGCTGACCCGCGTCGAGCATGCTGGTGTATCCGGCATCAACGGCGTGGCCTGGGATGCTGTCGAACTGCCAAGTCAGTTCATGGAAAACTGGTGCTGGGAGCCAGAAGGTCTGGCGCTGATTTCCGGTCATTATGAAACCGGCGAACCGCTGCCTCAGGACCTGCTCGGGAAAATGCTCGCGGCGAAAAACTTCCAGTCGGGCCTGATGATGGTCCGCCAACTGGAGTTCTCGCTGTTCGACTTCGAACTGCACGCCACCCACGGCGATGGTCGCAGTGTGCTGCAAGTGCTCGAAGGCGTGCGCGACGAGGTTTCGGTCATGCGTCCGCCGGCCTATAACCGCTTTCCCAACAGCTTTGCGCACATCTTCGCTGGCGGTTATGCCGCGGGTTACTACAGCTACAAATGGGCTGAAGTGCTCTCGGCCGATGCGTTCTCGAAGTTTGAAGAGGAAGGCGTGCTCAACGCCGACACCGGTCGCGCTTTCCGCGAAGCGATCCTGGCGCGTGGCGGTTCCCAGGAACCGATGGTGCTGTTCGTCGACTTCCGTGGCCGTGAGCCGTCGATTGACGCACTCTTGCGCCACAGCGGCCTGAGTGAGGGCGCGGCAGCATGAGTGAGGGACCTGTGATTACGAAAAAACGCTTTATCGCCGGGGCGGTCTGCCCGGCATGCAGCGAACCGGACAAGTTGATGATGTGGAACGAAGACCAGGTCCCGCATCGTGAGTGCGTGGCCTGCGGTTACTCCGACACACTCAATGAACAGGGGCTGTCGGTGCCCAGGGAGCTGGGTACGCGGGTTAATACCACCGTGCCCAAAGCACCGGACACCAAGGTTCAGACGGTTCAGTTCTTCCCGAACCCGAAACTGACGAAAAAGCCTGACGAACAGCACTGAGTGAAAAAAACCCGTTGCACAATGCAGCGGGTTTTTTTTTATTCGATATGAGCGGACTTGAACCAGCTCTTCATCGAGCACGCGGCGAACGGGCTGGTGCTGCAATCGCCATTGGCCAGGGCCGTGCGCAGTTTTTCCACGTCGGCCTGCATCATGTAGCGAATGCCGTCTTTGAAGTGGGTACTGTCACCAAAGCCGCCCTGGGTCATTTCGTTCAGGGCCTCTTCCTTGGTCCAGCCCTGGATGACAACCCGGTACATGGCCGCCATCAGGCCGGTACGGTCGGAGCCGTGTTTGCAGTGCATCAAAACCGGGCCTTTGGCTTCGGCAGACTTGATGGCGCGCAAGGCCTTGAGCACATCGGCGTCATCCACGTGGTTGGTGCGATAAGGCAGTTGTACTTGAGTGATGCCCGGCGTGGACAACCAACTGGAGTCCGCTTCCGGCAGGAAGTTGATCACCGTCCCGACCTGGAGCTTCTCCAGCAGCGGCACCGCCCCTTTGTCCGGCAAGGCGCTGCGATAGAGGGTTGGCGACATTTGAAAGAGGTTGTATTGCTTCTCGATCGGTTGAGCCCAGTCTGCCGGACGGTGCATCGCGCTGTCGTCAGCAAATGCCGGTGTCAGGTTAACGAGTGCGACCAGCGACAGGCATATTGCAGATAAAAAACGTGATAGAGGCATGCTTGAGCGACCGTTCAGAAAGGGACGGGAAGATGCTGACAAGGATCAGGCATGCACGGTCAAAGGCCTGTGAGCGAACCGTCAAAGAATCGTGAAGTCCCTGCCTGGAAGTCGCTACGCCTGACCGGGCCTACAGTTCCAACTTGATGAATGCCTTGAGCAATGCCTCCAGGGCCGTCCCGTACTCATAAACCTTTTCAGTCTGAGGGTTGCGGCGCGCACCTTGAAACCGGAATCCAGAGACTCGGTTTTGAGAACATCGAGGCTGTACAATTTTTGATCGTCTTCATCAAGCTCCAATATCTCGACGCCTATTCGAAACTCGGGCGGGTCAGCGGGAAGGCGATAGATATATCCCGCGAATTCAGAAGTTATTATTGTTTGATGAAAATAGGCGAGCGCGAGATCTGTCACGATGCCGATATCTTTTTCGTCAATGTTACTGTCTGAATTAACATTGATGTCATGGTTGATTTGTTGCGTCGGAATAGTTGTTTGGTCTTATTGGTTTTACAATTGCTTGTACATCGTTTGATGTTTCTATTCGTTGCAAGAAATCGCCTGTATTGGTGAATGTTGGCATTTTACCCTTGCGATTATTTTGAATGCATGCAGTAGTCCACATGCATCCGAAACGACTCTTTGACAGCCGAAATCAACGGTCAGGAGTCAAGGGTTGACGATACTGGCGTAGGCCTTGGCCAGCGCCTGCAGCTTGGCTTTGTCGGTTGCACCGATGGTCCCGTCTCCATCGACATCCTTGCCAACGGACCTGATACTGAACGAGCTTCCACGGTCTGTGGAAATAGCCGTGTAAAACTCAGAGTCGACCAAACTTTCAACTTGGGTTTCATTTTCCGCGTCCCAACTTAATTCTTTTCGAGCCAGCTGTAGCGAAACCAGTGTATTGGGCTCCGAAGGACCCGGTTGCATGAGTTGCAGAAAGATACCGCGCTGATTTAAGAAAGACATTAATAAATCCTTTTATTTGTTTGTTGTTGAGGGTGTTGCTTGTTGGGTTGAATATACGGGCGGGTATTGAGTCCAGCCACTGACTATATGTTTCCTTAGTTTTCTCTTCATTTGTTGAACAAGTAAGTTCATGACAACAGCCCAACTGTCAAATGAAGGGCTGAGCGGTACTGGTCGCCAGGTGTGACGTCGCTTACTGTATGGATATACAGATACAGGAATACGCCGATGATCAGCTCTCTGCCTCCCCGTGGCCGCGGCACCGCAACCAATCCGCACAACCGCTTCGCCCCCAGCCATTCGGTGGCAGAGGACGACGGCTGGTACCAGGAAGTACCGCTCACCCAAGGCACCGAGGTGCGTATTGAAACGGCGAAAACCATCATTACCCGTAACACATCACCGGATTTGCCCTTCGACCGTTCGATCAATCCCTATCGCGGCTGCGAGCACGGTTGCATTTATTGCTATGCGCGCCCCAGTCACGCCTATTGGGACATGTCACCAGGGCTGGATTTCGAAACAAAACTGATCGCCAAGACCAACGCCGTGGATGTGCTGGAGGCGCAGCTGTCCAAGCGTGGCTATCAATGCGCACCGATCAACCTCGGTTCCAACACCGATCCGTATCAGCCGATCGAGCGTGAATACAAGATCACCCGGCAAACCCTCGAGGTACTCCTGCGTTACCGGCACCCGGTGACCATCGTCACCAAGGGTTCGCTGATTCTTCGCGATCTGGACCTGCTGACCGAGCTTGCCAGCCAAAGACTGGTGGCGGTAATGATCAGCCTGACCACCCTGGACGACGAACTCAAGCGCATCCTCGAACCCCGCGCCGCAGCGCCCAAGGCCCGGTTGCGGGCGATCAGGGTCATGCGCGATGCAGGCATTCCGGTGGGCGTGCTGTGTTCACCGATGATTCCGATGATCAACGACAGTGAGCTCGAAAGCCTGCTCGCGGAGGCCCATGCGGCCGGGGCGCAAAGCGCTGCTTACATGATGTTGCGCCTGCCGCTGGAAGTGGCGCCGCTGTTCGAAGAATGGCTGGGCGCCCACTATCCGCAACGGGCGGCGCATGTGTTGAGCCTGATTCGCCAGAGCCGTGGCGGTGAACTCTACGACAGCCGCTTTGGCGCTCGAATGCGCGGCGAAGGCCCCTTCGCTGACCTGCTGGCACAGCGCTTTGCCAAAACCATCAAGCGCCTGGGGCTCAATCGACGGGAAGGCTTTAACCTGGATTGCGACGCCTTTTGTCCGCCGGGTCGCCAGATGTCGTTGATTTGAGGACAATTGGCCTATGGTTGAGTACTGAGGAGCGCGCTCACGCATTAGGCCGGTCACGTTTTTTGTGACCTGGAACACGCGTCCTAGAGCGTTTCATTCAGTTTGAATTAAGATTCAACCGCTAACTTATTCATGGAGTGACTGATGGGTCGAGCTGTTTGACCTGGATGTTTTTCAACCAGCCACTGGCTTTACACCGGACAACAACGGATGGCTCCCTGAGCCCGTCAATGAGGATGAATCATGAGTGATAAGGATAAACAGCCGTTGGCTGCATCGGCTTCGCCCGAACCCGAGGCGGAAACCGCCGATGCAGCGTTGCAGCATATCGTTGACGGCTTTTTGCATTTTCATCATGAGATCTTTCCCCAGCAGGAAGAACTCTTCAAGAAACTCGCCACGGCCCAGCGGCCGCGAGCGATGTTCATCGCTTGCGCCGATTCGCGCATCGTTCCCGAATTGATCACCCAAAGCTCCCCCGGCGATCTGTTCGTGACGCGCAATGTCGGTAACGTCGTACCGCCTTACGGGCAAATGAACGGTGGTGTTTCCACGGCCATCGAGTACGCCGTACTGGCTCTGGGGGTGCATCACATCATCATTTGCGGGCACTCCGATTGCGGCGCCATGCGCGCGGTGCTCAACCCGCAAAGCCTGGAAAAAATGCCCACGGTCAAAGCCTGGCTGCGTCATGCCGAAGTGGCCAAGACCATGGTGCAGGAGAACTGCAACTGCTCCAGCGAAAGCGAAAGCATGCACATCCTCACCGAAGAGAATGTGATCGCCCAGTTGCAGCATCTGCGCACCCATCCGTCGGTGGCCTCGCGCATGGCCAACGGTCAGTTGTTCATTCACGGCTGGGTCTACAACATCGAAACCAGCGAAATCAAAGCCTACGACGCCGATAAAGGCTGTTTCCTGCCGCTCAATGGCAGCCTGCCAATTCCCGTGGCGACGCCCAAAGCGCGCTTCTAAATCCCCCTAAATCGTTGTGTGGTTCAGCCGAGGCTGCCGTTCAGGCAGCCTGGCTTTGCCATGCCTGAAGAAAACTTCGGGAGACTCACCATGCGTGCTGCTCGACTCAAAGCTGTTCTACCACGGGAGCTGCTGGCTTCGGTGGTTGTGTTTCTGGTCGCCCTGCCCCTGTGCATGGGCATTGCGATTGCCTCGGGACTGCCGCCGGCCAAAGGTCTGATCACCGGCATCATCGGTGGTCTGGTAGTCGGTTGGTTGGCCGGCTCGCCGTTGCAAGTCAGCGGCCCGGCGGCGGGCCTGGCGGTTCTGGTATTCGAACTGGTCCGCCAACACGGCATCGCCATGCTCGGGCCCATTCTGGTGCTGGCGGGTTTGCTGCAACTGTTGGCCGGTCGTTTGAAGCTGGGCTGCTGGTTTCGGGTGACGGCGCCGGCGGTGGTGTACGGCATGCTGGCCGGGATTGGCGTGCTGATCATCCTGTCTCAGGTGCATGTGATGCTGGATGCCGCGCCCAAACCCTCGGGCCTGGATAACCTTGCAGCTTTCCCGGCGGTACTGGCTCAGGCGTTGCCCACGGTTGGCTGGCAAGCCGGCTTGCTCGGCTTGTCGACGATTGCCGTCATGTGGCTGTGGGAAAAATTCCGTCCGCAATCCCTGCGCTTCATTCCCGGGGCGCTACTGGGTGTCGGTCTGGCCACGCTTGCCAGCCTGGTGCTGGCGTTGCAGGTCAAACGGGTTGAGGTACCGGCCAATCTGGCGGAGGCCATCGACTGGCTGAAACCGGCGGATCTGCTCAACCTGGCGGATCCGACCTTACTGATCGCCGCGTTTGCCGTGGCCTTCATCGCCAGCGCCGAAACCTTGCTCTCGGCCGCGGCGGTTGATCGCATGCACAGCGGCCAGCGTTCGGACTTTGACCGGGAGTTGTCGGCGCAAGGTATCGGCAACATGCTGTGTGGCCTGCTTGGGGCATTGCCGATGACCGGCGTTATCGTGCGCAGTTCGGCGAATGTTCAGGCCGGAGCAACCACGCGGTTTTCGACCATTTTCCACGGCCTGTGGCTGCTGGCGTTCGTGCTGTTGCTGTCCAGTGTCCTGCAAAGCATTCCGGTGGCGAGCCTGGCGGGCGTGCTGGTGTATACCGGTTTCAAACTGGTGGATCTCAAGGTCTTTCGCGGATTGGGCCGGTATGGCCGGGCGCCGATGTTCACTTACGCGGCAACTGCGCTGGCCATCGTTTTCACGGACCTGCTGACTGGCGTGTTGATTGGCTTCGGCCTGACGCTGGTGAAACTGGCGCTGAAAGCCTCGCGCTTGAAGATCAGCCTGATCGACCTGCCCCGGGAAGGGGAAATGGAATTGCGCCTGGTGGGCGCGGCGACTTTCCTGAAAGTGCCGGCGCTGACCCGGGTGCTGGACAGCATTGCGCAGGGTACGACCGTGCATGTGCCGCTCAATAACCTGAGCTACATCGATCACTCGTGTCTGGAGCTGCTGGAGGAATGGGGTCGGGCGAATGCGGCCAAGGGGTCGAAGCTGTTGATTGAATCGCGGGGATTGAAGCGTCGGCTTGAGGGACGGGTGCGGACCAATACAGGAATTGGTGCGGCCGGGTAGATAACAGTGTGGGAGCGGGCTTGCTCGCGAAAGCGGCGTGTCAGTCGACATCAACGTTGAATGATTGACCGTATTCGCGAGCAAGCCCGCTCCCACAGGTTTCAGGGATCAAGCCGCCGGCTGATCCAGCTCCAGGCCCACGCCCAGGCGGCGGGACATGCACGGCCAGCGTTTCCATGCGGCGCCGGTGTCCGGGCTGCTGAGCTTCTCACGGTAGGCTTCCACGGACTCCAGTGCGAAACTTTCGTCGTTAAGCATCTCGTCAAAGGCGTGATGCACTACTTCATCCAGTTGGTTGGCAAATTCCTCACCGATCAATTGGTGAGCAATCAGGTTGGCGACAGTCATGTCCAATGGGATCAGTGGCTGGCCGAAATGCTTGATGTACAGGTCGTTGACCTCTTCGACAAACCGGTGCGCCAGATAGGCTTCATCCAGCAGGCTGTCGAGCCCGACATGGCCGGCCATGATGGCTGGCGGCTGGAGGAAGTACTGCTCGGCGATTTTCAGCACCGGTTTGATCTGTGACTCAATGCCCGCTTCCCTGGCGACCTCATTGGCTGCATCCAGCAGATCGGGCACTTCTTCGATGTAGGCGGCGACAAAACGCGTCAGCACGCCATTGGCGTCCGCTTCCGGCAATTGGATGGCCGGGTGTAGATGAGGCAGTTTACTTTCCAGCTGACGCGTCAGCAGGCCGGTCTCGGCTTCGTGTTGTTGGGCTTTTTGGATCTGCTCGCGCAATGCGGCGGTGTTCATGAAAACTCCAGGAAACAAGGCAATGAAATAGGGAAGACATAACTTAGCTGGCTTACGAAAAATGCTAAGACGCATTTGTCATAATTATTTCATCCTTGAGACGGCCCCGTTATATCGATTGGCCACCACTCGTCTGCATCCTTCTCCATTCGTGCCCTGCAAAGCAAGTTAATGCTGTTTCATATGATTTACGCCTTCGCGTTGCGAGGTCAGAGGTGCTGTCTATACTCGGGTTGGAATGGAGTTAGCTGATGACGCCCGACTGCATATGCAGCAAGGCACGGCGATTCAAGTTCGTAGTCTGATGCAGCCGCTCCCTTGCCGCAGGTGAAAGCCGGCGGGATAACAAGAACGATAAGGGGAACCCGCAATGATGCGACATCCACATGTCTGGATGGGCCTCCTGTTGTGGTCGATTTTCAGTCAGGCGCAAGCGGCCTGGACTGTGAATATGGCGCCTGGAGCGACTGAAATCAGTCACGCAGTATTCGACCTGCACATGACCATTTTCTGGATCTGTGTGGTGATCGGCATCATCGTTTTCGGTGCCATGTTCTGGTCGATGATTCTCCACCGCCGCTCGACCGGGCAGGTGGCCGCCAAATTTCATGAAAGCACCACCGTCGAAATCCTCTGGACCATCGTGCCCTTCCTGATCCTGGTGGCCATGGCGGTTCCCGCCACTGCGACGCTGATCAAGATGTACGACGCCAGCGAGCCGGAAATCGATATCCAGGTCACCGGCTACCAGTGGAAGTGGCACTACAAATACCTGGGCCAGGACGTCGAGTTCTTCAGCAACCTGACCACCCCCCAGGATCAAATCCACAACAAGGAAACCAAGGGCGAGCACTACCTGCTCGAAGTCGACAAGCCATTGGTGCTGCCGGTCGGTACCAAGGTGCGCTTCCTGGTGACCTCCGCCGACGTGATCCACTCCTGGTGGGTGCCGGCTTTTGCGGTCAAGCGCGATGCGATTCCCGGGTTCGTCAATGAAGCCTGGACCCGCATCGACAAGCCCGGCATCTACCGTGGCCAGTGTGCCGAGTTGTGTGGCAAGGATCACGGCTTCATGCCGACCGTGGTCGAGGTCAAGGAAAAGGCCGATTACGAAAAATGGCTGGCCGATCGCAAGACCGAGGCCGCACAGCTCAAAGAGCTGACCAGCAAGGAATGGACGCTCGACGAGCTCAAGGATCGCGGCGACAAGATCTATCACACCACCTGCGTGGCCTGTCACCAGGCCGAAGGCCAGGGCCTGCCGCCGATGTTCCCGGCACTCAAGGGCTCGAAAATCGCCACCGGACCCAAAGACGCACACCTGAGCATTGTCTTCCACGGCAAGCCTGGCACCGCCATGGCGGCGTTCGGCAAACAGCTCTCGGAAGTCGATATTGCAGCGGTTGTGACCTACGAACGTAACGCCTGGGGCAACAACAAGGGCGACATGGTCACGCCTAAAGAAGTGCTGGAGCTGAAACAGGCGGAAAGCAAATGACCCGGTCTATTGCGTACTCAAGGAACCGGTCGGGACAGCTCGCCCCGGCCCGCCCAGCCCATCAGTTTGCAGGAGACAGGACATGACTGCTGTAATCGATGAACATGTTCATACCGCCACCGACCACGCCCACGGTCCCGCCAAAGGCCTGATGCGTTGGGTGCTGACCACCAACCACAAGGACATCGGCACGCTGTACCTGTGGTTTGCATTTTCCATGTTCCTGCTTGGCGGCTCGTTCGCCATGGTGATTCGCGCCGAGCTGTTCCAGCCGGGGCTGCAAATCGTCCAGCCGGAATTCTTCAACCAGATGACCACCATGCACGGTCTGGTGATGGTCTTCGGCGCGGTGATGCCGGCCTTCGTCGGCCTCGCCAACTGGATGGTTCCGCTGATGATCGGCGCACCGGACATGGCGTTGCCACGGATGAACAACTTCAGCTTCTGGCTGTTGCCGGCAGCGTTCCTGCTACTGGTTTCGACCCTGTTCACCCCCGGCGGCGGACCGAACTTCGGCTGGACGTTCTACGCGCCGCTGTCGACCACCTACGCGCCGGAAAGCGTGACCTTCTTCATCTTCGCCATTCACTTGATGGGGATCAGTTCGATCATGGGCGCGATCAACGTGATCGCCACCATCCTCAATCTGCGCGCCCCCGGCATGACGCTGATGAAAATGCCGCTGTTCGTCTGGACCTGGCTGATCACCGCTTTCCTGCTGATCGCGGTGATGCCGGTGCTGGCCGGTTGCGTGACGATGATGCTGATGGACATCCACTTCGGCACCAGCTTCTTCAGCGCCGCCGGTGGCGGTGACCCGGTGCTGTTCCAGCATGTGTTCTGGTTCTTCGGCCATCCCGAGGTGTACATCATGATCCTGCCGGCTTTTGGTGCCGTCAGCTCGATCATTCCGGCGTTCTCGCGAAAGCCATTGTTCGGTTACACGTCGATGGTCTACGCCACGGCGAGTATCGCGTTCCTGTCGTTCATCGTCTGGGCGCACCACATGTTCGTGGTCGGCATTCCGCTGGTGGGCGAGCTGTTCTTCATGTACGCCACGCTGCTGATCGCGGTGCCAACGGGCGTGAAGGTGTTCAACTGGGCCAGCACCATGTGGCAAGGCTCGCTGACCTTCGAGACGCCGATGCTGTTCGCCGTGGCGTTCGTGATCCTGTTCACCATCGGCGGTTTCTCCGGGCTGATGCTGGCCATTGCCCCGGCAGACTTCCAGTACCAGGACACCTACTTCGTGGTCGCGCACTTCCACTACGTGCTGGTGCCGGGGGCAATCTTCGGGATCTTCGC
Source organism: Pseudomonas sp. GM48 (assembly GCF_000282335.1). Lineage (GTDB taxonomy): Bacteria > Pseudomonadota > Gammaproteobacteria > Pseudomonadales > Pseudomonadaceae > Aquipseudomonas. Next base: position 17,807 of record NZ_AKJM01000176.1, read on the forward strand.
CTCGGCCTACTACTGGATGCCGAAATGGACCGGCCACATGTACGACGAAACCCTCGGCAAGCTGCATTTCTGGCTGTCGTTCATCGGCATGAACATGGCCTTCTTCCCGATGCACTTCGTGGGGTTGGCGGGCATGCCGCGACGGATCCCGGACTACAACCTGCAATTCGCCGACTTCAACATGGTGTCGTCGATCGGCGCATTCATGTTCGGGGCCACGCAGATCTTCTTCCTGTTCATCGTGATCAAGACCATTCGCGGCGGCCCGCCGGCACCGGCCAAGCCGTGGGATGGAGCCGAAGGCCTGGAATGGAGCATCCCGTCGCCGGCGCCGTATCACACCTTCACCACGCCGCCGGAAGTGAAATGAACACCTGCCCCTTTGTAGGAGCGAGCTCGCTCGCGATGGTCGTCAACGATAACGCTGGAAACCTGACACCCCGCGGCGCTCTCCGGTTTTTCGCGAGCAAGCTCGC
>NZ_AKJM01000177.1 GCF_000282335.1 Pseudomonas sp. GM48
CCCCCAGCCAATGGCGGCTCTTCGTCCTTGTATCGCACGCCCAGGCCGCCACCGAGATCGATGTGGCGCAGGTAGATGCCGCAATCGCCGAGGCGGTCGACAAGGCCCAGCAGGCGGTCGAGGGCATCGATGAACGGTGGCAGGGTGGTCAGTTGCGAACCGATGTGGCAATCGACACCGACCACTTCCAGGTTCGGCAATTGCGCGGCACGCACGTACACGTCTTCGGCGTCGGCGATGGCGATGCCGAACTTGTTCTCTTTGAGACCGGTGGAAATGTACGGGTGGGTGCCGGCATCGACGTCCGGGTTCACGCGCAGCGAAATCGGCGCGCGAACGCCCAGTTCGGCGGCGACTACTTGCAGGCGTTCGAGCTCGTCGGTGGACTCGACGTTGAAGCAGTGCACGCCGACTTCCAGGGCACGCCGCATGTCATCACGGGTCTTGCCGACGCCGGAGAACACGATCTTGTCGGCGCTGCCGCCAGCGGCCAGTACGCGTTCCAGTTCGCCACGGGAGACGATGTCGAAACCGGCGCCCAGACGCGCCAGGACATTCAGTACACCCAGGTTGGAGTTGGCCTTGACCGCGAAGCACACCAGGTGCGGCATGCCGGCCAGCGCATCGGCGTAAGCCAGGTATTGGGCTTCGATGTGTGCACGGGAGTAAACGTAGGTCGGTGTACCAAAGCGCTCGGCGATGGCAGACAGGGCAACACCTTCCGCGAACAGTTCACCGTCACGGTAGTTAAAAGCGTCCATGAGGTTCCCTTATTGGTAGACGTCGTGCTTGTGTGCTTTCGAGGCAGGCTGCTGTTGCGACGACTTGGCTTGCTCGGCAGGGTCCTGGTCTTCATCGGGCAGGTAAAGCGGGCCTTTTTGACCGCAGGCCGACACAAGGCAGGCAACCGCGAGGAGCGCAGCAAGGGAAGAGATCAGGCGCTTCATGGCGAAATCCTTGAAAATGCATTAATTGCGCCGGAGTATACCGGCCACCCGGCAGCTTGCCTATGCAACGGACCGCCCGTCCGGCGGGGGTTGGGCTGATGTCCGTAACATAAGTGCAATCCATTGTGGGAGCGGGCTTGCTCGCGAAAGCGCTGCATCAGTCAATGCGGATGTCGACTGACACAGCGCATTCGCGAGCAAGCCCGCTCCCACAGGTACAGCACTTGGCCTATTGATATCGGCCCGCGGTCGTTATTCTTTGCATTCAGCAGGGCTCGGTCGTATCTTGCGGCGCTTGAGCCTGATCAGACACTTTTTGAGGTTGCCGTAATGAGTTTGTCCGAAGCGCGTTTCCACGACCTGGTCGATGCCACCCAGCAAACCCTGGAGGACATCTTTGACGACAGCGACCTGGACATCGACCTCGAAAGCTCGGCCGGTGTGCTGACCGTCAAGTTCGAGAACGGCACTTCGCTGATTTTCAGTCGCCAGGAGCCGCTGCGTCAGCTGTGGCTGGCGGCGGTGTCCGGTGGTTTCCACTTCGACTATGACGAAGAAAGCGAGCGCTGGATGTGTGACAAGAGCGAAGAGCAGTTGGGTGAAATGCTCGAGCGTATCGTCCAGCAACAAGCTGGTGTCGAATTCGATTTCGAAGGCCTGTGAGATCGTGACCCAGCCTGCGCCTGTCCGTCCGCTCAAGCCGCTCTACAGCAATGTCAGCCCGGCGGTACCGTCGCCGTGCAGCGGTGTGTGTCGGCTGGATGAGCAGAAAGTCTGCCTGGGCTGCTTCCGCCATGTCGAAGACATCCGCGAATGGCGCTCGGCGGACGATGATCGCCGCCGCGTCATCTGCGCCCAGGCAGCGCAACGCAAAGCCGCCATTTAACGCCGTAACGCGATCCGTAGCAGCTGGCGAAGCCTGCGTTCGGCTGCGCAGCAGTCGTGAGATCAGACAATAAGGTGTACCAGGAATACCGAGCATTCAGGTTCTACGACTGCTGCGCAGCCGAACGCAGGCTTCGCCAGCTGCTACAAGGTGCATGGTCGGACCTGACTTGTATATTTTTTGAGCTGTGATAGTGTCCAGATACGCCTCAACCCATCGAGGCTTGTGAAAACCCCGCCTTTTTCTGGCGGGGTTTTGCTTTTTTCGTGCAGAAGAAAGGAGTCTGCCCTGATCATGACCGCACCTTCTATCACCCTTACCCGTCTGGACGTCCAGCGTCTGGAGCGTCTGATCGACAGCCTGGACGAAACGCTGCCGGGCGTTATCGCGTTGCAAACCGAGCTGGATCGCGCCGATACCGTAGTCGGCCACGATGAAGTGCCCGCCGATGTCGTGACCATGAATTCCCGTGTGCATTGCCGCGAAGAAGGCAGTGGCAAGGACTACCACCTGACCCTGGTGTACCCCAAGGATGCGAATGCCGACGAAGGCAAGGTCTCGATCCTGGCGCCGGTGGGCAGTGCGCTGCTCGGCCTGAAGGTTGGCCAGCATATCGATTGGCCGGCTCCGGGCGGCAAGACCCTGAAGCTGACGCTGCTGGAAGTCGAATCGCAGCCGGCCAATGGTGGCGCGTTCCCGGAGTGACATCCCCTCAGACCTGATCGAGCGCCTCGTTCAATGCGTGCTCCAGGTCAGCTTTGTAGCGCAGGTACAGATGGGTGGAACTCTGTCCTTCGCCGAGCAGGCCTGACAGGTCGAGGTCGGTGATGTAGCAGCGGTAGCGTTCGGTTTCCCGGCGCTGCCCGACGATTTCCCGGGCGACCACACTGAACAGTTGGTCGCCATGCTCCAGCTCGGAAAACTCCCTTTGATTGCAATACAGCGAGACCTGCACCTGACCCGGTGTGGCTTTGCCGACGATCGCCTGCACGTCGTAGAACGGTTTGTTCACCGGCGTCTGCGGTGCTGGCCGGGCTTCGATACGGCGCGCCCGGCCAGGGCCTGACGGCAGCAACTGGCAATACAGGGTGTCGAGGTTCAGTGGGTGGGCCGCGTCCATCGGCAACAAGGCATCGCGACGGTACTGGATCGATTGCAGGAAGCGCTGCAGCGGCACCAGCAGGCTTTGCTCGTCGTGCCAGGGCAGGCGTTGCTGCCACAGGGCATTGAACTCATCGAGCACGTACAGATCGGCCTGATCTTCGTTGACCCGGTAGAACACTTGAATGCAGTCCGGCTGGCCCGTTGGCAGGAACAGCGCAAGGTCGTGGTCTTCCAGTGCCTTCGGGTCCAGGTGCAACGGGCTGTAGCTCGCCATTTCCTCGCCCAGGTAATCGATCAGCGCCGGCAGAGTGGCCAGCGCGATGTGCTGGACCTGGCCCGGCAGCAACTCCAGCACGTGGTAGTGCTGCTGGACCTGGATCAGGTAGCGATGATTGAGCTGGCTCAGCAGCAGGTTCTGCGCGGTATCGAGGATTTCCTCGACCCGTTGGGCAATGAACTGCGCGCGGTTATGGCAGAAGCAACGCACCCGCAGCTTCGGCTGTTGCGGCCCGGCCGGCAGGTTGTTGAGGTAGTCGCGGATGCAGTCGAGCAGGGCATGGGGGCCGTCGTAGCGACCGACCAGCACTTCGTTCCAGCTGTTGAGCGTGACCCGGTCCAGCGTCAGCACCAGATTTTCCCGGACGCCGGCGTAGCTCAGGGAGTCGGTGCGTTCGGTGGTCATCAGGATATTCAGGTCGCGATGGTGCTTGAGCGGATCGATGCCGACATTCACCAGAATCAGCACTTCACTCGGCACGCTGGCGCGCAGCAGAGGTTCCTCGGCGACGGTGGGCAAGGGCAGGGCGATGGTCTGTTGCAGGCTGCCGAGCAGGTTGAACAGCTCGAATTCGCTCAAGTCGCTGGTGCCGGGGTGCAAGGCCAGGCGGGTACTGCTGTCGATCACGCCATTGCGATGGCACCAGGTCAACAGTTCCAGCAAGTGGCGGCAGCGTTTGATCGGCGCGAAATGCTCCCACTCAAGCGCCGTCAGGCTGCCGTTGTACAAGCCCCACTGGTCTTGCCCCGGTTCTTTCTTGTTCGGCGCGTGCACCAGCGTCAGGGTGTCTTCAGCCAGGTCCGGGGCGATACCGGGGTTGATGAACTCGACTTTGCCGGCCTTGCGCTCGAAAGCGGCGTACAGCCGACGGCCGAGGACACTCAGGTCGCGCTTGTTGATGCGGCTGACCGTTTGCTCCTGTCGGGCAAACTGGGTGAGGAAGCGGTAGCTGTAGTTCAGCTCGTTGACCAGGGCCCGCCGCTCGGAACTGACCTGGCGGACTTTCCACTGGCTGCGGCTGTCGAGCAGGGCCAGTTGGCGCTGGTCCCAATGCCATTCATGGGCCAGGCGCTCAAGCAAAGAGCGCTGCCAGCTCTGGGTGCGGCTGTTGCCGGTGAGTTTGCGATTGACCTTCAGGTACAACGCGCGACGCACCAGTTCCAACCGTTCCGGTTCGTTGCGGGCGATCAGGTATTCCTCGATGCGCCGGTACACCACGACGTACGGGTCCAGTTCGTCGAGGTCGAGCCGATTGGCGAACACCGCTTGTTTGAAGCGCAGGCTCAGGCAATGGACCCTGGGGTGTTCACTGGCGTAAACCTCGGTCAGCAACAGCTTGAGTACCGATTTGTAGGGTGACTCGATGCCCTTGAACAACTGCCAGAGCCCGGCGCCGATAAATTCGCCGGGCGGGATGTAGGCCAGGTTACCGAGGTCGAGGGTTTCATCGGCGCGGATGAAGCGTTTGGAGATCAAGGTATGGGTGTAGCGGTCGTAGCTCGATTCTTCGTAGACCGGCACCAGCCACCAGATCGGTGTCCGCCCGGCGAGCCAGATCGCGGTGCGGTAAAACTCGTCCAGCAACAGGTAGTGCTGAGTGGTGCCGCAATCTTCCGAGCTCAGTTGGGTATCGCGCTCACCACGGACGAAACGGGTCGGGTCGATCAGGAAAAAATGCGCCTCGGCGCCCTGGCTGGCGGCCCAGGCTTCCAGCAACTGGCATTTTTTGCGCAGTTCGGCGAGTTCGTTCTCGGTCAGGTCCGGTCCATGGCAGACCCACACATCCATGTCGCTCTGGTCGGCCTGCGCCAGGGTACCGAGGCTGCCCATCAGGAACAGTCCGTGAATCGGTCGTGGCGGGTTGCTGCCGTGGCGCGGTTTGTAGGAAAACGAACGGGTCAGGCGCTGGGCTTCAGCGAGGACATTGGCATCCGGCTCGAAATTCGACAGCCCCGCCGGCGTACTGCCGGAAACGTAGCCGGGCAATAGCGGATGATTAACGTGGAAAAGCAGCGGCAGCAAGGTCAGGACCCCTTGCTGGCGGGTCGACAGCCCTTCCATGGCACGAGCCATGCGTCCTTCGTTGAGTTTCAGAAACCGTGCGCGCAGCTGGCTGAGAACCTTGCGGTCGATTCCCTCGTCCAGATCAGGGCGAATTTCATGGGTGCGCGTCATGTCAGCTCAAACCGGCTCGCAGGGCTCGGACGTGGGAGTCTCAGGTGAGGGGCAGTTTAGCGTCTCGGACACGGGACTTTTAAGCTGATTTTGAATTTCTGGCGTCAGACTTTTATCGCTTGGCGACAACGGACACCAAAGTGTGCCCGCGGAAATCCTTAAACAGGGGTTTCCGTGGGCAATGCGGGGGAATTCAGGCTGTTTCTTCGGCTTTCAGAATGGTGAGCACGGTTTGCACATTTTGCGCCGCGTCACGACCCAGGCTGGTCAGGTAACCACCATCTGGCTGGTCGATCAGGTCTTTTTCGTACAGGCGTTTGGCGGCAGCAATGGCTTTCGGGGCAGCGGTCTGATGAATTTTCAAACCTTCCTGGGAACTGTCCAGGTTAAAGAGGGCAAGGACTTCCAGTTCGGCAACCAACTCAGGGGTAAGCGACATAAGGACTCCAGACTTTCTAGGAATTGGACGACAGCGCCCCTAAGGTGAACCCGCTTGTCCGGCATGTCCAGTGCTCGTGACAGGGTTTTTTGCCTCTGTAGGAGCGAGCTTGCTCGCGAAAAACCTGAGAGCGCCACGGGGCAGCTGGTTTTACGCGTCATCGTTGACGACCTTCGCGAGCAAGCTCGCTCCTACAGGGGGGAGTCGTGGGCTTACTGCTTTTCCGGCGGCAACTCGGGCAATGCGCGCAGCGCAGCTTCGTACCATTCGGTATTGAATGCGCGGTCTTCTTCGAGGATCGCGTCGATTTCTACCGCCAAAACGTGAGCCATCAGGTTGAGGATTTCTTCCCGCTCGTAACCCACCAGGGTCAGCTTGTTGAACGTCGCCTTGGCCGCTGGCGGATTGTCGCTTTCGATCTGGTTTTCGATGGCCTGGATCAGGGTGCTTTCGGCGAACTCTTCTTCGTCGTTGTCGATATCGTTCAGCTCGCTCATGGCAGGCTCCTCAAGGAAAGGTGGCCAGTTTAACCGCATTCAGCCGCGTGATGCTGCTGGCAAGAATCCCCGGAGCGTTCTATAAACAGGCACCGCCCACCCCGCACGGCCTGGAGGCTATGTGATGTTTAAACTTTATGGATTTTGTGTCAGCAACTACTACAACATGGTCAAGCTGGCGTTGCTGGAAAAAGGCCTGCCGTTCGAGGAGGTCATGTTCCTCCCGACCCAGGCCCCGGAGTCATTGGCGATCAGCCCGCGGGGCAAGGTCCCGGTGCTGGGCGTCGAGCAGGGCTACATCAACGAAACCAGTGTGATTCTCGAGTACATCGAACAAGCCCAAAAGGGCAAGCCGCTGCTGCCGAATGAGCCATTTGAGCGCGCGCAGGTGCTGGCGTTGGCCAAGGAAATCGAGCTGTACATCGAACTGCCGGCGCGTGCCTGCTTCCCTGAGGCATTTTTTGGCATGACGGTGCCGGAGGCGATTAAGGAAAAGAGCAAGGCTGAGTTGCTACTGGGGTTTGCCTCCCTGGCCAGGCACGGCAAATTCGCCCCTTATGTGGCCGGAGAAAGCTTGAGCATTGCCGATCTGTACTTCCAGTACAGCGTGCCGCTGGCGTGTGGTGTGGCGCACAAGTTGTTCGGCATGGATTTGTTGGCTGAAATGCCGAAGGCCAAGGCGTTGCTGGAGCATCTGGAACAGAATCCGAATGTGAAACGGATCGCGGCGGACAAGGAAGCGGCGATGCCGGCGTTCATGGCAATGATTGCGGCCAAAAAGTAAACGAGCGGTCGGGCCAGAGTGGGTTCAGGAGATTCGCAATCTTTTGACTTACTTCGCCCCGGCCCTTGCCGGACAGAGACTTGGGTCAATGTCGTCGTATACGGCAACAACCCGGTCATTCCTGTTTCGCAGGCAGCGGTTAACTTGAGCATCGAACCTGCGTGGTCAAGGAGACCCATCGATGCTCAAACTCTATGGTTTTGCGGCCAGTAATTATTTCAACATGGTCAAACTGGCACTTATGGAAAAAGCCCTGCCATTTGAAACCGTGCCCTTTCATGGCTGCCAGAATCCGCAAATCCTCGCCGTCAGTCCTCGTGGGAAAGTGCCGGTGCTGGAGACGGAACAAGGGTTTCTAAGCGAAACCGACGCCATCCTCGATTACCTCGAAGAGACCCAGCCAGGCATTGCCCTGTTACCGGGCGAGCCGTTTGCACGGGCGGGTGTGCGGGCGTTGGCCAAGGAGATCGAGCTGTACATCGAGTTGCCGGCGCGAGTCTGTTACGTCGAGGTGTTTTTTGGCGGGCGGCCGACGCCCGAAGCACTGAAAGCCAAGGCGGAGCGGGATCTGGTCAAGGGGTTTACGGCGTTGAAACAACGGGCGCGGTTTGCACCGTATGCGGCGGGTGAACGGTTTACCCTGGCCGATCTGTATTTTCTCTACAGCGTTGATCTGGCCGTGGAAGTCGGGAAGCGTTTGTTCGATGTCGACTTTCTGTCCGGCATGCCGGCAGCCCGTGCGTTGCTGGAGCGCCTGGCCGAGAATCCCAATGTGCAGAAAATCGCCGCGGACAGACTGGCTGAGGCGCCTGCCTTTCTGGAGCGGGTGCGGGCGCCAGGTCGCACGCCGGGTTGAACGTGTTGCGCTCGATGGCCGTGTGACCATCGAGCGCGGACGCTACCTACGTGTCAGCGGCTGGCGAGCAATGCCTGGCCACGAACCACGGCAGCCTTGACCTGCGCCGGCGCGGTGCCGCCGATGTGGTTACGGGCATTGACCGAGCCTTCGAGGGTCAGCACGGCGAACACGTCCTGATCGATCTGGTCGCTGAACTTGCGCAGTTCTTCCAGGCTCATTTCCGCCAGGTCCTTGCCGCTATCCACGCCGTATTTCACGGCATGACCAACGATTTCGTGGCAATCACGGAATGGCAGGCCGCGACGCACCAGGTAGTCGGCCAGGTCAGTGGCGGTGGAGAAGCCGCGCAGGGCCGCTTCGCGCATCATCGCGTGCTTGGGCTTGATTGCCGGAACCATGTCGGCAAAGGCCCGCAGCGAGTCGCGCAGGGTGTCGGCAGCGTCGAACAGCGGCTCTTTGTCTTCCTGGTTGTCCTTGTTGTAGGCCAGGGGCTGGCCTTTCATCAGGGTCAACAGGCCCATCAGTGCGCCGAACACGCGACCGGTCTTGCCACGCACGAGCTCCGGCACGTCCGGGTTTTTCTTTTGCGGCATGATCGAGCTGCCAGTGCAGAAACGGTCCGGCAGATCGATGAACTGGAATTGCGCGCTGGTCCACAGCACCAGTTCTTCGGAGAAGCGCGACAGGTGCATCATCGCGATGCTGGCGGCCGAGCAGAACTCGATGGCGAAATCGCGATCGGAGACGTTATCCAGCGAATTGCCGCCAACCGCGTCGAAACCCAGCAGTTGGGCGGTGTATTCGCGATCGATCGGGTAGGTGGTGCCGGCCAGCGCCGCGCTGCCCAGCGGCATGCGGTTGGTGCGCTTGCGGCAGTCGACCAGGCGCTCGTAGTCACGGCTGAGCATCTCGAACCAGGCCAGCATGTGGTGCCCGAAAGTCACTGGCTGTGCAGTCTGCAAGTGGGTGAAACCCGGCATGATGCTGGCGGCTTCGCGCTCGGCCTGTTCCAGCAGGCCTTTTTGCAGGCGGGTGATTTCAGCCAGGATCAGATCGATTTCGTCACGCAGCCACAGACGGATGTCGGTGGCGACCTGATCGTTACGGCTGCGGCCGGTATGCAGTTTTTTACCGGTCACGCCGATGCGGTCGGTCAGTCGCGCCTCGATGTTCATATGCACGTCTTCGAGGTCAATGCGCCAGTCGAACTGGCCGGCCTCGATTTCACCCTGGATGGTCTTCAGGCCATCGATAATGCTGTCGCGCTCGGCATCGGTCAGCACGCCGACCTTGGCCAGCATGGTGGCATGGGCGATCGAGCCCATGATGTCGTGGCGATACAGGCGCTGGTCGAAGGTGACGGAGGCGGTGAAGCGGGCGACGAAGGCGTCGACGGGTTCACTGAAGCGGCCGCCCCAGGACTGATTGGTCTTGTCAGTGCTCATGAATTCGCTCGTATCGGCTTGAGGTAAGAATGCGTGGAACGCTGGCGCGGATAATAACAGGGTTGCCAATCCTGTCGCTGACACTGGTCGACACGTTTTTTCCCGGGGGGCGAGCCCGGGTCCGGGTAAGGCCCGCACATTTTTGCTCAACGATATTTTCCAATTGATCTATATCGTCCCGGCAACCGTCTACAGTTGGACAGTAGGGTCAGCGCACTTCTCGGTGCAGCCACTGACTATTAAGAAGAGAGGGTGTTCATATTGCGTATCAGCAAACCCTGTGGCGATGTGTCGCCAATGCGGGCCGGGGTCGCCAATCGCCCGGCAGATGAAAATTTAGCCACCGGACCAGCGGCACTTTTTGACGCTCGCGCTAGTCTTAGCGTGGATCGCGGTGACGGACGTCACTTCACCTGTCTACGCTATCCTTGTGCGAGACTCACGCAGGAATCCAGCGCAATATGAATGTCCTGATCGTTGATGACGAACCCTTGGCCCGCGAGCGCCTGAGCCGTATGGTTGGCGAACTCGAGGGATACAGTGTCCTGGAGCCTAGCGCCACGAATGGCGAAGAGGCGTTGGCACTGATCGACAGCCACAAGCCGGATATCGTGCTGCTTGATATCCGCATGCCGGGCCTCGATGGCCTGCAAGTGGCTGCACGGTTGTGCGAACGCGAAACCCCACCCGCCGTAGTGTTCTGCGCCGGGCCCGATGAATTTGCCGTGGAAGCCTTACAGGCCAGCGCTGTAGGCTATCTGGTGAAACCTGTGAGAACTGAACAATTACATGACGCGTTAAAGAGAGCCGAGCGCCCCAATCGTGCCCAACTCGCAGCCCTGACCCGCCCTGCTGCCGAAAGCGGCAGCGGCCCGCGCAGCCATATCAGTGCCCGAACCCGTAAAGGGATCGAGCTGATTCCGCTGGATCAGGTGGTCTATTTCATTGCCGACCACAAGTACGTGACCTTGCGCCATGAAACCGGCGAAGTGTTGCTCGATGAGCCGCTCAAGGCACTTGAGGACGAATTCGGTGACCGTTTCGTGCGTATCCATCGCAACGCACTGGTCGCCCGCGAGCGTATTGAGCGACTGCAACGCACACCCCTCGGGCATTTTCAGCTGTTCCTCAAAGGCCTCAACGGTGATGCGCTGATCGTCAGCCGACGCCATGTGGCTGGCGTGCGCAGGATGATGCAACAGCTCTAAACAGCTGTCCGCAGGTGAATTTCACACCCGATTGCCGGACATCCGGGGCCAGGGAGGCCGGGCAGTATCCGATACAAGTCAAAGTGGATTTGGCTGAGCTGTTATTATCTGCCGTATCTATTCAGTACGGATTGATCCATGTCCTCTCGCCAGATCCGCATCGCCACTCGAAAAAGCGCTCTCGCCCTGTGGCAGGCCGAATACGTCAAAGCCCGCCTTGAAGCGGCTCATCCGGGCCTGCGGGTGACCCTCGTTCCCATGGTCAGCCGTGGCGACAAGCTGCTTGACTCGCCGCTGTCGAAAATCGGTGGCAAGGGCCTGTTCGTCAAGGAGCTCGAAACCGCGCTGCTGGACAATGAAGCCGACATCGCCGTGCACTCGATGAAGGACGTGCCGATGGACTTCCCCGAAGGTCTCGGCCTGTACTGCATTTGCGAACGGGAAGACCCGCGCGACGCCTTCGTTTCCAATACCTACACCAGCCTGGATGAGTTGCCTCAGGGCAGCATCGTCGGCACCTCCAGCCTGCGTCGCCAGGCCCAGTTGCTGACCCGTCGTCCGGACCTGGAAATCCGCTTTCTGCGCGGCAACGTCAACACCCGGCTGGCCAAGCTCGATGCCGGTGAATACGACGCTATCATCCTCGCCGCGGCCGGCCTGATTCGCCTGGGCTTTGAAGATCGCATCACTTCGGCCATCAGTGTCGACGACAGCCTTCCGGCCGGTGGCCAGGGCGCGGTGGGTATCGAATGTCGCAGCGCCGACAGTGAAATTCATGCGTTGCTGGCGCCGCTGCATCACCAGGACACCGCCACCCGCGTGACCGCCGAGCGTGCCCTCAACAAGCACCTCAATGGTGGCTGCCAGGTACCGATTGCCTGCTACGCCGTGCTGGAGGGTGAGCAAATCTGGTTGCGCGGGCTGGTGGGCGATCCAGGCGGTGGCCGGCTACTCAGCGCACAAGCCCGCGCACCTCGCGCCGACGCCGAGGCGCTGGGTGTGCGAGTGGCCGAAGACCTTCTCAGCCAGGGTGCCGACGACATTCTCAAGGCGGTCTATGGCGAGGCTGGTCACGAGTGACCGGTTGGCGCTTGCTGCTGACACGTCCCGCCGATGAGTCGGCGGCGCTGGGCAGTCTTTTGGCCGAGCAGGGGATATTCAGTAACAGTCTGCCGCTTTTAGACATCGTGCCCATTGCGACCACTGACACAATGCGCCAGGTGATTCTGGCGCTGGATCAGTTCTGCGCCGTCATTGTTGTCAGCAAGCCGGCCGCCCGGATCGGCGTCGAGCTGCTCGATCGGTATTGGCCAACGCCGCCCGGTGTGAAGTGGTTCAGCGTCGGTGCGGCGACGGCACAGATCCTCGAGGATCACGGGTTGGACGTGAGCTTCCCGGCAGAAGGCGATGACAGTGAAGCCTTGCTCGAACTTTCCCGACTGCGCGAGGCTATCGCACAACCCGATCCGCGAGTACTGATCCTGCGCGGGGAAGGTGGGCGCGAGTTGCTGGCGGAGCGTTTGCGTGAGCTTGATGTTAGTGTCGAGTATCTGGAACTGTACCGCCGGGAATTGCCGAGTTATCCACCGACAGCGCTGCCGGAACGGATCCAGGCGGAACGCCTGAACGGGCTGGTGGTCAGCAGTGGACAAGGTTTTGAGCACCTGCATCAATTGGCCGGCGACGCCTGGCCGCAGTTGGCGCAGTTGCCGTTGTTTGTACCAAGCCCCAGGGTTGCCGAGATGGCGCGTGCCGCCGGGGCCAGAACAGTTGTGGATTGTCGCGGTGCCAGTGCCGCGGCCTTGCTGACGGCGTTACGGGAGCATCCCGTACCCGTTTTCTAATGCAAAGGATGGATACGTGAGCGAAACAGCCTTGCCTAAAGATGACTCGCGACCGGTGCTCGATGCACCGTTTGATGCTCCTGTTGATGAAATTCCGCCACCAGCTGCCGTACAGCGTCGAGGCAATGGTCTGGCAATCATTGCGCTGCTGCTGGGTGCGGCCGGTGTCGCGGTGGGCGGTTGGGGTGTCTGGCAGGTGCGTCACCTGCAAGCCAATAATCAGCAACAGCTGAGCCAGGTACAGGCGTTGAATGACCAGGCGCAAAACCTCAAGCTCAATGAGGAGCGCCTGAGCGCACGCCTGGCGCAATTGCCTCCCGCCGATGAACTGGAAGCACGCAGCCGTCTGGTGATTCAGCTGCAAGGTGATCAGCAGCGGCTGAACCAGCGGCTGGAAACCGTACTCGGCGCCAGTCGCAAGGACTGGCGTCTGGCAGAGGCCGAGCACCTGCTGCGTCTGGCCAGCCTGCGACTGTCCGCCTTGCAGGACATCAGCAGCGCCCAGGCACTGGTACAAGGCGCCGACGAGATACTGCGCGAGCAGAACGACCCGGGCGCCTTTGCCGCTCGCGAGCAGGTAGCCAAGACACTGATCGCCTTGCGCAGCACCGAACAGCCCGATCGCACCGGGCTGTTTCTGCGTCTGGGCGCGTTGCGCGAGCAGGTGGCCAGCCTCACCGAGCTGGCCCCTGAGTACAAGGACCGTGGCGATTCGTTGCTGGGCCTGACCACCGATGGCGACGGTGCCAGTCGCTGGGCGCAGTGGTGGGATCAGATTTCGCGCTACATCCGTATCGATTTCAATGCCGACAAAAACGTTCGTCCATTGCTGGCCGGCCAGAGCCTGAGTCAGGTGCGCCTGGCCCTGAGCCTGGCACTGGAGCAGGCGCAGTGGGCCGCACTCAATGGTCAGGCTGCGGTGTACTCCCAAGTGCTGGACGAGGCGCGGGACATCCTCAAGGGCAACTTCAACCCGGACAACGCGCAAAGCAAAGTCATGCTTGAGCAGGTAGCTGAGTTGAGCAAGCAACCCGTCACCGTAGTCACGCCAGATTTGACTGGCACCCTGAGCGCGGTGCAGGGGTATCTGGAGCGACGTAACGTCAATGCCGAGGACTCGGTCAAGCCAATGGCCAAGCCTGCCGCGAACACCGCGCCGGAGGCCACGCCATGAAACGCCTCTATGTGATCGTGTTCCTCGTTATCGCCGCTGCCGCTGCGCTGGGGCTGGCGATTGCCGAACACTCCGGTTACGTGCTGATTGCCTACAAGACCTTCCGCTATGAGTCGAGTCTGTGGGCTACCCTGGCGCTGGTGGCTGTACTCTGGCTGGTGATTTGGGGCATCAAGTCGCTGGTCGAACTGGTGATGGCTTCCAGTGGCGTGGTCAATCCATGGTCGCGGCGTAACCGCAGCCGTCGGGTGCAGGTGGCGATCGAGCACGGTCAGCTGGACCTGGCCGAGGGTCGCTGGGCCAGCGCGCAACGTCATTTGCATCGGGCAGCCGAAGCCGAGCGCCAGCCGCTGCTTTACTACCTCGGTGCGGCCCGTGCCGCGAACGAACAAGGCAATTACGAAGAAAGCGACAACCTTCTGGAGCGCGCCCTTGAGCGTCAACCTCAGGCCGAGTTGGCGATCGCCTTGAGCCACGCCCAGTTGCAGACCGACCGCGGCGATACCGAAGGCGCCCTTGCAACCCTGCAAGCCATGCGTGAACGCCATCCTCGCAACGCGCAGACTCTGCGTCAGTTGCAGCGCCTGCTTCAACAGCGTGGTGACTGGTCGGCAGTGATTCGCCTGCTGCCGGAGCTGCGCAAGGACAAAGTCCTGCCGGAGGCCGAACTCGCCGAGCTGGAGCGTCGGGCCTGGGGGGCGAACCTGTCTCTGGCGGCGCAACGGGAAGAAGACGGAACAGTGGGGCAGCAATCGCTCGAACGTGCCTGGCAGCAACTGACCTCGGCACAGCGTCAGGAGCCGCAACTGGTGCTCGCGTATGCCGAGCAATTGCGGCAATTGGGTGCTCAGGTCGAGGCCGAAGAAGTGCTGCGCACTGCTCTCAAGCGCAGCTACGACAGTCATCTGGCTCGTCTCTACGGACTGGTTCGCGGCAAGGATCCGGTCCGCCAGTTACAGGCCGCCGAAGGCTGGCTCAAGGATCATCCGGCCGATCCTGGCCTGCTGCTGACACTGGGCCGTCTATGCCTGCAAAACAGTTTGTGGGGCAAAGCCCGGGACTATCTGGAAAGCAGCCTGCGTGTGCAACGCAATCCGGAAGCTTGTGCGGAGCTGGCGCGGTTGCTGGCGCAAATGGGCGATACCGAGCGCAGTAACCAGCTGTTTCAGGAAGGCCTGGGTTTGTTGGATAAGCGCTTGCTCGCTGCCCCTCTGCCAGTGCCAATCCGCGCTTGACCCGTTCGCGGGCGCCAGACTCCGGCGTCTGAGTGATGACCTGCGGCAAAGGCGCAAACGCCCTCGCCGCAGTGCGATGATTTGTTGAAAATCAGTCGCCAAACTTCGTCGCAGGCAAAGTCCTACAGAGGACTACTTTTTATCCTCTCGTCTGCGTCGGGATTTCCCTACACCTGTGCTGAAGTGTCCGTGGGCACTTGCCTTGAAAGGCCGCAGCGCTTTCCTCTACCGTAACGGCCTGTCACTACTTTTACGGAAAAGCCATGTCTTTGGCCTGTTCACGCTCTTTGTTTTTCATGGCTTTCATTGCGGGTGCCCTGGCGCTGGGCGTTTCCTGCTACCTGGAATATGCAGTCGGCTTGCGGCCTTGCGGCTTGTGTCTCGTGCAACGGTTTTGTCTGGCTATTTTTACCGGTGTCTGCCTTACGGCTTCGGTCCATGGTCCCGGTCGCATCGGAAACGTTCTGTATTGGCTGCTGAGTCTTTGCTGCAGCCTGGCCGGTACCGTGACGGCGTGGCGACAGGTCCTGCTGCAAAGTCTTCCGGCGGATCAGGCAGCGACGTGCTCGACCCGTCTGGCGGAAATGTTCGCCAGTACTCCGTGGCTATCGGTCGCACAGCAAATGTTCAAGGGTGCTGCCGATTGTGGGAGGATTTCCTGGACGTTGTTCGATCTGAGTCTCACGGAATGGAGCCTGCTGTTCTTCGTCGCGATGATGATTCTGGCCGTGTACCAGTCGCTGCGACTGGTCTGGATCAGCTATCAGCGACCACTCAGCGGCGAGTCGTCGCACCGGGCCTTCGCGGGCGATTAAACACTTGTATGAACATTATCGCGTGCGTACCTTGAAGGCAGTGTCGTGCGGGCATAATCTGGCCCGCACGTGTCATTGGAATTATGTTGCTCGATGACGCTCTGCCTGACCGCCCACTGACGTAACAAGAGGCGAACGGGCATAGAGCAGCTGACCCACAAGGGAAGAGAGATCACCATGCTCGAAAGTTGTCAGAATGCTCAGGAACGCTGGGGTGGAGTGCACCTGCTGATCGATCGCTGGTTGCAGGAGCGTAAAGAGCTGATCGATGCATACGACAAGCTCGGTGCCGATCCGCAGGCATTGTCCACGAACCGTAAGCCCTTGCAGGAATTCTGCGGCGTGCTGGTCGATTACGTGTCCGCCGGGCACTTCGAGATCTACGAGCAACTGACGGGGGAGGCCAAGGCCTTCAACGACAAGCGTGGCCTGGAACTCGCCGAGACGATCTACCCGCGCATCGACGTCATCACCGAAAAGCTGCTCGCGTTCAACGATCTGTGCGATGAGGGCAAATGCGTCGCCGAGAAGTTCAAGGAACTGGGTGGACTGTTACACGAACGCTTCGAGCTGGAAGACTGCCTGATCGAAGTGCTGCACACCGCTCACAAGGAAGCCGATTCGGTTCAGGCCTGAAGCGCTTCCCGCAAGATCCGGAAACGGCGTGCCAAGGCACGCCGTTTTTCATTTCCGTCGTCAACTGGCAGCACCGCGCAATTCGACTTCGAATACCAGTGGAGTGAACGGTGCGATCACGTCACCAGCACCGTCGGCGCCATAGGCCTGAGCCGATGGAATCACCAGTCGCCATTTCGCCCCGACCGGCATGTTTTGCAATGCACTGCGCCACCCGGCAATTACGCTGTCGAGACTGAACCATTGTGGCTGGCTGTTCTGATCGAACACCGTGCCGTCGGGCAAGCGACCGATGTACAGCACCTGCACCTTGCCGTTGGGTCCTGCCTTGGCGCCAGTGCCTGGCGTCATCTCGGTCAGCAACACACCATCAGCCAGCTCGCGCACGCCGGGTCTGGCTTTCTCTGCGGCGAGAAAACGCTGCTCTTTTTCCAGCGCCATTTCACTTTGCGGCTCGGCTGACTGCATGGCAATCCGGGCTTCATGCTCGGTCAAAATTTGCTGGATCTGTTCGTCCTTCAGCGCCAGCGGTTTGCCCTGATAGGCCTGCTGCAATCCTTCGACCAGTGCCTGGAGTTGCAGGTCGGGAACCTCCTGGCGCAAGCGTTCACCAAGGCTTGCACCCAGGCTGTAAGCCAGATCGCGGGCTTCATTTTCCTGTGTTTTTTCGGCGGCCTGGGCCACCGAAAAAAACACGCACAGCGATAAAAAAAGGTAGCGCGACATGGGCACTCTCCGACCTGAATTGCGGGCGATTATGCCAGTGAGAATGCGCACAACGGTGAACTGCTTTTGCGCCGATGCAGAAGTTTTTCAATCCTTTGCAACACGGCGCTTTCGATAGTGTCAACATGCCCTAGCGGCGGTTGCAGCAGAGGTCTAGTATGAGCCGCACTCACTTCAGCCAGGAGGTAAACCATGTCGGCCACCAAGAAGCCAGTAAACACTCCATTGCACCTGCTCCAACAACTCTCGGGCAGCCTGCTCGAGCATCTGGAAACCGCTTGTTCCGAAGCCTTGGCTGATGCTGAAAAATTGCTAGCCAAACTGGAAAAGCAGCGCGGAAAAGCGCAAGAAAAACTGCACAAGTCCCGCACCAAACTGCAGGACGCTGCGGCGGCCGGAAAAGCCAAGGCACAAGCCAAGGCCAAGGACGCAGTGGCCGATCTTGAGGAGCTGCTCGATGCCCTTAAGGATCGTCAATCGGAAACCCGCGGCTACATTCTGCAACTCAAGCGCGATGCTCAAGAAAGCCTGAAACTGGCCCAGGGCGTCGGTCGTGTACAAGAGGCTGTCGGCAAGGTGTTGTCCTTGCGTGCGGCCAAGCCTGCTGCGGCACCTGCAAAGAATGCCGCTGCCAAACCGGTTGCAGCAAAAGCACCGGCCAAGCCTGCCGCCAAACCGGTTGCCAAAGCACCGGTGAAAGCCGCAGCCAAGCCTGCCGCTAAACCGGCAGCGAAAAAACCTGTTGCAGCCAGCGCTGCAAAACCTGCTGCTAAAACTCCAGCAGCCAAACCTGCTGCAAGAACAGCGGCCGCCAAACCTGCCGCGGCGCGAGCCGCTGCTGCCAAGCCTGCCGCTAAACCAGCCGCTAGACTTGCTGCCAAACCAGCAGCCAAAACCGCAGCGGCGAAACCTGCTGCCAAACCGGCGGCGAAACCTGTCGCGGCGAAACCTGCTGCCAAGCCTGCCGCTAGACCTGCTGCCAAACCAGCAGCCAAAACTGCAGCGGCGAAACCCGCTGCCAAGCCAGCGGCCAAACCTGTCGCGGCGAAACCTGCTGCCAAGCCAGCGGCAAAACCAGCTGCGAAAGCGCCAGCAAAACCAGCCGCCAAACCGGCCACTGCCAGTGCAGCCAAACCAGCCGCAGCCAAACCCGCTGCAAAACCAGCGGCCAAACCTGCAGTGAAAAAACCGGTTGTCGCCAAGCCAGCGACCGCGCCTGTTGCCAAGCCAGCCTCCCCGGCTCCAGCCGCAACATCCACTCCGGCAGCTACCACCTCGACAGCTACGCCAGCGCCAACGCCGGCCGCTGTTCCGAGCGCAGCAATCTCCACCCCGACCAGCGCTTCTTAAGTGCCGGTTACCGCGACGCGCAGCTGATGCAGCGCGTCGCGGTGCAGGTGG
Organism: Pseudomonas sp. GM48; assembly: GCF_000282335.1. Taxonomy (GTDB): domain Bacteria; phylum Pseudomonadota; class Gammaproteobacteria; order Pseudomonadales; family Pseudomonadaceae; genus Aquipseudomonas. Next base: position 18,453 of record NZ_AKJM01000177.1, read on the forward strand.
GCGGCACCCGCCGTCGCACCTTCCAGCCAGGCCGCCAGATCGGTCTCGGCACCTTGCGGCCAACTCTGCGCCGCTCTCTCCAGCCGCAACAACAGATGTCTTTCGGCTTCCAGCTCCAGTGCCTTCACTTGTTCGCGCAGGGTATGCAACCCGGCGTCTTGCGTGGCCGCGGCTTTCCATTGCGTGCGCAAGGCGCGTAACGGCTGCACGACATCGGTGTCCCACGAGACGGCCACACTACGAAGCTGCTGCAAGCGTTGCTCATCGCAGGCCACACCTCGTTGTCCCAACCACGCACCACACAGTAGCAGACACACATTGACTCCCGCCGACTGCAATTGCAGGCATGCCTGCTCAACGCCCGGACGAGCGTAAGTGCTCAGGGAAAAACTCCACAGGTCAGAGGACATAGTGCTACTCGCGCCAGTTGCGAGCGAAGCTGGTAGACTCCGCCGCCATTATGATTCGACTTCAGAACCTGACTTTACAGCGTGGCCCGCAACGTCTGCTAGAAGACGCCGAGCTGACCCTGCACGCCGGCCAGAAAGCCGGCCTCATCGGTGCCAACGGCGCCGGCAAATCGAGCCTGTTCGCCTTGCTTCGGGGTGAGTTGCACCCGGACTCGGGTGATTGCTTCCTGCCGGCCGACTGGCGTATCGCCCACATGCGCCAGGAGGTCGACACCCTCGAACGCCTGGCGGTCGACTACGTGCTCGATGGCGACCTGCGCCTGCGCCAGGTGCAACGCGACCTGGCGGCAGCCGAAGCGGCCCATGACGGTGCCGCACAGGCCCGCCTGCACTCGGAACTCGACAGCGCCGACGGATACACCGCCGACGCCCGGGCGCGCAAGTTGCTGGCCGGGCTGGGGTTCACCAACGAGCAGATGGATCGTCAGGTCGGGGATTTCTCCGGCGGCTGGCGGATGCGCCTGAACCTGGCGCAGGCCTTGATGTGTCCATCGGACCTGCTGCTGCTCGACGAACCGACCAACCACCTGGATCTCGACGCCATCATCTGGCTTGAGGAATGGCTCAAAAGCTATCCGGGCACCCTGATGCTGATCTCCCACGATCGGGACTTCCTCGATGCCGTGGTCGACCACGTGGCCCACGTCGATCAGCGCAAGATCACCCTGTACCGCGGTGGCTACAGCGCCTTCGAGCGCGCCCGTGCCGAACGCCTGGCCCAGCAACAACAGGCCTACGAGAAGCAGCAGGTGCAACGTGCGCACATGGAAAGCTACATCGCCCGCTTCAAGGCCCAGGCCACCAAGGCCCGTCAGGCCCAGAGCCGGATCAAGGCCCTGGAGCGGATGGAAGAGCTGACCGCTGCCCATGTCGATTCGCCGTTCGACTTCGTCTTCCGCGAATCGCAGAAAATTTCCAGCCCGCTGATCGACCTGTCCGATGCCCGTCTGGGTTACGGCGACAAAGCCGTGCTGGAGAAGGTCAAACTGCAACTGACCCCGGGTGCGCGAATCGGTCTGCTTGGCCCTAACGGTGCGGGTAAATCGACCCTGATCAAGAACCTTGCCGGTGAGCTCTCGCCATTGGCCGGCCGCTTGACCCGTGGCGAGAACACGGTGGTCGGTTACTTCGCCCAGCATCAGCTCGATTCTCTGGATTCCAAGGCCAGCCCGTTGCTGCACTTGCAGCGCCTGGCACCGACCGAGCGTGAACAGACCCTGCGTGACTTCCTCGGCGGTTTCGACTTCCGTGGTGCGCGAATCGACGAGCCGGTACTGAATTTCTCTGGTGGCGAAAAAGCGCGCCTGGCGTTGGCGTTGATCGCCTGGGACCGACCGAACCTGTTGCTGCTCGACGAACCGACCAACCACCTGGACCTGGAAATGCGCCTGGCGCTGACCATGGCCCTGCAGGAATTCAGTGGTGCGGTACTGGTGGTCTCTCACGACCGGCATTTGCTCAAAAGCACCACCGACAATTTCTATCTGGTGGCGGACGGCAAGGTCGAAGAGTTCGACGGCGACCTGGAGGACTACACCCGCTGGCTGGTGGAGTATCGCCAGCGCAACGCCCCGGTCAGCAACACGCCGGTCAACCCGGACAAGACCGACAAGAAAGCCCAGCGTCAGGCCGCAGCGGCGTTGCGTCAGCAACTGGCACCGCACAAGCGTGAAGCTGACAAGCTCGAAGCCGAACTGGGCAAGCTCCACGAAAAACTGGCGAAGGTCGATACCAGCCTCGGCGACAGCGACATCTACGAGCCGGCGCGCAAGAACGAATTGCGTGACCTGCTGGCCGAGCAGGCCAGGCTGAAAGTGCGTGAAGCTGAGCTGGAAGAAGCGTGGATGGAAGCCCTGGAATTGCTGGAAAGCATGCAGGCGGAGCTGGAGGCGCTGTCCTGATGGACGCCTTCAAGCTGCCGTTGCCGGCGGTGTGGGTCGAGCCGATCTGGCTTGGCGTGCAAATTCTGCTGATCCTGCTTGCCGGCTACTTCACCCAGCGCTTCGTCGCCAAAGGCCTGACCCGCGTCGGTGAGCGTTACCCGTTCCCGCCGCAGTTGATGCTGCCGCTGCGGGGCGGTTTGCGCTGGCTGATCATGGGCAGCGCGCTGATTTTCGTGCTGGAACGTCTCGGTGTATCGGCCACAGTGCTCTGGACTGCGTTGTCCGGTTTCGTCGCGGTCGCGGCGGTGGCGTTTTTCGCCATGTGGAGCGTGCTCTCGAACCTGTTGTGCGCGATCCTGATCTTTACTGTCGGCCCGTTTCGCTTGGGCGACGTGGTCGAGCTGGTAGACACCACCGACAAGCCTGGTGTCAAAGGCCGGGTGGTGGCGATCAATCTTCTTTACACCACGTTGGTCGAGGCCGAAGAACTCGGCACTGGCAGCGCCATGGTGCAAGTGCCCAACAGTTTGTTCTTTCAGCGTTCGGTGCGACGCTGGCGCGGGACGGATGTGTTTCCTTCCAACGGGTTTGAAAAGTAAACCTTCTGCTGCCTGATACACCGCTTTCGCGAGCAAGCCCGCTCCCACAGGTGATCGCGTTCTTATTAGCGACATCGGTCTGATGTGGGAGCGGGCTTGCTCGCGAAGGGGCCCTCAAGCCCTGAACGCTGGTCGGCCGTCGGGATGTCCTGCAAAAAATCGGTAGTCATCCACCCAAAGCCGCATTAGCTTAGACGTCTGTCACGAGTCTGAGTCGAGGTGTGCAATGGAGCTTCAAACATGGCTGGCGTTTTTTGCCGCCTGCTGGGTGATCAGCCTGTCCCCCGGTGCCGGCGCCATTGCGTCGATGTCCAGCGGCCTGCAATACGGTTTCTGGCGCGGCTACTGGAACGCCCTGGGCCTGCAACTGGGCCTGGCTGTGCAGATCGCCATCGTCGGTGCCGGTGTCGGCGCCATTCTCACGGCTTCGGCCACGGCCTTCTACGCAATCAAATGGTTTGGCGTGGCGTATCTGGTCTACCTCGCGATCAAGCAATGGCGGGCGCTGCCCAGCGATATGAGCGACGACGCGGCGGTGCGCCAGATCGGCAAGCCGATGGCCCTGGTGTTCCGTGGTTTCCTGGTGAACATCAGCAACCCCAAGGCGCTGGTGTTCATGCTGGCGGTGTTGCCACAGTTCATCGATCCACATGCGCCACTGCTGATTCAGTATCTGGTGATCGGCGTGACCATGGTCTGCGTCGACCTGATCGTCATGGCCGGCTACACCGGTTTGGCGTCCAGGGTGCTGCGTCTGCTGCGCACACCGAAACAGCAAAAACGCATGAACCGGACCTTTGCCGGGCTGTTCATCGGGGCGGCAGCGTTCATGGCGACGCTGCGCAGAGCCGCAGTCTAAACCGACAGAAACCCCAAAAGGCGACCCATGCGGTCGCCTTTTTCATTGACGAATCAGATCTGTAGCAGCTGCCGAGCCCGCGAGGCTGCGTTCGGC
>NZ_AKJM01000178.1 GCF_000282335.1 Pseudomonas sp. GM48
TGGCTACCGCCGCTGCCACGAACATCGACGAGTAGCCATAGCGCACGGTCAGGTAGCCGGTCAGCATTGGCGCGATGAACGAAGCGGTGTTGGCGATGAAATGGGTCATGCCGCTGTAGGCACCGACCCGGTTGGACGGCGCGGTGTCGATCACCACGGCCCAGTAAACCGAGTTGGGCAGCGCGTTGAGGGCGTTGGCCAGGGTCATCAGGGCAATCACACCCCACACGGTCTGGGCCTGCGAAACCAGTATGAAACAGAGCGTGGTCAACAGCAGACAGGTCGCGGCCAGCCAGCTGCGTGCCACCTTCAGGTCGCCGGTGCGGCGCAACAGCAGGTCGGAGATCTTGCCGCCCAGTAGCACGGTGAAGCAGGCGCCGGTCCACGGAATCATGCCCATGTACCACAGCGACGACAGGTTGTAGTGAAACTCGTCCTGCAGGTATTTGGGAGTCCAGGTCAGCAGCAGGAACGTCACGTACACGAACGAGAAGTAACCGACCGCATTGAATATCAGGTCCTTGTTCTTGAAGAAATGCCATACCGGCGCAACGCTAGTGGTCGGGGTTGAAGCATTGGCTGCCGCTGCGCGTTCCCGTCGCAGGAAGTCGAGCTCGGCCTTGGACACCCGCGGGTTCTTATCGGGGGTGTTGGTAAAGCGCGTCATGAAGAAAATCAGCAGCGCCAGGCTGACCACGCCCAGCACCACGAACATGCTGCGCCAGCCGCCAGTCAGGGTTTGCAGACCTACCGCTACCGGAGCGGTGAGCAGCGCGCCCAGTGGTGTACTGAGCAGTCCAACCGAGACCACGAAGCCGCGCTCCTTGGGCGTGGCCCAGTTGGCCACACTCTTGTTGATCACCAAGTAGGCCGGGCCTTCGGCAAAGCCGAACAGCACGCGGATAGTGGCGAAACCGGCCATGGCCGAGCCGCCCATGAATGCCAGCCCGAGGTCACCGGCAAACGCGGTGGCGATCTCGAAAATCGACCAGGTGGCACCCGCAATCAGCCAGATGCGCTTGGCGCCAAAGTGGTCGGCCAGGATGCCGCCGGTCAACGCCCCGAGGATGTAGCCGTAACCGAAGTAACCCAAGACCTTGCCCCAGTCGGCCTTGTCGAAACCGTACTCCGGAAGAATGCTCGCCGAGGCATAGGCGATCGCGCCGCGGTCAATGTAGTTGAGCAGTGCCATCAGCATGATTAGGAAGAAAATCTGGTAGCGGAAAGACGGAATAGCTGCGCTGTTCATAGGGATCTGACTCTTCAAATGATTGGCAGAAGTCAAAAAGTCGGCCGCGTCCGGCGTATTTTTATTGTGTTACCCAAACGTTTGGGTTGGCGAAATGTAGAGACAGAAAAAGTTTTAGTCAATCGTTTGGGTAAAGGTTTATTTCCGAGAGGAGGTGCTGTATTGAGGTAGAATCGCGCGCTAAATAATGGACGGTTGGAAGACTCTCAGACATGCCGAATCAATCCCGCCCCGCCACCCTGAAGTCCATGGCGACTGCACTCGGGTTGCACGTCTCCACGGTGTCACGGGTGCTCAATGGCGACCCGACCGGGGTTGAGCGAGCGGCGTCGGCCGAGGTGGTGGCGCGCATTCGCGCATTGGCCAAAGAGCTGGATTATCGGCCGAACACGCAGGCATCCAACCTGAAATTACGTAAAAGCCAGGAGATCTGCGTGCTCATGCCGCGCCTCACCGACCTGGTAATGGCGACCATTTACGACAGCATCGACAGCGCGGCGGAGCAGGCCGGCTACCTCACCTTCGTCTCCAATACCGACGACCAGCAGCCGCGCCAGATGGCGCGTGCCGAGCACGCCTTGCGCCGCTCGGTGGCCGGGCTGATCGTGGGTGACTCGCATGTGGGTGAAACCCAGCCTTTACTCGATCTGCTTGCACGCAAGCACATTCCCTACGTGCTGGTCAGCCGGCAGATTGCCGGGCATCTGTCGGCGGCCAGCGACGACGAATTGGGCGGCTGGCTGGCGGCTGAGCATCTGTATCGGCTGGGCTGTCGCGATGTGGCGATCCTGGCTGGCGAACGACATGCGTCCACCGGAGCTGATCGTACCCGCGGGTTCATCCGTTATTACCGCGAACAAGGCCTGACCCTGCGTCCCGAGTGGATACTCAATGGTCCTTTCGACAGCCACACCGGACACCAGCAAGGCGAGTATCTGTTGGGGCTCAACCCACGCCCGCAGGCGTTTTTCGCGGTCAACGACTTCCTTGCCATTGGCCTGATGGGCGCCGCACGCGACAAAGGGTTGCAGCCGGGCAAGGACATTGCCGTCGTCGGCTTCAACGACATCCCGCTAGCCAATGAACTCATCGTTCCATTGACCAGCGTGCGCCTGCAGATGGCACAGATGGGGCGGCATGCGGTGGAGTTGCTGCTCAAGCGCATCAGAGGCGAGGCCGCTGAGTCGATCATCCTTGCGCCGCAGTTGCAGGTGCGGGCGAGTTCCTCGCTGTTGGGTCGCGCTGACTGAGGGGCGGCCCATTAATCTGCCAGTACCGATGCATGCAAAGCACCGGTACTGGCCTCGACGCTACTTGATCTCCTCAACCTCGTAATTCACATAACCGAATTCGTTGCTGCGAGCCGCCACGTATTTGCCGTTCTGCTCGAATACCGTGGCCTCGAAGGGCGTGCCGCCGAGTGTTGTCAGCAGATGCCCGTCCTTGATTTCATACTTGGCCGGCACGCCGAACTGACCACCATGCAGCATGTTCAGGTATTCCCCTTGCGCAGGCGGCTTGCCATCGACGCTGGCGACCAGGCGCTGGCCGTCGGTGCCATAGACGATTTCATACGTTTGGCCGGTGACGGTATTGCGCACCTTGATGGTTTTGCCCACCACGAAGGCTTGCAACTGCTCGTTGGTGAGCGCTTTGGCGCCTTCGGTTTTCAGTTGATCGATGGTTTTGCCGCCAGCGACAGACTTGCTGTCCTCGGCTGTCGGCGTGTACCAGATCGGTGAGGTCCAAGCGCGCTCCTGGACGGTGGGCGAGACGTCGGACGGTGGCGGTACTTGCAGCTTGGCCGCGTCATAGGTGCTCCAGCGCGGTGTCGGGATCTGTAGCGCGCGAGCGTAGTAGAACGCGTGCTGGGCCGGATCGAAGTCCGGGTCGACCCAGACTTTTTTCAGCTCGGTGGCACCGATGGTGTTGGTGTAAGTCGCCTTGGAAACATCGACCGTCGAGCCCACCGGTGGGACTTTGCCGGTGACCGGGTCCGGTTGGCGATCACCGGACCAGGCGACGTCGTAGATCTTCTCGAAGGTCTGGCCGTTTTTGGTCCAGCCCTTGATGATCTGGATTCGGTCGAGGTTGCCATCGTCGACATCCTTGACGGCCCACACCACGAAGGAGGGCGCCTGTTTACCCGATTTTGCCGGCAAGTCACCGCCCATGGGAACGCCCTTGGCGTAGGCGGCATGCACCCAGTCTTTTTCGTTCCACAAACTGCCGTCGAAGCCCCAGCCGCCAAACATGCGCACGGGGATGCGCACGCCGCTGGTGCCATAGACTTCTTTACGCTTCATGGCATCGAAAATCGATTCACGGGTGTTTTCTTCAGCCCATACGCCGGCCAGCCCCGAGGTGCTGGTTTGCAGGGCCATCATGCCCGAGTTCTGTTTGCCGGAAAGCCGCGCCGCCGGGGTGCTGTCGGTGAAACCGTGGGAGCCGAAGTTGTTGCTCTGCGAATAGGGAATTACCCCGTTGTGCGAGTCGCTGGCGCCGACCACGCCCATTTTGTATGGGTTGTATCCACGGGCTTCCTGCAAGGCCATGCCGTTTTGCCAGGCTTGCCTGACGTAACTGCCATTGAGTTTCGAGGTGCTGTTGTCGATGCCGATCAGGAAACTCATGATTTCGTAATTGGCGAATTCGTCGGTCGGCGACAGTTCGGGATGGGTTTCGGAAGTGCCTTTTACCTGATGAATTTCGGTGAGGGATTCATTGCGCATCCGCGTTTCGGCCCACGCCGCATCGATGGGGCGGCCACGGTCATCGACGTCCACCGGAAACATCAGGCCGTTGCTGAGGTTGGCATTGTGGGAGATCGCCAGCACCTCGTTGCCCTTTTTGCGTTGATCGTCCATCCAGCCCCACAAGTCCTCGGGTTTGCTCGAGTCGAGCGCCGTGAAGGGCAGGTCCGGCACCTTCTTCGAATCGCGGAAAAACACGTTGCGGTGCATGTTTTGATTATTGGGTGCAGAGGTCCACTCATAGGCGACGAAGGTGGTGAACTTGCCGGGCTTGTAGTACTTGTCGGCGATGGCGATGTTCTGCTGCCAGATATTGCCGGCAACCTTCGGATCAATCAGCTCCTTGATGGGATTGTTCAAGCTGCCGGCGATCCATTTGAACACCCGGTTGAAATCCTCCGGAGTCTTGGCTATCAGTTTTTGCGCGATGGGCAGTTTGCTGAAGTCTGACTTCGGATCGTTGGCCAGCGCGATCACGCCCACGTATTCCGAATGATCGGTCACGCCATGGAAATCCAGCGGTCGGCCTTTGAGCTGCACTTCAAACCCCATCGGATGCTTGACCGGCATGCCAAGCGAGTATTGGTAGGCCTGTTCGGGATCGACCTGATGGTTGCCGATCAGGTAAGCATCAATCGACCAGGAGCTGTGCGAGTGCGTCTGGCCAAAGTAAACCTCGCGATCCGGGTTGCCCTCCGCCAATGCCAATGTGCTGACAGTCAGCACGGCGCAACCGAGCAGTGACGGCGTGGTGAAGTGTGTAAGGGTTTTCATATTCCACGTCTCCGGAATACGGCAGTGACAGGGTGAAGTTCAGGCCCAGAAACTCGCGACCCGTTCGAAAAACCAGAAGGCCGCCAGCGTTCCCAACCCGTATGAAGCAATCGGTCGGGCATACAAGAGCGCGGGCCGTGGCAGCCGACAACGCAGCAACAGCGCTCGCAGGCTCAGCACGGCGGCGACGAACATCAACTGGCCGATTTCGACGCCGACATTGAAGGTGAACAGCGTCAGCGGCAGATCGCGTTGGGGCAAGCCGATTTCCGCCAGCGCACCGGCAAAACCAAAGCCATGCAACAAGCCAAAACAGAACGCCACCACCCATGGCCATTGGATGGTGAAGCTGACGTCGCCACGGTTTTTGCGGGCGATTTCCACCGCCAGCAACAGAATGCTCAGCGCAATCGTCGCCTCCACAGGCGGGCCGGGAAGCCGCACCGCACCCAATGCTGCGAGCGCCAGGGTGATGGAGTGGGCGAGGGTGAACGCGGTGATGGTCTTCACCAGCATCCAGCCATTGCCTACCAGCAGCAGGAGACCGAAGACGAAAAGCAAGTGATCGAAACCACCCAGAATGTGCTGGATGCCATGGACCAGAAACGCACCGGCCACCGAGAACGCTCCCGGCGTGGCAGCGATTTCTATCCAGGGTTGCGTAGGGTGGACGAGGGTGGTCGTAAGGCTGCCGTCCAGGCGCGAGACGCGCACCAGCACATCGGTGATGCTCGCTTGCAGGCCGACGAATTCGATGCGCTGCCCGACCAGGCCGGCGGGGCCTGCATCAATGCCTCGGCGCTCGATCAGCGAATCGTTCAGCGTGCTTTCCACCGGATCAACGACAGTGCGCACACCGTCGGCAAACCGCAGCGCAATCGGCAATCGCATGCCTGAAAGCACCGGCGTGCGCCACAGCACGTCGTAGCGCCCGGCGGCCGTTTCATTGAGTTCCAGGTACGCGGGACGCGACTCATGGGCCATGGCGGTCAGCCCCATGAACCCGAGCAGCAACAGCAGCCAGACCGTGCGCCTCATTACTGCCGCTCCATTTGTGTGGCGGCAATGCCACCGGCGGAAGCAGGCATCATCACCACGACTTCATAGCGTGCTTTGAGCGCATCGAAATTCGCGCGTTTCGATTCGCTGCGTTGCTCGGACAGCCAATCGGACTTGACCTGCCGGGCCACGGTTTCAAAGGGCGGTGCCGGTGGCTTGGCCAGCGCATCGATCCACACCAGATGCCAGCCAAAACCTGATTCCACAGGCCCGACCCAACGTCCGGGAGTTTGTTTGAATAACGAAGTGGCAAACTTTGAACCAAAGACCCGCGCCACCTGATCCCGGGATTGCTCTGTGTAGGCGCTTTTAAACATGAACGTATCGCCCTCACCGCTGTTTTTGTCGGTCAGGCCACTTAACGCAGCCTGAGCCTGGGCTTGTGTATCAACACCACGTTTGTCCAGGGCAAAGAACAGATGGTGGAAAGTTGCAAGTGGCAGCGGGGCATATTGCTCTTGATGCCGCTTGTACCAGGCCTCTAGTACACTGGGTGCCGGTTCGCGAAGCGACGCTACATCTTCGGCGAGGAAGTCCATTTTTTGCGCCAGTCGGCGGCGAATGATGGTGTCGTCTTTATCCAGGCCAAGTTTCAGCGCTTCGCGATAGAGGATTTCCTCTTTCACATAGTCATCAATCAAGCCCTGCAACTGTTGCTCCGAGGCGGGCCGTTGCCATCGTGCCAACCAGGAAATCGCAATCCGCTGAACAACTTCAGGGGTGATTTCGATGCGTTGCGGATCTTGATTGACCGTTGAACGGTGCAAACCTCCGTACAGCACAAAGAGTGCGAAACCGGCGATTAAAAAGTGCAGTAACGGCTGGCGAAGGCATCGCTTGATTAATGAGAGTCGAGGTTCTTTCGCTTCACCCACTGTCAAGTTCATGACTTGGTGCCCCACGTTATACTCGAATGATTTTCAAAGCAGAGTGGAGTATTGCTGCAGGATCGGAACTTTCCACCAAGGCTAATCACGATAAGCACTAATTGTTAGTCACTATTGGATTAAACAATCCCCCGGGCAAGTTCAGCATTCCCAATAAACCCGTTGGCGGCTGCACCGCCATCAAGAGGGTGGTCGCAGTCGTTGGCCCGCCCGATGTGCCCGGGCCATAGCCTTTCAATGCCATCCGGGTCAGTCGGATGGCAGCGATATCGTTAAACTCGTTCCTTTGTCCGGTGCGCTGTCGATCGTGAATTCCCCGCCCAGCATGCTGATGCGTTCCTTCATCCCCACCAATCCGAACGAATTCAATTTTTTGCCATCCGTCATGCCTACGCCATTGTCTTTGATCTGCAGGTAAAGCCGGCGACTGTCCCCGTAGAGTTCGATATGCACCTGTGTCGCTCGCGCGTGCCGGGCAATATTCGACAGCGATTCCTGCACGATGCGGAACAGCGTCGTGGCGGATTTTTCATTCAGGTCGCAACGCAAATCCTGGTCGTCCACCGACATCGTGCAATCGATGGCGCTGCGCTGCCGGAACTCTTCAAGTTGCCACTCGATCGCTGCCTGCAATCCCAGATCGAGTACGGGCGGCCGAAGATCATTGATGATACTGCGGACACTGCGGATGGCGTTATCGAGGTGATTCAGAGCATCGCTGGCCTTTTCGTTGAGCTTGGGGTGCATGGTACTGGTGCGCGCCTGCAGCATGGAGACATCGATTCGCAACGCCAGCAGACTCTGTCCCAGCTCGTCATGGATGTCGCGTGCGATGCGCTTTCGCTCTTCTTCCTTGATGTGCTCCTGATAGGCGGCCAGCTCACGCAGCAGCCGCTTCGATTGCAGCAATTCTTCGGCCTGCATCGTCAGTTTGCGCTGCAGATAGAACAGGTCGACAAACACCCGGATTTTGGCGCGAAGAACCTCGGCCACAATCGGCGAGAAGATGTAATCCACTGCGCCGGACGTATAACCGCGGAAACGCTCGGAATCCGTATCGGCCTCAGCGGTGACGAAGATAATGGGCGTGTGGGCCGACTTCGGGCGGCCGTGAATGAGTGCCGCGGTTTCAAAACCGTCCATCACGGGCATTTTCACGTCGAGCAGAATGACTGCGAAGTCGCGCTGCAATAGCAGGCGCAGCGCCTCGCGCCCGGAAGTCGCCGTGGCAATATCGAGGCCCATGTCGGCAATCACTGCGGCAAGCGCCGTCAGCTTGGCGGGGTTGTCATCCACCAGCAACACGGATGCTGGCACGCCATCAGGCGGGAGCGGTTGCCGCACCTGGGCTCTCTCTTTGAATACCGGGGGTTCCTGCTGCATATTTATGCCACTTCGGTTTGCGCTAGCGCCTCTTGCCGTAACGGCAGCACCGGTAAAATCGAGCCGGCCTTGCGCACATTGCCACCTTTGCTGTCGCGCAATGAGCGCGGTACAGAGTCATCGATAGAGCCATTTGCGAATCAGTGATAGCAGTTGGTCGGTATCCACCGGCTTGCTGACATAGTCCGATGCTCCTGCCTCGATGCATTTTTCACGGTCACCCATCATCGCCTTGGCCGTCAGCGCAATCATGGGCAGGGTCTCAAATCTTTTGAATGTACGGATCTGGCGCATGGTTTCAAAGCCATCCATCTCGGGCATCATGATGTCCATCAGCACGATGTCTGTATCGGGCTGCTGCTGTAGCAGTTCTATGGCGGTTCGGCCGTTTTCGGCTGTGGCCACCAGCATTTTGTTGCACTCAAGCACGCTGGTCAGGGCAAAAATATTGCGCACGTCATCGTCGACCACCAGGGCCTTTTTACCCTCGAGACTGTCCGAGCCCTCATAGAGTTTTTCCAGCATCCTGCGCTGGGTCTGCGGCAGTTTGGCTACGACGCGGTGTAGAAACAGTGCGGTTTCGTCGAGTATGCGCTCGGGGGATTGAACGGCCTTGATGACGCCCTTGCCGAGCAGTGTCCTGAAACGCTCGTGTTCCGGCTTGGTCAGTGTTTCTGCACCATAGACGACGATCGGCAATTCACGCATTGCGTGGTCTTCCTGCAACGCCTCGAGAAACCCGATACAGGATGCGTCGGGCAGATTGAGATTGATTGCCATGCAGTCGTAGCGTTTCTTTGCCAGTTTCTTCAAGGCTTCAGCGCTGCTATCGGTCGTTGTGATCTTCACGTCGGTGTTGCCGAGTAGATCGAGGATGCGAGCGCGATTCGCTTCGTCGCCGTCGACCAGCAGCAGACTCCTGGTCTTGCGCCCTGCGAAAGCCACGATGCCGACCAGCGCATGTTGAATCTCGTCGGCTGTGACCGGCTTGAGCAGATAGTCGAAAGCGCCATAGCGCAGCCCGCGTGTGCGGTCGTCAGTGTTCGAGATGATCTGGACCGGGATGTGACGCGTGGCGAAATTTCGCTTCAACTGCTCGAGCAGCAACCAGCCGTCGATGTCCGCCAGGCCCGGGTCCAGCGTGATCGCGGCGGGTTTGAAGCGCTCGACCAGCTCCAGTGCATCCGCGCCACGGGGCGTGACGATAGCCCTGAACCCCTTCTGGTGCGCGGCCTCGAGCAGAATGCCGGCGAATCGGGCGTCGCCCTCGAGCATCAGCAGCACTTGGTCCCCGGGTTGGACAGACTCGCGGTCGTCCAGTATCTGAGCAGAGGGGCCTGACATGAGATCGCGCTTGACTTGGCCAGGTACTGTTTCTGTTGCTGATTCGTCTGGCGCCGGACGCTGGGCATCCTGTGTACGCAAGGGCACATACAGCGCGAAAGTACTGCCCTTGTCCTCACCGGGGATCAGCCGTAGCTCACCCCCCAGCCGGTGTGCGAGCTCGCGGCTGATCGACAGGCCGAGGCCGGTGCCGCCGTACTTTCGTGAGGTTCCGGTGTCTGCTTGCTGGAACGCCTCGAAGATGAGCTTCTGCTTGCTGCCAGCTACGCCAATGCCGGTGTCGGTGACCACGAAGGCGACCACCTCATCGGCGCGATTCAGTTCGCTGTGATCCACGCTCCAGCCGGACACAGCGGGCGCGATGCTGAGCTTGACGCTGCCTTGCTCAGTGAATTTGAACGCGTTGGACAGCAAGTTCTTGACCACCTGCAACAGGCGCTTTTCGTCGGTCCAGATGACGGGGGGCAGGGTAGGCGCCAGTTCAATCGTGAAGGTGAGGCCCCGGCTTTCGGCGACTGGCCGGAAGGTGCGTTCGATCTGGTCGTGCAGATTGGCGAACAGCGCTTCATTCAGATCCAGTGTGACCGTACCCGACTCGATCTTGGACAGATAGAGAATCTCGTCGATCAGCTCCAGCAGGTCTTTGCCCGCGCTACGGATGGTCCTGGCATATTCGACCTGCCGGGGAGTGAGATTGTGTTCTGCATTGTCGCTGAGCTGCTGGGCCAGGATCAGCAAGCTGTTCAATGGCGTTCTGAGCTCATGGGACATACTGGAGAGGAATTCTGACTTGTACTTCGAGGTCAGCATCAGCTGTTCCGCCTTCTCCTCCAGCGACAGCTTGGTGATTTCGACTTCACGGTTCTTGCGCTCGACTTCGGCTTTCTGCTCCGCCAGCATTCCGGCCTTGTCCTCCAGTTCTTCGTTGGTCTGGCGCAATTCCTCTTGTTGCCTTTGCAGCTCCTGCGCCAGCGATTGCGACTGCTTGAGCAGTTCTTCGGTACGCATATTGGCTTCGATCGTGTTGAGCACGATACCAATCGATTCAGCAAGCTGATCAAGGAAGGTTTGATGAATGATGCTGTAGCGCGTGAACGAAGCCATTTCGACGACGGCCTTGACCTTGTTCTCGAACAGGATCGGCAACACGATGATATTCAGCGGGGCGGCCGCACCCAGTCCCGATGAAATCGCGACGTAATTTCCGGGGACATCGGTCAGCAGGATGCGCCGCTTCTCGTAAGCGCATTGCCCGACCAGGCCCTCGCCGAGCCGCCACTCATCATTCACATTGATGTTTCCCTTGTACGCATAAGCCGACAGCAGTTTGAGTTTCGCAGGGTCGGGCGGACTCTCGTTCATCATGTAGAACACACCGTGCTGGGCGTTGATCAGCGGAGCCAGTTCTGACAGCACCATCTTGGAGACTGCCGCCAGATCGCGCTGGCCCTGCAGCAGGCGGGTAAATTTCGCGAGATTGGTCTTGAGCCAATCCTGTTCCGCGTTTTGCCGCGTGGTTTCCCGCAGATTGCGGATCATCTCGTTGACGTTGTCCTTCAATTCCGCCACTTCACCCTTTGCTTCCACCTCCACGTAACGCGTCAGATCGCCCTTGGTCACGGCAGTCGCCACGTCGGCAATTGCACGCACCTGATTGGTCAGGTTGGCGGCCAGACCGTTCACGTTGTCGGTCAGATCGCGCCAGGTGCCGGCGGCACCCGGCACGTTGGCCTGGCCGCCCAGCTTGCCCTCGACGCCCACTTCACGCGCCACCGAGGTCACCTGATCGGAGAACAGCGCCAGCGTATCGGTCATGCCGTTGATGGTGTCGGCCAGTTCGGCGATCTCACCCTTGGCTTCCAGTGTCAGTTTCTTCTTCATGTCACCGTTGGCTACTGCGGTCACCACTTTCGCGATGCCTCGCACCTGGCTGGTCAGGTTGGCCGCCATGAAGTTCACGTTTTCGGTCAAATCCCTCCAGGTGCCGGACACGCCTTGCACTTGTGCCTGCCCGCCGAGCTTGCCTTCGGTACCGACTTCGCGCGCCACCCGCGTCACTTCGGCGGCAAAGCTATTGAGCTGGTCCACCATGGTGTTGATGGTGTTCTTCAGCTCCATGATTTCGCCCTTGGCTTCCACGGTGATCTTGCGCCCCAGGTCGCCTTTGGCCACCGCCGTCGTTACGTCGGCGATGTTGCGCACCTGATTGGTCAGGTTGGCCGCCATGCTGTTGACCGAGTCGGTCAAATCTTTCCAGGTGCCACCGACGCCCGCCACCTTGGCCTGGCCACCGAGCTTGCCGTCAGTCCCCACTTCGCGTGCCATACGCGTCACTTCGTCGGCAAAGGTCGAGAGCTGGTCGACCATCGTGTTGATGGTTTCCTTGAGTTGCAGAATTTCACCTTTCGCTTCGGCTGTGATCTTGCGCGACAGGTCGCCGTTGGCCACCGCCGTCGTCACGTCGGCAATGTTGCGCACCTGGGTGGTCAGGTTGGCCGCCATTCCATTGACCGAATTGGTCAAGTCCTTCCAGGTACCGGATACGCCGGTCACTTCGGCTTGTCCGCCCAGTTTGCCTTCGGTACCGACTTCCAGCGCGACGCGTGTCACCTCTGCGGCGAAGCTGGAGAGCTGGTCGACCATCGTGTTGATGGTGTTTTTCAGTTCGAGAATTTCGCCCTTGGCTTCAACGGTAATTTTCTTGCCGAGGTCGCCGCGTGCCACCGCCGTCGTCACCTGTGCGAGGTTGCGCACCTGGGTGGTCAGGTTGGCCGCCATGCCGTTGACCGATTCGGTCAGGTCGCGCCAGGTGCCTGATACGTCGCGCACTTCCGCCTGACCGCCCAACTTGCCTTCGGTACCGACCTCCAGCGCTACGCGGGTCACCTCCGCAGCGAAGCTCGAAAGCTGGCCGACCATCGTGTTGATGGTGTTTTTCAGCTCGAGAATCTCACCCCTGGCTTCGACGGTAATCGTCTTGCCCAGATCGCCTTTGGCCACTGCGGTCGTCACGTAAGCGATGTTGCGCATCTGGGTGGTCAGATTGGCGGCCATGTCGTTGACGGAGTCGGTCAGGTCTTTCCAGGTGCCGGACACCCCTTTGACATTGGCCTGCCCACCGAGAATCCCTTCAGTGCCGACTTCGCGCGCCACGCGGGTCACCTCGGAAGCGAAGGAGCCCAGTCGCGTCACCATGGTGTTCACGATCTCGGCGGACTTGAGGAACTGGCCCCGCAGTTTCAGGCCGTCGAGCACCGGCGGTACCTGTTGGCTCAGATTACCCTCGGCAACCGAACCGACGACGCGAATGATCTCGTTCATCGGGCTGATCAGGTCGCTGGTGAGCGCATTGCTGGAGTTGACGATCTTTTGCCACGAGCCTTTCATCATCGGCAATTCGATACGCTCGTCGACCTTGCCCTGCTTGCCGATCAGTTGCGCCACGCGTTCGAATTCGGTGGTGGTCTCGGCCGCCATGTCGATGATCTCGTTGAGCGTGTCGGCGATCTTTCCCGGCATGCCGGTCCAGTCTTCCGGCATACGCGTGGTGAAGTCACCTTTGCGCAACGACTTCAGCGCTGCCAGTAACGTCTTCATGTCGAAAACTTCGATTGGTGTCGTCACTGTGGCCATGTCTTTGTCCCAGTCAAAATTTATGCCACGCGCAAGGCATTACCCATGGGCGTGCAGGCACACCTGAGAGCTTAGGCGCCGCTAACGCCTGAAGCAAAAGTGCAAGTGCGCTACCTGCCTGCTAACGTAAAACCCTGCAGCAGACTCCATGGCTTGCTGGCCACTGGCCGCAGGGTTAGTGTGGGGATGCAAGAGCGCGCGCCACTGTGCCGGCGGGTTCAACATCATCTGTACATCGAGACACGATACGGCCAGGGCCTTGTGGGTGCGAATGGAAAATACAGATGACTGAGCACAAAATCAGAGTCTTGCTGGTGGATGATCACAGCATCGTGCGTAACGGCGTACGACGCATGCTGGAGACTGCCAACGAGATCGAGGTAACGGGTGAAGCAGAGACGGCACAAGAAGCAATGCTCCTGGTCCGGGAGCAAGATTTCGACGTGGCGCTGGTAGATATTCAGCTGCCCGATAAGACCGGCCTGCAACTCCTCAAGCTCATGCGTGCGGAGAAGCCCAAGCTCGCCATTCTGATGTTGAGCATGCATTCGGTCGAGGCCTATGCGTTACGCGCAATCAAGCACGGCGCAGCGGGGTACCTCACCAAGGATATTTCCGCAGACACCCTGGTTACGGCAGTCCGCAAGGTGGCCGCAGGCGGCAAGCACGTCAGCCCTGAGCTGGCGGAAAAACTGGTCCACGCCTTCGGCAGAGGCGACGAGGCCCCCCACGAAGCGCTATCCGACCGGGAGCTTGAAGTACTAAAGCTCCTTGCTGCAGGCGAGAGAATTGTCCGCATCGCTGAGATATTGCACTTAAGCCCAAGTACCGTCACGACGTACCGGGCACGTATCCTGGAAAAAACCGGGATGGACAGCAACGCGAAACTGGCCCGCTATGCACTCGAAAACGGCTTGTTAACTTAGAACGCCCTGCCATCATTGTCATGCTGCTCACTTAAGAGATTGAGCGAACAATAAGCTCCCTCGCCACAGATCCTGCTTGTAGTGGAATCACTACAAGCTCTTGGCCGATATCTCCACAAAGAAGTCCTGCTAACGTCGATAGTGCAGGCGGCTGCACTCAAGCATAGTTACCTCTCGCAAGATTCCGTCCGCTGAATGAAGTTGTCTTCGTCAGCATCTTGCACAGCTATGTCAAAAAAGAGAGGTCAAATCATGCAGGTCACCAACACAGAACCATTGACTGCACTGATACCAACCAGAGACTCAGGCCCTTTGCGCCTTTTTGTCGTTGAGGATTTGAACGCCGTACGAGTGTTGTGGGGCACGGCGTCGCCACGGATCGCGGGCCTGTCACTTGCCGGGGCGTTCCACTGCGCCTCGACCGCTATCGCCGCCATCCGGCGTGAACCACCCGATGTCGTCTTGCTGGACGTCAACCTCAGCGACGGTAATGGCATGGAAGTATTGCGTTTGGTCGCAGCCGAGTATCCGCTGACAAAAGTCATAGTGGTCAGCAAATGTGCTGGTCCGCGACATTGGAAGTACTTCACAAAAGAGGGAGCCTACGCCTCCTACGACAAGATCAATGAACTTGCCGCCATGCGCCGTATGTTGGAGCGTTTAGCCAAGTCCCTGTTACCGGCCGCTCGAACCTTCTCGCCTGCTTCAGAATATGCAGGAGAGCAAATTGCGCGAGTCAGAAAAGACACTGGACTGGAGTCGCTATTCGTAAGTTAAGCGCGGAGTACGCGCTGCATTCACGTTGAATCAATGTTCTAACTGGAGTACATCATAATGATAGGTTATTGGTTGTGTGCGTTGCTGTGGGGTGTGGTGCTGCTGGAGGAAATCCAAAGCATGCCCCTTCAAGAATGGAAAGACGAAGGTCTGAAAAAGGTTCTGCTGCTGCGCCGGACTAGAACCCGGACCGGCTACTTTTTTGCGTTGATCGCGGGCGCCTTGTGCCTTTATAGCGAAATCCTGGTGGCGCCGGTTGATCAGAATATTTTCAATCCGGAACTGATACTTGCCGTATGTGGTGTTCTTTGGGGTGCATATCTTTCCGTAGTCAACATGAAAGGGAAGCGATAGATGTCTACCTCCAGGACTACTACAGGTGATTGAAATTTCACTATCGTCGGCTGGCAAGGGAATTCCGCCGGTCAGGCGCTCGACTCAGCATCTGAACAGCCGCAGCCTCACTGGCAGCGGCTTCAGTCCTCAGTCGCCTGTGGAAAGCCCATGCTTGTGTGCGTAGGCGTACAGATCTACGCGATTCGTCAGGCCCAGCTTGCTATAGATTGATGTTAAATGGTTGCGCAGCGTGTGCTCGCTGATGTGCAGCTTCTCGGCCACCAACTTGCCAGGCGCTGAGGGGTCTTTGGCCAGCGATGCAATGGTTTGCTGTTCGCGACGCGTTAGCTTGGCGATTTTTTCTTGCTCCGGGTCCATATCGCGCTCGGCTTTCTTGCGCGCCAGTTCAAGGAAGATACGGCTGGTCGCATTGCGGTCAATCCAGAGTTCGCCTTCATGCACTTTTTCTATGGCTTTGAGCAATGTTGAGGCGGATGCCGACTCCCGCTTATCCACCACGCCTCGTGCGCCCGCCAGCACCGCACTGTCATGCAGCGCCACGTCGCTCGACCCTGTCACTACCAGAATCTTGGCTTTAGTCTGGCGGTGCAAGTCGGCCAGCGACTCGATACAGTCCTCGCTGTCCAGGTCCAGTACCACCACATCTGGTGTGTATAGGTGCAGCGAAAGCAGGTATTGCGCCACCGACGCCACCGAACCCGCCAGCATCAACCTCGGTTGAGCGCTTTCCACCAGACGCTCAAGGCCCCAGGCCACAAGCGGTAGAGCTACTAACAGGACTTGAATTGGCATGCGGCTCGCTGCCTCTTTAGGCGGGTTGTGTTAGCTGATCATGATAGCAATCGTTGCAGCCCCTAGCTTTTTCTATAGCGCTTCAGGCACCCCCTCCCATGACATTTGTCCCGTAAAACACTGTTTTCAAGGGTGATTGACTCCCAGAAAAAAAGGGATAGCGCACTCATGTAAAAAACAGAAGCCGTTTTTAGACTGCAGTCATGAAAGACGCACACCGAATTGAGCCCCGTGAACAAGTCACCCTGTCGCTGCAACTGATCGGCGGGGGCAACGGTGTCATCCGTGACATCAGCGCCTCCGGTTTGTATTTCGAAACCGATAGTGAGCAGCAGGTGGGTAGCTTGATTGACTTCGAGATCGAGTTCGACACTCCCGGCGGCCCCATGAAGTTCAAGGCGCAAGGACAAATTGTGCGCATTGAGCCGCAGGGCGGCAGGTCCGGGGTGGGCGTGAAGCTGCTGGCCAGCCGGCTGGTACCGGTGGAGTGAAGTATTCGTGGGTTGAGGAAGAATCGGCTTGTGGCTGTTAGCGGCCCACAGCGGCTTTTTGCTCAGAGTGACTTCTTGGGAGAAAGACATGGCTAGCACCACAACTACCAGCGGCGGAACCGTAACCTCGTTTTCCAACACGCCTCAGGCGAAGGATGACGTCTTCAGCACCACTGAAAATCTGCTGGGGGTCGTGTATTGGGACGTCATGTCCAATGACCTCGGCGGCAACGCGAAGACACTCTGGTCACTCGACAACGCGGACAGTCTTTCTACTGCCACCAAGGTTTACGCACCGGCCGACCTCCTGACCCAGGATACGGCGAGGGCTGAGGCGACGAGTTCTGACACCAGTTTGAATGGTGCAAAGATCTGGATCACCTCGGACGGAAAAGTCGGCTACGACGCCGCTACTTTTTCGTCTGCTTTCAAGGCTCAACTCCAGGCGCTTGCTACTGGCGAGCTCCTGACGGACAGCTTTACCTATGCGATTCGTCTTGGTAACGGAACGCTCAGTTGGGCCACCGCGACAGTGCAGTTTTCGGGCGTGAATAATGGTGTGACGATCAGCATTGGCGCGCAGGCCGGCATGGTGACCGAAGACGCCGACACCACTGCGAGCGCGACCGACTCACTGACGGCCAGCGGCACGATTGTCTTTAACGACGTCGACCTGAGTGACACGCACCTGGCGACATTCGCGCCGGCGGGGGGCAACACTACTCATCTTGGTACGTTCCTGCTCTCGGCGGTAAGCGAAGCAGCGAACGCAGCCAACGGTTCGGTGCAGTGGACGTACAACCTGAACAATGCGGCGGCGCAGTACCTGGCTCAGGGACAGACAGTAACCGAAACTTACCTGGTCACCATCAGTGATGGTCATGGTTCGTCGGTAACGCAGAATGTGACCATTACCATCACCGGCACCAATGACGGGCCGACGGTGACGGCGGCAGAAGTCGAAAGCGGCGCGGTGAGCGAAGACGGCACCACGGTAGCCAGCGGCAGCTT
>NZ_AKJM01000179.1 GCF_000282335.1 Pseudomonas sp. GM48
AATCAGGCGTTTTCCAGCAGGTTATGCAGCTCGACAAATTGCTGGGTCAGCTTGTGCCGCGGGTCGAGATGGATCAGCGGCGTATTGGCCTGGTGGGATTCGCGCATGCGTACCGAGCTGGCCAGGTACACCGGCAGCACCGGCAGGCCCTCCGCGATCAGTTCGTCGAGGATTTGCTGAGGCAGGCTGGCGCGGGCCTGGAACTGGTTGACGACGATGCCTTCGACTTCCAGGCTTTCGTTGTGGTCTTCCTTCAATTCTTCGATTTCTGCCATCAGGCCGTACAATGCCTGGCGTGAAAAACTGTCGCAGTCGAAAGGAATCAACACGCGATCGGCCGCGATCAGCGCCGAAACCGCGTAAAAATTCAATGCCGGCGGGGTATCGAGGTAAATCCGGTCATAGTCTTCGCTCAGCTCTTCAAGCAACTTACGCAGTTTGTTGATCTTGTGCTTGGCTTCAAGCTTTGGCTGCAAGTCCGCCAACTCGGCGGTGGCGGTCACGACATGGAGGTTATCGAACGGGGTTTCGTAGATGTCGACCTGATTCTTCTTGGAGAACGGCCCGGAAGACAGCGTCTGCTTGAAAAAATCGGCGATGCCCATCGGGATATCGCTACCGGTGAGCCCCGTCAGGTACTGAGTGGAGTTGGCCTGGGCGTCGAGGTCCACCAACAGGGTGCGAAAGCCCTCGCTGGCACTGACCGCCGCCAGATTGCAGGCGATGCTGGATTTGCCAACGCCACCTTTCTGATTGAACACCACGCGCCGCATGTCAAAACCTCCGTGTACCAAAGAATGACCGAGTGTAGTGGTCCACGGCGCTGCTTCGCTACCTTGTCGGTCAAGGGACTACGCAGTCAGTTGCCTTGTCTTGCTTGAAAAGCCCTGAACGGCCCGTTGATTCGACGCCAGAACCGACAGACGGGGTAATGAATTTGTGAATAATTACCAATCGTTGATTTTTTTGCGCGTCAGCCGCTTCATCTTGCTGAGCAAAATGTAACCAGCATTTGCTACACGTTCCCGGCACCGGGATAATGCGCGCCACTCGGCGCCAAACGCCGCGCAGGGCGAGTCTCGGCTCTCGGCCACTCCCCGCGTCAAGTAAGCCCGTAAGGGTGGGATGAATGTCTGTGATCAACTTCAACATCGCCCAATGGCGCGCCTGGGCCCCGGGGCTTGATAGCGTGAACGACTGGCAGGCCTGGAGCCGACAACCGGTCGTGCCGCCGGACAGCGGTGCCGCTCCCGACGTTTCGTTTCTGCCGGCCATGCAGCGTCGGCGGCTCAGCCGCCTGGCACGGATGGCATTCAGTGTCGGCTGGCCATTGGCCGAAGGTCGGCAGGATCTGCCATTGGTCTTTGTTTCCCGTCACGGCGAAACGCCTCGCACGGTCGACATTCTCAGTGATCTGGCCGCTGATGAGCCGCTGTCGCCGACCCAGTTCAGCTTGTCTGTGCATAACGCGATTATTGGTTTGTGGTCGATCATGCGGGGTGAAACCAGCGAAATGACGGCCCTGGCTGCCGCAGGCGACGGCCTGGAACACGGCATGCTGGAAGCTGCCGCGCTGTTGGCTGAAGGCGCTCCTGCGGTACTGCTGGTGATCACCGAAGAGCAGCCGCCGGAGGCTTACTCAACCTGGATCAACGACGTGCCGTTCCCGTATGCCGTCGGCCTGCTGATTACCCCCGGTACCGACTGGCAGTTGTCCCTGAACAGCCCGTCGGATGCGTTGTCCAAATCCCGCTGGCCACATGCGCTGAATCTGCTGCGTATGCTGCTCGGCCAGCAAACCACCTGCCAACATGCCTGGAAAAATCGTGTATGGACCTGGCAACGCAACCCGTGACCGAGAAAAACCGCGACGCCTATTACTGGCGCTTGCTGGCCACCGCCGCGAGCTTTGCCCTGTTCGGGTTGGGCGGGCTGTGCCTGCGCCTGGCGATTTTCCCTGTGCTGAACTGCCTGCCAGGCGACGCCCAGGCCCATCGGCTGCGGGCCCGGCAAACGGTCAGCCGCTGTTTCTGGATTTTTGTGCGTTTCATGGCCCGTACCGGGGTGCTGACGTACAACATTGAAGGCGCGGAAAAACTCGGTCGTCCCGGGCAGATGATCATGGCCAATCACCCGTCGCTGATCGACGTGGTGTTTCTGATCGGCCTGGTGCGTCACGCCAACTGCGTGGTCAAGCAAAGCCTCTGGGAAAACCCTTTCACCCGCGGACCGCTGCGCTGCACCGAATACATCAGCAACGACGGCAGCATGGACATGCTCGACGCGGCCGCCGACGCGCTGAAAGAAGGTCAGACCCTGATCATTTTCCCCGAAGGTACGCGCACCCGGCCCGGCCAGGCGCCGGCCTTTCATCGGGGCGGCGCGGCAATCGCCCTGCGTGGTGCGAAAATCCTCACCCCGGTCATTATCAAGGTCAGCCCGACCACATTGACCAAGGCCGAGCCCTGGTATCGCATCCCCAAACGGCGCGTGCACTTTAGTTTTCGGGTTGGGGCCGATATAGACCCACAGGCCTTCGCCTCGCTGGGGCCGGCTCCGCAAGCCTCGCGCAAGCTCAACGATTATTTGCATTCTTACTTTATCAAGGAGCTCGCCGAAGATGAGCGATCTGTACACCCATAGCCTGGTGCTGGAAATCAAAGAACTGATCATCGACGCCCTGGGCCTCGAAGACATCAGTGCCGAAGACATCAGCAATGACCAGACGCTGTTCGGCGAAGGCCTGGGCCTGGACTCGGTGGACGCCCTGGAACTGGGCCTGGCCATCCAGAAAAGGTACGGCATCAAAATCGACGCCGATGCCAAAGACACACGCAATCACTTCAGTAACGTGGCGAGCCTTGCGGCGTTCGTCACCGCAAAACAGGCAGCTTGAGACCGGACCATGCAAACTCGTGACGACATTTTCAACACCCTGCGCGATGCCTTGGTCGAGCTCTTCGAACTGGATCCCGAACGTGTGAGCCTCGAATCCAACCTGTATCAGGACCTGGAAATCGACAGCATCGACGCGGTCGACCTGATTGATCACATCAAACGCCAGACCGGCAAGAAAATCGCTGCCGAAGAATTCAAATCGGTGCGTACCGTCAGTGACGTGGTCGAGGCGGTCTATCGTCTGGTTCAACCGGCCGCATGAGCCGCTTGATTGGCCTCGGCCTGCTGCTGGCGGGCCTTTTGTATCCCTTTGCGGTGTATTTCGGCATGGAGCATTTCGCCCCGTGGCAATTCGGGCTGCTGCTGGGTGGACTGTGGCTGGCTCGCGCACTGACGGGAAAACGACAACCGGGCAGTTTGTGGATGGCCACGGTGGCCATTGTGTTCTGTCTGTTGCTGGCACTGTTCGACAGCCCGGCGCTGCTGCGCTGGTACCCGGTGTTGATCAGCGGTTTCATGTTGGTGCTGTTCGGATCGAGCCTGACATTTGGCCCACCGATCGTCGAACGCCTGGCCCGGGTGCGCGAGCCGCAATTGCCGGACGAGGGGATTCGCTATACCCGTCAGGTGACCATCGCCTGGAGCGTCTTTTTTCTTTGCAACGGTGTGTGCGCCGCCGCCCTGACACTGTGGGCGCCGCTGAGCTGGTGGACGCTGTACACCGGTCTGATTTCCTACGGATTGATAGGCCTGATGTTTGCCATTGAATGGCTCATACGACAAAGGGTACGAGGCCGCCCATGAATTGGATAAAACTTGAGCACCTGCTGCTCAAGGCTCAGCCGGAGCGCGCCGTAACGACCGGTCCGGCACTGGATCACGCCCAACTGTGCGAACAGGCGCTGCGTCTGGCCGCCGGCCTGCAAGCCCGGGGTGTGCGGCAGATGGCCGTGCACCTTGAAGATGCCGCTGATCTGGCGGTCGCGTTGCTTGGTGCCTGGCGTGCCGGGGTCAGTGTGCTGCTGCCGTCTGACCTGCAACCGCAGACCCGCCAGCGCTGGTCAGGTGAAGTTGATCTGTGGTTGAGCGATCAGCCCGACGATGAGCACCTGAGCGACTTTCGTCATCCGCCGCTGAGTGCGACAGCGCTGGATCTCGATCACTGCCAACTCAGCCTGTGCACATCCGGTTCCAGTGGCGAACCCAAGCGCATCGAAAAAAAACTGCGCCAACTGGCCAATGAAGTCGAAGCCCTGGAGCAGTTATGGGGCGCTGATCTTGGCCAGGCATGCATTATCGGCAGCGTTGCCACCCAGCATATCTATGGCCTGCTATTCCGGGTGCTGTGGCCGCTGTGTGCCGGACGCCCGTTCGTACGCAAGCAGCTGGCGTTCCCGGAAGACCTGCAGCGCGCCAGCCGCGAATACCCGGCCTTCGCCTGGGTGGCCAGCCCCGCGTTGCTCAAGCGCATGGGCGACAACCTCGACTGGCCTGCCTTGAGCTCCGTACGCCGGGTGTTTTCCTCCGGCGGTGCATTGCCGGTCGAGGCCGCACAGAGCCTGCATGAGCGTCTGGGGCAATGGCCAACGGAGATTTTCGGCAGTTCGGAAACCGGCGGCATCGCCTGGCGTCAGGGCGCTGAACTCTGGCAGCCCTTTGCCGATGTCACGCTGACTCAAGACGGTGATGGTGCGCTGCTGATCGCTTCGCCCTACTTGCCTGGCGGCCATGTCGAACAGACTGCCGATTCAGCACGCATCGCCGTCGATGGTCGCTTCGAATTGCTCGGGCGACTGGACCGGATCGTCAAACTGGAAGAAAAACGCATCTCGCTGCCGATGCTGGAACAAGCGCTGATGGCTCATGAATGGGTCGTCGAAGCGCGGCTCGGCGTCGTTCAGGAAAACCGTGCCTCCCTGGGGGCGTTGCTGGTGCTGAGCGAGGCCGGTCTGCATGTTCTGCGCAATCAGGGT
Source organism: Pseudomonas sp. GM48 (assembly GCF_000282335.1). GTDB lineage: Bacteria > Pseudomonadota > Gammaproteobacteria > Pseudomonadales > Pseudomonadaceae > Aquipseudomonas. The sequence goes on from NZ_AKJM01000179.1 coordinate 4,872, forward strand.
CGACGCAGCCTCACCGAGCAATTGCGCCAGCACCTGAGCCAACACTGCGAAGCCCTGGCCCTGCCAAGACGCTGGCGCCTGCTGCGACAAATGCCGCTGAACACCCAGGGCAAACTGCCCCAGGCCGACGTCGACGCCCTGCTGTTGGCGCCGCGCCCCAAAGCCCCGGAGGTGCTGGAACAAGTCGAAAGCAATGGTGAATGGAGCCTGCAACTGGCCGTGCCACCGGACCTGGCCTATTTCAGCGGTCATTTCCCCAAGGTGCCGGTATTGCCTGGTGTGGTGCAGGTGGACTGGGCGCTGAGCCTGGGCCAGCAACTGATGAACCTGCCGGAAAAATTCGCCGGCATGGAAGTCTTGAAGTTCCAGCAACTGGTGCGCCCTGGAGATGAAGTCCAGCTGCACCTGCGCTTCGACCCGGCGCGCGGCAAATTGTATTTCGCCTATCGCAATGAAACCGCCACTTGCTCAAGCGGGCGGATCTTGCTGGAGGCGGCGCATGTATAAGTTTGGTGAGTGCTGCGCACTCATTCGCGAGCAAGTCGAATCGTCGCACCGCCGCTCCCACACTGGATTGGTGAACGACACATCCCCCCTGTGGGAGCGGGCTTGCTCGCGAAGCAGACACCACGGTCCCTCAGGTGTACACCAACATGCATAGCCCCTGCGCCATTGTCCCGGTGTACAACCACGAAACGGCCATCACCACCGTAGTCGATGCCCTGATCGCCAGCCATCTGCCGTGCATTCTGGTGGACGATGCCAGCAGCCCACGCTGCGCCCGGGTGCTGGATCGTCTGGCCCAACGTGAAATGGTTTACCTGATCCGCCTCGCCGAAAACCAGGGCAAGGGTGGCGCGGTCATGACCGGCTTGCGCGAAGCTTCGCGTCTGGGCTTCAGCCACGCCCTGCAGGTGGATGCCGATGGCCAGCACGATTTGCAGGACGTCAAACGCTTCATCGAACATTCACGCGCCCACCCAGAGGCGGTGATTTGTGGCTACCCGCAGTACGACGCCAGCGTGCCGAAAGGCCGTTTATATGCGCGCTACCTGACGCACGTCATGGTCTGGATCAATACCCTGTCGTTGCAGATTCGTGACTCCATGTGCGGTTTCCGGGTTTACCCCTTACCGCCAGTTCTGGCGTTGATCGAGTCAGCGAAAATCGGCAAGCGCATGGACTTCGACTCGGACATCCTGGTGCGCCTGGCCTGGCGCAATCAGCCGATGCAATGGCTGCATACCAAAGTCCACTATCCGCTGGACGGTGTTTCGCATTTTCGGATGTTCCACGACAACGTGCTGATTTCCAGCATGCACACGCGGCTGTTCTTCGGCATGTTGCTGCGTGCGCCGATGATCCTCTGGCGACGGTGGCGAGCATGAGCGCAGACAATCAACACTGGGCCGACCGCGAAGAGCGGGGCAGTTTCTGGCTGATGAAACTCACCGCGTTCGGCGCCAAAGTGCTGGGCCGGCGCCTGCTGAGCCCGTTGTTATACGGCATCGTGTTGTACTTTTTCCTGTTCGGTCGCAGCGCCCGCAAAAGCGCCTGGCAATATCAGCAACGCCTGGCCGACTGGAGCGATCGCAGCGAATTGCTCCCGACCCATTGGCGAGTGTTCGGCCAGTTCATGGCCTTCGCCGATTCCATGCTCGACAAACTCGACGTATGGAACGGCAAGCTGAGCATCGAGCAAATCGAAATCGTCGACCCGGCATTGCTGCGTCACCAGTTGCGCGGTGCCCGCGGGCAGATGCTGGTGGGCGCACACCTGGGCAATCTGGAAGTCTGCCGCGCACTGGCGGAAATCGGCGAGAAGGTCACGATGAACGTGCTGGTGCACACCAAGCACGCCGAACAGTTCAATCGATTGCTGGGCGAGGCCGGGGCAACCAACCTGCGCCTGATCCAGGTCAGCGAACTGGACCCGGGGATCATGCTGCAATTGAGCGAACGCCTGGAGCGCGGCGAGTGGCTGGCGATTGCCGGCGACCGCGTGCCATTGCATGGCGGACGCAGCGTGACCGTGGACTTCCTCGGTCATCCGGCCAGGTTCCCCCAAGGCCCGTGGTTGCTGGCCGGCCTGCTGAAATGCCCGATCAACTTGCTGTTGTGCCTGAAAAAGCCCGACGGCGACTATCGACTGACCATTGAGCCGTTCGCTGACGCAATCACCTGGAAACGCAGCGACCGCGAGCAGGTCATTCATCAGTGGGCCTCCCGCTACGCCGAGCGCCTGAGTCACTATTGCCTCGAAGCGCCCCAACAATGGTTCAACTTTTACCCTTTCTGGAAGACCGATGACGACGCCAACGCTTGAGCCGGTAACCTTCGGCGAACTCCCTTTGCGCATCGAAGACGTGCTGGCCCTGGCCAACCGTCAGGTGCCGACGCAGTTACAGGGCGATCCCGAGTTCCGCCGACGCATCGCCAAGGGTGCACAGTTCCTCGATTCCCTGCTGGACAAGGAAGGCGTGATCTACGGCGTGACCACCGGTTATGGCGATTCCTGCGTGGTCGCGGTACCGCTGCATCACGTCGAGGCGCTGCCCCGTCATCTGTTCACCTTCCACGGCTGCGGCTTGGGCAAACTGCTCGACGCCCAGGCCACCCGTGCGGTATTGGCGGCGCGTTTGCAGTCGTTGTGCCACGGTGTTTCCGGAGTCCGCGTGGAGCTGCTGGAGCGCCTGCAAGCGTTCCTTGAACACGACATCCTGCCGCTGATTCCGGAAGAGGGTTCGGTGGGCGCCAGCGGTGACTTGACGCCGCTTTCGTACGTTGCCGCCACACTGTCCGGCGAACGCGAAGTGCTGTTCCGCGGCGAACGCCGGCAGGCTGCCGATGTGCACCGCGAACTCGGCTGGCAGCCACTGGTGTTGCGTCCGAAGGAAGCCCTGGCGCTGATGAACGGCACCGCCGTGATGACCGGTCTGGCCTGCCTGGCTTACGCCCGTGCCGATTACCTGCTGCAACTGGCCACGCGCATCACCGCGCTCAATGTTGTCGCCCTGCAAGGCAACCCGGAACACTTCGACGAACGCCTGTTCGCTGCCAAGCCACATCCAGGGCAGATGCAGGTCGCCGCGTGGCTGCGCAAGGATCTGGCCATCGACGCACCGACCGCACCGTTGCATCGCCTGCAAGACCGCTATTCCCTGCGTTGCGCGCCCCATGTATTGGGCGTACTGGCCGACAGCCTGAACTGGCTGCGCTCGTTCATCGAGATCGAACTCAACAGCGCCAACGACAACCCGATCATCGACGCCGAAGCCGAGCGCGTGCTGCACGGCGGGCACTTCTATGGCGGGCACATCGCATTCGCCATGGACAGCCTGAAAAACCTCGTGGCCAACGTCGCCGACCTGTTGGATCGGCAACTCGCGCTGCTGGTGGACGAGCGTTACAACCATGGTTTGCCCAGCAACCTGTCCGGCGCCACGGCTGACCGCGCCATGCTCAACCACGGCTTCAAGGCAGTACAGATCGGCACCAGTGCCTGGACCGCCGAAGCGCTGAAAAACACCATGCCGGCCAGCGTTTTCTCGCGCTCCACCGAGTGCCACAACCAGGACAAAGTGAGCATGGGCACCATCGCCGCCCGGGATGCGATCCGCGTGCTGGAACTCACCGAACAGGTGGCAGCCGCCACGTTGCTGGCGGCCAATCAGGGCGTCTGGCTACGCGGCCAGGCCGAAGATGCACGACCACTGCCACCCGCTTTGGCCGCCATGCATGAAGCGTTGGCCAAGGACTTCCCACCGGTCATCGAAGACCGCGCGCTGGAAGGCGAATTGCGCCTGTGCCTGCAACGCATCGCCGAACAACACTGGAGGCTGCATGCGTAGCAAGGGATTTCTGCACACCGACACGGAAATCGTCGTACCGTTCTTTGACGTCGACAGCATGCACGTCGTCTGGCACGGCCATTACGTCAAATACCTGGAAGTCGCCCGCTGTGCACTGCTGGACAGGATCGGCCACAACTACACTGCCATGTCCGAGTCAGGCTACGCGTGGCCGGTGATCGACCTGCAATTGCGCTACGTGCGCGGTGCGGTATTCGGCCAGAAACTGAACGTGCGCGCCAACCTGGTGGAATGGGAGAACCGCTTGAAGATCAACTACCTGATCAGCGATCTGCAAACCGGTGAGCGCTTGACCCGGGCCATGTCGGTACAAGTCGCCGTCGACCTCGCCAGCCGCGAGATGCAACTGGCCTCGCCGACCGTGTTCACCGATGCGGTTGAAAGGGTGCTGGCATGATGTTCTGCCACCCCCGCTCCCCTGTAGGAGCGAGCTTGCTCGCGATGGTCGTTAACGATGACACTGGGCGCCTGACAGTCCGCGGCGCCCTCAGGTTTTTCGCGAACAAGCTCGCTCCTACAGTGTTCTGCGTACTACTGGGTATTCCTGGACTGGCTCATGCCTTCGACCTGCAACAACTCAGCGATCAATTGGCAAAGCCCGAGGTGATCCACGGCAATTTCATCCAGGAAAAACACCTGCGTGCCCTGCCCCAGCCGCTGACCAGCAAGGGCACGTTCGTCCTGGCGAAAAACCACGGCTTGTTGTGGCTGCTGAAAACGCCACTGCAACAGGACTATCGCATCACCGCCAAAGGCATCGCCCGGCGTGACGGCATTGTTTGGCAAATGCTGCCGGGCAAAAGCGCCGGTGCCGAGCAGAACCGTTTGTTCCTCGCCGTGCTGCAAGGCGACAGCAGCGGGCTGCAACGGGATTTCGAGTTGTCCCTGAGCGGCGACGCGCAGAACTGGAAGCTCACGCTGGTGCCGCGTTCGATGCTGCTCAAGCAGGTGTTCAACCAGATCAACATTACCGGTGCAGAACTGGTGCACAGTATCCAACTGCTCGAAACCCAGGGCGACAGTACGTTGCTGCGCATGCAGGACAGCACCAGCGCCCAACCGTTGAGCGACGCGGAGCAACATGACTTTGCCGAGTGAACGCTTACTGCCACGGCTGTTCCTGCTCCTGCTGCTGGCAGTACTGGCGCTCGCAGGTTGGCAATGGCATGACGGCGCGCCGCTGTCGGCCAACCTGATGGAACTGGTACCCGGCACGGCGCCCGACGCCCTGGAATTGCGCGCCGAACAACGCATGCAAGAACCGCTGAATCGCGAAATGCTGGTGCTGGTCGGCCACGCCGATCGCCAGCAGGCCGTCGCCATGGCGCAAACCCTCGGCGAGCAATGGCAGGCCAGCGGCTTGTTCGAAAAGGTCCAGTGGACCCTGCAAGCCGACTTGCCGGCGCTGCGCACGCAATTGCTGCAAGGTCGCCTGGCGATGCTCTCGGCGGCGGACCGACAACTGCTGATCGAGCACCCCGACACCTTTATCCAGCAGCGCGTGCAGGCCTTGTTCGACCCGTTCAACGGTTACAGCCTGGTGCCGAGCCAGGATGACTGGCTCGGCCTGACCGGGCGCATCCAGAACAGCCAGCCACAACGCGGTTCGGTGCAACTGGACATCGGCAGTGGCGCCCTGGTCGCCGATGCCGATGGCAAAAGCTGGGTGCTGCTGCGCGCGCGCACCACCGGCAACGCCTTCGATATGAACCTGCCACTGCAGGTGGCCGACTTGCTCAAGCACAGCCGCGAAGAAGCCGCGCAGCACGACGTGCAACTGCTCGCCGCCAGCGGCTTGCTGTACGCAGCCAGCGGACAGCAGCAGGCCACCCGGGAGATGACCTGGGTCGGTGGCGGAGCCACCCTCGGGATTCTGTTGTTGCTGCTATTGGCCTTCCGGCGCTGGCGCGTCTTGCTGGCGTTCGTGCCAGTGCTGGTGGGCATGCTCTTCGGTGCGGTGGCCTGCGTGGCGCTGTTCGGCCATATGCACGTGATGACGCTGGTGCTGGGTTCGAGCCTGATCGGTGTCGCGGTCGACTACCCGTTGCACTACCTGTCCAAGAGTTGGAGCCTGAAACCCTGGCGCAGCTGGCCGGCCCTGCGCATGACCTTGCCCGGGCTAACCCTGAGCCTGATCACCAGCGGTATCGGTTATCTAGCCCTGGCCTGGACACCCTTCCCGGCGCTGACCCAGATTGCCGCGTTCTCTGCCGCCGGTTTGCTCGGCGCCTATTTGTCCGCCGTGTGCCTGTTGCCGGCATTGCTCAAGGGCCTGGACCTGCGCCCGGCGCAGTGGCCATTGCGCGTTTGCGAACTCTTGCTGGACTGCCGCGCAGCGCTGCTCGAACGGGCGAAAACCCCTGTCCTGCTGGCGCTGTTGGTCGCCTTTTGCGTGGGCGGCCTGTTACAGCTGAGCAGCAAAAACGACATCCGCCAGTGGATCAGCGCGCCGCAACAACTGACCGACGAAGCCCGGACTATTGCACGGATCACCGGCTATCAACCCACCAGCCAGTTCTTCCTGATACGCGCCGCCAACCAGCAACAACTGCTCGAACGCCAGACCGCCCTGGGCGAACGGCTGGATCAATTGATTGGCCTGGAAAAGCTCCAGGGTTATCTGTCGCTCAATCAGCTGGTCAGCCCGCCGAACCAACAGCAACAGGTGCGCGAAGCGCTGAGCAAACTGCCGTCGTTCTGGCAACCGTTGCTCGAGATCGGCGTGCCGGGCGAGGCGCTGCAAGCAGAGCTGACGAAGTTACAGGCATTGCCTGCCGTGGACATCGACACCGCGCTCAGCGGCCCGCTGGCAGAACCCTACCGGGCCCTGTGGCTGGGGCCGACCGATGACGGCGTGGCGGCGATGGTCAGTCTGCAAGGCATCAACAACCCGGCCCTGCTGCGACTCCAGGGCGAGGATTTACCCGGCGTGACACTGGTGGATCGACTGGGTGAATTGAACAACGTCTTCGCAGCCACCCAAATCAGTGCCGCCGAACTGAAACTCGCCTCATGCGTATTGATCGTGTTGGTGCTGATCCTGCCGTTCGGCCTCGGCGGGGCGTTGCGTATCGTTGCCCTGCCGCTGTTGGCGGCGTTGTGCAGCCTGGCCAGTCTTGGCTGGCTGGGGCAGCCGTTGACGCTGTTCAGTCTGTTCGGCCTGCTGCTGGTGACGGCGATCAGCGTCGATTACGCGATCCTGATGCGCGAACAGGTCGGCGGCGCCGCCGTGAGCCTGCTGGGCACCTTGCTGGCGGCGTTGACCACCTGGCTGTCGTTCGGTCTGCTGGCGGTGTCGAGCACCCCGGCGGTGAGCAATTTCGGACTGTCGGTGAGCCTCGGCCTGATCTTCAGCTTCCTGCTCGCGCCGTGGGCTGGCCGACAGGTGCATGAGGCCTCTACTGTGGAGCGGGCAGCGTGATGGTCGTTCTGTTCTGGGCAATGGCGCTGGCGTTGTTCGCGGTGGCGACCCGTGCCGGCCGGCATTTTGGCCTGATTCCCATCGTCAGCCAGTTGTTGCTGGCGACCCTCGGCTTGCCGCTGTTGATGTATTTCTGGATCGAGCCGCAATGGCAGTTGAGCGGTGCGCAACTGGTGTCGCCGGACTGGCTGAAGAACCTCTACAGCCTGAGTTTTGCCCTGTTGCTGGGCTACATCCTCAGCGATGTGATCGACCTGCAACTGGATCGCCAGAGCCTGAAAATCGCCCTGCCGAGTTTTTGCATTCCGTTTGCCTGCGGCCTGGCCACGGCAATCTGGCTGTTGCCGGCGCAACCGTGGATCAGCTCGCTGGCCGTCGGCCTGTTGTTCGCCATCACCGCGATTCCGGTGTTGTACCTGTACCTGCGGCACATCGATTACCCGCCCGGCGCCACCCGGCGCCTGGTGCAAACCGCGATCCTCATCGACCTCGCCTGCTGGACCCTGTTTGGTATCGCCCAGGGCAGCCTGCACCTGAGCAGCCTGTTGCTGCCACTGGCCGGTGCCTGCCTGCCTGTGTTGCTGCGGCTGCTGGGCCTGCGCCAGACCTGGCTTTACAGCCTGGGCTTTTTCGCCCTGCTCGTCGTCGCCGAACACTTCAAGCTCAATGCGCTGATTTTCGGCATCGGCTATGTGTTGATCATGGCGGCGTTGAAAGCTCCGTTGGTGCTGCCGTTGCCGGCCTTGTGGATGAGCCGCTTGCAGACGTACATCGCCATCCCGCTGATCCTCACGTTCGGCATCGTGCAGATCAATGTGCACAGCGCGATGGACAGCCTCGGCTGGGTGCAACTGGTCGCCCTGCTGCTGTTGCCGATGCTGAGCAAACTGCTGGGCAACTGGCTCGGCCTCGGCTGGGCCGGGGCCTCGTTCAAGGGTGCCAGTCGCTGGCGGGAAAGCGTGCTGCTGAACATCCGTGGCTTGAGCGAAATCGTTTTTCTCAACCTGCTGCTGCAACAGCAACTGATCAGCCCGCCGCTGTACTTTGCACTGATGCTGATGGGCCTGATCGCAACACTGCTGCCGGCCCTGGCCGGCATGCACCGAATCCCCCTGAAAACCGCTGTCCCGGCAAGGAGCCCCCATGCCAATCGTTGAAATGGAATGTCGCCAGGTTGTGGTCATCGGTGCCGGTCCTTCCGGTGCCATCGCCGCCGCATTACTCAAGCGCAAGGGGCACGATGTACTGGTGATCGAGCGTCAGCATTTTCCACGGTTTTCCATCGGTGAAAGCCTGTTGGCGCACTGCCTGGACTTCGTCGAAGAAGCGGGCATGCTCGACGCCGTCAACGCCGCCGGCTTCCAGCTGAAAACCGGCGCCGCGTTTGCCTGGGGCGATCGTTACAGCGCGTTCGATTTCGGCGAGACGTTCAGCCACGGCAAATCCACGACATTTCAGGTCCAGCGCGCCGATTTCGATAAACTGCTGGCCGATCAGGCCGCGCTGCAAGGCGTGGAAATCCGCTATGGCGAGACCATCGTCAGCGTCGACATCGACCCGGAAAAACCGCAGCTCGGCGTGCGTCGTGAAGACGGTAGCGAATACCGCGTCGAGGCTGCTTTCCTGCTCGATGCCAGTGGCTACGGCCGCGTGCTGCCGCGCTTGCTCGACCTCGAGGCGCCGTCGAACTTTCCGCTGCGTCAGGCCGTGTTCACTCACGTCGAAGACCGTATCGACCACCCGGCCTTCGACCGCAGCAAGATCCTCGTGACCACTCATCCGAGCCAGCGTGACGTGTGGTTCTGGACCATCCCGTTCAGCAACGGGCGCTGCTCGGTCGGCGTGGTCGCCGCAGAGGAACGTTTCGCCGGCCGCAGCGACAATCTGGACGAATGCCTGCGCAGCTTTATCGCCGAAACGCCAAGTCTGGCCAGCGTGTTGCAAAATGCGCAGTGGGATACCGCGGCCCGAACCATCGGCGGTTACTCGGCCAACGTCAAAACCCTGCACGGTCCGGGCTTCGCGCTGCTGGGCAATGCTGCGGAATTCCTCGACCCGGTGTTTTCCTCCGGGGTGACCATCGCCATGCGTTCGGCGAGCATGGCTGCCGGGGTATTGCACCGCCAACTGCTGGGCGAAGCCGTCGACTGGCAAACCGAGTTCGCCGAACCGCTCAAGCGCGGCGTTGACACCTTCCGTTGCTACGTCGAAGGCTGGTACGCCGGGACCTTCCAGGACGTGATTTTCCATGAGAGCAGTTCGCCGGAAATCCGCGGGATGATCAGCTCCATTCTTGCCGGGTATGCCTGGGACCCACGCAACCCGTTCGTCAGCGAAGCCAGACGCCGGTTGAAGGTGATATCAGAGTTCTGTGCAAGGGATGCGTCATGAACTACTTGAGCGACAATTACGTCGAAGAAACCCGTTTCGGTTTGTGGTTCTTGCGCAGCCGGATCTGGCAACACTATGTGCTGCGGCTGGCGATCAATGATTTGCGCGGCCTGTTCAGCGAAGCGCTGCCTGTCAGCCCGGTGCTGCTGGATGCCGGATGCGGCCAGGGCAAGTCATTCCCGCTGCTGCGCCAGGCCTTTGCGCCCGGTCGTCTGATTGGCGTCGATGCTGATCCCCACAGCCTGAACCAGAGCCGCGAAGAAGCGGTCCGTCAGGGCATGGAAGTGGAGTTGATTGGCAGCGACTGCGCCAGCCTCAACCTGCCGGACGCCAGTATCGACCTGCTGTTCTGTCACCAGACCTTCCATCATCTGGTGGAGCAGGAACAGGCACTCGCCGAGTTCTACCGTGTGCTCAAGCCCGGCGGTTATCTGCTGTTCGCCGAATCCACCGAGGCTTACATTGATACCTGGGTGATCCGCTGGTTGTTTCGCCACCCGATGCACGTGCAGAAAAGCGCTGCGCAGTATCTGCAAATGATTCGCCAGCAGGGTTTCGAATTTACCGCGCAAAACGTGTCTTATCCGTACTTGTGGTGGAGTCGCGCCAAGGATTTTGGCCTGCTCGAATACTTGGGTGTGTGCAAGCCAAAACCCTTTGGCCAACGGGAAGAAACCCTGGTCAATGTAGTGGCGCGCAAACCTTTTGAAGGAACTGTGTGATGTTCATTGCCAGTCGCTTGAAATACCAAACCTGTGGGAGCGGGCTTGCTCGCGAAAGCGGTGGGTCAGTCAATATCAATGCTGAATGCATCGCCGCTTTCGCGAGCAAGCCCGCTCCCACAGGGGTAGTTGGTGTGTTGCGACTTCTGTTGGTCGTCGCGGCCCTGCTGCTGAGCGCCTGCGCCGGCCGGGCGCCGCTGCCCGTGCACAATCCGGATCTGTCGTTGCCGTTGCAATTGCACATCCAGCGCCTGCAGGCCGAAAATCGCCAGGACTGGGTGCTGGTGATCCAGCGCGAAGAGCCCGGTATTCGCTGGTCGATGATGGACCTGTTGGGCATTCCCCAGGCACGCCAGAAATTGATCGATAAAACCTGGGAGTCCGATGGTTTCTTGCCACCCAATCCGGAAGCCCGGGAGCTGTTCGCGGCGCTGCTGTTTGCGCTGACGCCGAAAGATGAACTGGCGGCCAACTATCCCGGCGCCTGGCAACACGGCAAACAACGGTCCCTGCCCGAGCGCTGGGACATCCGCTACGCACAACCGCAGAATTTTGAATTGCAGTTTCCGAAAGGTCCGACCTATCAAGTCACGCCCCTGAGCGGTGAAACGCCATGACGGCTTACCTCAATGCCCTCGGTTTGGTCTGCGCTCTGGGCCGCGGCAAGCAGGAAGTCGCGCGCAACCTGTTTGCCGGCGACTGCTCCGGCATGCGCGAAGCCGCGGGATGGGTGCCAGAGCGATCGTTGCCGGTCGGTGCAGTCCATGGCGAGTTGCCAGCGATCCCGGCCGCACTGTCCAGGCATCACAGCCGCAACAATCAATTGTTGCTGGAAGCCGCGCTGCAAATCCGCCAGGACATCGACAGCGCGATCCAGACGTACGGCCGCGGCCGCATCGGTATCGTGCTCGGCACCAGCACTTCGGGTATCGACGAAGCCAGCCAGGGCCTGGCCCATTACCTGCGCGAGCAGCAGTTCCCGCCTGAGTACGACTACCAGCAACAAGAGCTCGCTGCGCCGGCGAACTTCCTCGCCGAGTGGCTGCAATTGAGCGGGCCGGCCTATGTCATTTCCACGGCCTGTACCTCTAGCGCCCGGGCACTGATGAGCGCCCGGCGCCTGTTGGATCTGGGCGTCTGCGACGCGGTGCTGTGCGGCGGTGTCGACACCCTGTGCAAACTGACACTCAATGGTTTCCATGCACTGGAAGCGGTGTCCGGGCAACGCTGCAATCCGTTCTCGGTGAACCGCAACGGCATCAACATCGGCGAAGCAGCGGTGCTGTTCCTGATGACCCGCAGCGCGGGCGACAAGCAAGCGATTGCCCTGCTCGGCAGCGGCGCCAGCTCCGATGCGCACCATATTTCCGCGCCGGAACCCACCGGCCGCGGCGCCCTGCAAGCCATGCGCAAAGCCCTGGACCGCGCCAACCTGCAACCGGAGCAGATCACTTACCTGAACCTGCACGGCACCGCCACCCAGCACAACGACGCCATGGAAAGCCAGGCCGTGGCGACGCTGTTCCCGGCCGGCGTACCCTGCTCGTCGAGCAAACCGATGACCGGCCACACCCTCGGGGCCGCCGGCGCACTGGAAGCGGCGTTCTGCTGGTTGAGCCTGAGTACGGACAACGCCGGGCATGCCCTGCCCCCCCATGTGTGGGACGGTCAACCCGACCCGCAACTGCCTGCACTGAATTGGGTGACCCCGGCCACGCGCCTGGCGTCCATTGCACCGCGCTACCTGATGAGCAATTCCTTCGCCTTCGGTGGCAACAACGTCAGCCTGATAATCGGAGACGCCCCATGATTGACTGGCCGCTCGCCGAACTGCTGCCCCACGCTGGCGACATGATCCTTATCGATCAGATCCTGGCGTTTGATGAAGAGCAGATTCACACCCGTCTGACCGTCAAGCCCGATGGCCTGTTCAACCGCCCCGACGGTGGTCTGCCGGCCTGGGTCGGCATCGAACTGATGGCCCAGAGCGTGGCCGCCTTCGCCGGTTGCCATGCGCGTCAGCGCGGTGATGCGGTGGAGTTGGGTTTCCTGCTCGGCAGCCGCAAGTTTGAATGCAACGTTGAAAGTTTTCCCGCCGGCACCGAGTTGACCATCCATGGCATCCGCTCCCTGGAAGACGATAACGGCATGGGCGTGTTCGAATGCCACATCAACGCCCCCGGCATTCACGCCAGCGCCCGTCTGAACGTGTACCGCCCACCCCAGGCTACTCAATATCTCCATGAATCCGAAGGAGTCCAGTCATGACTGAATCCGTACTGGTCACCGGTTCCAGCCGTGGCATCGGCCGCGCAATTGCCTTGCGTCTGGCCCAGGCAGGGCACGACATCGTGCTGCATTGCCGCAGCGGCCTGGCGGATGCCGAAGCTGTCAAAGCCGAAATCGAGACCTTGGGCCGTCGTGCGCGCATCCTGCAGTTCGACGTGTCCGACCGTGCCCGTTGCAAAGAAACTCTCGAAGCCGACGTGGAAACACATGGCGCCTATTACGGCGTGGTACTTAACGCCGGCCTGACCCGCGACGGAGCCTTTCCAGCGCTGAGCGAGGACGATTGGGATGTAGTGATGCGCACCAATCTCGACGGTTTCTACAACGTGCTGCACCCGGTGATGATGCCGATGATCCGGCGTCGCGCCGCCGGGCGAATTGTCTGCATCACCTCGGTTTCGGGGCTGATCGGCAACCGTGGCCAGGTCAACTACAGCGCCTCCAAGGCCGGGTTGATCGGCGCGGCCAAGGCATTGGCGATCGAACTGGGCAAGCGCAAAATCACCGTTAACTGTGTTGCACCCGGCCTGATCGACACAGCCATGCTCGACGAAAACGTGCCGCTGGAAGAACTGATGAAAATGATCCCCGCACAACGCATGGGCACCCCTGAAGAGGTGGCCGGCGCGGTGAATTTCCTGATGTCGGCAGAAGCCTCGTACATCACCCGGCAGGTTCTGGCCGTCAACGGAGGCCTGTGCTGATGAAGCGCGTCGTCGTCACCGGCATGGCCGGCATTACCTCGCTGGGCAATGACTGGGAAACCATCGCCGGCAACTTCGCGGCCAACCGCAGCGGCATCCGCCGGATGGACGAGTGGGATCGCTTTACCGAGCTCAACACCCGTCTTGCCGGCCCCGTCGATGACTTCAAGGTGCCGAGCCACTGGACCCGCAAGCAACTGCGCAGCATGGGCCGGGTTTCGCGGCTGGCTGTGGGCGCGGCGGAGATGGCGCTGGCCGATGCCGGCCTGTTGGGTGACGAGTCGATCAAGGACGGGCGCATGGGCGTCGCCTGCGGTTCCTCCACCGGCAGCACCGACGAGATCAAGGCCTTCGGCAACATGCTGCTCAACTCGGTGGCCGAGGGACTGAACGCCAATTCCTACGTGCGGATGATGCCGCACACCACGGCAGCCAATATCAGCATCTTCTTCGGCCTCACCGGTCGCCTGATTCCCACCTCCAGCGCCTGCACCAGCGGCAGCCAGGGCATCGGCTATGCCTACGAGGCGATCAAGTTCGGCCGCCTGCCGCTGATGCTCGCCGGCGGTGCCGAAGAACTGTGCCCCACCGAAGCCATGGTCTTCGACGCGCTCTACGCCACCAGCCTGAAAAACGACACCCCACAACGCAGCCCGCGCCCGTACGACTCCGCACGCGACGGCCTGGTCATCGGTGAAGGCGGCGGCATGCTGGTGCTCGAAGAACTGGAGCACGCCCTGGCGCGCGGTGCGCACATCCATGCCGAAATCGTCGGTTTCGGCAGCAACGCCGACGGCCAGCACACCACCCGCCCCGAACAAGTCACCATGCGCCGGGCCATGGAACTGGCCCTGGAAGACGCCGGGCTGAAACCTTCGGACATCGGCTACGTCAACGGCCACGGCACCGCCACCGAACAGGGCGACATTGCCGAAACCCTGGCCACCAGCAGCCTGTTCGGCGAGCACATGCCGATCAGCTCGCAGAAGAGCTTCCTCGGCCACACCCTCGGCGCCTGCGGTGCGCTGGAGTCCTGGTTCAGCATCGAAATGATGAACCGCGACCTCTACGCCCACACCTTCAACCTCGACGAAGTCGACCCGCATTGCGGCAAGCTCGACTACCTGCGCGGCGAGTTTCGGCAGATGAGTAATCAGTACGTGATGAACAACAACTTTGCGTTTGGCGGGGTGAATACTTCGCTGATTTTCAAGCGCTGGCCGTAACAAGGCAATTTGAAGAATTACCGGTAAGCAATGAATAACCTGTGGCGAGGGAGCTTGCTCCCGCTGGACTGCGCAGCAGTCCCCTTTTGGGGCCGCTACGCGCCCCAGCGGGAGCAAGCTCCCTCGCCACAATAGGGTCTTTCTCAAACAGGTCGACTTAGCATCGACCTGTCTGGCTCTGCGATGGCTGGTTGCCCAGGATCCTCAAAGTCTCACAAGCCCCTTTTGGGAACGATCAGTTACCAGTGATTTACTAGCGCGAGTCGAGGTTATCCAACACCCGATTCACCGCCATTTCCCCCAGCATGATCGACTGCTGGATGCCCAGCAGGGTGTGGCCCTGCGATCCCTTCAGGTCTCTGGCGAAATCACTCGCCATGACGTTTGCCGAGGCCAGCGACACGCAGGCGTATTCCAGCAGGGTGTGGTTATCGATATCGGGGGCGATGAGGAAGAGGGGACTGGGTTGGTGTGGCGCGTCCGGATCGGTATCCGGTGGATTTGGCGTATTGGTCATGACTCAGCGTCCTGAAAGTGGGCGGCCACACCGAATCGCTACTGATCATCAGGGTGGCAGCTGTACGCAGGTTAGCAGACCGGCCGAAGCGAAACCGGCGCGCCCGAAGGCGCCCTGCGCACAGCTACCGTCAAGGGCAGGTATGGACATACCTGCCTATCAGGAGCGCAAATGCGCTTTACTTCGATACGAGCTGCTAAACCCGATCACTGACCATCAGTGACGCGAATCAAGTTAGCGATGGCCCCCAAAGCGCACAAGCCGGCGGATTCTGGAGTAGTTGTAGGCAGTGCCGCAAGGCGCTGTAGCCTTTGCGCAGGATTTCAGAAATGTCCCACGATTGGGGGTAAAGCATCCTGCTGGATTGGACATTCCAGGTCCGTACAGGTGGGCTTTTTTGTGCTCTCTCGGACAAAGCGAATCAACCCCCGCGCTGTGTGCGGGGGTTGTCGGTACGCTTACTGAGCTTGAATCAGTTTGCTTTCAGCGACGCCGGCACGGCCGGTCTGGTCGTCGACGACTTGCAGGCGGTTACGCGCCTTGATGAAACCCACTTTCACTTCCTGCCAGACAAAGTAATTTTTGCCCGCTTCAGCGGTGAGTTTCAGTTCCGAATCGTTTTCTGCGGAAGATACCAAGGTCTGCTGACCGGCCGGGACCGAAAGCATCAGATAAGACTTGGCGACGGTCTGGCCTACAGGCTTGCCGTTCAGCGCCACCGGCATTTTCACGCCGGCGCCCATGCTTTCGTTGCGATACACGTAGATGTGGGCTTTATCCGGGGCCACCTGGAATGTTTTGGCCTGAGCGTCCTGGCTTTCATCCGCCATTTTTACCGAAGCACAACCACCAGTCAGAGCGGTCAGTGCCAGCAAAGCGGTGAAGGTTAACTGCTTGAACATCCTGTTTCTCCATAGTTTGATGAATGCAGAAACAATTATCGGCCGATCCGATCAAGGCTAAAGGCCACCACTCTAAATCCACTCGAACAAAACGCTCACCAATGCCAATGGGTGTGGCCAACTGAAATGAAAAAGGCGCCTTTTGGACTAATGGTAATGCGATCTGTAGCAGCTGCCGAGCCCGCGAGGCTGCGTCCGGCTGCGAAGCAGTCGTGAGTCCAGCTGACGCG
>NZ_AKJM01000180.1 GCF_000282335.1 Pseudomonas sp. GM48
TGTAGAACTGCACCGGCCAGCGGATGTAGAAGTGCGGCGACACTCGGGCAATGGACAGCGGGATCGACACCAGAAAGCCGATGAAGATCGACGCGCTGAGCAGCCACAGGGTCATGGCCAGGCCGGTGATGTTGTTGCCGTCGCTGTAGAGGAAGGGTTTCCAGTATTCCTGCAGAAGTTCGATCATCGTACGGCCTCCCGGGTACCGGCGGAGTAACGACGTTCGAGCCAGCGCAGAATGAAGTTGGACGCGCTGGTGATCACCAGATAGATCAGTGCGGCAAGTACCAGGAAGTAGAACAGCTGATAGCTGCTTTTGCCCGCGTCCTGGGCCGCCTTGACCAGATCGGCGAGGCCGATGATCGACACCAGGGCGGTGGCTTTGAGCATCACCATCCAGTTGTTACCGATACCCGGCAGGGCATAACGCATCATTTGCGGGAACACCACGATCCAGAAGCGCTGGCCGCGTTTGAGACCATAGGCGGTGGCCGCTTCGACCTGGCCCCGTGGGACGGCGAGAATCGCGCCGCGGAAGGTTTCGGTGAAATACGCCCCGTAGATGAAGCCCAGGGTGATGACCCCGGCGCTGAACGGGTTGATCTCGATGTATTCCCATTCCATGAAGTCAGTCAACGAGGTCAGCCAGGTTTGCAGGCTGTAGAAAATCAGCAGCATCAGGACCAGGTCCGGAACGCCGCGAATGAGGGTGGTGTAAAGCTGGGCAGGCACGCGCATCAGTTTGAGTTTTGACAACTTGGCACTGGCACCGAGCAGCCCGAGCAGTACGGCGACCAACAGCGACAACGCCGAGAGCTTGATCGTCATCCAGGTGCCTTGCATCAGCAGCGGACCGAAGCCCTTGAGGCTGAAGGCAGAGAGCCCCAGATTTTGTAGTAGGTTTTCGAACATAAATCAGCAACCTGATCGGATGAAAAAAGCGCCCATCGCGAGATGGGCGCCGGGCATTATTTGCCGCTGTACAGATTCAGATCGCCAAAGTGTTTCTTCTGAATGGTGGCGTAGGTGCCATCATCGTGTAACGCTTTGATACCTTTATCCAAAAGTGCTTTCAGCTCGGTGTTACCTTTCTTAATGCCAACGGCTGTTTTGGCTGGCAGCAAAGCGTTGTCGACCGGCTTGCTGACATCGTAGTCGGCACCCTGTGGGGACTTCAGGAAGCCCAGTTCGGCTTGCAGCATGTCCTGGATCCCTGCATCGAGACGACCGGAAGTCAAGTCGGCATAGACCTGATCCTGGTTGGCGTAAGCCTGGGTTTTCACGCCGGCCTTGTCCAGAACGGCTTTGGCATAGGCTTCCTGAATGGTGCCTTGTTCGTAACCGACGGTCTTGCCTTTGAGCGAGGCAACGTCTTCAGTCACGCCAGAACCTTTCTTGAACACGTAGGCGGTTGGACCGGAGAACAGTTCGCTGGAGAAGTCGATGACTTTTTCACGGGCTTCGGTCACGGTCATCGACGAGATGACACCGTCGAACTTATTGGCTTTGAGGCCGGGAATCATGCCATCGAAGTCACTTTCGACCCACTTGCACTTGACCTTCAGTTCGGCGCAGATCGCGTTCCCCAGATCGATGTCGAAGCCTACCAGGCTGCCATCGGCCGCTTTCGACTCGAACGGTGCGTAGGAAGGGTCAACGCCGAAGCGCAGTTCTTTGTACTCCTTCGCCATGGCGGAGCCGGCAGCCATGCACAACGCCAGTGCAGAAAGGGTCAGCAATGCTTTTTTCATTATTCAATCCCTAAAAACCAATATGAGCGCTTGTGGCGCAGAATTATTGTTACTGGAAAGCGTAAGACCTATTGAAAGTAGCAATTTCCGAACCAGTGTGCCGAACAAGCGTTTTAAAAGGTGCTTGGAGAGTGGCCGGAGACTGATTTATGCACGAAAACGGGCGCAGGGAAATGGGTGCACCCATTCGGCTCAAAAAGAAAAAAATTCCGGCATGAGAAGAGGGCTTGGCCGAGCAGGTTTTGCAGGGGCATCAAACTGTCTGCTTCGTCGACTGACTTGTCCTTGCGCCAGCGCAACATCCGCGGAACAAGGTTGGCGCGAGGCAAGAAGTTCTATCGGGATTTCATGGGCGGATGAAATACCCCTGTGGGAGCGAGCTTGCTCGCGATAGCGGTATGTCAGTCATCCACAATGTTGACTGACAGGGTGCAATCGCGAGCAAGCTCGCTCCCACAGTGGAGGTTATTTACCTGGAGTCAGCGTCAACCGTGCCTTGCCATAGGCATTGTCAAAGTTCTGCGGCTGCATCGGCAGGCTCAGGTACTGGCCCTTGAGCCACGGTTCGATGCTGTTGAGGTAGTTCGGGCTGGCCGGGTTGCCGGATTGACCGGTGCCGTTCTGCGCCATCAGCGGTTCGGACTGGCCGAAGTCGACGATAAAGCGCATGGCGGGAGCCAGCGTGGTGTTGAAGTCCTGGCCCCAGGCGAAGGCGGCGGTGTTGAGCGTGGTGTGATCGCCACCGGCCGGCAGCGGTCCGCGTACCGTCTGGCCGCTGCTGTTTTTCCACTCATAGCGATGCAGTTTGCCCCACTGCCAGGCTTTGTGATCGCCGCCCAACTGGCTGTCGCCGGCGCTGATCGCTGCGGTGAGGCTGCGGGCGAGGATGGCCGGTTTGTCTTCTTTCTGCGCGGTGCGCACGTCATCCCAGAACGGGCTGTCCTCACGCCCCAGCAAGTGATCGGCCTGGGCCGCGTAGGACAACTTGCCGTCAGCGACAAAAGCTTTCCATGCCGGGCCGCTTTCCGGACCCAGTTCATCGAGGAAGATCTGCCGGGTGCTTTCCTGCAGGAACAACGCGTAAATCGCCGCATCGGTAGAGGTCGGACTGAGCTTGCCATCGAACGCCATCAAGCGGCTGTAGGCTTCGTGTGCCTTGGCGCGATCGGCCGCCGGCAGGGCGTCCATGGCTTGCTTGAGCGGCTGGGCCATGCCCGGTGCTTCGAACATCTTCTTCAGCTTGGCCGCGAAGGTGGTCGTCTGGTCGTATTGCATGGCGATCAGGCTGCGGCTGTCGTGTTTGCCTGCGCCGGCCAGTTCGGCCAGACGCTCGCCACGCTCCGGTGCCGCCCACGAGTTGGACAACTGCATGCCATAGCCATGGGGGATAACCCGTTGGTTGGCGGTGCCGAGCCAGCCTTGGGCCGGGTCCTGGTCGTACGGGTGCAGCATCGGGTCGGCATAACCGTCCCAATCGTAACGACCTTCCCAGCCCGGCGAGGGCAGTAAACCTTCGCCTTCGCGGCGGTTCGGGTAACGACCGGTGACTTGCCAGCCGATGTGGCTTGCATCGGCAAACACCAGGTTCAGTGCGATGGCGCGGATTTCGCGGCTGGCATCCGAAGCTCTTTCGGCGCTCTGGGCGCGGGACAGGTCGAAGAACGCGTCCAGGGTCTTGTCGTCGGTGAAGTTCGGCATCTGCAAGGCCAGGCCGAAACCATTGGCCAGCGTGGTGCCCTGGGCGCTGTTGAGCAGCGGGCCATGGCGGGTTTCGTACACCGCCTCGCGAATTGGCCGCTGGCCTTTGACGAAATAGGTTTCGTTGCGCACGATCGCCGGCTGCCACTTCCCGGCGTTTTCGTAGGTAAGTCCGTTGCCCTGGCGCTTGATCTTCTCCAGGAACAGGTCCTGGTTGTCGCCCATCACGGACGCCATGCTCCACGCCACTTTACCGTTGAAACCACCGAGCACCATCGGCAGGCCCGCGATGGTCACGCCGGAGGCCTGATACTTCGGTGCGCGAATCTGCACGTAACTGAACAACGAAGGCACGCCCAGCGGTCCGTGACTGTCACTGGCCAGCAGGCTCTTGCCGCTGCGGCTGCGTGGCGGGGCGATGGCCCAGTTGTTCGACGAGGTGGCGCCCAGCAGGTTCAGGTCCGACAGTTGTCCCGTGGCCTTGCCGAGTTCGGCCAGCCCCGGCACTTGCCCGTTGAGCTTGATGCCTTGCAGTTTTTCGCTTTCGGCGACTGGCAGTTTTTCGTCGGGAGCCGACGGCGTCAGCCACGCCAGTTTGTCGGTGGTGACGGTCTGGGCTAGCACCAGCGCGGAAATTTCTTCCGGCAGGTTGGTCGACTGGCTGAAGTTCAACAGGCAGAAAATCAGCGCCGAATCTTCCGGCTGCCAGTATTCGGGCTTGTAGCCGGTAGCCGCGAGGTCCGCCGGCAGTTTGTCGCGGTAGCGGAACAGGTAGGCGTTGACGCCCCGTGCATAGACTTCGAAGAAACGCTTGAGGCGCGGCGAAGAGGCCTTGTACAGCTCGCCAGCACTTTTCTTCAGGTTGACCGCCCGCATGTATCGGTCGGCATCCAGCAGGTCGGCACCGTGCATCTCGGCCAATCGGCCCTGGGCGAGCAGGCGCAGGGTGACCATCTGCGTGATGCGGTCGCTGGCATGTACGTAACCGAGGGTGAACAGTGCGTCGTGGAAGCTGTTGCTTTCGATCAGCGGCATGCCCATGGCATTGCGACGCACCGAAACGTTCTGCGCCAGGCCCTTGAGCGGTTGTACGCCGGAGGTCGGCGGGAGGGTGTCCTGGGCGTTGAAGTTCTGACAACCGGTCAGGCTCAAGACACCGGCCACTGCTGCGGCAACGCCGAACCGGGGTAGAAAATGAGTAAGGGCTGGCGAGGCCATGGCAAAGCTCCTGCGGGGGTAGAGGCGGCGGCGCGCAATAAAGGCGCTACGTTAGTGAGCGGGAGGTGGCCGCGCAAGCGGGGTACAAGGTTATTTCAGGATTTGTCTGATAAACCGAAAAGATCGCAGCCTTGCCAGTCGCAATGGGTGATGCTGAAGTGCAACACCGACAACAATTCTGGAGAACAACGGGCATGGAGCTCAAGGCAAACGCGGCACTGATCATCATCGATCAACAAAAAGGCATCCTGCATCCCAGACTCGGCCGGCGGAATAATCCTCAGGCCGAAGAGCGCATGCTGGAATTGCTCGGCCATTGGCGGCGCACCGCCCGGCCGGTGATCCATGTGCAGCATCTGTCTCGCTCAGTGGACTCAGTGTTCTGGCCGCAGCAGTCGGGGGTGGAGTTTCAGCAGCGGTTTCAACCCATGGCCGGTGAACGCTTGATCCAGAAACAGGTGCCGGATGCGTTTTGTTCAACGGGGCTGGAGGCGCAGTTGCACGAGGCGGGGATCGGGCAGTTGATCATCGTGGGCGTCGCGACCCACAACTCGGTGGAATCCACGGCGCGTACCGCGGGCAATCTGGGGTTTGATACGTGGGTGGCCGAGGATGCGTGCTTTACCTTCGACAAGGCTGATTTTTTCGGCCATGCCCATACAGCTGAAGAGGTGCATGCGATGTCGCTGGGGAATTTGCACGGCGAGTATGCGACGGTCACGAGTAGCGCAACAATTTTCTCGGCTGACTGAAAAAACTGTGGGAGCGGGCTTGCTCGCGAAAGCGGACTGAAATCCGGCATCTCTGTTTACTGACACACCGTCTTCGCGAGCAAGCCCGCTCCCACAGGGGAAATGTGTTCACCGTAATAATGTGGGAGCGAGCTTGCTCGCGATGGCGTTTCAACAGGCGAAATCAATGTCCGCCCGAAGCATCAGGCGCCGTGGCACTTCTTGAATTTCTTGCCGTTGCCGCATGGGCAAGGATCGTTGCGGCCGACGTCTTTCAGGGCGTTGCGCACCGGTTCCTGGTGAGCGTGGCCGCAGTTCGGACCGTGGACATGGCCGTGGTCGTGATCATGGTGGTGATGGTCATGATCGTGGTTGCAATCAGGACCGTGGACGTGGGGTTGCTGGGTCATCGGTGTTGCTCCGGAATTAAATCGGCGGCGATTATCACGCCATTGCGCGCCAGGTGCACGTAGTGGGTGATGAATATACCGGTTTCCAGTTCACCTTCCAGACGATAGGGAATGGGTTGATCGGATTTTTTCAGCAGTTTGGCCAGATCCCGTACCTTGGACCACAAGTTGGTGCGGATCGGCACCTTGAAGTAGGTGCTGTGCCTGGGGCCGATGGTGAACCAGTGTTCGTACTCGCCTTCGGCCAGCAGAATGTCACCCAAGTGAACGCGGTACTCCAGACTGCGCACCGTCAGGTCACTGTCGTTGGGGTTGTCGATACGAAAGTGCAGGAGGAATTTCTGTTCCAGCATTTTGGCGCGGACCACCTCGACTTTCACCAGATGGACCTCGGGGTCCGGCAAGTCGTCGTCGAACCACGACGCGCAGCCACCGAGTCCGAGTGCCAGGAACAATGTGAGCAAATAGAGTGCGCTGCGGCGGATGATCATCGTGGTGTTTCTCCCTTGAGCCCCAGTCTAGACCCAAAAGATCGCAGCCTTCGGCGCCCTGGCTTGGTGGACAGCCATTCCATCTCCTAACTGCTGAAATACCCCGCGCAACATTTCTTGAATTTCTGCCCGCTGGCGCACGGGCAGGCGTCATTGCGCCCGAGTTTGAGCGGCACGGTCGGGTCGATGAAATACCAGCGACCGGTGTTTTGCACAAACGACGAACGCTCGCGGTGGCTGTGCTCGCCATTGCTGTCGTGCCAGCGCGCGGTGAAAGTCACGAAGGCATGTTCAGGCTGGCCGCCCAGCACTTCGGAGCTTTCCACCTCAAGGCCCAGCCACGTACTTTGCGCGCTCCAGTCGCTGATCGATTGACGGTCGAGGCCGGCCTGTTGTGCGGGCAGGGTCGTAGCCACCAGATAATCGACCAATCCCAGCACATAGGCGCTGTAGCGCGAGCGCATCAAGGCTTCGGCGCATGGCGCCGGGTGCCCGGCATGGTAATGACCGCAACAGGCATCGAGCAGAGTGCCGCTGCCGCAAGGGCAAATGGATGTACTCATTGCATTACCACCAGTATTTCCCGAAGTTTTCCGGATTGGCCCAGAAGCGCGAGTTGAGCCAGTCGGGGACTTGTTTGTATTCAAGCAGATCGTAGGTGAACAGGGTCAAGACCTGCTCATCGCGTTGAAAGCGCTCGCTGGCTTGCAGGGCCAGGGAAAAAAAATCCGTCTCTTGCCAGCCACAGGCCGGCAGATCTGCCAGCACCGCGATGCGGCTGGCGTTGAGGTTGCGGATGCCGCCCAGCAGGTTCAGGCCGTCGCGCTTGGGCAAATGCTCCAGGCAATCGACCACCAGGGCCAGGTCGAATCGGCAGGCCGCCAACTCGGCGGGCAATGGGCCGGGGGCGGCGAAAGCGACGCTGCTGTCCGGGTGAGCGAGTTTGAAAGCCTCCAGCGCCGGGAACTCGCTGGCGCCGATCAACAACAGGCGCGCGGGGGCATATCGGTCAAGTAACGCGGCCAGTGCCTGCTGCGGCGTGCGTGAAGAAATACCTGCAATCATCAAAGATCCTCAATCAGATCCGCCAAGACTAGCCTGCCCGAACGCTCTGGCCTAGAGCGGCTTGGCGGTAAAGATGCCAACCCGTCGTTAATGCGTGAATAAACAGCATGGCCTATTGCTGGCGGAGATTAAAACTCGGGTCTTTACTACCTGCATCGGTTCCAAGCCGATCCTTCAGGAGAAAACTAGATGAGCATAGTTCGGACAGCATTACCTTTGGTTCTGCTAACCAGTGTCTTGACTGGTTGCGCAGGTTTGCAGAAAACCGACTGGCCGACCTGTGCGGCGGTCGGTGGTGTCGTGGGAGCGGGCCTCGGTGCGACCGAAAGCTCGGCTTGGGCAGGGTATGGCGCTCTGCTCGTTGGCGGTACGGCAGCGGCGTATTGCTGGGTTCATGGTGATGGCGACGAAGACGGCGATGGTGTACCGGATAGTCGCGACAAGTGCCCGGGCACACCTAAAGGCGTTCATGTCGATGCCAACGGTTGCCCACCACCAGCACCTGTGGTCGAAGAAGCGGTTGTGGTCAAGGAAGAAACCATCGTCATCCGCGATGTTCACTTCCAGTTTGACAAGGCCACGCTTACCTCCTCCGACAAACTGGTACTCGACAAGATTGCCACTCGCTTGAAAGCCGAAGCCCCGACCGCTCAACTGACCGTAACCGGCCATACCGACAGCGTGGGCAGCGACACCTACAATCAGAAACTGTCAGATAAACGTGCGCACTCGGTGGTTGAGTACCTCATCGAGCAAGGCGTGCCTCGCAGCAACTTCGTGTCGGTTGTCGGTGCCGGTGAAAGCCAGCCGGTTGCGGACAACAAAACTGCTGACGGTCGTGCACAGAACCGTCGTACGGAAATCAAGATCCAGCGTTAAGTCCCCCTCGCATCCGCGCCTTGTGCAGTCGCGGATGCGGGTCTTTACTCCTGTGTAACCGGTATTGGCCGGTTACACAGGAGCTTTCAACATGATAGTTCTCACAAGGAGCGTCTTGCCGGTTCTACTACTTGGCAGCCTCTTGACCGGCTGCGCGACTCACAGCGACGGCACTGCCCCCCTCAATCAACAAAACTGGCCAATTTGCAGTCTCATCGGCGGCCTCGTCGGTGGTGGACTGGGCGCAATCGAAAGTGGCGGTTGGGCCGCGGGTGGGGCCGCGCTGGGTATCTTGTCCGGTGGCTTGATCTGCTATGCCCAGGATGGCGACGAAGACGGCGATGGCGTTTTCGACCGGCGTGACCGTTGCCCTGACACACCTGCCAATACCCCGGTCGATCACCGCGGTTGCCCGATGCAGCAGTATCCGGACAGCGTCAAGTCCGAGCCCGCGCAGTCCGAAGTCATCACCCTGAGCGATGACGTGCTGTTTGCCTTCAATCAATCCGACCTGACCCCGACGGCCAAGAGTCAACTGGATGCGTTGATGAGCAAGTTCGAAGATGCCGATGTGGTCAGCATCAAGGTGGTCGGCCATACCGATAGCGTCGGTGCGGATGCCTATAACCAGGCCCTGTCGGAACGGCGTGCCAGCAGCGTAGCGGAATACCTGTTGAGCCAGGGTGTGGCGCCGAACAAGGTCACCAGCGAAGGCAAGGGCGAGAGTCAGCCGATTGCCGACAACGAAACAGAAGCAGGCCGTGCGAAAAACCGTCGCGTGGACCTGCATATAAACCGCTGAGCCAAGAGATAGAGCCGTCGGGCGACAGTTGTGAGCGCTGTGACGGCCGTTCGGCGGCCTTCATGAAGATTTTTCCATTGCCCTCTGGCTTATCCCGCGTGGAAGCCGTTACTGTGCGCGCAAACAATAATTCTCATCGGGGGAGCGTATGAAAGTCTTATGGGGGCTGGGGCGGTTGCTGACCCTGCTGTTCTGGTCGGTGGTGCTGGTCAATCTGCTCACGCCGTTCGTCTTTCCGCTGCACCTGTTGGTCAATCTGGCCGGCGGCCTGTTGGGGTTCATCCATCTACTGGAGGCGCTGCTGTGCTATCGCAGCCTGCGAGGGCGCGCCCATCCCTGGCTTGATCGCCTGAAGATCGTCATGTTCGGCGTTTTCCACCTGCAAACCATTCCTGCCCCCACCGCTTCGAAGGCTTCCCATGCGTAAACTCTGCCTGCTCGCCGCACTCATCAGCCCATTGGCCAGCGCACAGGTGGTGAGTGTCGAACCCAACTCGCTGATGCGCTTGCCCAACACCGCCAGCACCCTGCAACTGGAACGCCTGGAAGTGGCCGATTACGGCACCTTGCTGATTCCCTCGAACGTGACCGAAGTCACCGTGGGTGAATTGCACCTGGGGCGTGAAGCCCGCATCGCCATCGTGCCCGGCGAACAGGCGCTGGCACTGAAGGTTCATCGAGCCGATTTGTCCGAAGGCAGCCAGATAACTGCGCGTGGCGCGCCGGGCACTTACCAGAAGGCTGCCCGATCCGGACGCAACCTTGATTTACAGATCAAGGCACTGAACGCAGCGCAATTGATCGTAGATGCTCGCGGTGGTGCGGGCGCACCGGGGTTCGTTGGTCTTGATGGGGCTAACGGCCAGGAGCCGGGCTGCACTTGGGGGCAGGCGGGTCGCGGTGCCGATGGCAGTGATGGCAGTGATGGTCAGCCGGGGGCACCGGGGGCGCTGGTCAAACTGGCGGTGCCGCATGACTTTCCGACAGACCGGATCAAGGTTCAGGTGGCCGGCGGTGCCGGCGGCGTGGCCGGTCCTGGCGGTAAACCGGGCGCGGGTGGAAAGGCCAAGGGCTGTTTGATTTACAAGGCCGATGGCGGCAAGAGCGGGCGTCCCGGGGCTGATGGTCAGCCTGGGCCAGAAGGCGCGGCGGGTTCGGTGACTGTGCAGCGGATGTAAGCAACACCGAGATCCCTGTGGCGAGGGGGCTTGCCCCCGTTGGGCCGCGAAGCGGCCCCAATTCCGATAATCGCAATACTGCTGAAGGTTAGCGGTGTCTGGTTTTACGACTGCTTCGCAGCCGAACGGGGGCAAGCCCCCTCGCCACAAAAGCGCTGTAGATTTAAAACATCGGCCGAATCGCCGCAATCGCCACCACAGCCAACCCCACCAACAGATTGATCCCCACCAATCGGCGAATCCGCCCCAGTACCGCTGCTCCGGCCGGCCAATTCTGCTCCGTCACGGCTGTGCGCAGTTCCGGCAGCATCAACGCGTGAATGCGGATAAACAGCGCGGTCATCACCACATACAACCCCATCATCACCTGCACATAGCGCGGTGCGTTTTCAAAACCGGTGAAGTGCAGATTCAGCATGACCACACCGCTGACCGGCAACAACACCACCGCCACCCAGACCCAGCGGAAAAAACCTTGAAACACTTCTACCCACAACTTCAGCCGGGCAGGGCCCTCCAGTGCCGTGATCGCCGCGGGACGCAAGACCATCCAGGCGAAAAACATGCC
This sequence comes from Pseudomonas sp. GM48, assembly GCF_000282335.1. Lineage (GTDB taxonomy): Bacteria > Pseudomonadota > Gammaproteobacteria > Pseudomonadales > Pseudomonadaceae > Aquipseudomonas. Next base: position 10,792 of record NZ_AKJM01000180.1, read on the forward strand.
GCCGACCCAGACCAGGGCGGCCAGCAGATGCAGGCTATAAATGAGGCTAAAAGGTGTCATTGGGGTACTCCGTTCTGCGCGGGATTAATTAGCGGGGTATGATAGCGGCGATCCGAACCACTGAAAATTTATCCAGCGTTTTTTGCGCCCGACAATCCATGATCAGCACCGAACTCAAAACCACGATCCAGGGCGCCTACTCGCGTTTTCTCGAAGCCAAGAGCCTCAAGCCGCGTTATGGCCAACGCCTGATGATCGCCGAAGTGGCCAAGGTCCTGGGTGACATCGACACCGACGACGAAGGCCGGCGCAGTGGCGACCCCGCGATTGTCGCGGTGGAAGCCGGCACCGGTACCGGCAAGACCGTGGCCTACAGCCTGGCGGCGATCCCCACGGCGAAGGCCGCTGGCAAACGCCTGGTGATCGCCACGGCCACCGTGGCCCTGCAAGAGCAGATCGTCTACAAGGACTTGCCTGACCTGATGCGCAACAGCGGGCTGAATTTCAGCTTCGCCCTGGCCAAGGGACGCGGGCGCTACATGTGCCTGTCCAAGCTCGACATGCTGCTCCAGGAAGGCCACGCGCAAACGGCCACCGCGCAGCTGTTCGAAGAAGAAGGTTTCAAGATCGAGGTCGACGAGGCCAGCCAGAAGCTGTTCACCAGCATGATCGAAAAACTCGCCGGCAATAAGTGGGACGGCGATCGCGACAGTTGGTCCACCGCACTGGAAGACGCCGACTGGGCGCGCCTGACCACCGATCACAGCCAGTGCACCAACCGTCATTGCCCGAATTTTGGCCAGTGCGCCTTCTACAAGGCCCGCGAAGGCATGGGCAAGGTCGACGTGATCGTCACCAACCACGACATGGTCCTGGCTGACCTGGCCCTGGGTGGTGGCGCGGTATTGCCGGACCCGCGCGACACCATCTACGTGTTCGACGAAGGCCATCACCTGCCGGACAAGGCCATCGGCCACTTCGCCCATTACACGCGCCTGCGCTCCACCGCCGACTGGCTGGAAACCACCGCCAAGAACCTCACCAAACTGCTGGCCCAGCACCCGTTGCCGGGCGATCTGGGCAAGTTGATCGAGCAGGTGCCGGAGCTGGCGCGGGAGATCAAGACCCAGCAGCAGTTCATGTTCACCGCCTGCGAGCAGATTGCCGATTTCAAACCCGGCGAAGACGTTGAAGGCCGCGAGCGCCCGCGCCACCGATTCGTCGGCGGGGTGATTCCCGAGCACATGCGTGAAATGGGCATCGAACTGAAGAAAGGCTTCGCACGGCTGACCGACTTGTTCACCCGTCTGACCGAGTTGCTCAAGGAAGGCATGGACGGCGAGGTCAACATTGGCATCGCCAGCAATCAGGCTGAAGAGTGGTACCCGCTGTTCGGCAGCCTGTTGTCGCGTTCTTCGGGCAACTGGGAGCTATGGACCGCCTTCACTGTCGAAGACCCGGAAGACAACCCACCCATGGCCCGCTGGCTGACCCTGGCCGAAAGCGGTTCGCTGTTCGACATCGAAGTTAACGCGAGCCCGATCCTCGCGGCGGAAATGCTTCGCCGCAACCTGTGGAACGTGGCGTATGGCTGCCTGGTGACGTCGGCGACCTTGACGGCCCTCGGCACCTTCGATCGCTTCCGCATGCGCGCCGGCCTGCCGAAAAAAGCCGTGACGGCGGTGGTGCCAAGTCCGTTCCATCATGCCGACGCCGGTGTGCTGCGAGTACCGAACCTGAACGCCGACCCGCGTGATGCAGCCGCGCATACCGCCGCGATCATTCGTGATCTGCCGGAACTGGTCGAAGGCTCGCGGGGCACGCTGGTGCTGTTCTCCTCGCGTAAACAGATGCAGGACGTGTTCGACGGCCTCGACCGCGACTGGCGCAAGCAAGTGTTCATACAAGGCAACCTGTCGAAACAGGAAACCCTGAACAAACACAAGGCGCGGGTCGATGGCGGGGATTCCAGCGTACTGTTCGGCCTGGCGAGCTTCGCCGAAGGGGTCGACTTACCCGGTGCCTATTGCGAGCACGTGGTCATTGCCAAGATTCCGTTCTCGGTGCCCGATGATCCCGTCGAAGCGGCGCTGGCGGAATGGATCGAAGCCCGGGGCGGCAATCCGTTCATGGAAATCTCCGTACCGGACGCCTCGCTGAAGCTGGTCCAGGCCTGCGGGCGCTTGCTGCGCACCGAAGAAGACCGCGGCACCATTACCTTGCTCGACCGGCGCCTGGTGACCCAGCGCTATGGCAAAGCCATCCTCAATGCGTTGCCGCCGTTCCGTCGAGAAATTTCCTGAAGCACCGGTGGGCAGTTTTGCCCACCGCGTTGTCTATCTCTCTGCCATCGCTTTTCCACTGGCCCATTGAAGGTCGTTAGGGAGATTTTCGTTCTCATGATTTGCCGTTCGTTGCCTGCCGTTTTTGCCCTGTTGTTCGCAACACCGCTGTTGGCCGCTCCTGCCAGCCAGCAGACGCTGTTCAACTTTGTGCGCCCCGCCGACGTGGTTCAGGTGGCGACTCAGGACGCCAGCCTGCCGCAGTCCAACGCCGAGCAAACCCCTGAAGGTGAAGTGCTGCGCCGGGTGACGTTCAACCCGGTCGCCCGGCCGACTTTGCGCCTGACCCCGCAAACCGGTGCCTGGGACTGGTCGCAGTCGGGCGTCATGAGCCTGCGGATCCAGAGCGCGATGAACTGGGCCTTGACCCTGTACGTAACCATCCAGAGCAACGACGGCAAGACACTGGTCAGCCGCGTCGATCTGCCGGCGGGGCCTGCGCAAACCCTGTTGGTGCCTTTGCAAGCGACATCACCGCTGAGCCAGGGCATGAAGGCTGGCCCGCCGATGCCGATGACTGTCGAGGGGCAACGTGTGTTGCTGGCCAGTAGCGCCGGTGAGCTGGATCGCAGCCAGGTGGTGTCCGTGACTTTGTCGATGGACCAGCCGAAAGCCGCGCAAAGCATCCTGCTGGAGCGCTTTGGTGTGCAGGACGGCGAGTCGATCACCCAAGCCGTGTATGGCGGGCTGGTGGATGCATATGGCCAGTCGACCCGGGCCAAATGGCCGGAAAAAGTCAGCAGCGACGAACAACTTAAAGGTGCCGCTGGCAAGGAGCAGCAGCAACTGAAAACCTGGCTGGCCGAGCGCGAAAAGTCCTCCCTGGATAAATTCGGTGGTTTGAGCAAAGGCCCGTCATTCAAAGCCAGCGGCTTTTTCCGCACCGAGAAACGCGATGGTCGCTGGTATCTGGTGACGCCGGAAGGGCACCCGTTCTATTCCCTCGGGGTCAATACCGTGGCCCCGGATGTCAACCAGACCTACGTTGCCGGCCGCGAGTGGATGTTCGAATCCCTGCCCAAGGCTGACGAAGCACTCGCCAGCCACTACGGCGAAGGCGACAACCGTGGCGGCAACGGTGCCGATCAAGGGCGCGGCTACAATGCCGGGCGCTGGTATGACTTCTACGGTGCCAACTTGCAGCGACTGTATGGCGATCCGTGCGCGAAGGGCAGCGATACCAAGGCTGGTGTCGCCGCAGCAGCCAAGGCAGATGCGGTTGAGGCGACGGCGGCCAAGGCGGCGGAGCAACCCCCGGTTCCTTCGACTGCCGAGTCCGGCGTCGCCGAAGCGGCCAAGACCGAAGCGACGGTAGCGATAGCCGTTGAGCCAAAATCTGCCGAACCGTGCAAGGCGCTGTTCGACGAGCAGCGCTGGGCCAGTCACACCCTTGACCGCTTGCAGGCCTGGGGCTTCAACACCATTGGCAATTGGAGCGCACCCGTACTGGGCAATGCTGATCGCGTGCCGTACACCTTGCCGCTATCGATCGTCGGTGACTACGCCAGCATCAGCACCGGTGCCGACTGGTGGGGTGGCATGCCCGACCCGTTCGACCCGCGTTTTGCCATGGCCACCGAACGTGCCGTGGCCATTGCCGCCCGCGATCATCGCGACGATCCGTGGCTGATCGGTTATTACGCCGACAACGAACTGGCCTGGGCCGGTCCCGGCGATGACCCGAAAGCCCGTTATGCCCTGGCCTATGGCACTTTGAAAATGACCACCGACGTGCCGGCCAAACGTGCGTTCCTCAAGCAACTGCGCGACAAGTACCGCAACCAGGCAGGCCTGTCGAAAGCCTGGGGCATTGATCTGCCGGCCTGGGAGTTGATGGAAGACCCAGGGTTCGTGCCGCCGTTGCCAAGCGCCGAGCATCCGGAAATCGAAGCCGACTTCAAATACTTCCAGAAGGTCTTTGCCGACACTTATTTCAAGACCATCTCCGACTCACTCAAATGGCACGCGCCGAACCAGATGCTGCTCGGCGGCCGTTTCGCCATCAGCACGCCGGAAGCCGTGGAGTCCTGCGCCCAGTATTGCGACGTGTTGAGCTTCAACATGTACACCCTGCAACCCCAGGATGGTTACGACTTCGCCAGGCTGCGCAGTCTCGACAAACCGGTGCTGATCACCGAATTCAATTTCGGCTCGGCTGATCGTGGCCCGTTCTGGGGCGGCGTCACGCCATTGGCGAAGGAGGAGGAGCGTGGTCCGGCGTATTCAAACTTCCTCAAGCAGGCATTGAGCGAGCCGTCGATTGTTGGTGTGCATTGGTTCCAGTACCTCGATCAACCGGTCACCGGGCGCCTGCTTGACGGTGAAAACGGTCACTTCGGGTTGGTGGGCATCACTGATCTGCCGTTCCAGGGCTTTGTCGACAGCGTGCGCAAGAGCAATCTGGCGACGGTCGAGCAATTGGCCAAAGAAGCCGAGAAGGCTGCGGCCGCCGCCGACAAAGCCAGCCACGATGCCGAGGGCGGCAGGAAAGCCGAGGCTGGCAAGGGACCGGGGAAGGGCGCTGGTGGGCATTCCGGGAAAGGCCATTAATCGCTGAAACCCTGTGGCGAGGGGGCTTGCCCCCGTTGGGTTGCGTAGCAACCCCAAAATCTCGGCAATGGCCGAATAGTTTGGGAGCGCTGCGCGCTCCAACGGGGGCAAGCCCCCTCGCCACAACCGCCTGGCCCAACCCTGTTCCCAAAACCCTCAAGGGCTGGAACAATGCCCGCCACTTTGTAGAGCGTTAATCCGGGGAGTTGCGGGTGCAGATTCAGGGTCATTACGAGCTTAAGTTCGAAGCGGTGCGAGAGGCGTTCGCAGCACTGTTCGACGATCCCCAGGAGCGTGGCGCAGCGTTGTGCATTCAGGTCGGTGGCGAAACCGTCGTCGATCTGTGGGCCGGCACTGCCGACAAGGACGGGGCCGAGGCCTGGCACAGCGACACCATTGCCAACCTGTTCTCCTGCACCAAGACCTTTACCGCGGTCACCGCGCTGCAACTGGTGGCCGAAGGCAAGCTGCAACTGGATGCCCCGGTTGCGCGCTACTGGCCCGAATTCGCCGCCGCCGGCAAAGAGTCCGTCACCCTGCGACAATTGCTCTGCCATCAGGCCGGTCTTCCGGCATTGCGCGAGTTACTGGCCCCCGAAGCCCTTTACGACTGGCAAACCATGGTCGACGCCCTGGCCGCCGAAACGCCGTGGTGGACGCCTGGCGAAGGCCACGGTTACGCGGCGATCACTTATGGCTGGCTGGTCGGTGAATTGCTGCGCCGTGCCGATGGTCGTGGGCCGGGTGAATCCATCGTGGCGCGGGTCGCCAAACCGTTGGGCCTGGATTTCCATGTCGGCCTGGCCGATGAAGAGTTCTATCGCGTGGCCCACATCGCCCGGGGCAAGGGCAATGTCGGTGATGCTGCCGCCCAGCGCCTGCTGCAAGTGACCATGCGTGAGCCAACGGCCATGACGACCCGGGCGTTCACCAACCCGCCGTCGATCATGACCAGCACCAACAAACCCGAGTGGCGACGCATGCAGCAGCCGGCCGCCAATGGCCATGGCAATGCCCGCAGCCTGGCCGGTTTCTACGCCGGCCTGCTCGACGGCAGCCTGCTGGAAAGCGAAATGCTCGATGAGTTGACTCGCGAGCACAGCCTCGGCGAGGACAAGACTTTACTGACCCGGACCCGTTTCGGCCTGGGTTGCATGCTCGACCAACCGGACGTTGCCAACGCCACCTTCGGCCTTGGCTCGCGGGCGTTTGGCCATCCGGGTGCCGGCGGCTCCATTGGTTTTGCCGACCCGGAGCACGATGTGGCCTTCGGATTTGTGACAAATACCCTGGGACCTTACGTCTTGATGGACCCGCGCGCGCAAAAGCTGGTGCGGGTTCTGGCCACTTGTCTGTAAAAGCGGCTATCGGGTTCCAGGGCTGGAACCCGATAGCCTTTTGAGTTTCAAAGCGTCTGTTTATACGGGCCGATGGGGCTAATGCCGATCAGTTAAGAGATAGAACGAACAATAAGCAACCTGTGGCGAGGGAGCTTGCTCCCGCTGGGGCGCGAAGCGACCCTGAAAATGGGACTGCTGCGCAGTCCAGCGGGAGCAAGCTCCCTCGCCACAGATTCAGTGTTCGTCCTTAAGTGAACAGCATTAGCCGATGTGGCCTGATTTTTTTGACTTCATTTTTGTGGATATCCAATGTCATCCAATAAAACCCTCGCCTTGGCCCTGTGCTTCGCTATTACCGGTTGCGCACAGACTCCACAGAAGGACGCGACAGCCCCCGTAGCCAAGACTGAAAGCAGCAGCCACTGGTACTGGCCGTTCAGTTCCGACGACAGCGCCGGCAAACCCGCGGTCAAGCCGGAGGTGAAACCTGAAGTCAAACCCGTTGCGGTGGCCAAGTCCGGAACCGATAGCGGTAGCAAGTGGTACTGGCCGTTCGGCGGTAGCGAACAGAGCGCCGCCAAGGCCGTGCCTATGCCAGATCCGAAAGTTACCCAGGCCTGGCTTGACGACTACGAACCGCGTCTGCGCGAGGCGGTCAAGGGCAGCAACATGCAGCTCGAGCGCCGCGAAAACGTACTGGTGGTGACCGCGCCGGTCGAAGGCTCGTTCAACCCGGATCGTCCGGCCATGCTGCTGCCGGTCACACTCGGACCGTTTACCCGGGTTGCCAAAATCCTTGAAGCCGATCCAAAGACTGCTGTCTTGATCCTCGGCCACAGCGATACGTCCGGCGCGGCTCCTGCCAACGTCAAACTGAGCCAGGAGCGTGCCCAGGCCGTCGCGGCGATTTTCCGTCTCAGTGGTTTGCAGCGTGATCGCTTGATGCTGCGTGGCTTGGGTGGTGATGCACCGCGTGCCGCCAACGACAGCGCGCAAGGGCGTGCGTTGAACCGCCGCGTGGAACTGCTGGTGACCCCGCAAAACACCATGGTCGCGCTGCTGAGCAAGTACAACATGCCGGCGCCAGCCCCTGTGACCATGGTCGCTGCCTCTGACATCAAACCGGTCGCCAAGCCTGTTACACCGGCCCCGGCCGCTAAAAAAGCGACCGTCCCGACCACGAAAAAAGCGCCAGCGAAAAAAGCACCGGCCAAGAAAACACCAGCGAAAACCGCAACGCCGGCAAAGAAGACCGTGCCAGCCAAAGCCGCCGCGGCTGACAAGAAGGTCGTCGCCACCGATACTGCTAAGCAGTGATTCGTTAACCAAAAGGAATGCGCCATGACCCAGGGCCTGGCTGATATGCGTCGTGACTACACCCGTGATGGCCTGACCGAGGCACAAGCACCGGCCGAGCCGTTTGCGCTGTTCCACCAGTGGTTCGCCGACGCGGTGAAAACCGAACAGGTACCCGTGGAAGCCAACGCCATGACCTTGGCCACCGTTGATCAGGACGGTCGACCACACTGTCGCATTCTGTTGCTCAAGGGCCTGGACGAACAGGGCTTCACCTTTTTCACCAACTACGAAAGCGCCAAGGGGCAGCATCTGGCCGTGAATCCGTTCGCGGCCATGACGTTTTTCTGGCCGGCGCTGGAGCGCCAGGTGCGTATCGAAGGGCGGGTGGTGAAGGTGACGCCTGAGGAGTCTGACGCCTATTTTCAGGTCCGTCCGCTGGGCAGTCGCCTCGGCGCCTGGGCATCGCCGCAGAGCCGCGTAATCGCCGATCGTGGCGAGCTCGAAACGCTGCTCAAGGACACCGAGCAACGTTTCAGCGACACCCAGCCGCACTGCCCCGAACACTGGGGCGGTTATCGCTTGCTGCCGGAACGCATCGAATTCTGGCAGGGCCGCCCAAGCCGTCTGCATGACCGCCTCAATTACCGTCGGCAGGGCGCCGACTGGACTCTTGAACGTCTGGCACCCTGAGCCGTCTAGCGACCGGGATAACCTGCCGCAGCGGCCTCCAGCCACTTCGGCAAGTCTCGACGCTTGATCTTCTGCGCCTGAGCACTCGCCAATTGTTCGAGCATGAAGGCTTTTTTCTGCTCGTCTTTGCCGGCCAGCGCTAGCGCCAGGTCACGATCCATCCAGCGTTTGATCCGTACGTATAGCCACCCGTGGAAATACAAACCGGCAACAGTCGTGACGACGATGATAAAGTAGTCCATGAGAATCCTTGGCCAGTGGGGCGGTTTTCCGATTTTGCCGCTACTGTGTGAGTTCGTGGAGGCGCCTTAACGGAGCCTGAATCAAACCAATTTTACCCGTGCGGTGCCGTGACAGGCGTCAAGCTGCGGAGTTTAATGAACATCTGTTTTTTTGGAGTTGATGCTATGCGTAAGTCTGTTCTGCTGGTTGCTTCCTTTTCCACGATGGCGATGTTGCTCACTGGTTGCCAATCGAGCCTGACCGGTGACTCCTACTCCCGTGACGAGGCGCGTCGCGTGCAGACCGTTCGCATGGGCACCATCGAAGCATTGCGCCCGGTGAAAATCGAAGGCACCAAAACCCCGATCGGCGGCGCTGCAGGCGCAGTGGTCGGCGGCGTTGGCGGCAGCTCCATTGGTGGCGGCAAAGGCAGCGTCGTTGCTGCCGTCATCGGTGCTGTGGCCGGCGGTCTGCTCGGTTCGGCCGCTGAAGAAGGCCTGACCCGCACCCAGGGCGTGGAAATCACCGTGCGCGAAGACGATGGCAGCATGCGCGCCTACGTCCAGGAAGTTCAGCCAAACGAAGTGTTCCGTGTTGGCGAGCGTGTGCGCATCGCCAGTGTGAATGGCACCAGCCGCGTTTCGCACTAAGCGGAAAGTTGGGTAAAAGAAAACCCCGATCAGGTGACTGGTCGGGGTTTTTACGTTCTGAAGCAGGTGGTCGAATGCTTTAGCATCTAAACGTTGCAACTGAGCTGAAATATCAACGCTGGATTATGAATTTTCTTTCCCAGTATTCTTTCCAGAGCCTCAAGCTGTTCGGATGTCAGGTCGTATCCTTCCCACCCCTGTTGGTCCGACGTCCACCCCATAATTGTTTTCAGCTCTTGGTCGCACCCGTTCGGTAACTTTTCTTCGAATACGAGGAATTCGCTTTCTCTATCGAAGGCTTCAATTATGTAGATCATGGTTCTACTTTCCTGGTGCTATCTGCAGGTTTGGTTTGCTCGCCCGTTGTCGGATTAAATTCACCGATATGACGGCCACGGTTGTCATACATTTCGACCGTTCCGTGCTGCGAGTCCCATTCAAAAATTAATCCTTTTGGAGTTTTCCAGCGTCGCCTGAGACCACCGCCGCCTTTAACTGCCGTTTTACGAGGAGCTTTAGTCGCATTAGGAAATGCGGCAAGCCCTGTCGGCGCGGGATGGTATTTGTGGTCAGAAACACTCACCACAATATAAACCGGCCTAACTCCTGACCCCACCGGAAACACCAGAATGAAATCCTTGTAATCCGGCGGATAAACCGGATCGACGATGATGCTGTCAGCCTGTTTCGTCGGTGGATAAACCCAGATATGCGGTGCTTGCGGGGCGGCTTGCAGGGCGGGGATGCCGAGGGTGTCGGAGCCGTCTTCGGCCGGGGTCCAGATCAGTTCGATGCCTTCGCCGAGGTCGGCGACGTATTGGCTGTCGCGTGAAGTGAGCTGCACGACATCGACCATTTCCCAGTCGCGATTCCTCCCGGTATAGAAGGCGTAACCCTTGAGGCTGCCGTCGGCTTGTTGCTCGACCTGCAGGCGCACGCGGGTGCGGGCTTGTTTGAGGGCGCGGAGCTGGTCTTCGGTATAGAGGGCGCTGTCGCCCAGGCTGGGTGTCCAGAACAACGCGACCAGCCCGGCCAACGTCGCGGTAGCCGCAGTTCCGACGGCACCGATGGCCGGGGCGGCGAGATCCGGAGCGCTCAGGGCCAGGCGGCCAACGCCTAGCGCAACTGTGCTGCCACTGATCCTTTGCAGATTCAGCACACCGTCGTCGTCGACGTTGCGGCCGCCAAGCCAGGCTATTTCGCCGTAATCCCCGAGGCTGTCGGTCGGCACCATGCCAGAAGGATTGGTGTAGTCGATGATGGCGTCAGGCAGTTTGCAGGACTTGGCGAATACGCAACCTGCGCGAGCCACTTCCACTTTTTTCGCCGCGACGTCGCGACGGTCCATGTAAGCCTGCTGCCTGGCGAGCATGGCCTCGTAGGCCTTTTGCCGGGCTTCCCGCGTGGCGAGTTCGCTGGCCGTCATGGGGCGCCAGGTGACGTGGTGCCCGTCACCCGACGGCGGGGTTTTAATGAGGGGAATATTCTTAGTGCCAGCCACTGTTCGTCCTTGGTCGCGTCCATCGGCAGCCCCTTAAAAGGGGCTGCGCGACGTTAACCAAGGTGATTGAGTGTGGCTGTAGGACGCGTCTCGAATGACGCCAGGATTTGTCGCTGTTTTTCAGGAGGCCAGTGCGGTGCTTTTGCGACTCGCCATCGCCGTCACCGCATAACCGATCAGCGCGGCCAGGATGGAGCCAGTCAAAATGCCCATGCGATCCATCCCGGCGAAATCACTCACGCCCGGCTCAAAGGCCAGCGAGCCGACAAACAGACTCATGGTGAACCCGATGCCGCAGAGAATCGCCACGCCCAGTATCTGGCCCCAGTTGGCGCCTTGGGGCAGGGCGGCGATACCGGTTTTCACGGCCAGCCAGGTCAGGCCGAAGACACCGACGGTTTTGCCCAGCAGCAGCCCGATGGCGATGCCCATGGGGACGTGGTGGGTGAAGCTTTCAACGGTGACGCCGCTCAGGGACAGGCCGGCATTGGCGAAGGCGAACAGTGGCAGGATGCCGTAGGCCACCCACGGATGCAGGGCGTGCTCCAGGGTCAGCAATGGCGAAGGCTCGGCATTTTTCGTGCGCAGCGGAATGCAGAAAGCCAGGGTTACGCCGGCCAGCGTGGCGTGGACACCGCTCTTGAGGACGCAGACCCAGAGGATCAAGCCAATGATCATGTACGGCCCGAGCTTGACCACTCCGAGGCGGTTCATCCCGATCAGCGCCGCAATACAGGCCGCGGCCAGCGCGAGGGACAGGGTCGACAGCGCGCCGGAATAGAAGATCGCAATGATGATGATCGCGCCGAGGTCGTCGATGATCGCCAGGGTCATCAGGAACAGCTTCAGCGAAACCGGAACCCGTTTACCCAGCAGCGCCAGCACGCCAAGGGCGAAGGCGATGTCGGTGGCGGTCGGGATTGCCCAGCCGTTCAGGGCCGGTGGCGTGTCGCGATTGAGGTACCAGTAGATCAGCGCCGGCACCACCATGCCACCAATGGCGGCGGCACCGGGCAGGACGATTTGCGACGGTTTGGACAGCTGGCCGTCGAGGACTTCACGCTTCACTTCCAGGCCGATCAGCAGGAAAAACAGCGCCATCAGGCCGTCGTTGATCCACAGCAGCAACGGCTTGGCGATTTTCAGCGCGCCTATCTGGGCCACCACTGGGGTGTCCAGCAGGCCGTTGTACAGCCACGACAGCGGCGAGTTGTTGATGATTAGAGCCAGAACGGCAGCGGCGATCAGTAACAGACCGCTGGCAGCTTCCAACTGAAAGAAACGCGTGAAAGTGCTACGCAGAGGCAAGGTCGCTCTCCATCTGTGAGTTCAAAAGGTGTTACACCCTAACAAGTACTGTTAGTTGTTAAAACAAAAGTTATATTCTTTTTTGTTATATACCGTTACAGAGTGATCCGTCAGCTGCGACCTGAGCCTAGCAGTTGCCGGGCGTATTGAACCTCAGCTGTACCTGTGCTGGATGTAGGTTTTTTCCTAAGCTTGTTGGATGAGCCTTGTTAAAAGGCCGACTCCTGCCCGATTCAACGAGAAAACCATCATGAGCGACAACCGACAGTGGTCCCGCGAAGCGATCCGGATCATCGAAGCGGATTTCCAGCGCAGCGCCGACACCCACTTGATCCCCTTGCCGCTGCCGGGTTTCCCGGGCATCGAGTTGTATTTCAAGGATGAGTCCAGCCACCCCACAGGCAGCCTCAAGCACCGCCTGGCCCGCTCGCTGTTCCTGTATGCGCTGTGTAACGGCTGGCTCAAACCCGGTGCGCCGGTCATTGAGGCTTCCAGTGGTTCCACGGCGATATCCGAAGCGTATTTCGCGCGCATGCTGGGCTTGCCGTTCATTGCGGTGATGCCGGCGACCACGTCCAAAGAAAAGATCGCGCAAATCGCCTTCTATGGTGGCCAAAGCCATCTGGTGGACGATCCGACCCAGATCTACGCCGAGTCCGAGCGTCTGGCGCGTGAACACGATGGGCACTTCATCGACCAATTCACCTACGCCGAGCGCGCCACCGACTGGCGGGCGAACAACAACATCGCCGAGTCGATCTTTCATCAAATGCGTTTCGAGCAGCATCCCGAGCCGAGCTGGCTGATTTCCAGCCCAGGCACTGGCGGCACCACGGCCACGTTGGGCCGATACGTGCGTTATCGCCAGCATTGCACCCGTGTGCTGTGTGCCGATGCCGAGCGTTCGGTGTTCTTCGATTACTACCAGACCGGCGATGCCAGCCTGCGCCTGGATCACGGCTCGCGCATCGAAGGCATTGGCCGGCCGCGTGTGGAAGCGTCGTTTCTGCCCAAGGTGATCGACGCGATGGTCAAGGTGCCGGATGCCTTGTCACTGGCGGCCATGCACTACCTGGCCGAGCGTCTGGGGCGGCATGTGGGCGGGTCGAGCGGGACCAACCTGATCGGCGCCTTGATGGCCGCTCAGCACATGAAAGCAGCTGGGGAAACGGGGTCGATGGTGGCGATTCTGTGTGACAGCGGCGAGCGTTACGCCACGACCTATTACGATCCGGAGTGGCTCAAGGCCCAAGGGTATGAATTGAGTGGTTCGATGGCTGCGGTGGCCGCGACGGTGGAGAGAGGGGAGCCGCTACCGGACTCGGTTTTGCGCGCCAATATCTGACACGGAGAAGATCAAATGTGGGAGCGGGCTTGCTCGCGAAAGCGGTCAATCAGCCAACACAGATGTTGGATGTGAAACCGACTTCGCGGGCAAGCCCGCTCCCACATTAGAGTGGTATCAGGCCTCGAGACCGAGGATGTCCCGTGCCACTGCTTCTGCAATGCGAATTCCGTCGACACCCGCCGACAGAATCCCGCCCGCATAACCGGCACCTTCACCGGCCGGGAACAAGCCTTTCACGTTCAGGCTCTGCATCGACTCATTGCGGGTAATACGCAGCGGCGAGGAGGTGCGGGTCTCGATCCCGGTCAACACCGCGTCGTGCAGCGAGTAACCGCGAATCTGCTTCTCGAACGCCGGCAAGGCTTCGCGAATGGCTTCGATGGCGAACGCTGGCAAAGCCAGGGCCAGATCGCCCAGGGCAACACCCGGCTTGTAGGACGGCTCGACACTGCCCAGTTCGGTGGACGGTTTGCCCGCGATGAAATCGCCGACCAGTTGCGCCGGGGCTTCGTAGTTGCTGCCGCCCAGCACAAAGGCGTGGGATTCCAGGCGTTCCTGCAACTCGATACCGGCCAGTGGGCCGCCCGGATAATCGACTTCCGGGGTGATGCCGACGACGATCCCGGAGTTGGCATTGCGCTCGTTACGCGAGTACTGGCTCATGCCATTGGTCACTACGCGGTTCGGCTCGGACGTCGCCGCCACCACGGTGCCGCCCGGGCACATGCAGAAGCTGTAGACCGACCGGCCGTTCTTGGCGTGGTGCACCAGTTTGTAGTCGGCGGCGCCCAGTTTCGGGTGGCCGGCGTACTTGCCCAGGCGTGCGCGGTCGATCAGCGACTGCGGGTGCTCGATGCGGAAACCCACCGAGAACGGCTTGGCTTCCATGAACACGCCACGGCCGTGGAGCATGCGGAACGTGTCGCGGGCACTGTGGCCGAGGGCCAGAATCACGTGTTTCGAGTGGATTTGCTCGCCGCCATTGAGTTCGACGCCGACCAGTTGGCCGTCTTCGATCAACACGTCGGTGACCCGCTGCTGGAAGCGCACTTCGCCACCGAGGGCGCGAATCTGCTCACGCATGTTTTCCACGACACCGGTCAGGCGGAACGTACCGATGTGCGGCTTGCTGACATAGAGGATTTCTTCCGGTGCACCGGCCTTGACGAACTCGTGCAGGACTTTGCGGCCGAGGAATTTCGGATCCTTGATCTGGCTGTAGAGCTTGCCGTCGGAGAATGTCCCCGCGCCGCCTTCGCCGAATTGCACGTTGGATTCCGGGTTGAGCACGCTTTTGCGCCACAGGCCCCAGGTGTCCTTGGTGCGCTGGCGCACTTCGGTGCCACGTTCAAGGATGATCGGCTTGAAGCCCATTTGCGCCAGCAGCAGCCCGGCGAAAATCCCGCACGGGCCGAAGCCGACCACGATCGGACGCGCGCTCGGATCGGTCGGCGCCTGGCCGACCATTTTGTAGCTGACATCCGGTGCCAGGTTGACGTTACGGTCATCGGCGAACTTGTTCAGCACCGCCGCCTCATCGCGAACTTCAAGGTCGATGGTGTAGATGAAGCACAGCTCGGAGGACTTTTTTCGCGCATCGTAGCTGCGCTTGAACAAGGTGAAATCGAGCAGGTCATCGCTGGCAAGCCCTAAGCGCTGCACGATAGCAGGGCGCAGGTCTTCATCGGGATGGTCGATCGGCAACTTGAGTTCGGTGATTCGTAACATGGCGGGATCCGGTTCGCGGGGCGCACAACTGCGCCAGGGCGTTTGAAGCCGGCGATTATAAGCCGCAATGGCGCAGTCCCGTGAGGCCTAAACGATCAGTCGTCGCGCGATCCGCCGAAATACCCGCAACCGCGTTGCACCTGGCCGTTGATACGCAGTTCGGCACTCATGTGCTGGATGCTGCCAGTGCTGCTATCGACGCAACGTTGCGGTGCGACCCACAACTCGACGTGCTGATTGTTGGCTTCGGTGCTGAGGTTGAAACGGCCGTCGCCCAGTTGTTCTTCGACGTAGGGCACGGCGAGGGGAGGCTGACCGGCGCGGTCGATGACCATGCCTTTACCGCTGACTTTCACGCTCCATTCCGGGGCGTGGCCGGCGGCGCGCAGGATCAGTTGCTTGAAATTCGGATCGTCACACGCGCTGCCCGATCGTTCGACGCGGTACAGCTGCTCCAGATCGAGCTGGCCGTCACCGCCGCTGCCGGGCACAACCCGCCCGCGCACGTCGGCAAACAGCTTGCCCTGCTTATCCGCCAGGCTTGCGGCCTGTTGCAGAACGCTGGTACCGCCGGTGTCGTTGACCACATAGCGGTTTGCCTGGTTGCACGGCTGGAACACAAGTTTGCCGTCAGCCGCGGTCAACTGGCCTTGCATGCGTGTCTGGCCGACATGGGAGGCGCTCTGCCGCTCACCCTCGAACAACTGGCAAGCGGCGAACATCGGAAGCAGGGCAACGAGGACTAAGGAACGGGCAACACGCATCTTGGGGTCTCCTGACAAGTGCCGCCACGTTACTCAGGCTGACCGTTCACCACAAGACTGGAGTGGGTCTCTGGCACGGCAGAGGGCGATTTCCGGCAACATCTTGTGAATTGTTCCGATACCGAGTATCGGGATGCCAAAGGTAAGCTGCCGCTTTTTTTACAGGAGGCGGAGATGAAGAAGGCGATGGGCTGGAAGATCGGGTTGTTTCTGATGGTGATGACGGGGGCCACGGGCAGTCACGCTGCCGAGATCAATTTGTCTTCGGCAACCGACTTCACCCGCATGGAGTTACTGTTGAAGGATAGCGACAGACTTCATTCGGGATTTGAAATGAATGTCACGCTCAGTCCTGAAGCAACTGAACGTATGCAGCGCATTACCCGTGAGTCGGTAGGCCAGAATTTGACGCTGTCGATCAATGGTTGGACGGTCTCTACAGCGACAGTGCAATCGGTCTTGGGCGCGCAGTTCAGGGTGTCCATCCCGAAAGCTATCGCCAAAGACCTATTGCCCACGTTGGTTGATTGAGCTTGAACCGACTCAGCCAACGTGAAAGGTCTGACCCGTTTGTAGGCCTTCCACGCTTTTGGCGTAGGCCAAGGCCACATCTACCGCAGGAACCGGCTTGAAGCCGCGGAAGTACGGTGCGTATTTACCCATGGCCTCGACTAGCACGTTGGGGCTGATCGAGTTCACCCGCAGGCCACGTGGCAGCTCGATGGCGGCGGCGCGGACGAAACTGTCCAGCGCGCCATTGACCAGCGCTGCCGAGGCACCGCTGTAAATCGGATCGTGGCTGAGGACACCGCTGGTGAGGGTGAACGAGGCGCCGTCATTGGCGAATTCGCGGCCGATCAGCAGCAGGTTGACCTGGCCCATCAGTTTGTCTTTCAGGCCCAGGGCAAAGCTTTCTGCGGTCATTTCGTTGAGCGGCGCGAAGGTCACGTTGCCGGCGGCACACACCAGCGCATCGAATTTTCCGGTCTGCTCGAACAATTTGCGAATCGAGGCGCTGTCGCTGATGTCCACCTGAAAGTCGCCACTGGTACGACCGATGCGGATGATTTCGTGGCGTTGGGACAGCTCCTTGTCGACTGCCGAACCGATGGTGCCGTTTGCGCCGATCAAAAGAATTTTCATGGGGGTGATCCTCGTGTGGGTTGAACGAGGTTTTAGTTTAGGGTGGTTTTTTCTTGGGATAAGCGCACTAATAGGCAACCTTTGGTTTTCAAATGGAAACAATCCGTGAGCGAGATGGATGACCTGGCCGCATTCGCCGTATTGATCGAAGCGGGAAGTTTCACTCTGGCGGCGCAGCAGCTCGGTTGCAGCAAAGGCCAGTTGTCCAAGCGCATCAGCCAGCTGGAAGCGCAGTTTTCTGTGGTGTTGTTGCAACGGACCACCCGCCGTTTGAGCCTGACCGCGGCCGGGGCTGCGTTGTTGCCTCAGGCCCAGGCACTGGTGGTGCAAGTCGAGCGGGCGCGTCAGGCCCTGGCGCGTCTGAAGGACGATATGACTGGTCCGGTGCGGATGACGGTTCCGGTGTCGCTCGGGGAAACCTTCTTCGATGGCCTGTTGCTGGAGTTCTCCGCCAAATACCCTCAGGTGCAGATCGAACTGGAGCTCAACAACAGCTATCGCGAGCTGTCCCGTGACGGCTTCGACCTAGCGATTCGCTCGGACGTGGCCATTGACCAACGACTGGTGGCGCGTCCGCTGCTGGCGTGGCAAGAGTTGACCTGTGCCAGCCCGGCCTATCTGGAGCAATACGGTGAACCGCAAACACCCCAGGAGCTGGCCGGGCATCGCTGCCTGCTCAATAGCCATTACAGCGGCCGTGAAGAATGGCTGTATCACCAGCAGCACGAGTTATTGCGGGTGCGGGTGTCGGGGCCGTTCGCCAGCAACCACTACAACCTTTTGAAAAAAGCCGCACTGGTCGGCGCCGGTATTGCGCGCCTGCCATCCTACTGTTTGCCAACAGAACTGGCCGACGGGCGTTTGCGATGGCTCCTGCGCGATTATCAGACCCGCAGCATGCCGATGTACCTGGTGCATCCGTATCAGGGTGGGTTGCCCAAGCGCACGCAGGTGCTGGCGGATTATTTGATCGGGTGGTTCAAGCGCAGTGGGGAGGTGTTGGACCGCTTGTAATGGATTGCACAAAACCTGTGGGAGCGGGCTTGCTCGCGAATGCGGCGTGTCAGACAACAACAATGTCGACTGACCCTCCCTATTCGCGAGCAAGCCCGCTGCCACAAGGGATCTTCAACGTTGTGGAAAAGGTGCCAGGCATAAAAAAACGGCCTGCAAAGGCCGTTTTTTGTTTTACCGCAAAGGCTTAGCCGCCGAGGTACGCTTCGCGCACTTTCGGGTCGGTCAGCAGCGCTTCACCGGTGCCTTGCATCACTACCCGGCCGTTCTCCAGCACGTAGGCGCGGTCAGCGATCTTCAGCGCCTGGTTGGCGTTTTGCTCGACCAGGAACACGGTCACACCGTCCTTGCGCAGCTGTTCGATGATGTCGAAGATCTGCTGGATGATGATCGGTGCCAGGCCCAGGGAAGGTTCGTCGAGCAGCAACAGCTTGGGCTTGCTCATCAGCGCACGGCCGATGGCGAGCATTTGCTGTTCGCCGCCGGACATGGTGCCGCCACGCTGGCTGAAGCGTTCTTTCAGGCGCGGGAAAAGTCCGAGGACCTTGTCCATCTGTTCCTGATAATCGCCCTTGTCGGTGAAGAAACCACCCATGGAGAGGTTTTCTTCCACTGTCAGGCGGGAAAACACCCGACGACCTTCCGGCACCACGGCAATGCTCTTGCGCATGATATGCGAGGAGTCCTGGCCGACCAGTTCCTCACCCATGTAGCGGATGCTGCCGCTGTGGGCCTGCGGCGAACCGCAGAGCGTCATCAGCAGGGTCGACTTGCCGGCACCGTTGGCGCCGATCAGGGTCACGATCTCGCCCTGACGGACTTCGACGTTGACGCTGTGCAGGGCCTGGATCTTGCCGTAGAAGGTGGAAACGTTTTCGAACTGCAGCATTTACGCTTCCCCCAGGTAGGCTTTGATCACTTCAGGATTGTCGCGGATCTGTTCCGGCGTACCGTTGGCCAGGGGGGTGCCCTGGTTGATCACGACGATGTGGTCGGAAATGCTCATGACCAGTTTCATGTCGTGCTCGATCAGCAGCACGGTGACGTTGTGTTCTTCACGCAGCACACTGATCAGCGCCTTGAGGTCTTCGGTTTCCTTCGGGTTCAGGCCGGCGGCCGGTTCGTCGAGCATGAGGATCCGAGGGCGGGTCATCATGCAGCGGGCGATTTCCAGGCGACGTTGCTGACCGTAGGCCAGGGTGCCGGCCGGACGGTTGGCGAACTCCTTGAGGTGAACCTTGTCCAGCCAGTACTCGGCGTACTCCATGGCCTCGCGTTCGCTTCTGCGAAATGACGGGGTCTTGAACAGACCGGACAGGAAGTTGGTGTTCAAGTGACGGTGCTGTGCGATCAAGAGGTTCTCGACCGCGGTCATGTCCTTGAACAGCCGCACGTTCTGGAAAGTACGCACCACGCCTTTGAGGGCGATCTTGTGGCCGGGCAGGCCCTCGATGGCCTCGCCGTCCAGCAGGATGCTGCCGCCGCTCGGCTTGTAGAAGCCGGTCAGGCAGTTGAACACGGTGGTCTTGCCGGCGCCGTTGGGGCCGATCAGAGCCACGACCTGCTTTTCCTTCACGCTCAGGGCTACGCCGTTGACCGCCAGCAAACCGCCGAAGCGCATGCTCAGATTTTCTACTTTAAGGATCTCGCGGCTCATTTACGCAGCTCCATGTGAGGACGTTGCATGGGCAGCAGACCTTGAGGACGCCAGATCATCATCAGCACCATCAGGGCGCCGAACATCAACATGCGGTATTCGCTGAAGTCACGCATCAGCTCGGGCAACAGGATCATCACGACGGCCGCGAGGACCACGCCCAACTGCGAGCCCATGCCGCCCAGCACCACGATGGCGAGGATGGTGGCCGACTCGATGAAGGTGAACGACTCCGGCGTCACCAGACCCTGACGTGCGGCGAAGAAGCTACCGGCGAAACCGGCGAAGCAGGCGCCGAGGGTGAAGGCCGACAGCTTGATCACGGTCGGGTTCAGGCCCAGGGCACGGCAGGCGATTTCGTCTTCACGCAAGGCTTCCCAGGCACGACCGATCGGCATGCGCAGCAGGCGGTTGATCACGAACAGCGCGAACAGCGCCAGCAACAACGCAACGAGGTAGAGGAAAACCACCTTGCTGACGGGGTTGTAGGTCAGGCCGAAGTACTCGTGGAAGGTCTGCATGCCTTCGGCGGCCGTTCTATCGAAGCTCAGGCCGAACAGCGTCGGTTTGGGGATGTTGCTGATGCCGTTAGGTCCGCCGGTGAGGTCCGTCAGGTTACGCAGGAACAGACGGATGATCTCACCGAAGCCCAGGGTCACGATCGCCAGGTAGTCACCGCGCAAACGCAGTACCGGGAAACCCAGCAGGAAACCGAAGGTGGCCGCCATCAACCCGGCGATTGGCAGGCAGATCCAGAAGCTCAGGCCATAGTAGTGCGACAGCAGCGCATAGCTGTAGGCGCCCACCGCGTAGAAACCGACGTAGCCCAGGTCGAGCAACCCCGCCAGACCGACCACGATGTTCAGGCCCAGACCGAGCAGTACATAGATCAGAATCAGCGTGGCGATATCCACCGCACCGCGCGAGCCGAAGAACGGCCACACCAGAGCGACCACGATCAACCCCATGATGATCCAGCGTTGGGTGCTGGGCAGGGTCATGAAGTGGCTGACCTTCGGCGAAACCAGCGAGCCTTTCGGCGCTGACTTCATCATGGTGCTCCACTGCTTGTCGAACAGCACCCGCAGGAACATCAGCACCGAGCTGGCGGTGATGATGAACAGCGTAGAGGTACTGGCACCCAGTACTTCGAGGTTGATGCCGGCGATGGACAGTTTCAGACCGAGTACCGGATAGGCCACGGCCCAGACCAGCAGGGCGCTGAACAGCGCTTGTTTAAGATTCCTAGTCATACTTTCTCAATCTCCGGGCGCCCCAACAGGCCGGTTGGCCGGAATAACAACACCAGAACCAGAAGGCCGAAAGCCACCACGTCCTTGTACTGGTCACCGAATATATCGGCGCCGAATGCTTCGGCCACCCCCAGCACCAGACCACCGAGCATGGCGCCCGGAATGCTGCCGATGCCACCCAGTACCGCCGCGGTAAAGGCCTTGAGGCCCACCAGGAATCCGGCGTTCGGGTTGATCACGCCATACTGCATGCTGAGCAATACAGCCGCCACGGCCGCCAGGGCGGCACCGATAACGAAGGTCAGGGCGATGATGTTGTTGGTGTTGATGCCCAGCAGGTTGGCCATCTTGATGTCTTCGGCACAGGCCCGGCAGGCACGTCCCAGGCGTGAACGCGAGATGAACTGGGTGAGGCAGAGCATCACCACCAGGGTCACCACGAACACCAGGATCTGCATGTAGGAGATCAGCACTTCCTGTGCGCCGCCCGGACCGAAGCTGAAGCTGCCCGGAATCAGGTTGGGGATCGATTTGTCCTTGGAGTCCTGCGAGAGCAGTACGGAGTTTTGCAGGAAGATCGACATGCCGATGGCCGAGATCAGCGGGATCAGGCGGTTACTGCCCCGCAGGGGGCGGTAGGCGATCCGTTCGATGCTGTAGCCGTAGGCACTGGTTACAACGATGGTCGCCAGGAAAGCGGCGGTCATCAACAGTGGCAGAGAATGGATACCCAGCATGGCCAGTCCGGCAAGGACGATGAAGGCCACGTAGGAACCGATCATGTAGACCTCGCCATGGGCGAAGTTGATCATTCCAATAATGCCGTAAACCATTGTGTAGCCAATGGCTATAAGGGCATAGGTGCTGCCAATGGTCATCCCATTAACCAGCTGTTGGAAGAAGTGATAGATCTCAGGCATTACAACGCTCCTAAAAACCTGATACGCATTTCACTGGTGGAGTCATGTTCCGGCCCGGGCTGTGTGGTCTGTGGCCACCTTCGCACAAGCGTTTGCCAGCGAACCGCTGGTGACGGTTTTAAGATTTTCAGGTGAATCAGTTCCCGGATCACGGGACCCTGACCCATTAACCTCGTAAAACAAAGCCCACTGCTCGCGCAGTGGGCTCTATTACTTATGGAGCCAGTTTACTGAGGCGAAACTTCGGTCTTTGGTTTACCGAAGTGCCACTCGTAGACCACGAACTTGAAGTCCTTCAGGTCGCCCTTTTCGTCGAACGACAGGTCGCCGGTAGGGGTCTTGAAGGTGCCTTTGTGGATGGCTTCAGCCACCTTGGCGGTGTCTTCGCTCTTGGCGGACTTGATACCTTCGGCGATCACTTCAACGGCCGAGTAGGCCGGGAACACGAACGGACCGGTCGGGTCCTGCTTCTTGGCGGCGAACGCCTCAACCAGTGCCTTGTTGGACGGGTCCTGGTCGAAGGATTTCGGCAGGGTCACCAGCAGGCCTTCGGAAGCGTTCTGGGCAATTTGCGAGATGGAGTCGTTGCCGACACCTTCAGGCCCCATGAACTTGGCTTTCAGGCCTTTTTCCTGGGACTGGCGCAGGATCAGGCCCAGTTCCGGGTGGTAGCCGCCGTAGTAGACGAAGTCGACGTTGGCTTGCTTGAGCTTCTGGATGATCGAGGAGAAGTCCTTGTCACCGGCGTTGAGGCCTTCGAACACGGCAACCTTGACGCCTTTCTTCTCAAGGGTCTGTTTAACGGAGGTGGCGATGCCTTCACCGTATTGCTGTTTGTCGTGCAGCACAGCAACGATTTTCGGTTTTACGTGATCGGCAATGTAGTTACCGGCGGCAGGGCCCTGGGCGCTGTCCAGACCGATGGTGCGGAACACCATTTTGTAGCCACGATTGGTGATGTCCGGGCTGGTGGCAGCCGGGGTGATCATGATCACGCCTTCGTCTTCGTAGATGTCCGAAGCCGGTTGAGTGGAGCTGGAGCAGAGGTGACCTACAACGAATTTCACACCATCGTTGACCACTTTGTTGGCGACGGCCACGGCTTGTTTAGGGTCGCACGCGTCGTCGTATTCCTTGGCTTCGAGCATCTTGCCGTCGACGCCGCCCTTGGCGTTGATCTGCTCGATGGCCATCTTGGCGCCGATGAACTGCATGTCGCCGTATTGAGTGACCGGGCCGGTTTTAGGGCCGGCGATGCCGATCTTGATGGTGTCAGCTGCGAACGAATGGCTGGCAACCCCGGCCAGAACCATAGCGGCAAACAGTTTGGAAATCTGCTTAGTAGCCTTAGTCATAGTGCTCCACTCTTACTGTTGTAGTTTTTATAGTCCTGGCGCCTTGGGCAGCAGAACCGGGTCAGATATCTACGACATTCCCCGGAAAAGCCCCTCGGCAACTGTACCGGTACAGTGTAGAGCGCCGATTGTCGGCCTGGGAAGGCGGCGCCGGGGGGCAAAACCTGCAAGTGTCGCTTTATTGAAAGTAAAAGACAGAATTGCGGCGGGGGCGTTGAGGGGCTTATAGCCGGATTCAGTGCATTCCCTGGCTTTCCTGCGCTTTTCATTTCGGTCACTCAATTGCATCCGGGTTTTTCTGCCCGACCACCGACGTTATCATTCGCGTCGATTTCTTTTCCGGACAGTCCCATGAATCAAGAACCTAGCACCCTCTATGCCAAGCTGCTTGGTGAAACCGCATCTATTACCTGGAAAGAGCTGGAGCCGTTCTTCGCCAAGGGTGCCCTATTGTGGGTCGATCCCGGCCTGGATTTGATCGCCGCCGCCGAGGCCGTTGCCCAGGATGAAGGGGAGAAAGTGGCCGCCTGGCTGGCCGGCGACAAGCTCGCCAAGCTGTCTGAAACGCGGGCGTTGGATCTTTTTGAACGTGATCCGCAGTTGTGGGCGGTGGTTGTTTCGCCGTGGATTCTGATCCAGGAAAGGGCGCAGGCTTAAAAGGTCGCACCTTCTTGGTGCGCTCTTTTCAAGGAGAAAAGTGTGTAGCCGAGTAGCGTGATGGCATGTTGCCGTGGAGAAAGGCCACAGCTTCACGGTGACGTAAACGTAACGGGAACAGTTGGGAGGGCAACTGAACGGCTGCTCAATTGTTTCTGAATGTTGATATGTGCTGCTTTCAAAGCCGCCTTCGCGAGCAAGCCCGCTCCCACATTTAACCGTGTTCTTCCAGAAGGAATGCAGTCGAATGTGGGAGCGGGCTTGCTCGCGAATGGGGGCGACGTTTAGTAAGCAGTCTTGCCCGTATGGTTATTCAGCGAAATAACCTTGGTCTTGCCAATGCGGTGACGGTAGATCTCGCGCAGGTACTTGATTGCCTTCTTCACGCAATCGCGCGACAGGCGGATGTCGTTGATCGAGACGAATTTTTCCTTGTCGTTGATCAGCTCGCGGTACTTCTTCTCATACATCGGCTTGATCGCGTACCAGTTGGTATCGAGGATCTTCGCCGGGTTCTCGAACTCGTTGAGCAAGTCGTCGATGCGGCCTTCGTCGAACTCCTCCTGGACGATGAAGTCCAGGATCGAGTTGTCCAGGGTTTCGTCGAAACGGTACGCCGACTTCGCAAAGCAGCGCTTGATGAAGGCGACGATCAGCGTCAGGAAGTCGTCC
Organism: Pseudomonas sp. GM48; assembly: GCF_000282335.1. Classification (GTDB taxonomy): domain Bacteria; phylum Pseudomonadota; class Gammaproteobacteria; order Pseudomonadales; family Pseudomonadaceae; genus Aquipseudomonas. The sequence goes on from NZ_AKJM01000180.1 coordinate 35,205, forward strand.
GACAGGCACGGGCTCTTGGCGATCAGGGTGGTCAGCGACAGGTTGGCCGAGGCACCGATCACCAGTGCGTAGCGCTTGAGCGTGGTGTTGGGGAACAGGCTGTTGAGGTGAGTCTTCAACCGGTTCAGATCCATGTAGGACAGCTTGTAGTCCTTCGGCAAGGAAACGATCGACACCACCGACGAGCAATTCTTGAAGAAGTGCAGGTCATGCAGGGCCGCCGCGTCGTAGCCCGAGTTCTTGTATTGCTCCAGCGACGCACGATAGCGCTTGGATTCGATCGGCAACAGGCTGATGCCTTCGATGGCCTGGGTGACTTTGTTGAAGTGCGGCAGGTCGATCGAACGGAAGAACAGGTCGTCGATGTTCAGGCGCTGCGGCTCTTTCTCGAACACCTTGAATTTGTCGCTGCTCGGCGGCGGGGTTTCCGGCACCACTGACTCGGCATAGGCAATTGCCACCGGGCCGGCCAGGCTCATGAACAGGTCGTTGGCGTCCAGGCGGATGGTTTCACCGATGTCGATGCCGGCGCGACGGAAATAGTTCTGGTCGTAGTCGGTAGTAACCGCCTGGGCCGTCAGAATGTTGAAGATCTGCTGCGAGATGTATTGGTTGGCATGCTTTTCCATGGCATTGACATCAATGTTCTGGATATTGCCGTCATCGTTCTCTTCGGCGTAACGCATGATGTCGTTGGAAATCAGCATCATCGCGTTCCATGGGCGGATGCGGCCCATGACGCTGGCTTCGCTGCTGTCTTCGTTGGCGAAATTGTAGGAGAAGTCCCACTCTTCCGACAGGTATTTGCACAGCAGGCGGCCGGCGTTGATGTGCAGCGCCTCGGACATTTCACTGCGGTGATCGGAAATGTTCGGCAGTACACAGATGCCACTGGTGAAGATCGGTTCGAAGACGAAGGAATGGCCGCTCTTGCTGTCGTGCTCGTCCATCGGCTTGGTGTCGAACGTCTTGTTCATGTACGAGTGCTGCTGGGCCAGGCCGAACTCCGAGGCCATGCCCGAACCGGTACCGCCGCCGGCACTGAAGATCGAGAAATACAGGCGCGACTGGTTGGCCTTTATGCCGCAACTGTCGATCAGGTACGAGTGAATCATCTTCCAGTCTGGGCTGGAGAAACGCTGGGTGTCCTTGTTCAGGATGATCTTGGCCAGGTACTGGCCGAGGATCGGCGCGTTACCGGCGCCACCGGCGTGGACTTCCGACAAGTCCATGATCTTCATCTTGCTGTAGTCGCGCAGGAAGCCGCTTTTTTCGCCCTTGCGCGAGAAACGGATGCGTCCGGCAATGTCCTTGTCCAGGTCGCCGAGCATCACCAGTGGCTCGACCAGAAACACCGGCTTGGTGTTTTTGTTCTGGCCCAGGCGCAGGTTGTTGCGAATCCACTGGGCCGGGCTGTAGCCCTTTTCGGCAAAGCGCTTGTCCGGCGACAAGCGGTCTTCGTTATTGAATTCGTTGAGGTAGAACTTGCGGGCGTTGTACACCAGCTCCGCCACGTCCAACGCGATGTTCGAACCGCAGCGGCCCAGGCCGATCAGGCACACCGACGGGAATTCCTGATCGTTGTGCTGTTCGCTGTCGCCATCCAGATGGGGGGCGCGCGGGAACACCATGTCGCGCAGGCCGTCGAGGTTATCGAGGATGCGGTCGGTGTTGGTTTCGGTGAAGTACAGGTATTGCTGGGTCGCCAACGGACGGGATTGAATCAATGGCTTCGGTGATGACGGGCTGTTGGCCGCGGGGCTCAACGTCAGATCGGTTACCGCAGTGGCCGGGTTGTTTTTAGAAGTCATTGTTCGCCATCTACCTGGGCTGATTGGTTGGCCGACTCGCTGTCGTCGAACCGTCACGGAATAGAATCGCGTCTTTTTTCAGCGCGTACTTGGACCAAGCCTTGGTCTTTAGCCTGAGCATCACTCGGGGGGAATCCTTTCCTAAGTCATGATGAATCGGCCAGTATTCGGTGATCTTTAATCAAAAGGAGGCTAAATGATGTCAACGCTACCTTCGCTAGGGTTTGCCGGGATCGGCCTGATGGGGTTGCCGATGTGCCGGCGCCTGCTGGCCGCGGGTTATCCGCTGGCGGTATGGAATCGCAATCCGGACAAGTGCAAGCCGCTGGTGGAGGCAGGCGCACGCCAGGTCGCCAGCCCGGCCGAACTGTGCCAACACGCTGACGTGGTGATGTTGTGCCTGGCGGATACGTCGGTCGTACGCGAGGTCGTGTTTGGTCCGGCAGGTATTATCGAGGGGGCGAAAAAAGGCCAGCTACTGGTGGATTTTTCCAGCCTGGAGCCCAACGCCACGCGGGAAATGGCCGCAGAACTCGCCGGTAAAACCGGCATGGGCTGGCTCGACACGCCGGTGTCCGGCGGTGTGGTTGGGGCTGAAGCCGGGAGCCTGGCCATCATGGTTGGCGGTGACGTACAGGACCTGGAACGGGTCCGGCCTGTTCTGTTGAGCCTGGGGCAGCGTGTGACGCACATGGGTGGCGTCGGGGCTGGGCAGGTGACCAAGGCGTGCAATCAGATGATCGTCGCCTGCAATGCATTGGTGATTGCCGAAGTGGTCGCGCTGGCGGAGCGTTCGGGGGTGGATGCAAGCCTGATCGCCGAAGCGCTGGCTGGCGGCTTTGCCGATTCGAAACCGTTGCAGTTCCTGGCGCCGCAAATGGCTGAAAACCGTTTCGAGCCGGTCAAATGGCACGTGCGGACGTTGCTCAAGGATCTGGATTCAGCGGTGAAGTTTTCTCGTGAACAAGGCTCGGCGACACCGATCAGCGGTCTGGCCGCACAGTTGATGCGCCTGCATGGGAGTCAGGGATTCCTTGAGAAAGACCCGTCTACATTAGTGCAGATGTACCGTGAGCCAGGCTCAGCGTCGTGACGGTATAGGCGTGCTTGCGCTGGTTGATTTCGTTCAGCACCGGATGCAGTTCGGTCAATGGCACCGGCCGGCTCAGCAGGTAGCCCTGAACGAAGTCACAGCCGTGGTTTTCCAGGAATTGGTATTGCTCGAAGGTTTCGACCCCTTCGGTGACCACTTGCAGGTGCAGGGTATGGGCCATGACGATAATCGCCTGGACAATCTCCATGTCCTGGGTGGCCTTGGGGATGTCCTGGATGAATGAACGGTCGATTTTCAGCGTGTTGAGCGGCAAGCGCTTGAGGTAGGCCAGGGATGAATAGCCGGTGCCGAAATCATCGATCGACAACGAAACGCCGAGGGCGCGAATCTGTCGCAGCAACACCAGTGTGTTGGCGATATTGCCCATCAAGGCGTTTTCCGTGACTTCCAGTTCCAGCCGGTTGGGCGCCACACCGGCGACCCGCAATGCGTACTCGATTTCATCTGCCAGTTCTTCGCGTGCGAGGTTCAGCGGCGAGCAATTCACGGCGATCCTGAGGTCTTCGCAGCCTTTGCGCGACAACTCGCCCAGATCCTCGCAGGCCTTGCGCAGCACCCAGTTGTCCAGCTCGGCGATCAGGCCGTTGGCCTCGGCGATGGCGATAAAACGATCCGGTGCGAGTAAACCATGGACCGGGTGTTGCCAGCGAATCAGGGCTTCGAGCTTGCTGACCTGACCGGTCTTGAGGTCATAGATCGGCTGGTAATAGAGCATCAGGCCGGTGTCTTCACGCAGGGCGTGGCGCAATTCTTCTTCCAGCTGCAGCTCGAGTATGGCGCGGGTTTTCAGGTTGGCGCTGAAAAAGTTCAGCCCGTTGCGGCCGCTGCCCTTGGACTGATACAGCGCCAGGTCGGCGTTCTTCAGCAGTTCTTCACACGTCCTGCCGTCTTCCGGAAACAGACTGATGCCGATGCTGGTGGTCATGACCATGCGCCTGCCGGCCAGCTCGATGGGCTCCTTCATTTTCAGCATGATGCGTTGGGCCATATGCCGCGCCTCCTCACGATCATGCAGGTTGATGAGCAGGCAGAACTCGTCACCACCGAAGCGCGCGACCACATCCTCGTGACTGCGAATCGAGCTCTTGATGTGTTGGGCAAGCACTTTGAGCAGATCGTCACCGGCATCGTGGCCAAGGCTGTCGTTGATGCGTTTGAAATGGTCGATGTCCAGGAACATGACCGCCAGCATCCCGCCTTCGTTGGTTTTCTCCATGAGTTTTTCGGCGAAGATCTGGTTGAACCCGCGGCGGTTGATCAGGTTGGTCAACGGGTCGTAGTGCGCCACCTGTTGCAGTGACATGCGCGCCTGGTCCAGTTGGCTGACCAGGGAGTTGACCCGCTGCAGGTCGTTGTCCTTGTGTTGCAGTTTTTTGTCCGCGAGTGCCGCGCTGATGCTGCTGCCGATGATCAGCAGGGCTATGACCGTCACGGTCAGTGCCAGTTGCAGGTGGCTGTGTTCGCCGGTTTGCGCTGGCAGGCTGTCGCCGGGCAGCACCATGTTGAAGGCGGCCATCGCCGTGAGGTGCATGCTGAGGATGCCAGCCCCGAGCAACAGGCTGGCGCTGTATTTGAAGAGCTGATGCAGCATGCCGGTGCCGTCGCGCAGATACCATGCCAGCAACAAGGCTGCCAGCGCGGCACCGATTGCGATCGCGATGGAAAGGGCGAACAGGCCCGGATGGTAATAGACCTCGGCATTGGAGTGCATGGCCGTCATGCCCACGTAATGCATGGTCGCGATACCCAGGCCGATCCCGATCGATGCCTTGAGACACTGTTGCAAACTCAAATCAGGGAGGCTGAGGGTATGCATTGCCAGCCAGGCGGCGAGCAGTGCGATGGTTAGCGAGAACACCGTGACAGGCAGTTGGTAGTAAAGATCGATAGGCGCCTGGAATGCCAGCATCGCGACGAAGTGCATGGCCCAGATACTGCCAGCCAGGCATCCGCTGCCAACCCAGCGCCAGCGCGTCTGGGAAGCGGATTTTTCAGCGTGAGCAACCCGTTCGGCCATGTCCAGCGTCGCGAAACAGCCAACACAGGCGACCAGATAAGCCAGCAGCACCAGAAAAGGGTCATGTGTGCAATTAAGTATGACCTGCCCACTCTCTGGTAGCTCGGTAAGGAAATGCAAACCAAGCCATTCCATAGCATGCCCCATTGTTATCCTCAGGCTGGCGCAAGGAGCGCCGGCGAATGCCTTGGAGTATAGAGGGCATGGATGGAGCGCAAGCGATAGTGGCACATTGGCACTAATGATTTTGGCATTAGCCTAATAGCGATTCGTGCTATTGCTCAGGCGATTTGCTTCTGAGGCGTCTCGAACGCGGGTTGCAGGGCCGGCAAGCCGAAAGCGGCACGGGCCGCGTCGCAATCGGGATTGGCCACGCCATCGACCCATGAAGCCTCGAACTCCCGGCAAGTGCTGGAGCGTTTTTCGTAAATCGAACATTGCACCGTACTGCCCACGTCTCCCACCAGGCTGGTGCAGCGTACGGGTTTGCAGCCGGTGCCGAGCATCGCGACCCGACTGGGGCTGATCTGCTCGACAAGCTCATCGGGTACCGTTCCCCCGGACGAAGCGCATTCACCCCAGAAAAATGACACGCGAAAATGAGAACAGCAGGCACCGCAATTCAGACACGGACTGGCTTCGGACATGGGCGATTATCGTAAGGAAGAGTGGAGACGCAGGGAGGGGCAAGGCCGCTATTCTAGGCTTCGCCAACGGCTTGGGAAGGGGGGGCGAAAGGTATTTTTCATCGGCCGGACGAGCTGCGAAATGCCCACCCTGCGAACGCTGTATCTCCTGTGGGAGCGGGCTTGCTCGCGAAGGCGGTCTGTCAGTCACCGCCTGTATTGAATGTGCCGGCCTTTTCGCGAGCAAGCCCGCTCCCACAGGTTGTGCGCCATGGGTTGGTATCAGCCTGGCGAATAATGACAGACAGTTATGGCCGGCCTGTCTAGATTGCAAAGTCCGGGGGCAGTGACGCCCCAAAAACAATAAAAGAGACGGACCCATGCAGAACTCGACCCAAGCGGCGAATGCCTGGCGCATTCTGTTCCTGTTGTTCCTGGCCAACCTGTTCAATTTTTTCGACCGCACCATCCCGGCCATTATCATCGAGCCCATTCGCATGGAATGGCACCTCAGTGACTTCCAGTTGGGGATCATCGGTACGGCATTCACCATCGTCTATGCGATTGCCGGCCTGCCGTTGGGGCGCATGGCCGATACCGGCTCGCGCAGCAAGCTGATGGGCTGGGGGCTGGCGGTGTGGAGCGGGCTGACGGCCGTTAACGGTATGGTGGGCAGTTTCTGGAGTTTCCTGGTCGTGCGCATGGGCATCGGCATCGGCGAGGCCAGTTATGCGCCGGCCGCCAACTCGCTGATCGGCGATTTATTCCCCGCTCACCGCCGGGCGCGGGCCATGGGGATTTTCATGCTGGGGCTGCCATTGGGGTTGTTGCTGGCGTTCTTCACCATCGGCGCGATGGTCAAGGCCTTCGATAGCTGGCGCGCGCCGTTCTTTATCGCGGCGGTACCCGGGCTGATCCTCGCGATCTTCATGTTTTTCATCAAGGAGCCGAAACGCGGCGCCGCCGAGAGTGTTCAGGTTTCGCAGGAAAAGATCGATCGGCCGATCCGTCGGGTATTGGCTGTGCCGACCTTCCTGTGGCTGGTGATGGCCGGTCTGTGTTTCAACTTCGCCACTTATGCCTGCAACTCGTTTCTGGTGCCGATGCTGCAACGGTATTTCCTGATGCCATTGCAGGAAGCTGCGGTCGCTACCGGGGTTATTGTCGGCGTGACCGGGCTGTTCGGCCTGACTCTGGGGGGCTGGATCGCGGACAAGATTCACCAACGGGTCGCCAATGGGCGATTGTTGTTTGCGGCCTTCAGCCTGATGATTTCGACGCTCTGCACCGCGTGGGCGCTGCATTCCGGGCGCATCGAAATCGGAGTGTTTGTCGCTGTATTCAGTGTCGGCTGGCTGTTTGCCTACAACTTCTACACCTGCGTGTACACGGCGATTCAGGATGTGGTCGAGCCGCGGTTGCGGGCAACGGCGATGGCGCTGTTCTTTGCCGGGCTGTATCTGTTGGGCGGTGGCCTGGGGCCGGTGGTGGTCGGGGCCTTGTCGGATCACTTTGCCCACTCGGCGATGCTGGCGGCCGGTGCCGGGCAGATGACCGAAGCCTTCAAGGCGGTCGGCCTGCATGATGCGATGTACCTGATTCCGGTGGCGCTGTTGTTCACCGTGGTGTTTCTGTTCCTGGCTTCGCGGTGTTTTGTGCGCGATGCCAAGCGGATGAAGGAAGGGTTGGTGGCGGTGGGTGAGGCTGAAGGTTCTGTGGTGACTGCCTGATCGCCTTCGCGAGCAAGCCCGCTCCCACAGGTTCTGTGTACGACGCGGACACTGTGGGAGTGGGCTTGCCCGCGAAGAGGCCATCAGCAGCACTACTGAAATTGAAGCAAACAAAAAGGCCCGCATCGCTGCGGGCCTTCTTTTTATAGCGGTGGAGTAGGGAAGTTAACCCGCCACCAGCACCCGGATCGCTTCCAGTCGCAGCGCAGCCTTGTCGAGCATGGCCAGGCCTTGCTCGCGTTGATTGCGCAGGGCCACCAGTTCGCTGTCGCGCACGGTCGGGTTGACCGCTTGCAACGCGGTCAGGCGCGCCAGTTCTTCTTCGGTATCGGCGGCCAGGCGACGCTGCGCCTCGGCGACACGTTCAGTGTGACGAGGCAGGATCTTCGCTTCACCGGCATTGATCCGTGGCGTCAACTGGTCACGCTGGGCCTGGATGAACTTGTTGGCGCTGGCACGCGGCACGCTTTCAAGCTGATCGTTCAAGGTTTCGAACGAAACGCGGGACGACAAATCGTTGCCGTTGGTATCAAGCAAGCAGCGCAGGGCGGCCGGTGGCAGGTAGCGGCCCAGTTGCAGCGAACGCGGGGCAACCACTTCGCTGACATACAACAGTTCCAGCAACACGGTACCCGGCTTAAGCGCTTTGTTTTTGATCAACGCCACGGCGGTATTGCCCATGGAACCGGACAGCACCAGATCCATGCCGCCCTGCACCATCGGGTGCTCCCAGGTAATGAATTGCATGTCTTCGCGAGACAGCGCCTGGTTGCGGTCGTAAGTAATGGTCACGCCTTCGTCATCGCCCAGCGGGAAGCTGGCGTCGAGCATTTTTTCGCTCGGCTTGAGGATCAGGGCGTTTTCCGAATGGTCTTCGCTGTCGATGCCAAAGGCGTCAAACAGGGTTTCCATGTAGATCGGCAGCGCGAACTGGTCGTCTTGCTCAAGGATATCTTCCACCAGCGCATCGCCTTCACCCGCGCCACCGGAGTTCAGCTCCAGCAAACGGTCACGGCCGGTGTGCAGCTCGGCTTCCAGGCGCTCACGCTCAGTGCGGGCTTCGTCGATCAGCGCTTGCCACTCGCTATCGTCGGCTTCTTCGAGCAGCGGCAGCAGGCGCGGGCCGAACTGGTGCTGCAGGGCGTTGCCGGTCGGGCAGGTATTGAGGAACGCGTTCAGCGCTTCGTGGTACCACTGGAACAGACGCTCTTGCGGGCTGGTTTCCAGATACGGCACGTGCAGTTCGATGATGTGCTTCTGGCCGATCCGGTCCAGTCGACCGATGCGTTGTTCCAGCAGATCCGGGTGGGACGGCAGGTCGAACAGCACCAGGTGATGGGAGAACTGGAAGTTGCGACCTTCACTGCCGATTTCCGAGCAGATCAGCACTTGCGCGCCGAACTCTTCGTCGGCGAAGTAGGCGGCGGCGCGGTCACGTTCGAGGATGTTCATGCCCTCATGGAACACCGTGGCCGGGATGCCGGAACGCACGCGCAGGGCGTCTTCCAGGTCCATGGCGGTTTCGGCATGGGCGCAGATCACCAGTACTTTGGTGCGCTTGAGCATCTTCAACTGATCGATCAGCCACTCGACGCGCGGGTCGAATTTCCACCAGCGATCTTCTTCGCTGGCGTCCGGCTGGGCCTGGAAGCTGACTTCCGGGTACAGCTCGGCGTGATCGCCCAGCGGCAGTTCGAGGTATTCGTCCGGGCACGGCAGCGGGTACGGGTGCAGCTTGCGCTCCGGGAAGCCTTGCACGGCGGCGCGGGTGTTGCGGAACAGCACGCGGCCGGTGCCGTGACGGTCGAGCAGTTCACGCACGAGGCGGGCGCTGGCTTCGGTGTCGCCATCGTTGACGGCGGCCAGCAGGGCTTCGCCTTCGTTGCCGAGGAAACCGTGGATGGTCTTGTGGGCTTGCGGCGACAGGCGTCCCTGATCCAGCAACTCCTGAACGGCCTCGGCCACCGGGCGATAGTTTTCGCTCTCGGCGCGGAAGGCTTGCAGGTCATGGAAACGGTTCGGGTCGAGCAGGCGCAGACGGGCGAAGTGGCTGTCCTGGCCCAGTTGTTCCGGGGTGGCCGTCAACAGCAGCACGCCAGGAATGGTTTCGGCGAGTTGCTCGACCAGCGAGTATTCAGGGCTGACCTGGTCTTCGTGCCACACTAGGTGGTGCGCCTCGTCGACCACCATCAAATCCCAGCCCGCCGCGAACAGTGCGTCCTGGGCTTTCTCGTCGTCTACCAGCCACTCAAGCGCTACCAGCGCGAGTTGGGTGTCTTCGAACGGGTTGCTGGCATCGCTTTCGATGAAGCGCTCTTCGTCGAACAGCGCGACCTGCAGGTTGAAGCGGCGGCGCATCTCAACCAGCCACTGGTGCTGCAGGTTCTCCGGAACCAGGATCAGCACACGGCTGGCGCGGCCCGAGAGCAATTGGCGATGGATCACCAGGCCGGCTTCGATGGTTTTGCCCAGGCCCACTTCGTCGGCCAGCAGAACCCGTGGCGCGATACGGTCGGCGACTTCGCGGGCAATGTGCAACTGGTGCGCGATGGGTTGCGCACGCACGCCGCCCAGGCCCCACAGCGAGGACTGCAATTGGCGGCTGGTGTGTTCCAGGGTGTGATAACGCAGGGAAAACCAGGCCAGCGGGTCGATCTGGCCGGCGAACAGACGGTCGCTGGCCAGGCGGAACTGGATGAAGTTCGACAACTGGGTTTCCGGCAGGGTGACCACTTCGCTCTGCCCGTTGAGGCCGTGGTAAACCAGCAGGCCATCAATGTCGTCGACTTCGCGTACGGTCAGTTTCCAGCCTTCGAAGTGAGTGATGGTGTCACCCGGCGAAAATCGCACGCGGGTCAGAGGCGCATTCCGTAGCGCGTACTGGCGGGTGTCGCCAGTGGCCGGGTAGAGCACGGTCAACAAGCGGCCGTCCTGTGCCAGAACGGTGCCTAAACCCAGCTCGGCTTCGCTGTCACTGATCCAGCGTTGCCCCGGTTGATACTGCTGCGCCATGCTGCCTGACTCCCACCTTGAAAAAGCGGGCTATCTTAACGGAATGAGCGCTTCAGGGCCAAAGGACTCTCAGAAAAACTCACAGTCTTACGTTAGCCTACCTACGCTGGGATCGCCCTTAAGTGCACCTTTGAGTGCCAATTGAGTCACAGTTTGCGACCGATGGCTCAAGTCGCCATCCCCGCAGCCGACAGCTTGCTGACAGGAGACTGAAAACCATGCTGCCACCGATGCTCCCCTTGAGTGCCGTGCCGATCACTTCACAAACTGACCCGATACGCCAGCGTCCGGATATTCCACCGGTGGTGCCGGTGCAGGAAAGCTCCAGTGAAAGCACCATTGACCTGCAAAAGCGCAATCCTGAAGAGGACGGGTTGGTGCTGCGCGAGGAACAGCGCCGCAGGCAGGAGCAGGAGCGGCGCCGCCGCGAAGCCGACAATGACCCCGAGGCGCATATGGCGATTCCCGGGGATGAACTCAATGCCGACAATACGGTACCGGTGGCGCCACTGATGGAAGATCAGCCGCGGCAGGGGCTATGGGTCGATATCGAGATTTGACTGTGCGGCTGGTCAGCGCGACCATCAGGCCGCATTATTGATGCAGGGTTGCCGAACGCTACGGTGGCTGAAACTCATTTCAAACGATGCACTGACCGCCATGAGCCAAGACGACAAACTGATTGACCTCAATGCTGAACGCGCCAAGCGTATTCATGACCTCAATGACAAGCGGCTCAATGAAGTTCGCCAGGCGTTCGAGCAGGCCATGCCGTTGGGCAAGGCAAAGAAAAAACCGAAAAACAAACCAAAAAAGCGCTGAATCCCCCCGCATTTATTGATGCGGGTCAATCTTTCCCCTTCCTCTTGCCCAGTCTTGGGCGACATTGATCCCGGTCAATATTCTCTCCTGCCTGTTTGGTTAACTTAGCCCTATCGCAACAGGGCAAGTGCAGGAGACGCGTCATGTTTTTCGACAACGTGGTGATCGCCGGGGTGCTGACTGTCAGCCTCATGTTTGTGTTTTTTGCAGGGTTCGGACTTTTTATCTGGAAGGATTCGCACAAGCGGAAATAACCGTGGTTCTTTCTGGGTGTAATGAGCACGCAAGGCATTTTGGGCAACTTCGGTTGCCCTTTTTTTTGCGCGTGTTTCGAGGATGTAAACAAGATAAATGTGGGAGCGGGCTTGCTCGCGAAGGCGGCTTCACATTCAACAAAGATGTTGACTGATCCAGCGCCTTCGCGAGCAAGCCCGCTCCCACATTGGTTCT
>NZ_AKJM01000181.1 GCF_000282335.1 Pseudomonas sp. GM48
AAGCCCGCTCCCACAGGGGGGCCTCAATCATCCTCATGCAACTTGATGCCGCGTTTATGCAATACATGCGGCACCACCAGCACCAGCAGCGTCAGGGCGAGGAAAAACGCCGAGATCGGTTGCGTGACGAACACCGTCCAGTCGCCCTGGCTGATGGACAAGGCGTTACGCAGTTGTTTCTCGGCCATTGGCCCCAGCAGCATGCCGACGATCACCGGGGCGACGGGGAAGTCGAACCGCCGCATCAACACCCCGCCCCAGCCAATCGCCAACATCAGTATCAAGTCGAAAGAGGAGTGGCGCATGCCGTACACGCCGATGGTGGCGAATACCAGGATGCCGGCGTTCAAGTACGGCCTGGGGATTTGCAGCAGCTTGACCCACAGACCCACCAGCGGCAGGTTCAACACCAGCAAAATCACGTTGCCGATGTACAGCGAGGCCACCAACGTCCAGACCAGCTCTGCGGAGGTTTCGAACAGCATCGGCCCCGGTTGCAGGTTGTAGTTCTGGAACGCCGCCAAGAGGATTGCAGCAGTAGCGGACGTCGGGATGCCCAGGGTCAGCAACGGCACCAAAGACCCGGTCGCGCTGGCGTTGTTGGCCGCTTCCGGGCCGGCGACGCCTTCGATGGCGCCCTCGCCCTTGTTGGCGGAAAACTCCTTGGGATATCGGCTGAGTTTGCGTTCGGTGGAATAGGACAGAAAGGTCGGAATCTCGGCGCCGCCGGCCGGAATCGAACCAAACGGAAAACCGATCAGCGTGCCCCGAAGCCACGCGGGCACCGAGCGTTTCCAGTCGGCGCGAGTCATCCACAACGAGGTCAGGCGATGCCGTCCTTCGTTTGATTCAGTTTGATAAAGCAAGCTGTACAAGGCCTCGCCCACCGCGAACAAGCCGACCGCCACCAGCACCACCTCAATACCGTCCACCAGTTCGGGAACACCTAACGTGTAGCGGGCAATACCCGAGGTCGAATCCAGCCCGATCAAACCGATGGTCAACCCGACGCCCAGTGAAGCGAACCCGCGCAGCATCGAAGCGCCGAGCACGGCCGACACCGTGGTGAACGACAACACCAGGATCGCGAAATACTCGGTCGGACCGAAATTCAGTGCCAGCCTGGCCACGATGGGTGCGAACAGCGTCAACAAAATCGTGGCGATAGTGCCGGCCACGAAGGAGCCTATCGCCGCCGTTGCCAGTGCAGGTCCGGCCCGGCCGTTGCGCGCCATCAGGTTACCTTCCAGGGCCGTGACCATCGACGACGATTCACCGGGCGTGTTAAGCAGGATCGAGGTGGTGGAGCCACCGAACTGCGCGCCGTAATAGATCCCGGCGAACATGATCAAGGCGCCAGTGGGATCGACCTTGGCAGTGATCGGCAACAACAGGGCCACCGTCAGCGCCGGACCGATCCCCGGCAGCACGCCGATGGCGGTACCGAGCAGGCAGCCGATGAAACCCCACATCAGATTGATCGGCGTCAGTGCCGAGGAAAACCCCATCGCCAGGCTTGAAAGAATGTCCACGGTGTCGATCTCCTTTCAAATCCAGACGTTGATCAGCGGTGGCAGGGAAACCCCCAGGCCGGCGTTGAACAGCCAGTAGATCGGCAGGGTCAAGGCAATGCCGATGGCCAGGTCCCGCACCGGATGACGGCTACCAAAACCCCGCGCCGAACAGGCAAACAGCAACCCGGCGGCCAGCACAAAACCGGTCAGGTTGATCAGCACCGCCACCCCGACAAGCCCCGCGGTCACCCAGGCCGCACCGGCTGTTCCACCGGGCACCGTGGCGGTGTCGTTCTCCAGCTCGCGAAAACCGCCACTGATGGCCTGATACCCCAGCAGCAGCCCCACTGCCCCCAGAAACGCCGCCACGACATAGGGATAAACGTACGCCGGGAGGATGACGAAACCCATTTCCGGCGGAAAACGGTGGGCGCCAATCGCCAACACGACACTGATGGCGATCAAGCCGATGCCGACCGCCAGTTGCGTCGGCACCACTGCGCGCAGGGTGGTCATGTCAAAGCAACCCGACCTTGACCAGCATGGCGCGCAACCGCTCGTGTTCTTCGTCGACGAATTTGCCGAACTCATCACCGGTCAGCACGCTGGGCGTCCAGGCGTTGGTCTGGATGTTGTCCTGCCAGACCTTGCTCTTGGTGGCGGCCACGACCGCGTCGATCACCTCTTTACGCTGCTGCGGGGTGAGGCCCGCTGCACCATAAACGCCGCGCCAGTTGCCGATCGTCACGTCATAGCCGCTTTCCTTGAGGGTCGGTGCATCAATGCCGGGAACGCGCTCCGGTGCGCCGATGGCCAGGACACGGAACTGGCCGGTCTTGATGTATTGGCCGAGCTCGGCGTAACCGCCGGTGATCACTTTGAGCTGGCCGCCCAGCGCCTGGGCAACCACCTCGCCACCCCCGCCAAAGGCCACGTAGTTGACCTTGTTGACCGGCACATCCAGCTTGCCCGCCAGCTCGGCGATGCCGATGTGATCCACCGAGCCCTTGGAACCGCCACCCCAGGTGATGCTCGGCGGATTGGCCTTGAAGGCCTTGATCAGGTCATCGAGGGTCTTGTATTCAGATTCCTTACGCACGGCGATCACGTTGTACTCGGTGAACAACCGGGCGATGGGCGTCACATCTTTCAGGCTGATCTGCGGTTTGTTCTGTTCGATGCCCGCAACCATGATCGCCCCGACCACCAACAGCGCATTCGGATCGCCTTTGGTGCTGTTGGCAAATTGCGCCAGGCCCAGGGTCCCGCCCGCCCCGCCCTTGTTCTCGAAGGTCACGGCCTTGGCCGTATTGGCCTCGACCATGGCCTTGCCCAGCACCCGGGCAGTCTGGTCATAACCACCACCCACTGAACCCGGGGCCATGAATTTCACGGTATCCAGCGCGAAGGCTGGTGCGACAAGCACGGCAGCGGTTAAACCTGCGGCCATGCAGCGACTGAAACGACGGATCAAAGCGGACATGGGCATCTCCTGATTGCATTGTTTTTATAGGTGCCGTTTGCCCATCGAGGTGTTCGATGAACATGGGCCTGCGAACAAGCTTAGGCCATGGATCCGCGGGTTGATCTGTTTTATGGCGCCGCACCCCCCCCCTGTAGGAGCGAGCTTGCTCGCGATGGTCGCTAACGAATACGCGGGTCATCTGTGTAAACGCGGTGCCTTTACGTCCATCGCGAGCAAGCTCGCTCCTACAAGGGATTGCGGTGTTGCGGGCGGCGTTTCATTACAACTTTGTCATCAAGCTGTTGGTCGGCTGTCCGGATCGCCTCGTTAACCTGAACTCACTGTCAGGCCAACCACCGGCAGCCACCCTGCCCTTGTAGAGAGAGATTCGTCATGAAAATGTTGATCGCGGGTTTTGCCGCCCTGCTCGCCACCGGTTCGGCGTTTGCCGCTACCCAGTCCACCTCGCCGGTCATCCACGACAAAGACGGTTTTTATGTGCCGGTGGATGTGGCCAAAGTGCTGTCCATGACCGACCTTAACGGCAAGTGCGGCATCGTTCCGGCGCAGTTCAACTACCTCGACCACCAGGGTCGCGAGCACCAGCTGGACTATCGGGTCCAGGGCGTAGGTTGTCTTGGCGAGAATTGACCGGATGCCTGTATTCACCACTGGCCGGGCTACACTTGCGCCACTGGCTTGCCCCTGTAGCCCGACCGAATCAGGCAGATTTCCATGAATATCCTCGTAGTCGAAGACGAACCCAAGGCCGGCAATTACCTGCTTAACGGCCTGCAGGAACTCGGATACACAGTGAGCCTGGCGCGGGATGGCGTCGATGGCTTGCACCTGGCCCTGGAGCACGATTTCGATGTGATCGTGCTGGACGTGATGATGCCGAAAATGGATGGCTGGGAAGTCCTGCGCCGCTTGCGCAAGGAAGCCGATACGCCGGTGCTGTTCCTCACCGCCCGGGATGACATCGCCGACCGCATCAAAGGCCTCGAACTGGGTGCCGACGATTACCTGATCAAACCTTTTTCCTTCGCCGAACTGGTGGCGCGCCTGCGCACCCTGACCCGGCGTGGTCCTACCCGGGAAGACGAACACCTGCACGTCGACGACCTGCAGATCGACGTGCTCAAGCGTCGCGTCAGCCGCGCCGGCAACCGCATCACCCTGACCAACAAGGAATTTGCCTTGCTGCACCTGTTCGCCACGCATCTGGGCGAAGTGCTGTCGCGCTCGATGATTGCCTCGCGGGTCTGGGACATGAATTTCGACAGCGACACCAATGTCGTCGATGTCGCGGTGCGCCGCCTGCGCCTGAAAATCGATGATCCGTTCCCGCTCAAGCTGATCCACAGCGTGCGCGGCATCGGCTACCGCTTTGACACTCAACCCTGAATGCCCCCCCATGAATGCGATGACGCCGCTGCAATCCGCCACCCGCCTCAGCCACTCCCTGACCCTGCGTCTGGCACTGGTGTTTGCCCTGCTGGCGTTTGTCTCGCTGGCCCTGCTTGGCGTGGCGCTGTACCGCGACCTGGAGCGCGAGTTGATCCGGCGCGACGACATTGCCCTGATCACCCGCATCGACCAGTTGCGGACCTTCCTCAACGACAGCAATACCCTGGACCTGATCAAGGCCAAGCCGGCGCTGTTCCAGAACATGATGGGCAACCGCGAGGCCCTGCTGACCATCGGCACCCCTGGCCAGCCGCCGTTGCTGGTGGTCAACCCGGGCAACCTGAAGATGCCGGTGTTGACCCCGGTGGCCATGGATCATCGGCTGACCCTGGACGACGTGCAGCATTTGCCCAACGTCAATGGCGTGCCGTTTTCCGCCTTGGCCGCGACCATCGACTCGGGTGATCTGGGCAGTCTGCAAGTGGTGACCGGGCGCCTGATGACCGAGCGCACCGCCGTGCTCGCCGACTACCGGTTCAATGTCTACCTGTTCGCCAGCGTGGCGGCGATTCTGCTGGCGCTGTCCGGTTATGTGCTGGTGCATCGAGGCCTGTTGCCCGTGCGGCGCCTGGCCCGCCACACCCAGAGCATCGATGTCGGCAACCTCAACGAACGCCTCGACAGCCAGGGCGCGCCGCTGGAACTGTTGCCGATGATCGACGCCTTCAACGCCATGCTCGACCGGCTGGACAAAGGCTTCATACAGCTGGGCCAGGTGTCGACCGACATGGCCCACGAGCTGCGCACGCCGATCAACAACCTGCTCGGCGAAACCCAGGTGGCCTTGCAGCAAAACCGCAGCACCGACGCCTATCAGCAGCTGTTGGCCTCAAATGTCGAAGAACTCGAGCGCCTGGCGCGCATGCTCGACAACATGCTGTTCCTGGCCCGCACCGATCCGCGCAGTGCCTTGCGCCAGCGTCAGGAGCTGGATGCCGCTGACGAAATGCAACGCATGGCCGATTATTTCGAAGGTCCGGCGACCGACGTTGGCATCTGCATCGATGCCCGGGGCAGCGGCTTGATCTGGGCCGAACCGATGCTATTGCGTCGGGCATTGGCCAACCTGTGCGCCAACGCCATCAAGTACGGCGCCCCGCATTCCGAACTGTGCATCCACGCCAACCCGACCGCCGACGGCATCCAGGTGCAAGTGCGCAACCACGGCCCGACTATCGCGCCCCAGCATCTGCCACGGTTGTTCGAACGTTTCTATCGGGTCGACGAGTCCCGCGAACGCTCGGCCCAATCCAATGGCCTGGGCCTGTCGATCGTGGCGACGATCATGCAATTGCACAACGGTGCCTGCAACGTCAGCAGTGCCGACGGCATCACCTGCTTCGAACTGTTTTTCCCGGCGCGGCAACAGCATGAGTAACGCCTGAACGAAAACCACCTGGGGCACTTCCGGCAAAACAATGCTCAAGGATGCGTGTCATGACCTAACCTCATTGGCTAAGTGACTAACAACCCGTCGAGCACGCGAATGTTCAATGTATTGAAGTCAATGATCTACGTCGCCTTCGCGCTTCTGGTGGCGAGCCCGGGATGGCTGTTGGCGGCGCCCGTGGCCGACACCCTTGCTCCCACCACCACAACCCCGGTCATCAGCATCTCCGACAGCGATCTACTGGGCTTGCAAAACCAGCTGAACATTCTCAAACAGCAGGTTTCCCTGGCCACTAATTACACCCAACTGGAAAGCGCCCAAGGCCTGGTGCAGGCACTCATTCAGGATATTGATCGCCAGTCCACATCGCTGTTGCCCGGACAGGAGCAGTTGCAGGCACAACTCAATGTGTTGGGGCCAGTGCCACACGACGAGAACGCATTGGTGACGTCGGCCATTACCACCCAACGAGACGCCCTCGGCGAGCAAAAGAACAAGATTGATAGCCAAATCAAAACCCTGGCCGCACTGAAAACAAGTGCCGCCGAGCTGATCACCCAGATTGCCAGCATTCGCCGCACCCTGCTGGAAGCAGAGGTAACCCAGCAGACCAACAGCATCTTGCACCCGCGTTTCTGGTCGCCATTGTTCGATTTTCCTGCCGATGACCGCCGACGCTTCCACAGCGTCATCCAGCAACTCGAGGCCACGCACCAGGCCGCCTGGCAACCCGGACAACGCATGTTCACCGCCACGCTGCTAATACTGGCGCTGGCCATATGGACCGTGGGGCGACCGCTCGCCAACCGGGGTCTGGCGTGGTTGTGCTTTCATCGAATGCCTGAAGGTCGGTTACGGCGCAGCTCCCTTGCGCTGGCCTCGGTAATGGCGACGGTGCTGACTGCCGGCGCGGCCCTGCAACTGCTGCATTTTGCCGCGACCCGCCAACTGCCCTACACCCCGCTGCTGGCCGAACTGACGCAATACCTGGAAAAACTTGCCTATACCTGCGTGCTGATCACCGGATTGAGCCGCGCGTTGCTGTCGACCCAACATCCTTCATGGCGCCTGCCCGATATTTCCGATCCGGTAGCGCTGGCGATGGAGCCTTATTCCAGACTGCTGGCAAGCCTGCTGCTGGTGCTGGTGACACTGGTGCAGTTGAGCAATGTCACCGGCATGAGCGCCGAAGTGGTGCTGTTCGGTCGGGGAATCGTCGCATTGGTCGCTGCTCTGGTGATCGGCGCGCTCCTGTTGCGCGTCAGCAAGACTCGCCGGGAAATAATCGCGGCCGGAGAAGCCCCCGAAGGCGTCACCACCTTCGCCGGCCTGATTTATACCTTTGCCGGCATTGCCGTAGTCGTGTCTCTGTTCGCCCTGCTGATCGGTTACGTGACGATGGCCCGGTTCATCACCTACGAAATGGTCTGGATATTCATCATTTTCGCCGGTTTCTACCTGCTCACACAGGTCTACCAAGACACCTGCGACTACCTTTTTTCGCCCAGGCAAGCTGCCGGCAAAGCCATCAAGCAGCTACTGGGCATCGGTAATCCACGCCTGGAACAGATCTGCACAGTGTTGTCCGGGGCTGGTCGCGCCATCCTCCTGCTGATCGGCGTCATTGCCTTGTTTGTCGGCGGTGTAGGTACGACGCTCGGGCAACTGGTCACCAACACCGTGGCCATACTCGGCGGCGACGGGTTGCGCAAACTGAACATCGTCCCGGACAACCTGGTGAATGCCGTCCTGGCCCTGGTGATCGGCATCTACCTGATCCGCTCATTGCGGCGCTGGCTGGACAGCGAGTTCCTGCCGAAAACCGAGATGGACCCGGGCATGTGCGCCTCGCTGAGCACCCTGTTTGCCAACATCGGCTACGTGTCCGTCGTCCTGCTCACGCTGTCGTCGCTGGGGATCAAGTGGACCAACCTGGCCTGGATCGTCAGTGCCCTGTCGGTAGGTATCGGCTTCGGCCTTCAGGAGATCGTGAAGAACTTCATCTCCGGGCTGATCCTGCTGACCGAACGCCCGGTGAAAGTCGGTGACCTGATCAGCATCAGTGGCGTGGAAGGCGACATTCGCCGGATCAACGTGCGGGCCACAGAAATACAACTGGCCGACCGCTCGATCATGATCGTGCCCAACTCCCACCTGATTTCGCAGAACCTGCGCAACGTCACCCTCGGCGGCAGCGCTCAGGGCGTGGTGATACTCGAACTGATGTTCCCGCTGGACATCGACCCGGAGCAAGTACAAAACCTGCTGTACGACACCTTCACCGAACACGAATCCATTCTGGATAAGCCGGTGCCTTTTTTGCGCTTCAGTCAGCTGAAACCTGAAGGCATCACCTTGACCATCACCGGTTATGTCGGCAGCCCACGCACGGTCGGCGCGATCAAAAGCGAGCTGCTGTTTGAAATTCTCAAGCGGCTGGGGGCTGCGGGGATTGAACTGGCGAAACCGCCTGCTGCGTGATGCTCAAACATGCGGCAGGCAGTCGGTGCGTCAATGGGTGTGCACACCGACTTAAGCTCGGTGTAAGCCTCGAAAGCTAGCTCCGATAGGGGGTGGTTGGTTGTTCGGGCGAAAATCCGGCCAATCCGTGTTGCTCTTTGAGGAAACATGCGACCGCCTGGCGGTCGTCGGCGGAGGCCAGGCCCATGACTGGAAGAGCGCCATGAATCAGTTTGCGATCCTGTACCGGGATCGATTCATCCGACCGACGTGGTGAAATGGAGGTCTGCCTGACGGCAGGCCGTTACCGGCCCGCACACAAAAAAATCTGACACTCCCCTCCTCCCCCGTTTTTTTATATCGCTCAACTATTTCCAGACTCCAGGTAGCGAATTCACTCAACTCCTGTACTTACGAGTGTTTTTCTAAAAACTCATAAGCCGCTTCTGGGTTCAAGCCATGCTTTGACAATACCTCTTCAAATTCAGCCCTTGATATATTTTTATAGCCTTTCAATCTAGTTAGAGCCACCAGTAAAGATGGCGAACGCATCTTAGGCCCGCCCCTTTTCGAAACCAACAAGTCACCAGAATCAAAATTAAGGATTTCGTAGTTTTGTATATTTAACATCATGAAATTCCTTTGCATGATTAGTTATAGCGCTCGAGCCACACTCACCGTCGCTCACACACTCACCTGGCCCACCGGACTCTCTGACTATGTGCGGACATGAAAAACACTCAAACTCATCGACAAAACAAAAAGCATCTCAAAAAATTTCGACTTTCATTTTTATCACTCGCCATTAGAGGAAGCGCCACCAAAATCAAGTGGCGCACCTATATTTAGTAAAATTCAAAACACAACGCAAGAGACTGTTTTTTCTACGCGCAGGAAATCTCACTCAACATATAGGGAAAATTCATGCAACACATCAGGAGAGTTTTTTGTTTATTTAAACCTTAGAAAAACAACATCACATCAACGGGCTTTGATAAGTCTTTAAAAGCCCACATCAAAGCTGACTCCAAACTGAATCAAAGCGAACAATGCTGGCCTCCCCCTTCTGTAGGACGGAGTAGGAGATTTCTTTCTTTTTCAAAGTATCTTTTTTTAACTGGCGTTTTAATTTTTCAAAAAAGCGACGGACGGCAACCTTGACGATCGGTTGCCATGCCGTCTCTCGGACGATGGACTCACTGACGGCAAATCAGTAACGTAACCGGCGCTGCTTTCGAATCTGGAAAATCGAAAAGGGAGTTTGCATCGTGACCGAAGATACAAAAACGAAAGGACCGGCTTCGTACTTCCCGTCAATTGAAAAAAAGTATGGGCAGCCGATCACCCACTGGCTGGATCTGCTCAAAACCGTCAGCAACAAGAAACACATGGAAATGGTGGCCTGGCTCAAAACCGAACACGGCATGGGGCATGGCCACGCCAACGCGTTGGTTGCCTATCATCTGGCAAGCGCCAAAGGCGACTAGCCACGCGTCCATCCTTCGCTGCGCTGTCGGTGGTGCCGGGTAATACCGGCTCCGCCGTTAAATCGTCTGGCTACCTGCCCCTCTCCATTCAGCACATCCCGCTAACATCAGGCAATGCATGATGGGAGCCCTTGCCCTATTCTTTCATCCAACCCACCACGCCGGACATCAACATGCCCGCCCCGGAATCCACCCTCCTCGACAGCTGGCACCACAACGCCCACGCCTGGATCGAAGCCATCCGCACGGGCACCATCGAAAGTCGCCTCAAGGTCACCGACCAGGCCATCCTGCTGGCAGTGCTCGGTCACCAACCCGAACGCGTACTCGACCTGGGCTGCGGCGAGGGCTGGTTGTTACGTACGCTGGCTGAACGGGGCATTGACGCGGTGGGTGTGGATGGTGATGCGACGCTGGTGGAGGCGGCGCGGGCGGCGGGTTCGTCGCCGGTGCATGTGGCGAGCTATGAAGCATTGGTAGAAGCGAAAGTCGACATCGGCCGCGACTACAACCTGATCTGCGCCAATTTCGCCCTGCTGCATCAGGACATCATCCCTCTGCTCACCGCCATGAACGCCCTGCTCACCCCTGGTGGCGCGCTGGTGATCCAGACGCTGCATCCGTGGACGGCTGCGGCGGGCGACTATCAGGATGGTTGGCGGGAAGAGACCTTCGCCGGGTTCAAGGGGAAGTGGCAGCCCATGCCGTGGTATTTCCGAACCCTGTCCAGTTGGTTCAATGCGCTGGACATGGCCGGTTTTGCACTGGCCGGCCTGCAGGAGCCGCAGCACCCGCAAAGCCCTGTGCCACAGTCGTTGCTGTTGGTGGCAGAGCCGCGGCGCTAACACGATAGTGATTGGCAGTCGCTTTGTTGGTGGCTGTGATGCCGCCTTCGCGGGCAAGCCCGCTCCCACAGGTTCAGCGGTTGAGCGCAAAATCTGCGAACTACCCAAATCATTGTGGGAGCGG
>NZ_AKJM01000182.1 GCF_000282335.1 Pseudomonas sp. GM48
CTAAGTTCCATGGTTACCTCTTTTTTGAACAGTGAATCAAAGACAGTCTTAGCGCGGCTTAATTAAAATTTTCCGTTGCCGACTGCAGTTAAGATCCAGCTGTTTCTATTGATTAATCTTGCGGCGTTACGCTGCCAAGATAATAGCGATTTTTTCGAATGAATTTTTAATCATTCGATCGTGTCCATTTTCAGGTAATAAAAAACCTCATTCGCACCTGGTGCAATATGAGGTTTAACTTCCGCTTCTGGGGTCAGGTGAAGGGCAGAGCCCGTGTTACCTGCTGCGTATTCTGAACGAAAAAATCCGATTCCGTTCATTTTTTGATCAACTCTGCCGACCAACGGCAGTGTCTTGGCTCGTCGCTCATTGCCAGCTTGGGCAGTGCAGCCCGCACCATTACTGGCTTTCCGGCGAGTCGGGAGGCAGATGTGAGCGCCGTCGATTTTTTCGTCTTTTTTTCAAATTCCATGGGGGAAATCGGGGGGAAACAAGCCGGTCAGCCAAAAAAAAATCCTTGGCGGGGTTAACAAGCCAGGTCAAAACACTGCCAATTGCACCTCGAAAAAGCACATTCGTGGCATTGCCATGGGGGAGTCCTCAGCTAAAAAATGTCTCTGCGATTGATTCCTCGGGGAAACGAGCCTCAACGTTCCTTCTCGCTGCGTTCCTGCTGTTTCGTGGCCAGCGGTCTTTGGTGGAGGCCGCGACCGGTTGAATCCACAGCCAAAATTTAAGCTGATATCATTCAGAAACTTACAGGCTGAGTAGAAAAGTATGAACCGTCGTAAAAAAATAAAGCAGTTGTTAAAGGCTCACGCCAAAAAGGCCAGTGCCAAATTGGCACCGCAAAACAAGTCTAAGTACATTAGTAAGGCTGACCGATTGAAGCTGGCTGCTGAATCCAGTCACGACTCAATCATTTCCTCTGAGGCGATTGCTGAGCGGGTGCCAGGCAACAAGTGATTGCCGAGGAAATCGTACAGATCGTCGCCTGCCTCATAAAAGCTCAGAGTGCGAAACCCGCTGCATGAGCAAGATGCCCTTCCTGCGCTCCAGCGATCAGGTGCAATGGGATGTTTTGCGGTGCTTCAATGGACGGTACCTCGATGCTTCCTACGATCTGGAGGTGTCGCTGGCTCAGTTCGGTTGATTCTTCTGCGTTTTTCTTAGCCATTCTCGCGTGGTTCATTGCGATTTCGTTGAGCGTTGACACGTTACATCTCCCGGTGACTGACCAAGCGTATCGCTGGAGTCCTTAAACAATAATTGAATGGCTGCTGCGTCAGAATTATGTCGTTCCCGCGCCGCTACGCGCGATCTGTGCAATCCTCAAGCCACGGATACGCGGGAATTCCTCGTCGGGTTTTCATAAGCGACGAATGGCGGGCGACTCCAGGTAATTGCCCGGATTCTTTGCCATTCAGGCGTAAACTAGTGGTGCTGCCTCACCAAAAGGAGCCGCCTATGAACGTTGAGCAAATCAGCAAGCAGGCATCTGTGGACAAGGCTGTCTGGGATCAATACTTCTGCGCTGCATTGATTGCCGAAAGCAATTTGACTGCCCCGGTTGTTGGCGGGGCTACTCACGAAGACAGGCAGAACCTGTTGATCGAGAGGGCCAAAACCCTTGCTGACAAAATGATGGAAAACCGGAAGTAACCAGAGCCCAGCCGTCGCGCTGGGCTCTTTACATATGGGGGAATGCACTGATGCTGGCGATGTGCGCAACGCGGGTCAAGCGATCAGCTCTACCTTGCCGGTTGCCAGGCGATAAACACCTCCCACGATCTTCAGCGTGCCTTTGCTCTGCGCATCAGTCAGCAATGGCGAAGCATGTTTCAGGCTGTTGACCGAGTTTTTGACGTTCTGCACCGTAGCGTTTTCCATCAAGCTTCCGGGCTGCTTGAGTACTGCCTCGACTGCTGATTTAAGTGCGTCAGTCAGTTTCGGGATATGGCCGGGGAAAATCGTCTGATCCTTGACGGCCTTGATACCTGCCTCGATGGCGCCGCAGCTCTCATGTCCAAGTACGAGAATCAGTGGAGCGCCAAGAACGGCAACCCCGTATTCAAGGCTGGCCAAACCTTCCGGGGTAACGAAGTTACCCGCGACGCGGATGGAGAAAAGATCGCCTCGCGCAGTGTCAAACGCATACTCCGGAGCGATGCGCGAGTCGGAGCAGCTGAGTACGGCCACGAACGGATTTTGACCGGTCACCAAGGCTTCTCGCTCGGCCTTGAAATCGTGAGTCGTGGAACTACCGCTTACATATCGTTCATTGCCCTCTATCAGTCTTTTCAAAGCCATTTCGGGACTGATTACGTTTTGAGGTTTTGGTGGGGCCGATGCTTTTTCAGCTGCCTGGATGATCTTGCCGGGCAGTGTGCCGGTCAGCAGCAGGGCGCCTGCGCTCAGTCCGGCAAATTGAAGAAAACGACGACGACCCGTTGTGTTTGAAGCAGAGCTTGAATCACATGATTCACACATGATTTTGTTTACTCAGTTCAATGCGGTGAGAGTGAGTTGCTGTTGGGGCTGGTACTGCCACGGACGCTCAATGCCAACGCAGTGGAGTCTAGTTGGTCTGTCATATTGTGTTCCGGGCATTGTCCGAAGATGCCGTGCAAGCAGCCATTTCATGGGCTACTACTGACAGGCTCATCCAACTTCGACCTGGCAGGAGTTTTTCGATGCTGACTCACTGGCTTCTAGCGGCGGTTCATCTTTTGGCGGTTGTCTTGGGATTGTGGGCGGTGCTGACGCGAGGCACGGCTTTTCGGCGTTTGGCCGACGGGGCAGGAGAGGTGCGTAGTGTTCTGGTTGCGGACAATATCTGGGGTGTTTCTGCTGTCGTCTTATTGATCAGTGGGGGGATGCGCGCCTTTGGCGGGTACGAAAAAGGCACGGACTATTACCTGCATCAGCCGCTGTTCCATCTGAAGATGACGCTGTTCGTCCTGATCTTGCTGCTGGAAATTGCACCCATGGTGACGTTGATCAAATGGCGGATCGCGCTGGGCCGGAAAGTCGCTGTCGATACCGGCCGTGCGAAGCTGTTTGCACGGATCAGTCATGTCGAGGCGCTGCTGGTGCTGTTGATGGTGGTGGCGGCGACGGGTATGGCGCGTGGCGTGATGTTCGGTTAACCACGGGGCGAATGCGTCCTTCCTTGGGGCAAACCAGAAACGTCTGACAGCCAGAGCATTGAGCTTGCCGCTAGTATCGATCCCTGGAGGTTTGGTTAAGCAAGCGGAGGCGATGCGATGCCGAATCTTTAGCCAGCCGTGATTCCGGACTGAACGGGCTGGCTACTGACTGCAGCAGAATTCAGGATTGCGGCTTTTCGGGGGCGGTCAGGCCGGCCTGAATACGCTGATAAATTTCTTCACGATGCACTGCAACGTCCTTCGGAGCGTTGATGCCGATCCTGACTTGCTGGCCGCTTACGCCCAGGATGGTGATCGTAATGTCATCACCAATATTTATGCTTTCACCGACTTTGCGGGTGAGTATCAGCATGGTCTTCTCCTTGATTGCTTAGTGGGGCACCTGTTTCGGACAGTGCAGAGGTCGGTGGTATGTATAGATTAGTGCGAAGTCTCACGGTTTGGGTGCCTCTTTCTGACGTGCAGATGTGGCATTAATTCCCAAGGCGTAACTATACAGAGGCCGCCATCATCATTCTCGTTGTTTTGAGCCCATTTTACGGCACTCGCGAAGTATTCATGGATGTTAAAATCGCCGCTTTAGGCATTTAGAGGGAAACGGCGTGCGCAAAATGGTTTTGGTAATCGCAGTATTGGCGCTGGTGGGATGTGGCGAGGGCAACAGTGTGGATGCGCCGAAGCCTAAACCGGCCGTGGCTGCCGCGCCTGCGCCAGTGTCCGGCCCGCAGTGGGATCTCGAAGTGCGAGGTGAAACCCCTCAAGCGGTCAGCGATCTCAGTGGCTGGCTGATCGAGCACAGCTTCATGTCCAGCGTCGTCAAGGAAAATGGCAATACCCGAATCCTGATGGGGCCGTTCAATTCAAAAGCCGAGGCCGAAGCCAAGCAGGACGAAGTCCGTGCAGCGCTCACTCGCTCGAAGAAACAGAATATCGAATTACTGGTGCTTGAGCGTCCGGCCGCTTAATAACGTTCTGTAGCGCAGACGTTGAATGAAGAAACAAAAAAGCCTCGGGTGTTTAGCCCCGAGGCCTTGTTTGTTTCAAGTGTTGCCTGGATTCAGCCGCAGGCCTTCATGTCTACCGGGCCGACAAACTCGTTGCCGTGCCCCATGACGCACCCCACGCTCTGGTTGCGTTGACGCTCCCAGGCCTGTACCGGATAGGTTTTGTCCCAGGCTTCGTAGAGTTGCCGATCCTGTTTCGACAGGCGCAAGCCGTACTGCTTGCTCATGTAGAAGTAGGTCCGGGCGATCATGCCGCGAATGGAAGGGCGGGGCATGACTTTCTTGGCCTTGAAGTCGATCTGGGTCAGGCACGAACCATATTGCCCCGACTGCTCGGGCAACCAGCCAAAGCTGAAGTTGCTGCGATCGCCATTGACCTCGCCAATGCTGGGCACCAGGTTGTGCAGATCGGCCTCGGCCTTCTGGTAAACCGGGTCGTAGCGGGTGCAATTCTTGCGACCACCTTCTTGCCAGCACTGGCGCTGATGGCCGATCTGCCAGGCCGGGACGATATGCTCCCATTCGATGCGGGAGGCGCGCTTGGCATTTTTACGTGGCACATAACCGCAGGCAGCAAGGTCCACCCGGTTGCCGGTGTACTTGCAGCCGCAGTAAAACTCGGTGGACTGAGGTGCATACAGCTTCCACGCAACCTTCTTCGCTTCGGTAAAGGTGCGGGGGGCGTCGGCTTGCGCGCCCATGACAAAAAACAGAAACAACAAAGCAAACCAGCGGACACTCATCGACTCAATCTTCCTTCGGCAAAACCCAGAAAATCTGCACGCCGCCATCGTCGCGATAGGCGAGGGTGACGTTGTCGTTTTCGTCGATTTCTTCCAGCAAGCGTTCCCATTCATCCACTGGCTCGTCGGGAAGGCGGAAGATCAGCGCCGCCCTGGTCTTTTGTGCGGTGGGAGAGTTGATGATTTTCTGAACGCGCAGGCCCATGCGTACATAGGTGTCGGGAGAGGCAGAGTTGGTGTCCACGGGATTATCCTTATTAAGCTGTACGTGCATACAGTATTTAACTGTAGGACATTTCGCAACTGCTTAAAAATCAAGAAAATCCTCTGACAGCGGTTTGTTGCATTTGGTGTAAGGCGAAGGGAGTTTTTTTGTCAGATCAAGCGGCAGCCACTCGCCAGGAATGGTGAGTGGCATGCGTGGTGCCCGACCGGACCCGGTCGGGCGAGGGTGGATCAGTATTCCCAGAACATCCGTTGCAGCTCTTTGCTGTCATTGGTTTTGGTCAGTGCGACCATCGCCAGGATCCGGGCCTTTTGCGGGTTCAGGTCATGGGCCACGACCCAGTCGTATTTATCGTCAGGCTGTTCGGCATTGCGCAATACAAAGCCGCCGGCGTTGACATGGGAGGAGCGAATGATCTGCACGCCATCCTTGCGCAGGGCTTGCAGGGTTGGCACCACTCGCGACGATACCGAGCCATTGCCGGTGCCTGCGTGGATGATGGCTTTCGCGCCTGACTGAACCAGGGCCTTGTAGGCGGTATCGCTGACGTTGCCGTAGGAGTAGGCGATCTCGACGTCAGGCAGGCTCTTGATGGTTTTGATGTCGAATTCGGAATCCATGGTGTGGCGCTTGGCTGGCAAGCGGAACCAGTAGGATTTGCCTTCTACCACCATGCCCAGCGGACCCCAGGCACTTTTAAACGCTTCGGTCTTGATGTTGATCATTTTGCTGACATCGCGACCCGACTGGATTTCATCGTTCATGGTCACCAGCACGCCTTTGCCCCGCGCATCTTTGCTGCTGGCCACGGCCACCGCGTTGTACAGGTTCAGCATGCCATCGGCGGACATCGCGGTACCTGGGCGCATGGAGCCCACGACGATGATCGGCTTCTCGGTTTTTTCCACCAGGTTCAGGAAGTACGCCGTTTCTTCCAGGGTGTCAGTGCCGTGGGTGATCACGATGCCATCAACGTCTTTGCTGTCTGCCAGCTCGGCTACGCGGCGGCCCAGTTGCAGCAGGTTTTCGTTGGTGATGCTCTCGGAGGCAATTTGCATGACCTGTTCGCCGCGAACGTTAGCCAATTGGCTCAGTTCTGGAACGCCGGCGATCAACTGTTCAATGCCGACTTTCGCTGCTTGATAGGTCGCGCTGTTGGCGGCGCTGGCGCCCGCGCCGGCGATGGTGCCGCCGGTGGCCAGGATCACCACGTTGGCCAGTTTCTGTTGGGTTTCGGCTTCTTTGGCCTGAAGGGCGGTGGGCAGAAGCAGCAGGAGGGCCAATGCGCCCGGAATAAAGGTCTTGAGTGCAGATGTCATTATTTTTCTCTTCTAGTTGTGAGACGGTGCTGATGCAAGTTCATCTAGATACGCCCCGGGCGAATCTGAACGCCGGGGGTGCGAGGTGAAGAGCAGGATCCGTACCAGTAATACTCTGAATCGAAAAACACGCTTAACTTAATGATTTGTAACGGTATTGCTGTTTGTGTCGGGGGCGATTCCGGGGTCGGGGCATCCGGATTGCCGAACATGTTTAGCTTTTGCGTTCGGCTAACCGAAATGGATTGCAGCCATGTTTAATATTTCAACGCGTCAAATTCTCAGTAACGACTAAAGAAACGCGCTCGTCGGTCGATGCTCCTTCAAGGGATCTTTTCTTCAGGAGTTCACATGTCGTTATCCGTTGGTTTTCCAAATGCCGCCGGCATCACAATCGGTGGCAAATCGGCCGCCACCATTCGTGCCTTGAGCGACGCGACAGCTGATGCCACTACTCAATCGCCGGCTGCACAGGAAAGCGACGGTGCCCAGGTCAAAACGGGCCCGGTAGGGCTGGGAGAAAGTGCCGGCGCACAGGCCGAATCGGAAACCAGTGATAACACCAGCGTTGCAGTGAAGGTCTTGCTCAAGCGTCTGAAGGAACTGCAACAGCAATTGCGTGAGCAACAGCAGCAACTGGCGCAAGCCCAGGCGGCGTCCTATCCGACTCCGGAAGCCAAGACCACCGCGGTGGCGGCCATTCAGGGGCAGGTTGCTGAAACAAACGGCGCCATCCTGCAAGTGAGCGCGAGTCTGATCAAAGAGCTGACCAAGGGTTCTGGCACGGGATCAGTGGTCAACACCACGGCATGATTTGAATGCCGTTTTATCGCCCGGCATCTCTGAAAGCGTTTTTTCGGTCGTTGACAAATACCGGCAGGATTCGCATAGTTTGGCTCTCGCAAACGTTTGCGCGGCTCCAGTGATGACTCTACGTCGCAGGGCCGTGAAGCTTACGTCAGCGCAAATGTTGCTCACAATAATCATAAGATCGGAGTGAACCCATGAAGCTGCCATTCGCTGGACGTCTTCTCGCTGTCGCTATGCTGGCTGCCGCATCCGCTGTACTGCCTGTCTCTTCGGCCTTTGCTGAAAGCGCTGAAAAACCGAAGGTCGCACTGGTCATGAAATCCCTGGCCAACGAGTTCTTCCTGACAATGGAAGACGGCGCCAAGGCCTACCAGAAAGATCACTCCGGCGAATTCGACCTCATCTCCAACGGCATCAAGGATGAAACCGACACCGCCGGCCAGACACGCATCGTCGAGCAGATGATCCTGGCCAAGGTCAATGCACTGGTGATTGCGCCGGCAGACTCCAAGGCCATGGTTCCGGTGATCAAGAAAGCCATCGATGCCGGTATCACTGTGATCAACATCGACAATCAATTGGACCCCGCCGTCGTCAAAAGCAAAAACATCAATGTTCCGTTCGTAGGCCCGGACAACCGCAAGGGCGCACGGCTGGTCGGCGACTACCTGGCCAAGCAGCTGAAGGCGGGTGATGAAGTCGGCATCATCGAAGGTGTGTCCACCACCACCAATGCCCAGCAGCGGACTGCGGGTTTCAAGGATGCGATGGAGGCGGCGCAGATCAAGGTCGTGTCCCTGCAATCCGGTGACTGGGAGATCGACAAAGGTAACAAGGTGGCCGCGTCGATTCTCAGTGAATACCCGCAAACCAAGGCCCTGTTGGCCGGCAACGACAGCATGGCGGTCGGTGCGGTGTCTGCCGTGCGCGCTGCGGGCAAGGCCGGCAAGGTGCAAGTGGTCGGCTACGACAACATCAATGCCATCCAGCCAATGCTCAAGGATGGTCGCGTGCTGGCCACGGCGGACCAGTTCGCGGCCAGGCAGGCGGTGTTCGGCATCGAGACTGCACTGGAAATTCTCAAGGGTGGAAAGGTCGACAGCGGCGCCAATGGCGTGATCGAAACTCCGGTAGAACTGGTCACCAAGTAACCTTCTGGCGACGCAACGGCGCTCGTCCAGCCGGACGGGCGCGTGGAGAGTTTTTATGTCCGCTTGCGCTACGAACGCTGTCCTCTCGGTCAGCGGCATCGGTAAGACCTACGCCCAACCGGTGTTGACCGGCATCGACCTGACGCTCATGCGCGGTGAAGTGCTGGCATTGACCGGTGAGAATGGCGCAGGCAAAAGCACGCTGTCGAAGATTATTGGCGGGCTGGTCACGCCGACCACCGGCCAGATGCGGTTTCAGGGGCAGGACTATCGCCCGGGTAGCCGGTCTCAGGCTGAAGCGCTGGGTATCCGCATGGTCATGCAGGAGCTCAATCTGCTGCCAACCTTGTCGGTGGCGGAGAACCTGTTTCTTCACAACTTGCCCAACAACGGCGGCTGGATCAACCGCAAGCAGTTGCGCAAGGCTGCCATCGAGGCCATGGCTCAGGTCGGGCTCGACGCCATTGACCCGGACACCCTGGTTGGCGAATTGGGCATCGGCCACCAGCAAATGGTCGAGATCGCCCGCAACCTGATTGGCGATTGTCATGTGCTGATTCTCGATGAGCCGACCGCGATGCTCACTGCACGTGAAGTCGAAATGCTGTTCGAGCAAATCACCCGCCTGCAGTCTCGTGGCGTATCGATCATCTACATTTCCCATCGCCTCGAAGAGCTGGCGCGGGTCGCGCAGCGCATTGCCGTGCTGCGCGATGGCAACCTGGTTTGTGTCGAGCCGATGGCCAACTACAACAGCGAGCAACTGGTTAACTTGATGGTCGGGCGCGAACTCGGCGAACACATCGATATGGGGGCGCGCAAGATCGGCGCTCCGATGTTGACGGTCAAGGGGCTGACCCGTTCCGACAAGGTTCACGACGTCTCGTTCGAAGTCCGTGCCGGCGAGATTTTCGGGATTTCCGGTTTGATCGGCGCGGGGCGCACCGAGTTGCTGCGTCTGGTCTTCGGTGCCGATATCGCCGACAGCGGTACGATTGCCCTGGGCTCGCCGGCGCAGGTCGTCAGCATCCGTTCGCCAGTGGATGCGGTGGGGCATGGCATCGCGTTGATCACTGAAGATCGCAAGGGCGAAGGCCTTTTGTTGACGCAGTCGATCGGCGCCAATATCGCCTTGGGCAATATGCCCGGCATCTCCAGCGCTGGCTTTGTCGACAACGATGACGAGAACGCTCTGGCCCAGCGTCAGATCGACGCCATGCGTATCCGCAGCTCCGGTCCGGCACAGCGGGTGTCCGAGCTGTCCGGTGGTAATCAGCAAAAAGTTGTCATCGGGCGCTGGCTGGAGCGTGATTGCTCGGTACTGCTGTTCGACGAGCCGACCCGTGGCATCGACGTCGGCGCCAAGTTCGATATCTACAACCTGCTCGGTGAATTGACCCGCAAGGGCAAGGCGCTGGTGGTGGTTTCCAGCGACTTGCGCGAGCTGATGCTGATCTGCGACCGGATCGGTGTGCTGTCGGCAGGAAGCCTGATCGATACGTTCGATCGCGACAGCTGGACCCAGGATGAATTGCTCGCCGCGGCTTTCGCCGGCTACCAAAAACGTGATGCGCAGCTCTTTGAAGCCGCGACTAGGGATCTTCCATGAAAACCGCTACTTTCGCCGGCACACGCAATGGCAACTTCTACGGCCTGGGCACCTATCTGGGCCTGGCAGGTGCCTTGTTGGCGATGATCGTGCTGTTCTCGGTGCTGAGCAGTCATTTCCTGTCCTACGACACGTTCAGCACCCTGGCCAACCAGATTCCGGACTTGATGGTGTTGGCGGTCGGCATGACCTTTGTGTTGATCATCGGTGGCATCGACCTGTCGGTAGGCTCGGTGCTGGCGCTGGCAGCCTCGACCGTCAGTGTGGCGATTCTTGGCTGGGGCTGGGGCGTTCTGCCTGCGGCGCTGCTCGGTATGGCTATCGCGGCGCTCGCAGGTACCATCACCGGCTCGATCACGGTGGCGTGGCGGATACCGTCGTTCATCGTGTCCCTGGGGGTGCTGGAAATGGCTCGCGGGGTGGCGTACCAGATGACCGGTTCGCGTACTGCCTACATCGGCGATGCGTTCGCCTGGTTATCCAACCCGATCGCCTTCGGCATTTCACCGTCGTTCATCATTGCGGTGCTGATCATTTTCATCGCCCAGGCCGTGTTGACCCGCACGGTGTTCGGGCGCTACCTGATCGGTATCGGCACCAATGAAGAGGCTGTGCGGCTGGCGGGGATCAATCCGAAGCCGTACAAAATCCTGGTCTTCAGCCTGATGGGATTGTTGGCCGGTATTGCTGCGTTGTTCCAGATTTCTCGCCTGGAGGCCGCGGACCCGAATGCCGGTTCCGGTCTTGAGTTGCAAGTGATAGCGGCCGTCGTGATCGGCGGGACCAGCCTGATGGGCGGGCGCGGTTCGGTGATCAGCACGTTTTTTGGTGTCTTGATTATTTCCGTACTGGCCGCGGGGCTGGCGCAAATCGGGGCAACCGAACCGACCAAGCGCATCATTACCGGCGCGGTGATCGTGGTCGCGGTGGTGCTGGACACCTATCGCAGTCAACGCGCAAGCCGGCGGACCTGAATCATGGCAACTATCAAAGATGTGGCAGCCCTTGCCGGCATTTCCTACACCACGGTTTCCCATGTGGTGAACAGGACTCGTCCGGTCAGTGACGAAGTCCGGATCAAGGTCGAGGCGGCGATCAAAACCCTCGACTATGTCCCCAGTGCCGTGGCCCGCTCACTCAAGGCCAAAACCACGGCGACCATCGGCCTGTTGGTACCCAACAACCTCAACCCGTATTTCGCCGAATTGGCCCGGGGTATCGAGGATTACTGCGAGCGAAACGGTTACTGCGTCATCCTGTGCAACTCCGACGACAATCCGGACAAGCAGCGCAGCTACCTGCGTGTGCTGCTGGAAAAACGCATCGACGGCCTGATTGTCGCCTCGGCCGGTGGCGACAGTAGCCTGGCACAAGGCCTGAAAGGCGTCCGCACACCCATGGTGATCGTCGACCGTGGACTGGACGGTGTCGATGCGGACCTGGTGCGCATCGACCATGAATACGGTGCGTATCTAGCGACCCGGCACCTGTTGGAGTTGGGGCACCGGGATATCGCCACGATCAGCGGGCCGGAAAACACCAGTGTGGCGCAGATGCGTCTGGCGGGATATTGCCGGGCCTTGAAAGAGGCGGGCGTCGAAGTCTCTCCCGAGCGCATGTTGGCAAGTGATTTCACCAGCACCGGCGGTTACAGCGCTGCCGCGGTTTTACTGGAAAGCAATCCGCCTAGCGCCATTTTTGCGGCCAACGACATGATCGGCATCGGCGTGCTACGGGCCGCCGCCGAGCGCAATATTCGCGTGCCGAGCGAGTTGTCGGTGATCGGCTTCGACGATATCCAGATGAGTCGGTATGTCTATCCGTCATTGACCACGGTCGGGCAATCGATCCTGCAACTCGGCGAAATGGCCGCCGAAGTGCTTTTACGGCGAATCGCCACGCCAGACCTGATGACCGATCAGCGAATCGTGACGCCGAGTATTGTCATCCGTGAATCGACGGCGCCACTGGCCGGCGTGTTTGCCCAGTGTCGTTGAAAACAGAGAGCCGTTGAAAACAGAGAGCCGCTGAACCCACAGCGCCGCCGAAACAGAATCGATGAGTAGCAATGTATGCCAGCAAAAGTAGTGGTGATAGGCAGTTTGAACATGGACCTGGTGACCCGGGCGCCGCGCTTGCCCAAGGGCGGTGAAACGTTGATTGGCGAGTCGTTTGCCACTGTCTCCGGCGGCAAGGGCGCCAATCAGGCCGTGGCTGCGGCGCGGCTCGGAGCCCAGGTGTCGATGATCGGCTGCGTGGGCAATGACGCCTATGGTGAGGCGCTGCGCGGGGCGCTGTTGGTCGAGCAGATCGATTGCCAGGCGGTGAGCACCATTGACGGTTCCAGCGGCGTGGCGTTGATTGTGGTCGACGACAACAGTCAGAACACAATCGTGATCGTCCCCGGTGCCAACGGTGCATTGACCGTTGAAGCCATCGACCGTTTTGATTCGGTGATACAAGCGGCAGACGTGCTCATCTGTCAGCTGGAAGTGCCCGATGCCTCTGTTGGTCATGCACTCAAGCGCGGTCGCGAACTGGGCAAGACGGTCATCCTCAACCCGGCACCGGCCAGCCGTCCGCTGCCATCGGACTGGTACGCGTCTATCGATTACCTGATTCCCAACGAGAGCGAAGCATCGGCCCTGAGCGGTCTGTCGGTGGACTCCCTGGAAACCGCGCAAGCCGCGGCGACCCGTCTGGTTGCCATGGGCGCCGGCAAGGTGATCATCACGCTTGGAGCACAAGGCTTGCTGTTTGCCAGTGGCCAGCGCTTCGAACATTTCCCTGCGACCGCCGTAAAGGCTGTCGACACCACGGCGGCCGGCGATACGTTCGTGGGCGGTTTCGCGGCGGCGCTGGCCGCGGGTCAAGATGAGGCGCAGGCGATCCGCTTCGGGCAGGTGGCTGCGGCGCTGTCGGTCACCCGTGCCGGTGCGCAACCTTCGATTCCCGCCTTGAGCGATGTACAGGCGTTTAAAGTCCCATGAAAAAAACACCACTGCTCAACATTGCACTGTCGCGACTGATCGCCTCATTGGGGCATGGCGACATGGTCGTCATCGGGGATGCCGGCTTGCCGGTTCCTCCAGGCGTTGAGTTGATCGACCTGGCCCTGACCCATGGCATTCCGGATTTTGTCAGCACCTTGAAGGTCGTGCTCAGCGAGATGCAGGTTGAAAACCATGTGCTGGCTCAGGAGATTTTCGATAAAAAGCCGTCGGCCCTGATCGCACTGAATGAGCTGGACGGCGAAGGCGTCTTGGGTCGGCGTGAGTTGCTCACGCATGACCAGTTCAAAGTCCTGAGCCGACAGGCAAGGGCGATTGTTCGTACGGGCGAGTGCCAGCCGTACTGCAACATTGTGCTGGTCGCCGGGGTTACGTTTTGACTGGCGATCCACATTTTGATTGCCCATGCACAAGGAGTGCGCCAAGTATCGCTATGCTCAGAAATTGCACCAACTGCTCGGGAGTCTGCTGCTTTTGTCCCTGATTACCACAACGACTGCCCAGGTGGCGGAAAAGATCGACTTGATCATCGACACCGATCCGGGGGCTGACGACGTCGTTGCCCTGTTGTTCGCCCTGGCGTCGCCGGACGAGCTGAATGTCCGGGCATTGACCACCGTTGCGGGCAACGTCCGTCTGGACAAGACCTCACGCAATGCGCGATTGGCCCGTGAGTGGGCTGGGCGCGAAGAGGTTCCGGTGTATGCGGGGGCGCCGAAGCCCTTGATGCGCGCACCCGTCTACGCCGAGGACATTCATGGCAAGGAAGGGTTGTCGGGCATTGCCGTGCATGAGCCCAGGGAAGGCCTGGCCAAGGGCAGCGCCATCACTTATCTGATCGAAACCCTGAAATCGGCCAAGCCCCACAGCATAACCATCGCCATGCTTGGCCCGCAGACCAATCTGGCCCTGGCGCTGATCCAGGAGCCGGATATCATCCGGGGCATCAAGGAAGTGGTGGTCATGGGCGGCGCACACTTCAATGGCGGCAACATTACGCCGGTGGCCGAGTTCAACCTGTTCGCCGATCCGCAAGCTGCTGAAGTGGTACTCAAGAGTGGCGTGAAGCTGACCTACCTGCCGCTGGATGTGACCCACAAGATCCTTACCAGTGAGGCGCGCCTGAAACAAATTGCTGCATTGAACAACAATGCCAGCCGTCTGGTGGGCGACATTCTCAATGAATACATCAAGGGCGACATGGAGCACTATGGCATTCCGGGCGGCCCGGTGCATGACGCCACGGTCGTCGCTTACCTGCTCAAGCCGCAGTTGTTCAGCGGTCGCTCGGTCAACGTGGTGGTCGACAGCCGCGAAGGCCCGACCTTTGGACAGACCATCGTCGACTGGTATGACGGCTTGAAAGCGCCAAAGAATGCCTTCTGGGTTGAAAGCGGCGATGCCCAAGGCTTCTTCGATCTGCTGACCGAGCGTCTGGCCCGTCTGAAATAAGCGTCATGTCCCGCAGGTGCCTGTCTGCGGGTTTCACTCCCGTGCGCTAAGCGCTTCGGCCTTTTGGTCTGACAGATGTTTCTCGAAAATCTGCTCGATGAAAGATTGGGCGGCTTCGGTTCCGAGATCCCTGACCAGAAGGTCGATACCGATGATGGCGAGCTCTTCCGTGCTGCCTGGACTGTAGGAGCTGTGGCCGTCTTGCCACTTGGCCTTGATGTCAGCGTCGATGCTTACGGTGGTCATGATGGCACTCGTGAAGTCGGGGAAGTCTGAGTGCCGAGTTAACCATTTTGCGGGGCTTTTGACACGTCGACTTAGGCATGAAAAGAGGGCTGTGCGACACTTGGTCTCTGTCGAATTTACAAGGAGCACGCTGTGCAGATCGATTTGAACTCCCCGGATGGCCTGACCCTTGAGGCGGTGCGTCAGTTGCTGGCCAGCGCCAGTGACGATGAGCACACTCAGTTGCGGGTCACTAAAGGAGGCATTGCCTATATCTCCTCGGGTGTCGTGGGCGGTACCGATATCGACGGCTTGCTGTTTCGACTTGAAACCTGGGCCAAGGGCTCCGGTTATGTCGGGCGGGTCGCGGCCAGCGATGAAGTTTGGGTCATGCAAATTTTCAATGCCTTGAAGGAGAACTGGCCAAATCCTCCTTACGACTACATCGACGTCTATTGAGCGTCGTTCATATTCAGTCACGATTGAGTGGTTAAGGGGAGGGCGATGCTCAGGCAAAATCGCGGCTCGTCCGGATCGCGGGCGGGGTGCTAGCACTGCCTGCCTGTGAAACCAAACGCCAGTCTGGTTGTCGCACGATCTCAGCTTAATCATTGAAATAAGGAGGCTTCATGCCTTGGAAGCTCGCGTCATTGGGTACTTTGTTGGCCGTTGCCACGCTGGCCGGTTGCAGCACTACCTCAACGGAGTCGGCAGCAGTTGATGTTGCGACGACTGACACGGGTCACAGCCGCTGTGAAGCGAAGGCTGCCGAGTTCACCATCGGCAAACAGGCATCGCCGCAACTGCTTGAGCAGGCGCGTACCCGCGCAGGGGCACAGAGCGCAAGGTTCCTGCTGCCAACCGATATGGTGACGCTGGAGTATCGCTCCGACCGTCTGAACCTGAACACCGATGCCAGCCGGGTGGTCACCCGCGTCAATTGCGGCTGATCGTTCGGCTTTTGTTTCACCCATAAAAAACCCCGTCACATGGACGGGGTTTTTTTAGTGCGCCTGGAAATTACTCTGGGCGAACTTGAGCAGCTTGCATACCCTTTTGGCCTTTCTCAGCCACGAAGGAAACAGTCTGGCCTTCTTTCAGGCTTTTGAAACCGTCGCTTTCGATAGCTTTGAAGTGTACGAACAGGTCGTCACCGCCACCTTGAGGAGTGATGAAGCCGAAGCCTTTTTCATCGTTGAACCATTTAACGGTGCCGGTTTGGCGATTAGACATGGTGTATCTCCAAGAAACATATATTTTCAGTAGTACTGTGCTGCTCAGGCCAACTGGGCACACCCGAGTATCATAGTCGAAATGTTCGGTTTGGGAGCCCCCCAGACGCGTCGTTTGCTTTCATATTGCACGTCTTTCACCGCCAAGAATGGCTGTGAGCCCCGGTTTCAGGGGGTTTGCGCTGCAAAATAGGGGGTTAAAAAAACCCGTAAAAGCTGCGTAAATTATGTGAATCAGCCGATATTTGGCTGTTTTAGGCCCCCGGATTACTCAAAAAACGTCCTGCGCGGCTCTATTTCTGGACTCTGCACACCGAGATTTCTTTCAGGGCGCGCTGGCTCAATTCAGGGCCAGGTGGATTGTTTTTGTCCATCAACTGCGCGATTTCTTGAGTGGTGAATTTCTTTTCCAGCACGTCGGCGCCACATGCACAGTGCTTTTTCGCTTCGGCCGGGTTAATACTTTGGCTGGCAGCTGTTGTGCAGTCGCCCATGTACTGCGCTTTCACGCCCGCTGGCCAGGCAGCGTGGGCGCTCAGGGGCAGCAGCAAGGCTAGCGGGGCAGCGATAGCAAAAAGACGGATAAGGTGCATGACAGGAACTCCTTGGGGTCGATATCTGGGGCGATTCTCAGTCAATTTGAGGCGGCTCGTATATCTCAAGTTCACTCTGTGCCATAAAAGTGAGGAAATCTTCACTGTCTGAATGCGTGCAAGTCGACAACCGTTCATCTGTGCTAGCATGCCTCGCTCGGGCGTTTGCAGGCTCCGACGGACCTTCAGTCCCGGTAGCGGCAAATGCACGATTAACCCTGATTTGAATCCCAGTCACTCTGGTTCGGTTTCCCGGTTGGCCGCAAGGCTCCTGCCGCTGTAAGGCAGGCGTTCGTCATTGAATGGCCTGGACCGGATCTTGTACTGGCTCATCCCAACCCACGTGACCTTTGGTAGGGGTCACCACTAGGAGAGGAGGCGCCATGCCAACTATTACTCTTCCCGACGGCAGTCAACGTTCATTCGATCACCCGGTTTCCGTAGCCGAGGTCGCCGCATCCATCGGTGCAGGCCTGGCCAAGGCCACCGTTGCCGGCAAGGTCAATGGCAAGCTGGTCGACGCCAGCGACATCATCGACAGCGATGCGTCGCTGCAAATCATCACGCCAAAGGATGAAGAGGGGCTGGAGATCATTCGCCACTCTTGCGCCCACCTGGTTGGCCACGCGGTCAAGCAGTTGTACCCGACCGCCAAAATGGTCATCGGCCCGGTCATCGACGAAGGTTTCTATTACGACATCGCCTTCGAACGTCCTTTCACCCCGGACGACCTGGCGGCCATCGAACAGCGCATGCAGCAGCTGATCGAGAAAGATTACGACGTGATCAAGAAAGTCACTCCGCGCGCCGAAGTGATCGAAGTGTTCAAGGCTCGTGGCGAAGACTACAAGTTGCGCCTGGTCGAAGACATGCCGAACGAGCAGGCCATGGGTCTGTACTATCACGAAGAATACGTCGACATGTGCCGCGGTCCGCACGTGCCGAACACCCGCTTCCTGAAATCCTTCAAGTTGACCAAGCTGTCCGGCGCCTACTGGCGCGGTGATGCCAAGAACGAGCAATTGCAGCGCGTTTACGGCACCGCATGGGCGGACAAGAAGCAGCTGGCGGCTTACATCCAGCGCATCGAAGAAGCCGAAAAGCGCGATCACCGCAAGATCGGCAAGCGCCTGGGCCTGTTCCACACCCAGGAAGAGTCGCCGGGCATGGTGTTCTGGCACCCGAATGGCTGGACTTTGTACCAGGTGCTCGAGCAGTACATGCGCAAGGTTCAGCGTGATAACGGCTATCTCGAAATCAAGACGCCGCAAGTCGTTGACCGCAGCCTGTGGGAGAAATCCGGGCACTGGGCCAACTACGCCGACAACATGTTCACCACCCAGTCGGAAAACCGCGACTACGCAATCAAGCCAATGAACTGCCCTTGCCACGTGCAGGTGTTCAACCAGGGCCTGAAAAGCTACCGCGAGTTGCCGATGCGCCTGGCCGAGTTCGGTGCGTGCCACCGTAACGAGCCATCGGGTGCCTTGCACGGCATCATGCGCGTGCGCGCATTCACCCAGGACGACGCCCACATCTTCTGCACCGAAGAGCAGATGCAGGCCGAGTCCGCTGCGTTTATCAAGCTGACCATGGACGTCTACGCCGATTTCGGCTTTAAAGATGTCGAAATGAAGCTGTCCACTCGTCCGGAAAAACGCGTCGGTTCCGACGAGCTTTGGGATCGCGCCGAAGCAGCACTGGCCGCGGCCCTTGATAGCGCGGGCCTGCCGTACGATCTGCAGCCGGGCGAGGGTGCGTTCTACGGTCCGAAGATCGAGTTCTCGCTGAAAGATTGCCTCGGTCGCGTCTGGCAGTGTGGTACCCTGCAGCTCGATTTTAACCTGCCTGTGCGTCTGGGAGCCGAATACGTCTCCGAAGACAACAGCCGCAAGCACCCGGTGATGTTGCACCGGGCGATCCTGGGCTCCTTCGAGCGTTTCGTCGGAATCCTGATCGAGCACTACGAGGGAGCATTCCCGGCGTGGCTGGCTCCGACCCAGGCAGTGGTGATGAATATCACTGATAAACAGGCTGATTTTGCCGCCGAAGTGGAAAAAACTCTCAACGAAAGCGGGTTTCGTGCCAAGTCTGACTTGAGAAATGAAAAGATCGGCTTTAAAATCCGCGAGCATACTTTGCTCAAGGTTCCTTATCTCTTGGTTATCGGAGATCGGGAAGTCGAGATGCAGACTGTCGCTGTGCGTACTCGTGAAGGTGCTGACCTGGGCTCGATGCCCGTCGCCCAGTTCGCTGAGTTCCTCGCCCAAGCGGTTTCCCGGCGTGGTCGCCAAGATTCGGAGTAATTATTATTAAGCGTGAAATGAGACAAGATAAACGAACTGCACCGAAAGCCCCGATCAACGAGAATATCTCGGCACGCGAGGTTCGGTTAATTGGGGCTGAGGGTGAACAGCTCGGGATTGTGTCAATCGAAGACGCGCTTCTTAAGGCTGAAGAGGCCAAGCTGGATCTGGTGGAGATTTCCGCCGATGCAGTACCACCTGTTTGCAAACTGATGGACTACGGCAAATCGATCTTCGAAAAGAAGAAGCAGATTGCTGCGGCCAAGAAAAACCAGAAGCAGATTCAGGTTAAAGAAATCAAGTTTCGTCCAGGGACGGAGGAAGGGGATTACCAGGTAAAACTGCGCAACCTGGTACGTTTCCTGAGTGACGGGGACAGGGCCAAGGTATCCTTGCGATTCCGCGGCCGTGAGATGGCCCACCAGGAGCTGGGGATGGAACTCCTCAAGCGAGTTGAAGGTGACTTGCTCGAGTACGGTTCGGTCGAACAGCATCCTAAGATGGAAGGACGCCAGCTGATCATGGTCATCGCCCCGAAAAAGAAGAAGTAATCAACAGGGCACGGCAGGCCTTCTGATTATGTTTATCAACTGAATGCGGAGTATCCGAACATGCCAAAAATGAAGACCAAAAGTGGTGCTGCTAAGCGGTTTCTGAAAACTGCTAACGGTATCAAGCACAAGCACGCTTTCAAGAGCCACATCCTGACCAAAATGTCGACCAAGCGTAAGCGTCAACTGCGCGGTAGCAGCTTGCTGCATCCGTCTGACGTGGCAAAAGTCGAGCGCATGCTGCGCCTTCGTTAATTTTAGTCAAGAATAGAGGAAGTAACTCATGGCTCGTGTAAAGCGTGGCGTCATTGCCCGTAAGCGTCACAAAAAAATTCTGAAACTTGCTAAAGGCTACTACGGCGCACGCTCCCGCGTATTCCGTGTTGCCAAGCAAGCGGTAATCAAGGCA
This sequence comes from Pseudomonas sp. GM48, assembly GCF_000282335.1. Classification (GTDB taxonomy): domain Bacteria; phylum Pseudomonadota; class Gammaproteobacteria; order Pseudomonadales; family Pseudomonadaceae; genus Aquipseudomonas. The sequence continues at coordinate 19,812 of NZ_AKJM01000182.1, forward strand.
GGCCAATACGCCTACCGTGACCGTCGTCAGAAAAAACGTCAGTTCCGCGCTCTGTGGATCGCTCGTATCAACGCTGGTGCTCGTATCAACGGTCTGTCCTACAGCCGTTTCATCGCCGGCCTGAAAAAAGCGTCCATCGAGATCGACCGTAAGGTTCTGGCTGATCTGGCAGTGAACGAAAAAGCGGCGTTTGCTGCGATTGTCGAGAAAGCTAAAGCCACCTTGGCTTAAGTACCCCCGACAGTCACCCGGCCTCGCATCTGTGGGGTCAGGTGTTAAACGTCATAAATAGGGGAAGAGCCTTCAAGCTCTTCCCCTATTTTGTATCTGGAGTCTGTACATGGAAAACCTGGATGCGCTCGTCTCTCAAGCACTAGAGGCTGTGCAAAGCGCTGAAGATATCAATGCCCTGGAGCAAATCCGGGTTCACTACCTTGGCAAGAAGGGTGAGTTGACTCAGGTGATGAAGACCCTGGGGAATTTACCGGCAGAAGAGCGCCCGCAGGTCGGTGCGCTGATCAACGTTGCCAAGGAGCGTGTCACAGAGGTCCTTAATGCGCGCAAGGCATTGTTTGAAGAAGCCGATCTGGCTGCCAAACTCTCTGCCGAGTCCATTGACGTGACCCTGCCTGGCCGTGGTCAGACCTCCGGTGGTCTGCATCCGGTTACCCGCACTCTGGAACGCGTCGAACAATTCTTCACCCGTATTGGCTACGGCATCGCCGAAGGCCCTGAGGTCGAAGACGATTATCACAACTTCGAAGCGCTCAACATCCCAGGCCATCACCCGGCCCGGTCGATGCATGACACCTTCTATTTCAATGCGAACATGCTGTTGCGCACCCATACCTCGCCGGTACAGGTCCGCACCATGGAGTCGAAGCAGCCGCCGATCCGCATCGTCTGCCCAGGCCGCGTATACCGCAGCGACTCCGATATCACCCACTCGCCGATGTTCCACCAGGTCGAAGGCCTGCTGGTCGATCGCGACATCAATTTCGCCGACCTCAAAGGCACCATCGAAGAGTTCCTGCGGGTGTTCTTCGAAAAAGAGCTGGCCGTGCGTTTCCGTCCATCGTACTTCCCGTTCACTGAGCCATCCGCCGAAGTCGACATGGAATGCGTGATGTGCAGCGGTAAAGGCTGCCGCGTCTGCAAGCAGACCGGATGGCTGGAAGTGATGGGCTGCGGCATGGTTCACCCGAACGTGCTGCGCATGTCCGGCATCGACCCGGAAGAGTTCTCGGGCTTTGCCTTCGGCATGGGCGTTGAGCGTCTGGCCATGCTGCGTTACGGCGTGAACGACTTGCGTCTGTTCTTCGACAACGACTTGCGGTTCCTCGCGCAATTTCGCTAGTCGTAACGAATTCTTAGGAGAGCAGGATGAAATTCAGTGAACAATGGCTGCGTGGCTGGGTTAGCCCGCAGGTAAGTCGCGACGAGCTGGTTGCTCGTCTGTCGATGGCCGGTCTTGAGGTCGATAGCGTTACGCCGGCCGCCGGTGTTTTCAGTGGCGTGGTAGTTGGCGAGGTGCTGAGCACCGAACAGCACCCGGACGCTGACAAGCTGCGCGTATGCCAGGTCAGCAACGGTTCGGAAACCTTCCAGGTTGTTTGCGGAGCACCAAACGTGCGCCCGGGCCTGAAAATTCCTTTCGCCATGATTGGTGCCGAGCTGCCTGGCGACTTCAAGATCAAGAAAGCCAAGCTGCGTGGCGTTGAGTCCAACGGCATGCTGTGCTCGCAATCCGAGCTGCAGGTCGGTGAAGGTAATGACGGTCTGATGGAGCTGCCGGCCGATGCGCCGGTGGGCGAAGATTTCCGCGTTTATCTGGATCTGGAAGACGCCAGCATCGAGGTCGACCTGACGCCGAACCGCGGTGACTGCCTGTCCCTGGCCGGTCTGGCCCGTGAAGTCGGCGCGCTGTATGCCGCTCCGGTCACCCGTCCGGTAGTGGCTTCGGTTCCTGCCGCGCACGACGAAGTGCGTTCAGTAGAAGTACTGGCGCCGGCCGCGTGCCCACGTTATCTGGGTCGTGTGATTCGTAACGTCGACCTGTCCAGGCCCACGCCGCTGTGGATGGTCGAGCGTCTGCGTCGTGCAGAGGTGCGCAGTATCGATGCTGCCGTCGACATCACCAACTACGTGATGCTGGAGCTGGGTCAGCCGCTGCACGCCTTCGATCTCGCCGAAATCAACGGCGGCATCCGTGTGCGTATGGCCGAAGAGGGCGAGAAGCTGGTTCTGCTTGACGGTCAGGAAGTCAGCCTGCGTAGCGATACGCTGGTGATTGCCGACCATTCCCGAGCGCTGGCAATTGCCGGTGTCATGGGTGGCGAGCACAGCGGTGTTTCCGCGACCACACGTGATGTGTTCCTTGAAAGCGCCTTCTTCGACCAGATCGCCGTAGCAGGCAAGGCTCGCTCCTATGGTCTGCACACCGATGCATCGCATCGCTATGAGCGTGGTGTGGATTGGCAACTGGCCCGTGAAGCCATGGAGCGCGCGACTGGCTTGCTGCTGGAAATCACCGGTGGCGAAGCGGGTCCGATCATCGAAGCCGTCAGCGAGCAGCATCTGCCGAAAATTGCTCCGATTACCCTGCGTGCCCAGCGCATTACCCAAATGCTGGGTATGGAAATGGATTCCGCTGAAGTGGAGCGTCTGCTCAATGCTTTGGGCCTGTCCATTACTGCTGACGGGGCAGGGCAGTGGCGTGTAGAAGTGCCAAGCCATCGCTTCGATATCAGCCTGGAAGTCGACCTGATCGAAGAACTCGCACGCCTGTACGGCTACAACCGTTTGCCGGTTCGTTATCCGCAAGCGCGTCTGGCGCCGCAAGCCAAGGCAGAAGCCCGTAGCGATCTGCCTGAACTGCGCCGCCTGCTGGTTGCCCGTGGTTATCAGGAAGCAATTACCTACAGCTTCATCGATCCGAAACAGTTCGAGCTGTTTAATCCGGGTGTAGAGCCGTTGCTGCTTGCCAATCCGATCTCCAATGACATGGCTGCGATGCGTTCGTCCTTGTGGCCGGGTCTGGTCAAGGCGCTTCAGCACAACCTGAATCGTCAGCAGGACCGCGTGCGCCTGTTCGAAAGCGGCCTGCGTTTCGTTGGTCAGCTTGAAGGCCTGAAGCAAGAGCCGATGTTGGCGGGTGTCGTTTGCGGTAGTCGTTTGCCGGAAGGTTGGGCGCAGGGTCGCGATACTGTCGACTTCTTCGACGTCAAGGCAGACGTCGAAGCTGTTCTGGGTTTTGCCGGTGCACTGGACTCCTTCACTTTCGTGCCGGGCAAGCACCCAGCGCTGCACCCGGGTCAAACTGCGCGCATCGAGCGTGAAGGTCGCCTGGTCGGCTTCATTGGCGCTATCCATCCTGAACTGTCGAAAACCCTCGGTCTCGACCGTCCGGTCTTCGTCTTCGAACTGGTTCTGGCGGAAGTCGCGTCGGGCAAAATGCCTGAATTCCACGAGTTATCGCGCTTTCCTGAAGTGCGTCGTGACCTTGCACTGATCGCGGACAAAAACGTTGCAGCCACGGCTGTACTGGACGTAATCCGTGAAAATGCAGGCGAATGGCTGACAGACCTCAGGCTATTTGACGTGTATCAGGGTAAAGGCATTGATCCTGATAGAAAAAGCCTCGCAGTCGGCTTGACCTGGCAGCATCCATCGCGCACTCTTAATGACGATGAGGTGAATACCGCAACGCAAAACATCCTCACCTCGCTCGAACAAAGGTTGAACGCCACGTTAAGGAAGTGACGTATGGGGGCTCTGACGAAAGCTGAAATGGCGGAACGTCTGTATGAAGAGCTGGGCCTGAACAAACGGGAGGCCAAGGAATTGGTCGAACTGTTTTTTGAAGAAATCAGGCACGCTCTTGAAGACAACGAACAAGTCAAATTGTCCGGTTTCGGCAATTTCGACCTTCGGGACAAGCGCCAGCGGCCCGGCCGCAATCCGAAAACGGGGGAAGAAATCCCGATCACGGCTCGCCGTGTGGTCACCTTTCGTCCAGGGCAGAAGTTGAAGGCCCGAGTTGAGGCTTATGCTGGAACCAAGTCATAACGACGAGCTCCCCGTCATCCCGGGCAAACGCTACTTCACCATTGGTGAAGTTAGCGAGCTGTGTGCGGTAAAACCACACGTGCTGCGCTACTGGGAGCAGGAGTTTCCTCAACTCAACCCTGTCAAACGCCGCGGAAACCGCCGGTATTATCAGCGCCAGGACGTGCTGATGATTCGGCAGATCCGCGCGCTTCTTTATGATCAGGGGTTCACCATCGGCGGGGCGCGCCTGCGCTTGTCCGGCGATGAAGCCAAAGACGACACCACCCAATACAAGCAAATGATCCGCCAGATGATCGCCGAGCTCGAAGATGTTCTGGTGGTGCTGAAGAAATAAATTCCTGCTTTTAAATACTTCCAGTTTTCAAAAGCTTGCGATATATTCTTGAGCGTTCCTCGAGATGAGGAACAGGTTTCACGCCTAGTCGGGGCGTAGCGCAGTCCGGTAGCGCACTAGCATGGGGTGCTAGGGGTCGAGTGTTCGAATCACTCCGTCCCGACCATATAATTCAAGGGGTTGCGAGATTTTATCTCGCGACCCCTTTTTATTTTTGGTCGTTTTTACCCCTACAAAACGGCTGGCTTTCGGTGGAATCCTCACCTCTTGGGGAGGAAAGGGGCGCAAGATTTCGGTGTGCCAATGCCCCCCCCAGGAAGTTTGGTGATGGAGGGCAGAGATGGACCTAGTTGGCGGCTCATCAGGCAGTCGGAGGGAATCTGGTGGTGGAAGCCAGTCGCAACGCCGCCATGTTGGCCAACGTGCTCGACGGACTGGAGCAAGCCAATTCTGCGTTGCGGCGCGTGGTCATCTATTAGGGCTTCAAAATTTACGGCTCCCACCTTGGGGCATGGTTCGCACGCCTGCACGGGAGAGCGATGCGGGGCATACGCCACCGAACCTGTACGTCGCTCAGGAAGCCCAACTGAGAAAGCGTGCCGAGCATAGCCGTTGGGATTATGTGGCGTTGCATCCTGATCTCATAGTCGGGGATATCTACGGCAACCCGATGAATATTGCGATGGTCATCAGTGTCTTCGCCGAGCTGTCCCATGCGCTAAGTATCCCGATGCGATTCCCCGGCACCGATTAGGCCTACGGCCAGCTACTGCAATTCACGGGCGCCGGTTTGCAGGCATGGGCCAGGGTTTGGGCTGCGCTCAGCGAGTCCGTGGCGAGGCTTTCAACGTGGCCAGCGGCGACATTTTCCTTTGGGAGCGTATGTGGCAAGACACCGCCAAATATTTAGGGATGGAAACAGCGTCGCCGGTTCCGTTGACGCTTGCACGCCACATGCACGAAAAGGGCGAATTGTGGCGAGAGATCGCCGAGCGCCACAATTTGATCCAGCCTGATCTGGGTAAGCTGGTCGGCTGGGGGGATTCAATCTTCCATACCGAAACGGTCATCATCTCGGATACAAATAAAATCTACTGATTCGGATTTACGGAAAGGGTCGATTCTAAAGCTTCGTTGTTCAAGGAGCTGGATAGCTTGAACAAGCAACGAGTGCGTAAACGAAGATGTACGGACAACGTTAAAGCCGTGCGTTGATCCATTCCCACACATTCTTGCTAAGCCAACCTTGGTGCTCTCCTTCGTTGATCTTAGTGACAAAAATACGATCATTGACGTCGAGTTTAAGTCTTAGGTCATCAGAAACTTGAGTCGCAGTAGCGGCGCTGTTAAGCCATCTAACAGACTCCAATCCTGGATCGCTGACATTCTGATAGCGATCCAAATGTTGTATGAAGGCTTGCCGAGCTTGGGCGTAATTCCCACGCTCTTTATTGAGGTTCCATGTCACCATAAAAATAGCCATTGACTACTCCTTGTTGAGCCGTGATGGGCTTCACAGAGATTAAGCGAAGGCAAAACGAGAGTCTACATGTCAGGCAGTTCCAGCCATTACGGTATTTTTCACGGCTATAAAATCCTCTCAAATACGCTGCGCACGCTTGCGTTAGCCTAGGCGTGAAGAGTTCTCTCCTTACTCAAGGGCGGACGAACTCAGCGCTCCTAGGAGAATGCCCGCTTCCTAACCCCCCCCAATCAGCATGTCGCCTATGAGCCTCGAGGCCGTTGGGCTTCTGCCGGATACCACTGTGGGCTTTTCCTCCTCGTTAATCGATCCATCTGCTCATTGCCTACCATATGACCGAGCAGATCGAGTCCGTGCATGCTCGGACTGCATCGCCACGCTATCCAGCGTTTGAGACTGCAAGATGTGTTTGCCAGCCGCTTGTTCACCGGAGTGTCTCCAGAAACCCTTTTCGATCGATTGGTTTGTGGGCGAACATCGGTTGACACTTTTGTGGAAATGCATAAAAATTCAGTTGACAGATTTTTCGATATGCATAGTTTTTGAGGATCCGCCTGATGCTTGAGACTCAACACCCCAGCTATTTCGAACCAAGACTGCAGCCTGAATACTTGGACAGGTTTTGTCAGGAAGTATCTTCCGTCGCTTACGGTGCGTTGGAAGATTCCACTACCCAATACGACACCGCATACACGCGCGGCACGCTGCTGTTCGGTCGACTGCAGGGGCTTTCCCAAGTCTTAGGTAAAGACAAGTCGTTGCCTTGGCTGGAGTTGAGAAATGCGACCCTGGACTTCACGGTAAGCGTAAACGGCGTTCTTTTTCAGGTGGTCACGGACAATCCTCAAGACATCAGGAAAACTCACCGCATTAAGGCCAATCCGCTGGAGCAACACCAACTGAGTTTGTTCGAGGTGTCTCCAGAGGTTTGCACTTGGCGGGTTTACCTGTCGAGCAACCAGGACCCTGAATTCCCTAAAATCGAAACGGCGATTGTCGGTTTTGACGCCAATCTGAATGTCGTTTGCCTTTGGAAGCATGAGCAGAGATCAGGTGTGTCTGTTCGAGCCATGGAGCAGCATCCTCAGGTCGATGTAACTGAAGCTCAACCGCGTCGTAAAAAGAAAGACGCAGATACGGACACTGCAAATGATGTTGGCCCGATAGATGGATGAAAGAACGCAACAGCTCACATTTGGCGAAGAGTTTTCTCCCGAGAAACTCCGGTTGGCCAGATGCGCCGCAGGCCTTTCGCTTGCGGAATTGGGTGTGCTGCTAGGGGTTAGCCGGCAGTATGCGCACAAGCTCGAAATTAACACTATTCCTAACAGGGCGCAGATCGAAGTGCTCAGTAAGGCGTTAGGCGTTACCGAGGGATTTTTATCGAGCCCTCGGCGTGGCTCTGTGGAGCTTGAGCAATGCCATTTTCGAAGTCTTCGCTCGTCTACGCAAACAGTGAAGAAGAGCATCGCCTCTCAAGTTGAGTTGTTTGAGCTGTTCCTTGACGGATTGGAAAAGGAAATCGATTTTCCCGCAGTGAAGTTCTCCACCTTTGACGAGACGCTCCTGAACCACGACTCGATGGAGGTCGCCGCTGAGCGATTTCGACGTGAGCAGTCGATTGGTATAGGCCCAATCGCGAATATGACCCGTTTGGTGGAAAGTGTTGGTGTTTTGGTTGTAAACCTCGCGGATGCTGATGACCGAGTCGATGCATTCTCGTTGTACAACAAGCGACCTCTGATCGTGCGCAACATCGCGAAGGAGAACCCATGTCGTCAACGCTTCGACATTGCTCATGAACTGGGTCACCTGGTCATGCACCAGGGGGTCGAGACGGGATGTCGCACCACTGAAGATCAGGCCAACCAGTTTGCGAGCGCCTTGTTGATGCCTCGTGCGAGCTTTGCAGGAGAGTTTCCTCCCATGCGGGGGCAGTACCTCAATTGGTCTGCACTCCGGGAGCTCAAGCTGCGTTGGAAAGTGAGTTTCAAAGCGCTCATTTACCGTGCGCAGACACTGAATCTGATCACCCAGGATCAGGCACGGTCGGGATTCACCTATCTCAATCGCAACGGATTCACTCGGCGAGAGGAGCTGGACGAACAGATTGAGATGGAATCTCCCAGCCTTGTTCAGAAGGCTATCGAGCTTCTGGATCATGCAACTTGGCGCGGTATCTTGAAGGATTCAGGACTTACAGATGCGCTTGTCACCGATCGCTTCATGCTCAGGGTGCCTGTGGCTCCGTTGTCTCTCGTCAAGTGAAGGCCTGATTCAATTGGGTGAATCGCCCCGAATACTTTAGCTACATGAACCCCGTCGGCAGGTATCCCTTGCTTATGTAGCGAGCCTGATTGAGTCGATGTGGATCTCAGGGAATGGGCGTGGATAAGTCGGGCGCAGCCCCGAGGAGTGGAGGTTATTTGAAGTCGTCTTGACGGGCGAAATGGCGGGTGTCAATTTGGCATCAAACTGCTGAGTCATGGAGGACGTGTGAAGATCACGATCAATGTGTTCTTGCTTAAGGCAGGAAGAACTGTTCTCGACGCGTTGACTGATGAATCCAGGCTGCGGCCCATTTCATTTTCACTGCAGGGCGTCGAGTGCCTCTTCTACCACCAGACCAATCCGTCTCACCCGAAATGGACACAGCTGTTCAGCAATATTGAGGAAGTCGCGCAGCTGGATCTGACAGGCCGGTCGCTCAAGGCGCTCCTGGTCATGGCGGTTCAGGATCGAGTGTTTTGCTTCACGTTCGGTCACGCCCGGCATCTGATTGATGCACTTGGAATCGAGCGCTATTTTGGACTGAGAACAGCGTTAAGCCTGACGGATCCGCTACTCATCAAGTCAGTGGAAAAGGCGAGCATTGATCGAACCCCGCTGCGTTCAAAAGCGCAATCTTCAAAGCACTTGGCCATTTCGGAGTTCGATTTTAAATTCGACTCGGAGATTCTCAAGTCGCTCACTGGAGTCGTTGAGAGCGACCAGGATGAAGGCGAGTATGTGAGTGGCTCGGACTCCTTGGCTTTGCACTCCGATGTCAGGCTCGAACAACTTCCCGAGATCGCTGCTCGTCTACTGACGGCTTATGAGGACGAGCGATGCAAGGAAAAGTACCCGTGGATGGACTTCATTGTCCCGGTACGAGATGCAACGCTCGTGGCGCAGCTTGATGAGCAACTGGTGGTTGCGATTAACGCTCAAGAGTTTGATCGAGTCCGCACGGCAGCTCCCCAGCTATTATCTGATGACATTAGCGGCTTTGGTTATCTGAGGCACCGTGCGCGATCGCGTAACGGCCCTGCGATTGCCTACGATCTGGATCTTCGACAGGTGCTCCTGGCCAAGCAGATCCTTGGTGCGGTCACGCTGCAATCGCTGAGTTCGGAGCGCATCTACCTGTATGGCGCGGATGAGCAGCAACTCGCTGCCTGGCCCGTGTACGGTTGCCTTGAGGCGGAGATCGAATTCGAAGAAAAGATCTACCTGCTAAGCGAGGGGGATTGGTACCAGATTGATCGAGACTACACGGGTCAGGTCAACCAATACTTCGAAGCGGCTTCCCGATCTACCCTCCAGTTCCCTCGGTACGGTACCGACCAGGAAGGCCCGTACTTAAGACGGGTCGTCGACAACGTAAATTTCTTTCTGCTTGATCAGAAGCTGATTCGTTTGAGCGGTGCTGCGAGTCCATTTGAGTTCTGTGACCTGATGACGCCGCAATACGACATCATCCACGTAAAAAAATACTCATCGTCCAGCGTCTTGAGCCATCTGTTCTCCCAGGCGTACGTGTCCGCTGAGGCGCTTATCAATGATCCCGACGTAACGGCGCAGGTTAATAGACATCTCGCTCAGGAGGGGGAGTTTCAGTTCGTATTCGACTCGGCCACACAGCCTAGAAACAAGATAGTATTCGCCATCATGCAACCCAACGAAGTCCTGCATATGCCCTTCTTCTCAAAGGTCAACTTCAGGCAGTTTTCCCAGCGATTGATCGCTATGGGCTACCAGGTTGAGGTGTGTAGGATTGGTAACTGAAAACAAGGGCGCTCTCAACTACACCAGGAGGCCTCGCAGCCCATAGCTTGGAAGAGACTGCCGAACTGGTTCAGGTGTCTCCGGTTTTTTCGGAGTCGCCAGTGACGAACATCACTAGGCACGGAGGTTTTTGTGAAAGGTAAAAGCTCAGTTTTCTACACATGAGCCGATAACCAGAAGTGGCGTGGAACCTTTGAGTATCGAAGCTAAGGTGAGTGAACGTGAGCTATGAACGCTGGCTCTCAACGGTTGTCTCAACCGTGGAAGGATGGCATTCATTCGCTTCTGAAGAAGGGGGAGTGTTCACTCAAGCTCCCTATCTGTATACTGATTGAGAAACTGAAAGCTCGAACGCCTGCAAAAATTTCCTAGGCTTCGATGAGCTGCAAGCACTAACCCTACCGATTGTGCTTAGCTTAGCTCACATGTTAATTTGAATTATCCATGCCGTTTCTTGAGAGAAGCCATGAGTCTGATTGCACTGATTGAACTCACCAATCGTAGAAAGTATGAAGCCTCTGACGTTCGCGCCGCGCGAATGGAAGAGAGCCGTGAGCGCCTGCGCCAATACGACCAAGAGATTGAGAAGCGTATCGCTTCCCAAGCCGTGAGCCAGGCCCTGCTAGCTAAGACCTGCAGCCTCTAACCTATTCTCGAAGGAAAAAGCAGCCGGATGGCTGCTTTTTTTATGCCTATGACTCCGTACCTTGTTTCTGAATTCGCGAAGCCGACGATCACCAATCTTGTCAGGGAGTGCTTTGGGTATAACTTTCCGGACATTTTCAGCAAGGATCAGGTCGACTACCTGTTTACCTATCTGACCTGCCTGGAAGCCAAGACAGTGCTTCTGGAGTTCAACTACGTCGACAAGGACTACCTGGAAGACTTTTCACGCTACTACGTTAAGCGCTTCGGCAACGACGGCCACAAATGTGCGCGCCTCCATTTTTTCTCTTCGTCCGTCGATCACCGTACGATTACATCGATTTTGAAGCGTGGTGAAGCTGCTCAGGCCGAAATCGATGACCTGAACAGCGACTACCTTGGCTTTATGGTGATCAAACCGTTGCCTCGAACTTTCATTGGGAAGACCTGCCTGAAGGTCATGCCGGATGAACGAAGCGAGAGCAAACGTAAGCGACGACTCGCTCGTGAATACAGCGTCGACCTGTTCGGGATCTCGCTCAAGGTGGAGTCGATTGCCTTTCAGGAACAAGACAAGGTGGTTGCCGCCTGTGCAACGACGGCTATTTGGGCTTCCTTGCATGCGCTGAAATTGCGTAGCACACGCAGTATCCACTCGTGCAGCGAGATCACGATCAACGCCATCAACCATGTTGAAGACTCATCCAACAGCTTTCCGAATCAACAACTGAGCAACAAGCAAATTTTGCGCTCATTAGACGTTGAAGGATTGCGCTACCACGCCAAGAGTATGGAAGCACCTGACAAGCCTTATTTCCTGCAGTCAGTGATTGCGCATATCAACAGCTCGCTTCCCATGATTCTCACAGGCGAAGTGTTTTCCCAGGTGCTTACGGCTCCTAACACGGCTGCAAATGATGCCAGCCTGGACTGTGCTTCGGCTGGCCCGGAAACCGCGAGTGAGTCGCAAGCACAGGATGTGACTGACAGTCATGGTGGGCAAACGGCTAAGCCTGTGTTCAAAGCCCGTGGCGGACACGCCATTTGTGTGGTGGGCTACAAGGTTGATCAGGACGAACAGGTTTTATACGTCCATGATGACCGGCTGGGGCCCTATGCCCGGGCCAAGCTGATTGGAATTGATGGGTATAACTTGATAGAAGGCTCGGCTCCACGCGACATCAAGTGGGCGCTTGGCCTGCAACGGATGAACGAGGCGGGTGGTTGGGATGAGCCACATGAACTGATCACCCCTGATTTTTCCGTGGTTCCTTGCGACAGAAAAGCACGTCTTCCTTTTATATACGTGTATGAAACCTCCAATCTCATCGTCAAAGAACTGAAGAATATGGCAGGTGGCGAGCCATTGGATTTTTTAAGCTACGAAATTGAGCTGCGTGAAATTTCTGATATCCGAAGTGAGGTGTTGGCACATATTCCCGACACTAAAAACCATCATAGTGATGAGGTTCTTGATGCCAGTCCGGAGCAGGTAGAGGCATGGCAAGCGAAAAAAGTCGAATTCCTGACGACCAGTTATGCTCGCCTTCAGTGGGTTGTGTCATTTAACAACGAAGACATTCCGCTCTTCAAAGTGCTGATCGATGCGAGCGAAATTCCTCAAGGGAATGCTGTCTCCGCCATTCTTGCCTATGACATTTTTATGGGCGAGGCGTTGCTCGATTTGATTCGGCAAAGTGCTGATCCGGATGTGGTGGAGGTCAACTCCGGTCACTTTTATCAGTCTTTCCTTCGGCGTTTGAAAGCGGACGAATCAAGCCGTACAACGTATCTGGACAAGACCTATGGCTCGCCACGCGCCCCAAAAAATTTACGTGCAAGTGAGTTCGAAGGTGGGAATATCGTACTGAATAGTACGCTGGAGACCTTGTACGAGCCTAATGGAATAAAGCTGTTGGACATGTTCCCGACCTTCGCAAGCGGTGAAGTCGGCAATTTGATCTGGGCGGTTTCTCTAGATGGTGATTTGTTAATCGCCGCCGAGCATGACGGTCGTGGACATCCCAGTATCACGGGTTTCAAGCCCGCTCGAATAGCGGGTGAGATCAGGCGTCCTACAGAAGGCGAATCGCTCCTCATTAATGTGGAGTCAGGACGTTACAGTCGCGACTACGTCAATCGGATTGAGCTATTGGAGAATGCAAAAAAACGCTTTGAACGCTATTTCCCTGAGCAAACGTTCGAGATCCAGATAATAGAGGGGCGCTGAGCGGGTGGCATTGAGCTCGTAGCCGCCATTACGACTCATGTTGCGCACCGTCGGGATGCAGATGCGCCCGTTTTTCTCATGAAAAGTGAAGGTGTTCGTGCCGGCGCCGATTGATCCAGTTGCCGAAATGCTACTGATCCAGTCTGACTCATCTCGAACCTTCGCCTACGCTGGATTTGTACCAATTTGGAGGTGGGGCTGTCTTGCGTCGGCACGTGGGTCAATTCGGTGTCGGCGTGAACACTAGTGATACCCAACCGGCAGAAGGTGGACGTGGATGGGTTACGGCAGACTCTCAAAGCCCGGTGCCCTCGAAGCCGCAAATTTGATTACACTGGGCCACCACAATATAGGAGCTATACCCATGAAAACCTGTACCGTTTTTGGGGATATGCAGTCCGACAGTGCCGCCGAACAATACCCGACCGTGACCCTGTGTAATGAATGCGTCGAGCAGGACGCCCTGGCCGAAGAGGATAATCAAATTGTCAGCCAGGGAGCCTACGACGAGTCTTTCGGCGACAGCTGTGAGTGGTGCGGAATCACCAGCGCCGAGGAAGAGGGTGCCGCGCAGTAGCGGCTAGGTCTAGGTATAGGTGCCTCGGATCTAGGCCTCTCTCAGAGCCCCACCTAAACAAGCCTCCACAAAGGGCGGTTTTTCTGTCTACACAGGCTCAGTTTTCATTGCCTGCATGCACCTCGTACGGGGTGAAGCGGATCACTTCTTGGTCCAGCCATTCATTGATCTGCATCAGCCTGGCCTGCTCTCGCTCAATCTCATTCATAGCCCATACCTGAGTTGCGTTACGCACCGCCCGGAACCCTCCTGCGTTCTGCGGGGCCACACTCATTAACTGCGGCGGTATGCGCAGCATGGCCACTCGTTTTTACCATTCAGTTCGGTGTACCTATTTCCCTGAACTGAGTTCAACCCTGGTGACACAAAAAAACCGACACGCCTAGGTCAGAACGCGGAAAACTGAGCGATAAGACCGGGATTGGTTGTATATCGATAGCCCTCGGCTATATCGCTGGCGGGATTCTGTAGTAAAGCGATTTTCACTTTGACGCGCTGCAGAAGGAAGCTACTACGGTATTTTTCGTTCATGCCGGTAGCCCCCGCGACGGACTCGTTAACGAGATCAAGAGCCTCCTCTAACTTGCCCAGCTCGAGTTTTACCTGCGACAAATTGTGAGCCAACCAAATCCGGCCGCTCTTGTCTTCTATCGTATCGAGGATAGTCTCCGCTTCTGCGTAGCGACCAAGTTTATAAAGCGCCTCGCCCCATTTGCGCTTTTGATAGATGTTTGGCGCTTTCAGCGTCTCAAAAGCGTCTAGAGCGCGGGTCAGGTAAACGGCTTCGTCGTCGACGCCCGCTGCGAGCAGCATGATCTCCGCATAGCCGCCCCGGCTCTGGTCATCGTCTAGCATCAACGGTGTTGGTTCGGGCAGGCGCGCCAGTACGCTTTCGACCCGCTCCGGTGCATGCCAGACCAGCGCTCGGACAAAGCTAGCGACAGAGTGATAGCCTTGCGGTATACCGATGGCGGCACTGTACAGCGCTTCCCTTAAAAACAGCTCCTCATGCTGTTCGATAAGGTCACCAGCCCAGGTCTGACGAGCGCCATTGAGCGCGTCACCTAGAGCCATCAGCAGTGAGGGAGACACGGTTCCGTTGTCCAGCTTCGTAGTGATGATCTCTGACGCATATCGTTTTGCCGTCTCATAGTCTTGAGGCCTGCGACCGACAGACCGCACCAGTTGAAGTTTGGCATCATTAAGCGAGTGGCTGGCGACCACCTCCTCGAACAAGCGCTCTGCTTCGGCATGTTTCCCCAGGTTACGGAGCGTTTTTGCATGGTGGTGCTTGATTACAGCGGCTTGACGTGCACTGAGATCAGCCATGGCCTCAAGATCGCCGTAGGCCTGCACGACCGTTCCTAGCCATTCTACGGCAGCCGCTTCCCCTGACGCTTGCCAGAGATAGCGTTCCTTTGCTTCGATTGTCTCGAGGACGACCAGGATGGCCACGTCGTTATTGGCCGCGCCCAACGTCTTGAGCCGCTGAGCCTCTTCCAATGGGTTGGGCAGCAAATGGATCTGAATGGCGCTGCCTATCCAGACCATCGACAAAGCGTATAGGAATGCCGGACGACGATCACCTTTCTCGACATTACTGGCGATCTTGCCCTTCAGTTGCGATGCGATCAGCTGTAAGCCATGTCCGTCCTCGCGGATCTGCTGGAGAATGAACGCCTCGAGCTTACTGTCGATTTGTCGTGCCTTCTCTTCGGTTAGCCAATCCAACGAACTAAGGGCGGTGAAGACGATATCGTGGATGCGGACCGACGCTTCGTTCTCGGGGGCGGTCAGTCCGTGACGCTCGAATGCTCTCAAGCGAAGCGGTCCGATAACGTACTTGAAGAACGCGCGATCGCAGTGACTTTGGCCCGCCCACTGGAACAGGCACAGCTCTTCCCCTAGTGCCGGTTTTAGCCGTCCGAGAATTCGGTCAGCAAGCCGTGCGCCACCAACCGGTAGATTAGCGACATTGGCGCAGTCCTCGGCGAGTTCGTTCCACGACACGCCCTCGTAGGCGGCGGCATTAAGCATCACCAAGCTAAGAGGATGACCGCCGACTGCGCGCCAGATCGTCTGGAACTCCTCCATAGACGGCTGGGTGTCAAGCCCATTACCAAGCAATTCGCGAGCCTGTAGCTCTTTCATAGTAGGCATAGCGAACGCTCCAGGTGACGCGTTTTGCCGTGTGATCAGAATCCGAGAGTTCGGTCCACATAATGCGGCTAACTGTTCTACCACGAGACTCGGGTTTGCATCGTCTACGACTAAGAATGTGCGGTTCCTGCGCAACAGCGCACTGACGTTACGCTCGGCACCGCCGCGCTGGACCGGAACCGACGAGAGCCGTTCGACACTGTCGATGTCGCGACCGCTGACCCAGAACCTGTACTCGAAACGGCGTTCGCTACGCAGTAGACAGGCGGCTGCGGCTTGTGACTTGCCAATGCCGCCAATGCCGCCGATCTCGACACACGGCGCTGTTTCTAGGAGCCGGTCCAGTTCTGCGTCGATCGCCTCATTTTTAACATAAAGCGCGCTCAGCGGCGGAGCGTTCAATGACGCGGGGTGGTCATCGCGGATCTCAGCCAGGACGGGTAGATGCTGGGCCAGGTCGTCGATCGCATCGTCACGTAGCATCAGCGTGTCAATGATGGCCTCGGCGATAGCGCGACTGTCCATCAGGTGGAGGCGTCGCCCGACCATGCGGTCCTGCTGGAGGGCCGCATTTACCATCGCTTCGATTACGCCAGTTTCTGCGCGCTGCGAACTCAGCAGATAGATGTCTTCGGCCAATGGTGCCAGCGTGAGAGTGTGGTCGAGATCGCTCCAAGGCTTTTTCATTGCGCCCGAAAAATAACCCTTCACGATCGACGCCTCGACGACGATCCGGCCATCTTCGGAAACGGCATCCAACGCTCCCCCGACGGGGCTGCCGCCTACTGACGAACCGCGCTGCACCAACCTGACATCGTTCATTCGCTCAATCAGGATGACCCCAAAACGCTCGAAGATAGAGCCAGGTGCCAAGATGCCAAGCGAGTCAATCACGCGCTGGATGAGCAGATTGCGGGTTTGCGGATTCATGAAGTGTTCCGGGTATTAGTAGATCTGAGGCGACGTGCCACGGCCGCTTAGTTCGTTGCCGGAGAGTCTCGCAGCAAAGGTTCGACCAATTGCCAGATATCGCGCGCAACCGCACTTGGCGACTGGTCCGCATCGATGAGATGACAGCGTCTCGGGTTCTCAAGTGCCACCGTTAGTAGCCCGTCTTGGATGGCCGCGAAATCCCGCGTCGCTTCCGCCGGGTCGGCAACGCCGTCGTGACGCTGGCCCCGCCGATGCTTTGCGACCTCGATCGGAAGGTCGAGGATGATCGTCAGATCCGGGAATGTGGATCCCACGACGATGTCGCGGGTCGACCGGAACAACTGGTGCAGGTCGACGTCGGACACCGCAACCTGAAACGCGTAAGTCGAATCGATGAAGCGATCGGAGATGACCCACTGGCCATTCGCTAATGCTGGCCGGATAATACTTTGTACGTGATCAAATCGAGCAGCGCTTACCAGCAAGAGCTGCTCTACGGGATCGAGTCGGCGGTCGGGCCGTGTCAGGATCGCCCTCACTTCCGCACCCAGTTGTCCACCATCCGGTTCCTTTGTCTGTAGCACCGATTGACCGGCGCTTCTCAGATGCTCAACAAGTAGCTTAACCTGCTCGGTCTTCCCGCTACCGTCGATGCCCTCGATACTTATAAATGGCATGTGCGTCCTTTCTGCTCAAACACAAGGAAGTGGTACTTAATGAAGCGTTCGAATACAGTTGCATTCGTATCTGCCGGTATGTTGTCGCCGAAGAAGCGCGATCATATGCTTGCGCGCCGGCAGCTATATCTCAACTACGGTGCATTATCGCTGGCAACGATCCTAGATGCCATGGGGACTGAGACCCTGCTGTTGCATGGCGAGCACAGCGAACCCGCCGACGTGCTTGGCGTGCTGCTCGATAAAGGCGTATTTCCGTCTCGGTTGCCAATAATGCTATCCATCCCCAGCTTCTATGCCCTTCCGTGGGCGCAGACTTTTTGCCGGCTAGTGCGTAGCGTTGATCCAGACGCCAGAATCATTGTTGGGGGACGTTGGGTAGTTGGGCCGGATCCTGACTGGTTGCATGCGAAACTGCCCGAGGCGAACCTGCTCGTCCCAGGGCTGGCAGAACCGCTTATAGCAAGCCTCCTCACGAACTCGCCGGACTTGCGCCGCCTGCCTGCGCCAACACCAGATTTTGTCCTGAAGCATCCCTTGATATCAGGTTTCGAGCGCTATCAACCGAGTATCGAGGCATCGCGCGGGTGCGGCATGGGCTGCGCCTTCTGTGAGGAGCGAGATATCCGGCTTGAGAAGCTACGTGCGCCGGAGCAGATTGCAAGTGCATTTGCGGCGGTTGCTAGCCAGTATGGCGACAGCGAGATCCGACCCTATTTCCAGTCATCGATGTTCGCGCCTAATGAGAAATGGGGAACAGGCCTAGCGAATGCCTTTCGGGCAGCGGGCCTCAATGTCCAGTGGCGGACGGAAAGCCGCGTCGATGCGCTCACGCCTGAAACGATCGCCTGTCTCGCCGAGGCAGGTATGAAGGTACTCGATCTCGGGCTCGAAACGGCGTCGCCGACGCAAATCCTGAACATGCGCAAATCGCCCAATCCGGATCGCTACTTAGAGCGAGCGTCTACTTTGCTCAAGGCATGCAGCGATCATGGCATCGCCGCCAAGGTCAATGTCTTGCTTTATGCCGGGGAAACGACCAAGACTTTAGACGAAACGCGTTCGTTTCTCGATGAGCACAAGGGTTCGATTACCGGAGTCTCGGTCGGCCCGGTCGTGGCCTATGGCCCACCGAAAACTGCGGACATTCTTTTACGTGAATGGTCAAGGAGCGGTGCTGCGCCGGTCGACCCAAGTAGCGCGAACGACAGCGGGATATCAATGATTCATCTCAGCCATGATTTCGACGCAAAGTCGGCTGAGGCCGCAAGCTTGGAATTGTCTAGGCGCTACATGGATGCAGACGCATATTTCTACCTGAAGAGCTTCTCTTATTACCCGCGCGACTATACGCGTGCGGACTTTGATCGTGATGTTGCGGCAAGCGATACATCGCAGTTGCCGTTTCGCGCCTTTCCACGTTTCCCGTCCTGACTGGAAGAAAATGTCGATGGGCAGGCATCTGTATCGCTGAGCGTGAACAAACTGACCCTGCCTCGATTCCACGTACGGCAACAAGTTGGAAGCATCAGATGTATAGGGAGTCGAGATGAGAGATAGCAATGCGCCCAAGCGGGAGTACACGGACGGGTTTAGTGCGGAGGCAGCAGGCTGGCCAAATCAGTAGCGTGCGCGTTTGGATGTTTCGCTCGCCGAATTCGATGGTATTAGCAGTCTTCATAAACCATGGTTTTACAGAGCTAGCTGCTACCGCGGACGCGGCTTAGGCCGCAATTAGCCTGAAGCAGTAAGGAGATCTATAAAGGGAACGATCAGCATCGTACGGATCGCCATCGAAAGCAAATTACCAATATATGAAGCAGATATTTCGGTAATAGCCCAGTAATTGTGCAGACTAATGGCGGGGCGATCAGCGCATCCAGCAGGGCACTTGTGGTGATGACGGTAGTGCTGCCGCAGTTGGTCAATACGGCGGCGGGCACCATGGACACCAAAGGTAAGTAGGTCGGGTATCTGTCTGGGCCCGACCCGCTGCGCGAATATCTCAAAAAACTGGATTTAGCCGGCCAACACATCTGAGGAGCAAAGTAATGGAAAAGTTCGGTGGTCGGCACGTCGGCGTATGGGGCACCTCATTTTTTTGTCCTATCCAGTCGCAAGCACGCCTGTGGCAAGTCGGTGAATGTTTGTTATTACATCAGGCGCCGCGTTTGGGCTTTGACGACAAGTTGTCAGCTTTGGTAACAGGCCGAGTATCGATGAGCGGGAGGAGAGGAATTTCGTCCCCTCCGGTCTCAGGCGTAATGATTGATGCACCAACCACTGTGGCCTGATCAGGAAACGGGGGAGTAATCCCCCCCTCAGGATGAAGACTCCTAGTCGGCGATGAAGCCCCGCGTTCTCCATGTAGCTCGGACATAATCCGGAAATTTGTAACCATCGCCTAGGGTCAGCCTATCTGCATGATCCGAGACGATGATTTGCGGAGTTACGCCTGTCTTCTTACCGGTTTCGTCACAGAACTTGGCCAATTGAGTGAACATGTTGGTCACAGCACTCATGTCTGCGTCGACTGCGTCTTCACGCTTGGCCTGTTTTGAAAGCTCTTGGGCATCGAAATCCTCTGCGTCATCCAGTGAGGCAGGGAAGTACACCTGGGTGGGCTGATCAAGAAACAGGATTGGAGGGATCTTGCATCCTTTGTTCGATAGCGCTGCGAACTGGTAGTGCAGGGACATGAACAAGGCGAGGTGGGAGTACAACCAGTTCGCACCGCTTCCCATCGAGCGCAGATAGACCCGGGTATTATGATTTTGCTGATACCACAGGTCGAACGTTTCAACGTCAAAGCGCAGCTTTGAAGGCTTGTACGTTTCCTCGAAATCGAAGTGGTTGCCAAGCTCACACATCTTGGCGTCGATCTCATTGCTTAGCGTTTTCAACCTGTCCTTGATGTCGTATTTCTCAAGTAAACCGGCCAGGCGATCAACCTCCGAGCGCAGATTTTTTTCTTCAGTGGCCAGCTCCGACTCAGGTTTGTCCAACTGATCTTGAATGGCGATTTCAAGCCGAAGTTTGGCCTTGGTGGCCTGCTCATCGATTGATTTGGATGTCTTGAGCTTGGCAATTTCTTCATCGAGTGGCTGGATGTCGGCCTGGATACGACGCAGCTCTACGTTCACCCTATCGAGCGCTTCCTGAATGTTTCGGCGCTCTGCTGCGAAACTCTCCCGGGCATAGGCGGACAGCTTGAGTTCGTCATTCAACCACTCAATAGCGCCTACGAGTTTGTTGGCTTCCATGGCTGGGGTGCTGGTGTGAGCCTCGCAAAGCGGGCAATGAGCTTCGGACAGCTCAATGGAATCGGGCAGTGTCTCAGCGGTCATGCTCAAGCTGAATTGTGTTGCAGAGGTCAGAGACTCATTGACCAGCCTCATCTGACCCTGCAGCTTGCGCTTCTCGATGAGCTCAGCAATTCGTTGAGCGTGAAGTTCAGCCCGGCGCATTTCGACCTGATCTGAGAGCACGTCGATTTTGACGGAGCGCCCGGAAATCATCTTCAGCATCGTCGCGGGTTTGCTGTAGATGTCCTCAGCCGTGGCATCAATTAGAGGAAGACCTGCCAAGGACTTGAACTCGGTCAGGTAACGGTTGTAGCGAGCTATCGCAGCTTCTTTGCGCTGAGCTTGCTTGGGAATCTGCGCCTGGATTTTTTTGAGTTCGTGCTTGGCAACCTCATGATCCCGGTACAGATCAAAATAAGCTTCGTCCACAAGACCCATCAGGATCTTGAAGTGATTGATCGCCTGGTCACGTTTTTCCTTCTCATCGAAGCGGTAGAAAATCGCGTGCTTGTTGGCCACTAGGTTTTGATGCTGAAGCATGAAGGAAGAAAAACTGCGTACCGACGGAGTGGCAGATTTGTTGCGGCCGGCCGCTTTCAGGTACGGGTCTTCGTCGATGTTTTCCAGCGTGATCGCAAAATAACGCCCGAGGCTTTTCTTGAAGTCTGCCAGTGGCATGTAGTGCTTGGGATCGAAGAAGGCCTTGGGTTGCTCGACTAGTTGGAGCAATCGATCTGGGTCGGAGCCTTGCACCTCAAGCAAAAAGCATCGGTCGGATTTTTTCTTGCGTGCGGCCACGATGAAGTAGCTGGGAAATTGCAACGCGATGAAAAAGGTCTCGGCGCGCTCAGTGATCGTGCCCACCGGAATTGTGTCTTCGGTGCTACCGAGGCAATAGTCGAATATTTCCAAGACCGCACTTTTGCCAGTGGATGACTTGCCAGTGATGACGTTGAGCCCAGGCTCGAGTCGCACCTTGTGAATTTTGTCTTGAGTGTCGACTACGCCGATGTACCGCAGAAAGCATTTCATAGAGACTTGAATCCTAACGTCCTGTAGATGGAAACGACGTCTGCCTCTGCGCAGACCATGGAAAGACGGCGGGCGGCTTCGAGTTGTTTGGGGTTGGCATTGGAGGCCCTGACGTCCCCGACCGACTTCACAGTTAGGTCGTCGGTGATCTCGATGCTTTGCTCTGCTTGAAGGACAAGCAGAGCGGCGTTGGTAAGGGATTTGAACTGCTGGGTGTTGTAGGTGAGCCCTACCAGCCGCGACTGCTCTTTGCAGAGCGTGCGCAGGTTGCTGGTCTTCCTCACGGCCAGCAGGTACGTCTGCATGGCCGGGTACAGCACCATGGGTAGAACCAGATAGCTCAACAGCAGGTCTCGCTCCCTAGGTTCGGAATGGGCGAAGAAGTTGTGGATCACCGGTGCCAGTGCGATGGGGGAACGCTGAAGCGTGAAAAGGTGTTCAATGGGTTTTGCACTCATTTCCAGAGCCTCCAGTGAAACTCCTTCGCTGAGCTTGCGGGCACTGCATCTGCGAGCATGTGGTAGATGCCATTGCGGAATTCAACGGGCGTGTCTTCGTAGTTTCGGAAGCCCACGACATCCAATTCACAGCGCGCGTAGTAGAACTTGAGGGATTCCTGCTTCAGTTTCGAAACCGACCAGGTTTCGTCGCAACCGATCATCAGTTTTGCCCTGCTGGCACTATGGGTGCGCATATGGTTTTTGCTATAGCTTTCCACGTCGCTCTGTGACGTGGTGCAGTCCTTGATCAGCTCGGCAATGTATTCGTGGGCATGAAGCAGATCGGCAGTAGCCTCAAGAATAAGCTCCTCCTCGCCGCCGATCTCATCTAGCTTTTGGGCGTAAATGCGGTCACGCACATTCATCTCGGCAGCTTCCCGCTCGATCTCCTCAGTGTTGACACGGGGGAATTTCACCGAGCCAATCAGGTAGCGGGCGGTGAGCTCTGTGAATTTGCTGTCGAATTCCGCGGTGGTGAACCGCCATCCTTCTGTGACCTTGACGGCGCTGGTCATGAAGCCAAAGAGGTCATTCAAGAAGTCGTCCATGCGATGCTCATGGATACTTTTAAGGTGGGCCCTCTTGTACCTGGCGATCAAGCCAAGCAGGTCAGGTTGCTCGGTGATGATCTTGACCTTGGGCAGGGCCTCCATCAGCGATTCACGCATGGCTTTTGCCATCACCTTGCGCTGCAGGGCTAGCGCCTTAGAAGGCCCTGGAGTTTTTCCTCCTGTACCACCTTCTTCGCTTTGGTCAGCAGTTGCCACTTTTTCCTGCTTGGCCTTTTCGAAGCGAGCCTCGGCATCCTGGAGAATACTTTCCAGCGCAGCCAGACGCTGATCAGCATTCCACTGATGCCAATCTTTGATAGCTGCTCGCTCACCATAGGCCTGAGTCGTCAGCAGGATCAGGTTGGCGTATTGCTGATGATTGAAATCAGGCTTTAGCCAATTATTGAGAGTGTTCCAGAGGTTTTCATGGCTGTCGGTCAGGCTGTCGCTGTACTCCTTAACCTCAACCTGATCACGGCCTTCGACGGTGACATCTCCAAACACCTCGATCCAAAGGACATCGTCCTTATCAAGGGTATGGCAGTAGTCGATCGCTACGTGGATTTGGTACTTCAGGGCTTCGTAGAGCTTTGATGCGTCAAAATCGAGCTTCGCGTTCACAGCAACTCCAATCTTGGAAACAAGATCGGCCAGTGAGTAGCTAACTTCGCCATCCTGGCCAGGAAAATCCACGATACTGTATTGATATACAGGTTAAATACATTCAGAGCGCAATCTTATCAACCCAGGCTGGCTAAACGCCATCCGATTGAGTCATGCCGTTATTTTTTTAATCGAAAAGGTTAGAAAGACTTCTCGATCAATATGCCTCTGCGACCGTCGAATAACTTTTCCGCCGCCAGAGCAGGTCAAGGGATGCAGAGCGGAGCACGTCTTTTCAGATCCCGTCTGCTCGCCACGCAGCATCTTGCGCTACGCCGTTGAGTGGTAACTAGCGATCCAGATTGTCATAATCAGATTGGTGTGGTTTCAGCGCGTCGGGCTCAGTCAATTGAAAGGGGCTTCAATCGTACGTCGGGTTATTGGTGAGTTCGAATCAGTGCCAGCCTTGCAGGGCGGGGGGCACGTCGAGAACCTGGAACCTGAGGAGGCTCGGGTTTGCGTTGTCGCTGCTTTTTTGATTTTAACCAGTGGACAGGGCCAGGGAGAGCCATGCCGGCTTTGCGGCGAGCTTTGGTGGCGGCGACGTCGGAAACACCAACGTCGTGGACCAATTTGACCATGGGCGTTTGCCATACTTTGTCGAACAGTTCCGCGACGGTGAAGCTCACGAATATTTACATGCAGTCTGTCACCTTTGCTCATCGCGAGTTTAAGGTCATAACACGGGGTGTCGCGGATGTTAAGTTCTGGAGAACAAAAGGTGCAACCGCCTATGAGGGTGTCCGCGTCTCTGGCGCCGCGTACGCTGGAAAAGACAACATCGACTCGTTTGGCGTGTGCTCGTAGGTCGAGGACAGCACCGCACTGAGTCGGTCACCCAACAGGTTCCAAGCGTGTTTTTTTTCTTCGGCATAATCATGATGCAGGTAGTGGCGCCTCACACGCGAGCCTGCCAGCACATGGTTTTGGCAGCGGTCGATGACGTCCAGGCTGATCCCCAAGGCCTGCATCATGGTCGCGCCGGTGCGGCGCAGGTCATGCTGCGTCCAATTGCCGTTCTGGCCATAGTCGAGGACTAGGGTATCGTCATGACGCCGTTTGGAGAGGGCCTTACTGTTTTTAAAGCGGACCTGGCGGTCACCCACTTGTTTGCTCACCACTTCATGTCCCATGCCTATCATTCTGCTTGTTCGGAAAGCACCACTGGGAGTTTCCGGTCAGGGTCTTGAGCTCCTGAAAGAAATGCAAAGCGAAGGGGGAGAGAAAGACATGATGGTCCTGTTTCTTACCCCGGGTGCCTTTGACGTTTTCACTGGGGAGGAACCAGGTCTGCTGGTCCAGATCGACATTTTTCCATTCGGTCTGCAGCAACTCGCCAATCCGGCACAGCGTGCCCAGGCTGATCCAGAGCGCGAGTTAGGTCTCCTTCTCTAATGGACGAATGTTCCCCCGGCGTGAGCTCCGTAATCCCGATAAAAATCTTTCGGAACGCGCTTGTGTCGCTGTAACCAACCTCCCACGCAATAGACTCCGCATTCAAATTGCTGAATTACAGCATTTCACGCGGCCGCCCAACGCGCAGTCTCTGACAGTAATCGATAGCTGTAAGGCCCGTTGCCTTTCGAAAGCGCCGAAGGAAGGTTCTTTCTTCCAGCACTGAACGCGCCATGAGTGACTCAGGCGATTTTCAGGCTTGGATTTTCTGCAAGTAAAGTATGCTTTTATGATTAAGGTCCGCGCCTCGGTACCTGCTGAATCAAAACGGAGTAGATACATGTCCAATCAGGAACAGGGCCAATCAAACGCAATGGACGATGGGCCGGTTCAGATCGCCAACGCCCAGATTTACGATGAACTGAAGACCATCAGTCCGCTGCGCGCAATGGATGCGACGCCATTGAGCGTCCCTGTTGAAGTTCTGGGAGACAGAGCATTCGAGTTGCTGACGTTTCGATTGTTCCAGGAGGGCCAGGGGACCAAGGCGAAGACACAATGCGGTTTGGGTGTGGTCCACGACAGCACGTGGCTTATGCAAGGGACGGCGGACAAGGGACGCGATGTCGTGCTCTTACGAAAGGGCGCGGCCATTGGCGTGGTGCAATGTAAGCACTATGCAAGTGATTACACGTTGCCGCAAACCCTGAAAGAAGTGTGTCGGTTCATACTTGCCACCAAAAAGTACCCGGCCATGCTGCCATCACCTGAGGATTTCACCTATGTGTTGGCTCTTTCCAGAAAGGCCAATGGCAAAGCCACTTCCCTGTTCCACGAAACGGCACGGGTTTTACGGGAGTCTCCAAAACTTCTACCCAAAGCAGTGACGGAGGCCCTCACAGACTTCAAGGAGTTGTCGACGTTGGACCCGGTCGAGTCATTGGCCTACGCACAGAATATTCTTGGCAAGATTCAACTGAGATTGCTGCAAGGGATCGACCTGGCTATCTGGCTGCATAGCAGTGAAGAAGTTTTCTCCACGTTCTTCCAGGCACGTTTTGTCGTGGACAAGGCTGAAGTGCTGGAACGCCTCGAGCAAATCAAAAACGCTTTGAATGGCAATTTTTCGGCTGATGCCTTGGACCAGACCCGAGAAATGTCCGCACTGGCCATTGCCCGGGCTGATGATCAGGATGGCGCGCAGCGTCTGGTCATGCTTTCCGAGGTTTACATCCCGCGAACCATTGAGGCCCAAGTCGACCTGTGGATCGAAAAAGCTGACTACACCATAGGTGAGGGCGTGCTCATTGCGGTTATTGCGCCTGCCGGCTTTGGCAAGACCAGCCTGCTCTGGGGGTGCCATCGTCGCTGGAGTGAGCGAACCGATGTGGTGACCCTAGCCCTAGCGGCGACACAACTTGCCACGCTAATCCTCAACGCAGGTTTTGACAAAGTGCGCCAGGCGCTCTTGAACCACGCTGCCAATCTGCGTGAAGTGGGCTTACGGTTTGTTGTGTACCTAGATACCTTCGATGTGTTGATGCATCGAGAAGATCTATCGCAACCCGCGTTGAAGTTCATTCGTGAGCTGGTGGAAAATGGCGTCTCGCTGATAGTTTCCAGCCGTCCGGAGGAAGTGGCCGATCTGAATTTCGACCACCTTGCGCCGCACTCTGTACAGCTTTATCTGAGTGAATATGACACTCATGAGTTTACCGACGCTTTGAGGTCCTATTGCGCGGCATTTTATCCTGGGGCCGATGCCCAAGCACAGGCGTCTATGTACGCTGAAAGACTTGTGGAGCTGGTTGCCTTGGGTCGCCCCGCCCGGGAGGTGTGCCTGAACCCATTGGCCTTGCGCATGTTGTTTGAGCTCTATGCGCCCGCCGAGGTGCCTGAAAATATCAACTCTTCCCTATTGTATTTGCGTTACCTGAAGGAACGAGTTCAAGGGGACCGACGTGCCGGCGCACCCAAATCGACTGCCAAGGGCAAAGACCTTTCTCAAGCGACCAAGCAAGTAGCGTTAGCGATGTTTTCACAGCAAGTGCCCTCCTTGACCGATCGACAATTCGATCAGTTGGTGACGCATCAGGGGGTCGATGAAAACGACCTCAGGGAGTTGGTTAGTCGACACCTATTAAGGCGAACAGCTGGTCGGGTGGAGTTTTTTCACCAGACTTTTTTTGAGTATATCGCGGGGCTTGCATTGGCCGAGCAATCCCGATATTCCCCCGGCAGCTGTGAGACCGACCTGCTGAACCATGCAGACGACAGCTTTGAGTTCCCTATCCGGGAACACCAACTTTGGCACTGTGCTCATTGGCTACTCCAGAATTCCTCGGAAATGGACTTAACCTTGGGCAACTTACTCAGTCAGCACCATCCAGGCCCTTGGAGTGCAGCCCTGCGCCTGCATTTGATGGCCGAGATCGGATATGGCAGTGCCCGTGCCTACATTTTGAATGAAGCACGAAATGGCATTGCTGATGTGTTGAAACGTTACTGCCAATTGATCCACCATCTTGCTCTATCAAGGGCCAATGAAGTTCACGAGCTGATTCTAGCAAGCCGCCACTACCAGACCTGGGAGGTTGTTCAATGGACATCTCAGCTAATGATCTGGCTGGCCCCCATTGACTGGCCGGTATGCAGGAGGCTTGTAGAAGAGCATGACTTGATTGGTGAGTTAATCAAAGTTGGCATACATAGTGGCAACGTCGCCCAGGTTGTGACGGATATCCTGCGTGGCGGGCTGAACACCGATCCGGCGTATGTGTTGGAGACGGCCGTACGCTGCCTCTATATCGTTAGGGAAAGAGATACGACTCTCGATTTTCTCGCTCAATGTGCTGAAACAATCAACGAGGAACAGGCGCGTTTCCTGGCGCAGGAATTGCTGAGTTGGGCTCGAGCAGAATCGCCGGCTAAAATCGGCCCCTTGCTTTCGTCGGCAGAGCGCTGCCTAAGTACCTTATGGTCGCGCTTCCCGACGCTCTGCAATTTGCGAGGTGATAGCACGTCATTGGTTGAGAGTACTGAACTGCGTCTTTCACTGCGGGCGTTGAACTCAAACAATAACGCAGCTCTGGACTCGGTCCGCATCGGATTTTTACGGCGCCTGGCATTGGACTTGAGCGCTGGTGCCTTAAACGTTTTGCTCCATAAGTTCGTCGTTCGTTTGGTGCATAGCTCTCTTACGGCCCCATCGTTGCAATCGCTTGCTATTCATCAATGTGAACGGCTCATCGCAGACTTGAACAGTCCGACGCAAAAGGGACAACCAATAGACCTGGAAAAAGCCAAGGTCATTTATAACTTTGTGCGAAGACTTAAAGAGATAAAATGTTGTCCGAGGGCGGTGGATGAAATTATCGCGAAAATTCCGTGCCAGCAGTGGCTTGATGCGCAGTTTCTGACCCGCTTATTACCTATTGCTTTTGCCGAGGAAGTGGGTGGCGCTATGCAAGCCATTCAGATTATCTTGAATTCTCCGCAAAAATTCCCTCGTCATTTGGCGGTACTGCGAGCGGCGTTGCCCACTATGTTACAAACACCCGCTCAACTGGATATCGCGTTACGCCTGGCCATTGCCGATCAGTCCAGCCAACTGGCATTTGCCTCGCTGAAAAAGATGATAGTAAGCGGGACCTGGGAGAGCCTGCGCCCAGTAGCTCTGTGTCACGCTGCTGGACTCCAGCAGTTTTGTCTCACGGCGGCAGGAGGGACGCTGATCGAAGAGCGTAAATCAGCCTACATATTGCTCGAGCTGTTGGTCAGGCAAAATCTGATTGAGAAGATCGATTACCCGCAAATGCTTCATTGGACGCAAAAAGAAACCAGGCACCGTACTCGCGCCCAGGCTGCTGCGCATGTATTGCTCACGGCCTGCACCACGACGGAAAACGGCGAACAAACTATTCGCGAACTTTTGGATGCGGCGCTGGGCCAGACGGCAGGGGTAAAAAATCATTTAACGCACCGACTGCAACAGACCTTAACTATCAAAGGCCTGCGGCTGAGCAATCCGGTATTGGAGGAAATTGTTGACTTCGCCTTGCAACCCTCCGCCACCCAATCACAGGTCAGTCTGGTTGGGCGGGTGATGAATATTTACTATTTTCAAAATGACATTCTGCGTGCGGATCAGGCAGCCCTTAGACTGTTACGCAGTCCTTCCCTCCACCGGCTCAGCTCCATGCAAAAACGAAGGCTATGTCATCACCTCGACAAATCCTTTCAATACCTTTATCGCCAGTTGTCCGAGCTCGAACTCCAGTTACACCTTCAGGAACTGCGCCAACTGGACCCGTTGCTGGGGCGAGTTGTGGTCGTTGCTCTATGCAAATCAGGTCGCCCTAACAGAGACGGCTGGGCACGAAAGCTCACCGCTGATGAAACCATTCATAGGTCGCTGCGAACGATTGTTCATGATTACCGACAGCATCGCTGGGTATCTATAGCTGCTACTTAACGGTTAACCTTCGGGCTCTTAAGGCCCGTTTTTTCCAGTTTCTGAAACGGCCCGGGCGGCTGATGCTGAATCGGAATCGATCATTCAAGTGCCCTGATAAATCAGACCTTGGCCTTGAGTCTGACGTGTAGTCGCTTGAGCAACTGATCAAAGGTGTCTCGATTCAAGAAGCCGACTTATGTAGGCGGTAGGGATTCAGTACGCTGCTTACGCTGGAAAGGACATCATCGACTCGGTCAGACGGTGCTCGTAGGTTGCGGAAAAGACTTCACTGAGTCGATCGCCCAACAGACTCCAGGCACGTTTCTTCTCTTCGGCATAGTCGTGATGTAGGTAGTGGCGTCTCACTCGTGAGCCGGCCAGCACGTGGATTTGACAGCGATCGATAACGTCCAGGCTGACACCTAAGGGCCTGCATTATAGTCGCGCCCGTACGGCGCAGGTCATGAGGCTTCCAAGTGTCGGCCAGGCTGTTATTGACGTCTGTGTACACTGACCAAGAACGGCAGGTCGTTTTCTAACGACGAAATACGGATGAAAATGCTCTGTTGGGTTTATTCTTCCTAGCATAGCGCAATATTAAAAAGTAAGCGGCGATGCCAATCCTTGTCTGTAAATCTATGCCAATGTGCTTTGCAATCCAGTTCGAGGACTGCCCTTCTCAGATGTAAACCAGACCTGGCCCTATAAAAACGTCAGATACGCCCCACCTAAACAACACCTCGACTGGCGTAGGTAACACTATCGCGAGAAGCTTGGTCCCAGGCCCAGTTCACCGTCTTGTTGAATCCGGCATTCGCCGGATCATTGAGCTTTCCCCAGTAGGCAAACGGGTACTTGCCATGCGCGAGGGGGGAGCCTGCTACAACAACCACAACGTGTCCGTTACCCGTCTCCATCCGCGCTCCGATCACGAACTCGCCTCTTGCGGCAGCTGCAGCAGCTCTTTGTCCAGCCTGAGCATCCGATCCCAATTCTGTCCAGCCATTGGCTGAGGTCAACTGACCGACGATATCATTGGCCTGTCCGGTCAACGTGATTGCAAATTCCTGAGCTACTGCCTTTGCGAAACCTGAGCAATCGGAAGCGTTTTCAGGGATTTTCAAAAGCTTCTCGCAGCTTTGCTTGATTCTGTCTGTGCTTGAGATGGTGGTGAAGAACTCGGTAGTAGAATGCAGGGAACGCGGACTCATGGTCGGGACAAATGATTGCCCCCCCCATTTCGGTATTTGTGTGCGGACAAATCCCTCAATGAAATCGGTACCAGCATAGCCAATACCCACAACACCGAAGAACATTTCGGCAGAGATATTTACAGTGGCGCTTGCTTGGAATCCAGTTACGGTGAGGATGCCGATGCCACCAGCGATCGCCCCAATAAAAAGGCTGAAGATCAAACGAGAAACGTCCAGCCCTTCCGAGCGAAGTGTCGTTCCTTCCGCCGCTGCTTCATCGCTCGCCTTCTTGAGGCCGACGATCGTGCGTAGCCCTTGCCCAAATGCGCCGGCAATGACACCGATCACGATAAGCTGCAAAAGCTCATACCCAGCCATGGCTTATTCCTTTCATCCTTAATGTTTGAGTAGATGGTAGACGAACCCTACGATTGGTCAAAATAGACGTACCAGGGATGTTTTGGAGTAGTTATGCATTTTGGCCGACTTGATCCATCCGGCGATTTTGAAAGCGTAAAATCCATCGAAAACGCGCAGACACGCCGTTCGCTTCTATGTTTTAAACCGATGCAAGCGCCTAGAAGCAGCCATGCTCCAGCGTCGGTACGAAATAGTCTTCCGGTAATGTGCAGATGCCACTCAATTCGGGGCGTTGTTCCTAGATTTGTAGATGACTAGCCGCCTTAGGTTGGTTTCAATCGGTTCCAAGAGGCAGCTATTGGCCAATTTTGTTGAAAAAATCGGATTTTCAGCTGGCCTGAACTCAAGCCCGATCTCCATTGGAGAGCCTAATCACCACATTGAGTGGATTCTCGGCTCTTCGTTGACCTTTGCTGCGCTGTTATTGGATTGGTTTGAGTTTTTTTTGCCTAGTGCCATCGAAAATGGTGCAGCTGCAGGATCGAGATTTTCTTCTCCTTTCGGTGGGCCCCGAATAGATCCATCAGTAAGTCGAGTGGGCATGTAGCGCTGACTCTTGGTCCGTTGGAGGTAATGGAATTACTGGGCCAGGGCTTTTCTGGGTTTCTTTGGCGCGTTCGTTGCTGTCGTGTTTGAAGGGCTTTCTGAAGCTTCTGCCGTTGCCGGTGGCCGCTCGGTCTTTTCGATAGCGATTGAGCCCGAGAAGGCGGCCGGGCTTGTCCCCGCGTCCTAAATCAAAGCCGGTGGCAGTTTCTGGAAGGTGAATCCGTCAGACCAGGCTGACTCGCTCGTGACAATTGCTTTCCAGATGGCCTTGCCGTCGATGCTTGGGAGGGCAATGCCGTGTTCCTGCAAGACGTTGAATACGACGATGTTTCCTTCTGGGGTGCCGTTGACGCCTTGAGAGAGCAGGTGAGCGCGGAGTTGGTCTGAGACGGTTTAATTTTATTAATCGGGTTTGGCTTTAGACGTATTAACCCTTGGCTAGGACGAAAAAGAAAGCGCCCCAAAGGGCGCTTTACAGTCAGTCGCAAATGTACTGCGGTTAAAGGAGGCCGGCTTCATCAGCTAGGGAGAAGGGTTCTCCTTTGCCAATGATGAAGTGATCCCGGTTCGATGTCCGCTTGCGGAGGAGATTCACGCAATTAGATTGTCAGTTCGAGGTCACTTGGGTTTGGTTCGTCTGCTCTAGACGTGAGCTTGTGAGCGAGAGTCAACGCTCCGCATTGAAACTCGAGTGCACGTTGCACGATCTGTCTTGGATATACCGATACCGAATTTACGGTTCCGTAGGAGAGATGTTCAGACGCAATGACGCGATGCTTGAGGTCAAGAAATAGACAAGTAAATATTTTTGTACCTCATTGGAGATCTGCTCCAATTTTTTATAATGATCTATGCTCCCCCGAATCAGTGACTCTCGCTACAGCTTTTTGTTTTTCGCTAGATCAACCTAGTGCGACCGGTTATGTGACGAATTCGTGACCGAATTTCTCGGATATCTCGTTTCGGAGGTGGAAAATGACAGACCCAGACTGGGACCTTGGGCTAGCGAAGAAGACAGTAACGCTAGCTATGCCGCGCTCACTGAACGGGGACTCGGGCGATCCAGTCGAAGAGATCTTTAGAGTCACAAATTATGAAAAGGGGTGCGTGCTCCGGGCCACGAGGCCTCGTGACCATGTTGATCTCACCTTTCATATCCTAGGTTTAAAGTGCAGTGGCTTAGGCTCGAGCGCAAGCCAACCGCGCCTCACGACGATCAACAGCATTGCGAATCGCAAGCTCCTAATACTATTCCCTCCGCAACATATCGCAGAGCAAATCAAAGATAAGCCATTAGGCGATGATGCTTGCCAATCGGCGGAAGCATGGGGGGCGATGCGAGTTCGAATGTCGCGACCATCGCGCCTTGTATTCTCCATCCCAAAAACAGCGCGTTGGACACCGCGCATTTTGCTTGATGAATTGACCGATTGGTCACGTCTCATCCCGATCGTGCACAAACGTGCCGATATTGGCGTCGAGATTGCGGCTCAACTGGAGGCGGCCTTCCCTGGCTATTCATCAGCAACTTTACAGGGCTTGGACTTCAGTACTGCGCAGAAGCTGATTGTCGACCAGTTCGAGGGCCCTAGCGAGAGTGAAACAGCGCTCGAAATGGCAGGTCGACTGATCTTTTCGCCTTCTTCTTCTGGGCGCTGGATCGTGCCAGATGAACTGCCTGAAAGTGGCGCCACGCCTCTCTGGACTGCTCGGCTCGATCGTGCAGGCCGCTCGTCGGTCCGTGCCTTGTGGTCTACTCGACTAGAACCTCTTCGCCTTCCCACGAACCTAGACAAACAGGAGCCTGCTGGTGAGGCGATGCTATCGCTTGACCGCCAAAATCATTGGGACATCGTTTTACAGACGTCGATCTACGGGTGGCCGGCATTACGGAATTTAGCGCCTGAGGGGATAACGTCCTTGCACCAGGCCCAAACTGAATCAGACACAGTTGCAATCCCGAAACCAACAGTGGTGCGGCCCGATGCAGTCATCGGCTTTCTGAACGAGATCGACACGGCACCTACGCATAACTACGCCAACCAAGATTCCGGCATCGCGATCGCTCGGCCGTTCGAAGACGGTGACATAAGTGTCAGCGCGCTAGGTGGATTGACTGCAATGACATGGCGAGGAGATCCACCGAGCATATTTTGGACCGCCGACGGTGAGCCAACCGGTGTTCTGCTCGAGCGCTTATTTTATCGTGGCTATCTCGGACGCGATACCGAGGTCGTAGCCGTCGAAAAGGGTTATTTGTTCCCACTCGGTATTCGCGCCTCACTTCTGACGGTGTGTGAGCGCGTGATCTATCCAGACTATGCGGGCAATCCGGTTTCTTACCTCATTCGTCGTCGTTTTATCGTTACACCGCGCAAACCGCGGAGCTATCCGGGTCCGTATCAACCGTTTGAGGGACGCGAGTTTCCACCTCGTCGAGTACAGCTCAAAACACTCGTCACGCCCGATCTTGCGAAACTAGTCAACGTGCCTCTCCAGCTTCCGCCCGCATCGGAGCCTCTACCGAATCAGTCGATATTCTGGCCCCAGATGGTGCAAGGCTCGATCGTCTCGGACATCCTTTTCGAATGGTCGACCGAAGACGCAGGGAGTGTCCGCAGCAAGTTGATTTTTGTTCTTAACAACGTCGTCGGTCGTCAGGACGCGATGCGAGCGCTCGTGGATTACTACAACGGGGAAATTGATCATCGCCGCATGGCCTGGCTCGGTGGCGCCCGCCACCATTACGCGGAGCCGAATCGGGAAGGTGATACAAGTTTCGATACAACGAGCTGGCTGCTCTCGGCGCAGGGGCGTCGAGACGGTCTGAATGGCGAGGAGCATTTTGCGTGCGACGGCCGAATGGAGGGCGCAAGCCAGCCACCTTTTTACCCAATGATGGACCGGGGCTTTGTCAGTATGCAGAGCGTCGAACAGATGCTCGGGCTCCCGCACGGCCAAGTGGAGGTTCGCTATTTCGACGGCTACAAGCGCGATGGCATTGATACCGATCACGAGATCTTCCTGACACTGAGGCAGGACGCATTAGCGCTACGAGCCTCGGCTAAATCAGAGCGTAGCGGTGGTATAGCCTCTCCTGATCTCAATGTAGCCGCGATCTCACGCCTGACAGGTCCGGTTGGAGGTAAGAAGAACCAGGCGCTACTAGCAACAGGGGAGCTCGACTTTGGTAGCGCTGCTGCCGGGGCGTTCGATCCCGCCCAGTTCTTTGGTGATGCGAAGCTTCTCGGAGTGGTTCTCCTCTCCGATATCGTCAAGGTCGCTACCGCTGCGCTCTCGCTCAATCAAGCCCCGCAGCTTATTGACGAGACGCTTTTCGGAGCGCGTGCTGATCTTGAACTGGTGCAAAAGGTCGCAAGCGACTTGCGTGAGGCGCTTTATGGCGCCGATGGCACGAGCGGCCTCGTTGCTCGTCTGGAAGCCGGCATAGCGAAGGCCGACAATGTTCTGGCCGGCGGGAGCTTGTCATTGGCCGATGTTTATCCAAGTTTAACCAATGCAATGGCTCCTCTCCGAGGTCAGCCAGCAGAAATCAAAAAACTACTGGACACAGTGATCTCCGCAAAAAAACCGGAGGAAGTCAGGATGCCGATTGGCACCTTGGTACCCAAGGTCCGCACCCTGCTTGATGCCATTGCGGATGTGATCAAAGATCCTGTTCCTGACGCATTCGAAAAGATCATAACGACCGTACGGGATATTTTTGAAACCCTTTTCCGAGGCGCGGAAGAGCAAGTCCAGAAGCTTGCAGCAAATGCTTTTCGACTTCTCCTAGAATGGCTTAAGGATTCGTTTTGCGATGCAGTCGACATAGATGGTTTCGGTTCGATCCTGTTTGGTGACCGCGGCACACTTAGCTGTGCGGAGATCTTTGCCGACCCGCGAGCTGCTCTAAAGGCGATATCAGAAGGCCTCTATGGGGCTGTCTTCGATGACGCTTGGGCCAGTTTGGCCAAAATCCTCGTGCTCGAGACTGATTTGCGCACCAGGCTCGATCTTGAACTGGACCAGAAGCGCGAGGCGATCAATATCGCATTGCGAGCAGGCGTTGCACTGATCGCCAGTAGGCTTGCGGTCCTCAATCCTGTCCTCGAGGATGTTCGGGACCAGGCGATTCAGGATCGCTTTGTTTCCGCGGTTATCGGGGATTTGACGCCGCTTCTGCAACCTCATAGCGACTTGATGACGCCTCAAGAGGCGCTTGATTTTGCGTCGGGCATCTTGGACCAGTTCCCTGATCAAGCAAGGGCGTCAATCGAAAATCGCCTAAGGGAACTGTTGGCTACAATTTGGCCAATCCCGAACATCGAGGCCCAACTGCTCCTTGACGAGCTATCTGATCTGGTTCGACGGGAGTTAAAGCAGAGACTCATCGATCCCCTCATCAAGCAAGGGCGTGACCTCGCCGATCGCCTCACTGATGTGGTCGCCGCAGCCGCGCGGTCTGGGTACGAGCGCATTCTCAAAGTTGTGACCGGTCTGTTCGACGCGATTATCGAGAGCAGTGCAATCGCTGCCATCGCCAAAGCTGGGCGCGCCACTCAGGCGGTGTGCGACGCTGTCGGCGACGCTGCGAAATTGATCGGCGACGGCGTGATGGCGGCGAACGCCGGCCTTGAGGCGAATGCCCAGGAAATCATAGATGCCGCAAAACGGATCCAGGTACCTGCAGATCCTGTCGGACGACCACTCCACGTGGCGCTAGCCTCACTGACCTCCGCTGCCGAACAAGCGCTTGCGGTCACTAGGAAAGTGAACCTTGAGCGACAAAAGCTTGTCAATGTCGCGGGCACAATATGCTCCTCGACGCGTGACTATCTTGATCCTGTAGCCGCCATTATTCGCCTTCGCGAAAGTGTGACTGGAACCCTTACCGAGATCGCTCGCCAGTGCGAGGCAATCGATTCTATTTTCTCAAGCGGTCAGCCGACCGCGAGCGACCGTGCAGCGCTGGAAGAAGCAATAGCACAATGCGCCACACTGGCTAGCGGAATTACCGGCATCAACGAGCTTAGATTGCCGTCCCAGACTCTGGACGCCGCCATCGTAAGCATTCAACAAGCCGGGCTCGGCACGGTCAAGTACCGTGATAGCCTCGTCGTGATCGTTGGTAAGGTAACGACCCAAGCGGCCGCACTTTACGGTGAGCTTGGCCAGGCGATCGACCCGGGGCGGTTACGGG
Organism: Pseudomonas sp. GM48; assembly: GCF_000282335.1. Lineage (GTDB taxonomy): Bacteria > Pseudomonadota > Gammaproteobacteria > Pseudomonadales > Pseudomonadaceae > Aquipseudomonas. The sequence goes on from NZ_AKJM01000182.1 coordinate 56,233, forward strand.
AACTCCTTGAGGCCAGCGTCCGGCAGTTCCAGAGTGACCTTGACCGGAACTTCGCAGCGTTTTTGCTCCAGAGCGTTGGGTTCACGCCCACAGCGCTTGCTGCGATTGAGTACGCGGCCGGGAAGGCGTTGAGCTCTTTCGTCACTTACCTCCTGCCCATTTACGACGCTGTTGAAAAAATACTTGCAACTATCCTGAATCCGCCTGCCGATCCGGTCCTGAGAAAAGTATACGGACTCGCGTTGGGCGGGGACGCGAAAGTTCTTGCACTTCAAGCCGCGCGAGCCAGCCTTGGCCAAGAGCGGACGGCTGTTAAAGCAATTGCGCAATCACATAATCCGAACCTCGATCAGGTCACTGCGCTTGTCGTCTCCTATCGAAACGGTGGCGGTGCGCTGCCCGAGGTGATTAAAGCCGTCGAGGCGTTAGGCCTTACCGATGTCGGCCAGACGTTGACCGAGGCATTGTGCGAAGAGCTTCGGAAAATTGAGGAGGAAATGCGGGCGCTTGTGCTGCAACTAGTGCCGACGAAGCTGCAAACCCGTTATTTCTGGCCAACCCAGCTGAAGCGTTTTCCAGACTCTGATGAATGGGTCTTCAATCCCAGCGACACAGCGCCACCGACAAGCTTGCCGAGCGTACCACCAGCGAATCATCCTGCCTCTAATGCTGGTTTCATTTGGCATCTGTGGATCGACGGACGCTTCTCATTCGACATAGTCACTGGGCAGCGAGAGGTCGAGATAGTAGGCATCCTACGTCCGTTCGAGCTGCGGTTGCTTGGCAAACAATTCGAAATGCTGACAATCGCGTTCGACGAGACGCGCTTCACCTCCAAAAATGGTGCTGCCCCTGACTTCGCGGTGAAGGTAAAAGATGTAAAGATCGGGCCGTATCTGGAGTTTGTTAAAACGCTGCAGGAGTGGCTCGCTCCTCAAGGTAGCGGTTTCTACCTAAAGCCCACTGAACAATATCCTGGCGTTGAGGTCGGCTATATTTACGATGCTGGCATCATCCAGATCGGTACGCTCCAATTTATCAATGTTGCCTTCCGTATCGCCGCTATTCTCCCATTCTCCACTGACAGCGTTTCGGGAGGACAAGCCAGATTCGTCTTTGCTCTCGCCAGCAGGGAACGGCCCTTCCTGATCTCGAGCCCGCCTTATGGAGGGGGGGGCTGGGTCACGATCACTTGTACTTCGGAACAGGTTGAGTCACTCGACCTCGCGTTCGTGTTCGGTGGTGTCGCGGCTATCAAGTTCGGGCCGCTCGATGCTCAAGGACGCATTGTCGCTGGCATTCGTGTCCAGAGCCTAGCCGCTGTTAATGGAAAGCGAGCCCATGTCATCACGGCGATCTTCGAGGCCGTGGGGGAAGGAAACATCGCCTGCTTCTCGATCTGCGTGAGTATCCGAATAACTCTGACGCAGACGTCCCCGGGGGGAGCTCTTTACGGTGAAACCACCTATCGGTTCTCATTCAAAGTGGGCTTCCTCCGCCTGACATACAGTGTTTCGGCCCGCTATCGTTTGTCCAACGGCAGTGATCCTCAGGCACTGGAAGCTTTGAGCGGATCCACGGCCCTTGGCGTGGGCTTCATTCAATCGATCGTCCCTAACAAGGAAACCGAGTGGCAGGCGTACCGCCTCCACTTTGACCTTGAACTGCTGGAGGCAGCATGACGGAGCAGAGTCCAATGGTGGGAGCCGACCTGCTGGTCATCCCTGATGGCGCTGGTGCCAGTGAGCTTCGCATCGGCATCCAAGTCACACCGACGTTGAACGTTGCCGGCGACATCCCGCTAGATCGATGGCCGGCAGAGATTGCTCGGCTGGCGGAAAGCGTCCGCATCCGCTTTGGCACCATTGCAGGCGGTCAGATAACAGAAGTTGGATCGGTTATCACGCGATCAGACCTGGCCGACTTCTTTGATCCAGCGAACGCATGGAGTGGCAAACCTCGCCGCGACGCCGCTAGTGCGATGTGGCAGGATATTTTCCAACCGGTAGGCTTCCAATCACTAATTGAGGCGATTGGCGAGATGGGGGCGGAGCAAGCCCCCGCGACCTTGAAAATCGCTTCGACCCGGATCGCCGATCTTCAACTCTTTCTCGACACGCTCTTAACCTGGCACGAAGCGAGAATGCCCAGTGGGCGCGCTATGCTGACCGAGGATCTAAAAGGGTTGGCGCGACGCATGGCTACTTGGGTGAGCGCCGGACCCAGCCCGCATGCTCCGCGCCTACAGGCCCGACTTTGGCAAGATCCAATGCGCGAGCGCGCAGATCAATTGGAAGTGCTGACGCAGGGTTTCGAGCTCTTGCTTCAGCAAGATACAGCTGGAAACGAGAATGCCCTACGGTTCGCGGCGGCATTCGAAGCAGAAGTTGGAACCATGTTCCGCGAGCACTGGATCCGCCTCTTCGGCGTAGGCGATCCATCCCCGCCGAAAGAGGAGCCGCCAACTGACGACTGGGGTAAGGATAGAGTCAAGGCGGCAAGTCGTAAGCTTAGCGCTCTGCTGGCTCTGCCAACGCTGTCGCATTATTTGGGATTGGGCGTTCAGCTTGAGATTCCACGGGAGAGCCTCGGTGGGCTTTCCGCCGGAGTTATTTCCGCTGAGTTCGTTGCTGCCGATGGTATACGCATCGGGGGCGAAACAGCGTGGACAGCATTCGAGCTTGCCGGCGACCACTTTGGGCCGGCCCCTGATCCCGCAACACCGTCCAGCGTAGACGCATTCAGTCGAGGGCTTCTCAATCTTGGCGTGCAAATTGATGGTCGGAGACCACGCTTCGCGTTGCGCTCAGACGATGTGGTCAATGCACTGCTTGATTTGGTGCAGGCGGTAAACAATCAGGACGACCCCAATCTCAAACGGTATCGGCGTGGGTTGGTTTTATACGACTTTGCAAACCTTGAACGCCTGAAGGAAGATGAGGATCGTGCGATCAATGGAGCGGTCCAGATCAATTATCTGAACGATCTCTTGGCTGGCTTCAGACCCGATTTTGCTCTTGCGACGCGCGGAGCCGACAACCTCAAGGTTGTCAAAGAGCGTTGGCGTCCAGTGACGTTCCGGTCGATCGTCTGCAAACATGACGAGCTCGATCCGGCTTTCTACAATGACCCACTCATCATCCGGATTGCGTCCCGCGATCACGGGTACACGGCCGCGCTTGTGGAAGAGAAAGACGGGGCGCTTAGCCGTGAGGACGAAATGTTTGCGTGGGCGGGAGAGAGCCTCGCTGTCCATGCAAAACGGGGTAAGGAGCCGATCGTTGATCCCGAGCGGGATCTTGCGCTTCGGCTGACCTACGCGCTTCCCGCGCCTGGCTCCGCGCTGGGTATGCCCCCCCTCCGTGAAGGTGTTGGATACGCCTGCGGTTGCCGCTTAGTTTACGTCAACGGCGCGGGTCTGGATTTTGATGCAGCGGCCGCAATTTATTCGGCGGCCCCCACCTTCGTAATCGGCAATGCTGCTGGGAAGCCTTATGTCTTTCCGCCAGCACCGTTGCCACCTCCTGACGTCCACCTTGGGTGGGAGGATCCCCTGGTTGGCGCAAACGACCTTGAGCGAGAGGTTGCTGGGGAGACGAGCGAAACTCTTGTGATCCGTGATGGTGAAGGAAGCGCTCGCCGCTTTATGACACCTCCACGGGGCAGCTTCGACAGTGCGGAACAACAGCGCCAGCTCGACGACCCAGCGCTTAAGGATGATAGTCCTCATGGGGCGCTTTCGGGACCCAAAGGCGTGTGGCTTTTTGGAGCCGATGGTAAGTTTCCGGAGGCGCGATTTGGTGCGCGGCTTGGCAGCGTCCGCTACCTCGATGGGGATGTCTTGATGCCGATCCCTCTAGATGGTCGCAAGCGCGACGGGATCAAAATTGGCAGCCCCGAATACCAGGCGATCAAGTACCGACAATCGCGGGGAACGGTTGTCATCCTGGGCCGACGTCGCAACCCTGCAGTGCCGAACGCGCCGTTTCATCCAGATAGCAACGGCGGCCGCCTCAGGGCTTCACTTCATCGTTCCTCTTTGGAGGGGGCAACGACGCCGCCGTTATCCACTGATCGGGATTTCTGGAAAGCACCGCTGCGTCCCGCTGACGCCGTGCCGATCGTTGTTGATTTGCTGCCGACACCAGATCCGGCATCATTGGGAACAGCTCGCGACATCATCATTGTTGATATTGATGACCACAAAGTTAACCTACCGTACCTTCAGTTCTCAGTGCCGAAGGGCGAAACCTATCGCCTGCGGCTCAAAGGAGACAGCAGGCGAGGCGACGAGGCAGAAGTCGTTTTGATGCTAGTCCACGCGGTGGAAAAGCCGCTTCTCGCGCCAGATTTCCGTCCTAAAGAGGCGCCGGACGAAATTTGTTCAACTGATGGTATTGGGTTGCGTGCAGTGACGGTGACCGTGCGGAACGATGACCCAAAAGTGATCCCTCTTGCGGGGCTTGAGACGTGGGCGGAAAAGGTGCGCCGATACGAAGCAAGCGGTGTCGACATGCGTTGTTGGCCAAGCGAGGAGGGAGGCACCACGACAGTCTTCACCGGTCGCGTCGACATCGATCGGAAATCGACCGGTGTATTGCGCTGCGAGGTGATTTGGAAAGAGTTCGACGAGGGCACGGTGAGCCGAGCGGCTGATGGCCGTTGGATTCGGAACATCGCCTCGGAAACCGCCCAGCTCTTTCAGTTCGAAGTCGAACGGCGGGGAGGGGAGGGCAGGGTAGACTTGCTTCGAGTGGCCCCGCCGTTGAACTCGGTAAGTGCCGCGGCTGAGAGGCACGCGAGGGTGACTGGCGTGCCCGGCGAGCTTCGGACTCTTTCTCACGCTTTTCGCGATGGCCGTGCGAGACAGTTGGAGGTCAAGATCGTGGCAACGTCCGCTTTCACTGCCTTCTATCCTGACGATGCGGAAGCGCCATCTCCAGGGGAATGGATCGGCCGCTATGACGTCGAGTCGAGCCGCTTTTCGACAGCACCAAGAGTTTGGACCGATTGCACCTTTCGCCCACCGCCGCCTCAAATCGATCGTGTACTGCCCCTGTTAGCTTGGGATAAGCTGCCGGATCAGCCGGAAAGCTGCCGCCGGATGGCACATCTCCGCATATATCTTGGCGAGGGCTGGTATGCCTCTGGTGCCGACGAGCGGCTCGGCATCGTCCTGCTAGGCGACGACGATCCAAAAACTGTCTGCGATTACCAGACTGGACGCTTGGAAGCCTATCAGCGGTTCATCAGCCAAGCAGGTTCGGATCCAGTTCGAGAAACATCGCCAGTCCCCCTCCGCATTGAGCCGCGACACTTCAGGAATGCTCCGGCGCCGGTCCAAGCCATGCTTTATCTTGGGGGCGGTGACGGTCCGTCGCTTGGCAATGGGCGCAGTGCAGAGGCCATCTCACCACTGCCCGTTACCGTGCTGCCGTTCTCGCCGCGCTTCACTGAGGAAGACGGCCTCTTCTGCGACTTGGAATTTGATATCGGAGATTCCTATTTCCCATTTCTCCGCCTCGGCCTCGTCCGCTACCAGGAACATGCGGTGGATCATCTGCGCTTGTCGCACCCCATCGCCTTCGACGTCCAATTGCTGCCGGAGAGGCGGCTGTGGGTAGATTTCAACCCAAATGGTATCGGCGAACGTACTGTCGTGGTCGAAGGTCCCGGTTTCGAGGTTCCCAACCTTGGCCAACCGTCACACAAGCCAAATGCGCTCCGTCTAGCGATTCTGAGCTGGAACGAGACGACGCATGAGTGGCGAGAAAGTCGCCTCATTAAAGAGCGATTGGAACCGGAAACTAATGCGGTTTCGTATGGCTACCGGTGGAAGCAAGAATTCAAGCTGCCGTTAGTTGGAAATAACCGACAAAGGTTCATGCTCGTGGTGGAAGAATATGAGCGCCTTCCACTTGATGAACCTACCGGTCAATTTGAGGATGGTGAGGCTATCTTTACGGAGGTGGATGGAGAGCGCCTGACTTTTTCATGCATGCAGCCGCTCGTTTATCCACGAATTGATCCGAAATAGGATCCACGCGACTTTATCAGTCGATCAAATTTCAACTTAGCCAACGCAATCTGATATTTGCAGAGGAAGCTTCAGGAGGAAAAGATTATGCACGTAAGATCAGAGTTTGATCCGTCCAAGATGAATTCACAAACAAACCGAATACCGGCGCCGCCACCAGCAACAGGTGAAGACCTCGTCATCGGTGAGCCTGTTGACACATCTGCGCTCGACGCGGCACTCGTGGTTCGACTCACCTTCGATGGATACAAACTTCGGTGGGTTGCTGCCCAAACCAAAGAGTGGGTCGCATTCTCGGGTGTCGCAGATGAAAGTGCGCGAGAGTCCGAACAGGATATCGGACCGACACCGCAAGGACATTTCACCATTGATCCGGCCGATATCCAGTACCTCGAAGAGGGACCCGACTGGGGGGCGCATAGAGTTCGCCTACAACCGGTAGCCGAAACCGTCACTCGCATGCGGGACTGCTTCAAGCTCATCCGAACCGGGATGTACATTCACGGCGGCGATGTGAAAGGAACGAAGGGCTGCATCGAGCTAAATGATAGCGTGGAGGAGAACGCATTTTTCGTCGCGCTTGCGGCGTATGGCCGCCCGATCGACCTTGAAGTGAAATATGCCGGTGCGCGAGAAAGGGTGTACGAGGCCCCTGCCTGTCCCTACTGATGGTGTGGAACGCGTCCTCCTCAAAGCGGTAGAGCTAGGAGCGGCGGAAGGCGAGTGACTGGCGACTTCTGAAAGTTGAGGTAAGCCATGTAACCATGGCCGCAAGCTATCTCCCTATGAGCAGCCACAGATGATGTTGTTGCGCGAGACGTTGCAGGAATGGCTGCCCGAAGGGCATCTTCCACACTTCATTTTCGACATGATGGACGAGTTGGACCTTGGTGCCATCCATGTGCGCTACGACAAGGGCAGCCCTCGTCAGACTATTACCATGGGTCGGACCATCTCGCGCTTGCGTTGCGGGGATGGCGTTTCACGCCGAAACCGAACTTCCGCGCATCGATGCTCAGGTATGCCACGAGCAGCAACCGCTTTAGGAGGTTGTTCTGCAACGGGTCGAGCTTCTACTGTCAAACCGCACCCATAGGTTTTAACCTATATGACAATGAGGAAAAGGGGCGCCTGCGGACTACCTATCAGACCCGAGTAGAGGCTGAAAACGAGTGCCAGCGGCTTAACTTGATGCGTCTTGAGAGCTTCCTATCAGAATGTGAATCCCTGCAGCCTCTGTAGGCTTTATCGCTAGCCGATTAGACATTCTTTGCTGCCCCCCCTCAAAAAAATAAGGGGGGCAAAGCTCCCCCTAACACGTTATGACTTTTTCACCTGATTCAGCGGGTTCTCAGGGTTCTTTTGCCAGCAAGTATGACCGTGGTTTTTGTCCCAGGTCTTGTTGGTGCCATTGGTACCAGGGTTACGATTGTGGGCGTTTGCCTTGTCATTGTTCTGCTTGGTCATGTTGGTGTTCCTTCCCTCTGTGAGTAGAGAGCTCAGCCTACCAATTGGAAAAAACGCCACCACTGATCGTTTATTGATAAACCGTGATAATCAGTGATATTTCACCATCGCGGGGTTTTGCACAAGCCGAAACCAACTCTTGATGCAGGACAGGGGCGGGGCAGCGCGTACTCCAAGTGAGCGTTTTATCCAACGGATAAGTGGCCGCTTTTGGCTGATTCTGTTGAAAAAGTCGGTCCTTCCAGACTGCCCGCATACTGACTGCTGAAAACGCCTTGCTAGCGCGCAGCTACGTGAAATCTGAGTCCAGAGTCCAGAGTCCTCTGTTCAAAGTAAAGATTTCAATCTCAAGCGCGTACTTTTCAGCTGCGGAAACCATGGCCTCCTTTTTCAATAGAATCGGCTGATTGTTGACTGTCACGAAGGGCTGCAACCGAACCAAGCCGGCCTATCGCGCGACCAGCAGAAAACGAACGAGGCGGGCATCCAAGAACGATCAAATACGGATAATTCATGGCTTCGTGCCATCTGCTAGAGTCAGGAGTGCAACTGCACGCCGATGTGCATGCTTGCCAAGGAGGGGGCTATGTACGACACACTGAAACAGACTCTGGACGCTGAGGGGCTGACGGTCGTCGAGCGATTTGTGTTGCCATCACGCCCGGCGGCTTATGCGCCGGTACCTCCGCTATTAGCCACCACCGCTGTCGGCGCATACCTTGCACTCACTGCTCCCGAAGGTCTTTGGCAGCATCAGGCAGCGGCTCTTGAAGCGTTGGGCCACCAGCGGAATGTAGTCATTCCAACGGGTACTGCATCTGGCAAGAGCCTGATCTTCAGGTCTATCGCATTCCATCGTATTTTGAGTAACCCAAACTGTCGGGTGTTGGTGTTCTACCCGCTCAAGGCATTGGCGAGTGATCAAATGCGCGGATGGCGGGCCATGGCGCGGGCCCTTGGTATGCCAGACGAAACCATTGGCCGGATCGACGGCTCTGTATTGGTAGCACAGCGCGACAACATCCTGCAGAAGGCTCGGATTGTGGTGATGACACCGGACGTGTGCCATGCCTGGTTAATGTCCCGGCTGGCTATGCCGGTGGTAAAGCTCTTTCTCTCCCAACTCGCCATAGTGGTAATGGATGAGGCGCACACACTGGAAGGTGTTTTTGGCAGCAATTTTGCCTATTTGATTCGCCGGTTGCAGGTCGCAAGACATCTTTTGCAGAAGCAGGTCGAGACTCCTCAGGATCTGCAGTTCATAGCCGCTACGGCAACGATCCTACATCCGGATGAGCATTTAGCTTCATTGACGGGGGTTCAGTTTGACGTCGTGCCAGAGACACTTGATGGATCACCACGATCAGAGCGTATTTGTGCGCACGTTGCAGCCCCGCCAGGCGAAGAGATGGAACTTGCTAGGGAACTACACAATATGCTCCTGAACGGAAAGGGAGTTGGCGGGTTCATAACCTTCATGGACTCCCGCAAGGGAGTCGAAATGCTCGCACGCTACAACACTACAGAAATCGAGAATCTCTTGGGATCGGCAGACGTGTTGCCCTACCGGGCGGGGTACGCTGCAGAGGACCGCGAGAAGATTGAGGAGCGCCTGCAGGCAGGTAAATTGCGTGGCGTGGTATCAACGTCGGCGCTGGAAGTGGGCATCGATCTGCCACACCTAACTGTGGGGATTAACGTCGGTGTTCCTGCCACGCGTAAAGGCTATCGTCAGCGACTCGGCCGTGCTGGGCGGGCATCACCCGGTGCGTTTATTATAGTGGCCGGACCGAATGCCTTTACAAGCTACGGGATGTCCTTTCGAGAGTATCACGATCATTCGGTTGAAGATTCCTATCTGTATCTCGACAACCGGTTCATGCAGTTCGCACATGCCCGCTGCCTAGTGGACGAACTCGAGGCGCTTGGCTCCGGATTAACCCTACCACTCAAGGCAAGTTGGCCAGAAGGCTTTCAAGAAATATACGACTGGGCCAAGCCAGGCGGTAATCGCCCTCCAGCGTTTGACGCAATCGCACAGATTGGAGGGGACGCTCCGCATTACAGTTATCCACTGCGAAATGTCGGCGAGCTTAATTTTCGTATCGCGCAGGGAGATGGTGCATCTGCCGTTGCCATAGGTGAGGTCAATGAGCTACAGGCACTGCGAGAGTGCTATCCGGGGGCAACATACTGGCACTTAGGCCGAGCCTATGAAGTCCAGGCGTGGCAGACGAGCGGTTTTACCGGCCCACTTATTCGCGTAAAGCTGGGGGCTCCGAACCGATCGACGCGCCCAAGGATTCGAACCTGGATCAACGCAGGAGTTACTTCGGTCGATCTTCTGGAGGGACATTATCTTCGAGGAGAGCTTGGGTTTATTGCCGAATGTCAGATGCAGGTGACACAAAAAGTAGAGGGCTACGATGACGTGAGTGCCGGTGTCTATCGCCCGTACAGCGAGTTACGACAGGGTAATCCAAATATGCGCGCCCGTATTCGGAACTTCCGGACCAGTGGCGTACTATTATGTATCGCTGAATCTTGGTTCAGTAACGGTGAGGCAAAGAGTCGATTCGTAGAGCGTCTGAACGCTGTATTTGCCCGCGAGTACAGTATCCTTCCGCAGGATGTCGGCTGCGCAGCAACTAACATTTCGGTGAGATCCATTAATGGCGGAGGACTGCGTAGCGACTGCATTGTGGTATTTGACCAGGTCTACGGCAGCTTGCGACTCACTGAGCGTCTTTACCTTCACTTCGACCTCCTGCTAAATCGTTTGGAACGCGCGGCGTCGGTCGAAGCTGAGTCCGGCGACGAAGATTTTCTCTGTGATGTCCGAAAGGTCCGCGACATCTTTGACTCATTCGCAACTGCATCCAGCGAGTCCTTGCTCGAGGCCGCTGGCATGATAGGTAAGCACATCCGCGTATTCTCCCCAGAATCACGCGTTAGCTATCGTGAGAACGGAAAAATGGGGTCGGAAGTTGAAATCATTCGGCCGACAGTTATGAATGGAAAATTGATGTACCAGGTCAAGTGCTTTTTCAGGCTATCCACCAGTGTCTCGACTAATGTCTCGACCAAGCAATGGGTTGCTGCGGAATATATTGAGCCCACCGCTGGCGATGGTGAGTGGGACCAGGCTTGGTGGAACTCGGAGTCTGAGGAGTATGAAGATCCTCCTGGCTCATTAGGCGAATTAGCGAATGTTCAAAACTAACCGAGTTATCTTCTCACGGGATGATTGATGACGCTCTAGAGTGCTCGGAGCAGACGGTGGTGTGAGCACACTGTCAGCCGGTAGAAACCGCTAGGCGCCTAGGTAGGAGCGATTAATCAAGAGTGGACAAGTGCACTTTGCCGGAAATGAAGCTAAGAATTAATGGATGTCATTCGGCGTGTCACTTATCTGCGCTTTTGGTATCTAGCCATCTTTATCATTAGTTCCTAATGCAGGTAAGGGAGTGGATCAGTGACTGGGTACAATTTTGTCGTTGACAGGCGATACACGAAGGACGATATCTATCGTATTTGTAGGGTTCCAGTCGAAAAACAGAAGGGAAACTGGAACACCGGATATACCAACTGGCAAGGAGATTGGTTCATATTCTGCAACATAGGAGCCGCCGGGCGAACCGGTCACGACTACAATAACCGATTCGAAGACAGCCAATTGCACTGGTACGGAAAGACTAGATCACACCTCGGTCAAAGCACCATTCGGAGTATGCTAAGACCACCTGGCAAGATACATGTCTTCTACCGTACCGATGATAGAAGCCCATTTAATTATGTGGGTGCGGCTACTGCAGTAGCGTATAAAAATACCATCCCCGTCCAAATAACATGGGGGTTTCAGGAATCAAATAAGCCTTTCTCATCTGTTCAGTCTGACAGCCAGGGTGTTTGTGCATCAGAGCCCCTTGAAGGAGGAGAGACACAATTCCCCGAGGAAATCATAAATCCTGGTGTTTATTCAGAGGGGGCGGTAAAACAGATTTCGGTTAATGCCTATGAGCGAAGCGCAAAGGCAATAGCTGCATGCAAAATACACTATGGCGCAACTTGCTTCGTTTGCGGGTTTGATTTTGGGAAGGTGTATGGCGAAATTGGAAGAGGGTATATCCACATCCACCACTTAACGCAGATTGCAGACGTTGGCAGAAAATATGAAGTTGACCCGGTAAAGGATCTGCGCCCTGTTTGCCCAAACTGTCACGCCATGCTCCATCAAAAGCGTCCGCCCCTTAGCATTGAAGAGCTGAAATCGCTACTAATTCGCAGCTAACAACTCACCGCTGGCACGACAGCCCTGACGGGCAGCGGCCTTGATTCAGCCGTTAGCAAACCCGCATTGTGCAGCCTCCAAATGACCGCTTTTGGCGATTGTTGCCCGTTGTCAATGGCTGAAGGCAGTCTGTGTATGCCGTCAACGGACGAATTAAGCAGCGCGCCTTGTGACCCGCAGACGAAGTCACTCCGGCGCCATCAGCACCGCGAGTGTCATATTGATAAACTCTTCGTTCCTACTGATTGCTTCTAAGGCGCCGCGAACGTTATCGGCGACTTCTGCGGATCCGCGCTGCTCGACCCAGAGTGTTAGCTCCATGATGGCAGCCTCGAGGGCGAGTTGGTTTTGATTGATCTTGAAAAGCAGGGAAGGGAGCAGGTCTGAATTAGGCATTAGTTTTCCTCCATGAGAGGACAGCGTAGCAGCAGGAAAATTTGAGGCGACCAATTGTCTATACATTACGATCAGAGCCCATTCAAAGGCGCGTTACCTGAGTTTTACATCGTCGGCTGTGAAAGTCCGTTCAGCATTAACTAGGGATTGCGCTACTGATCGTCAATTACTCAGACCACCAACCTTTCTCTACTTGTCCGTAGTGTGAACCACTGAACCAGCTTTCTATCTGTACGTCCAAGGTGGTGATTAATGGCACATTCTCCTGCAGAGGATCCAGGAGATCAGCCTGCTTGCGAGCCCAATCGATCCAGGGTTGTGCCATCTCTGGGTCTGCTGATGGGGCAATTTTCAGCCGATCTTCTACCGCTTTTATGAAGGCTCGTAAGCGCTCGGCGCGCTCCCATCGCTCTGTATGTTTAACGAGGCTTAGTCTGAGGCGACGTTGAGTTTCTGTGGTACGGGCTCGTTCAAGACGTCGTCTTTCATCTTCAGCCCATTCACGATCTCTTGCCTCCTCTTTCTCTCGGAGGTCCTTGATAGAAAATGATGCGGAACTCAAGCCCGCCAGGATGCTAGATAGTTTTTTCTCTAGCGGTGCGGTCTTGGTGTCCTTCCAGTTTTTCCGTTCTCCGTAATCCATCCGCGCTTCGATCTGAAACGTCAGTTCACCCGTTGAGGTCCATTCAAACTGCGGGCTTCGCAGGGACATGAAATTAGGCTCCCATGGAGCACCAGGGCGGCGTTTTGGGGGCGGTGGTGGTATCGGGTGTTTGTCTAATCGCTCCATGAGTCGCACGGCTATGGGCTCATCGTTGACCGTGACGATTGTTTTTCCTTCAGCGTTGATCTTCCATGAATAACCTTCAGCCTCACCCTCTTTGATCAGTGCATCAAAAAGGATTGCGCAGCGTTCGATCAATGTCGACGAGACCATCACATTCAAGACACGCTTGCCCGCGTAATCGAGGTAACCCTCCTTGAGCTTCGACGCTTCTGCAGTCTTTAGCCATTGGCTCATTAGCGCGTGAGGCTCAGTCAATTGAGAGGGGGCTGCAATCGTTCGCCGGGTTACTGGTGAGTTCGAATCAGTGCCAGTCTTGCCGGGCAGAGTGTCACGGTCGAGAACCTGGAATCGGACCTTGCCTTCGATCTGAGGAGGCTTGGGTTTGCGTTGTCGCTGCTTTTCCGATTTTGCCCAGTGGCCACGGCCAGGGAGAGGGATGCCGGCTTTGCGGCAAGCTTTGGCGACGGCGACGTCGGAAACACCAATGTCGTGGGCCAATTTGACCATGGGCGTTTGCCATACTTTTTCGAACAGTTCCGCAACGGTGAAGCTCACGAATGTGTACATGCAGTCTGTCACCTTTGCTTATCGCGAATTTAAGGTCACAACACGGGTTGTCGCGGATGTTAAATTCCGGAGAGCTCTGGGTGCAACAGCCCTATGAGGGTGTCAGCGTCTCTGTCGCCGCGTACGCTGGAAAAGACAACATCGACTCGTTTGGCGTGTGCTCGTAAGTTGAGGACAGCACGGCACTGAGTCGATCGCCCAACAGGTTCCAGGCACACTTCTTCTCTTCGGCATAGTCGTGATGCAGGTAATGGCGCCTCACCCGCGAGCCCGCCAGCACATGGTTTTGGCAGCGGTCGATGACGTCCAGGTTGACCCCCAAAGCCTGCATCATGGTCGCGCCCGTGCGGCGCAGATCATGCGGCGTCCAGTCGCCGTTTTGGCCGTCGGCAAGGACCAGCGTGTCGTCGTGACGCCGTCTTGAGAGGGCCTTGCGGTTTTTGAACCGGGCTTGGCGATCGCCGACCTGTTTACTCACCACCTTTACGTCCACATGCCCATCATCCTGCTTGTTCGGAAAGCACCACTGGGAGTCTCCCGTCAGGGTCTTGAGTTCCTGAAAGAAATGCAGGGCGAAGGGGGAGAGGAAGACATGGTGGTCCTGTTTCTTGCCCCGGGTGCCTTTGACGTTCTCGCTGGGGAGGAACCAGGTCTGCTGGTCCAGATCGACATTTTTCCATTCGGCCTGCAGCAACTCGCCAATCCGGCACAGGGTGCCCAGGCTGATCCAAAGCGCGAGTTGAGTTTCTTTTTTTAACGGTCGAATGCCGTCGTACTTTTGACCAGCGGGGAGGGCGTTGTAATCGGCGGTCATTTGCTGGAAGCGGTCGTGCAGTTCCAACAGCTCAGCCGGGGAAAGGATGCGGCTTCTTTCCGCTTCGTAGTCGGCAGGGATCAACGGGGAGATGTCGACCAGTTCAGTCGGATCACCCTCAACCAGTAGCGCCCGCCAAGGTTGGCGCTTTCTAGCCCAGCTGAACATCTGGGTGAGGTCGGCGAAGAAGCTGATGGCTTGCCGGTGAGCGCCGCGGTTGACCACGGCCCGGATCAGCGCCCGAACATCATGCTCGGACACACTGCTGACCGCTGTCTTGCCGAGTGCTGGGTAAAGGTCCTTATTAAAGCGTCGTTGCAACTCGGCATTGCCGTCTTTGCGCGCGACGCCATCCAGCAGCCAAGCCTTGGCCAGATCCTGGACGGTCAGCGTTTGGACCTTCGTCGTTTTTACTTGTTCAGCCTCTACGTTAGCAGCGGCGTATGCCTGTGCCTTGGCGGTTTTCTTGTGTTCGTTGGGATTGATCTGCTCATCAATGAGTGCCCTGGCCTGGTTACGCGCCTTACGGATGTCCGTCAGGGATTTGCGCGGCCATGAGCCGCAGGAGTACTCTTTGTTCTGGTCGCCCCACCGATAGCGATAAAAAAAGCTGACCGACACACCGTCCTTACGGACGGAGATTCGACCGGCGAGATTGCCATCCTCCCTGAGGATCCGGCCGGCATCATTGGCGGTCAGCGACTCGAGTTCCTTGATGGTGATTTTGGCCATAAAATGGGTTCCCCCTACTTTTACCCCCACAAAAACGTCGGCTCTTGATGGACGTTCCTGGACTCTCGTAGAGCAGAACACCGCTGGAGCTCAAGTAAATACTAGCTTGAAAAAATCCAGAGTAAAATTTTGGAATCTTTCAAGAAGTATGAAAAAGGAGATGGGGTGCTAGGGGTCGAGTGTTCGAATCACTCCGTCCCGACCATATTTCGTAAGGGGATCAAGCACTTAGCGGCTTGATCCTCTTTCTCGTTTCAGGTCTGCGCAAAACCCGCGCAAAACTGGCGCAAAACTACCCGGTGATTTCGCTGATATTTAGGTCCGGAATTGCCTCGGACCAGACGATTTCCTCGTGGTCCCGCTGGTAGTTTTTGGTCATGCTTTCGCTCGAATGGCCTGCGATTTTCTGCCCATCCTTTCCGGCTTTCTTGTACAGGTGCAGCGACAGCGCCCGCACTTCATGGAAGCCTGGCATCTCCTCTTCCTTCCACCCCTTGTAGCATTCCGCCGCTTCCCGGGCGTCCTTGAACGCTCGAGTCAAATACCTCTCTTCAATCTTTGTCCAATGGTCCTTGGTCTGCGCCTGCTTTTGTTTCAGGCGATCAGGCTTGCGGTGAACCAGGTATGGGGAAGCAATATCGTCCCGGCATCGACTGATGACTGCCTGCAACTCCGCGGTCACCCGAAAGCGAATCCACGCTGCATCGCTGGCCTTGGCCGTTTTCTTCTGCACTACGTACAGGTAACCCTCCCGAACGCCATCGAAGCGCATGTCGAGGATGTCGGTTCGGCGCTGGGCGGTAATCAGGGCCAAGTCGATTGCGTTCTGCAGCCAGGTTGGAGACTTCTCTCGTATGGCTTTCAGTCCCTCGACGGTATGCCGCTTGCGCAGCTTCTTCTCGATGCGATTGATCGTGCTCGCCGCGGGGTTGTCCGGGCACAGGCCTTTGGCCGCCGCGTGGTTGAAGATGTCAGTCAGCAGAGCGCGGCACTGGTTGGCCGTGCGTGGGGTGAGAGCGTCGAGCATTTCCGCGACCATGCGTATCGATATTTGGTCGACGGCCTTGCCCTCGAATTGCTTGCGGAAGCGCCGGAAGTGCACCGCGTACAGATTGAGCGTGCCCTTGGCCAGCTCGCGCGGCGGCAATACATCAGCTTCGTACCTATCGAGGAAGGTGGCGAACGATTGGGATGAAGCGGTCAACACGGAGCCGACAAGGTCAGCGCCGCGCATAAACTCTAGGTTCAACTGCTTCGCTGCGTCGATCGCCTTGATGCGGTCGGTGCCGAACTGAAACCACTTCCCGTCGGTAGGCCGCCGGTAGCGATAGGTCGATCGCCGCGCATCGAAGTAAAGGTTCTGCGGAAGGCTCTTGTTCGCAGTGTTGCGCGGCCTTGGCGCCATCATGCAGCTCCTTTCAATACCATTGCCACCAGGTCGTTACCGCCTGACCGGTTGAATGCAGTCCAGTCAACGTACCAGAGTTTCCCGATCTGCTCGCCGGGCACCATGCCGTTGCGGATGTGATTGCGAATAGCCTGAGGGCAGGGCGGGGTTCCGTTCTCTCCCCAGCGCCGGCGCTGAAACTCGCTGATCTTTATCAGTTCTCGCTTCATTGATTACCTCTGCCCTGGTAGGGCGTAGATGGTTTATGCCGCGCGTGGCGGCAAAAGGAAGGGATCAGATGATTGCGGTCAGTGTCTGACTGCCGTCGGCATGGGTAGTGGTCATGTGCATCGGCAATCCGCAAGTACTCACGCCAGAGCGGTTCGAAAGGGATGACTACATCCCATGCGCACTGGGTTGTGCCATAGGGAAGATCGGCCAGCACCATGTCGACGCTGGCATCAGCCAGGCGCTCGTTGATGTAGGTGGTGTAGTCGTGACGCTTGAGCACCGCTTTGAACAAGTGGGCGATGTAACCGCGGCCGCCTGCTGAGGTTGAAAGGTCAAACTTAGGATCGATGGCTTGGTTTTCTGTGGGCATGGGGCGACCTATGCCGGGTCATGCCCGGGCGGTGGAGAGGGTGGATTCGTGGATAAAACCCAAGAGGAACTGCAGTTCGCGGCCTGCAAAAATTCGGCTATCAACCAAGCCGGAGCGGTACCGCATGAAAAGACTGACTGAGTGGATAAACCTGATCGCAGCCGTGATACGCCTGATCTACGCGATTAGTCGTACTGGCTGGCTTTGAGCTACGATGCGGCCTCCTCAATAGGATCACCACATGACCAAGCACGATATTTATGACGAGCACGAAGGCTTTCGGCTCTGGAACTACATGGAGTGCGAAACGCTGGAGAGCGGCCAGGAGGTCTGGCGGATCAACGTCGAGGTGAAGCGTGTTGATGAGGTGGTGATTCCGGTAGGGGCTGGTGACCAGACTTACTCTGACCGTGGGCTGGCGCAGGTGGCTGGTCGGGAGCTGGGAGCTAAACTGGCGGCGGAATGGCTTAATACTTTTGACGCAGAAGCATCTTGTTGAAATGACGTCTAATCACGGCCTTGGTTTCGGTGCCGCTCGAGATATTTCCATGAGATGTCTGCTTAAGTTTGAATCTCAGATATGATAGGTGCAGGTTATTTTTTGGGTGGCGTTCGGCTATCATTCCGCGCCTGAGTCAGCAGTCCGTCGCGGAGCGACATGGGGCGTCAACGAGGGTGGTATCGTAACAATGGCGCAAGACAAGAAGCCGGGTGCTGAAAAGCGAAAAACCACCATCGTCATCAATGAACGCCTAAAAATTCCGGATGACGAAGGAAATGGGCAGCTAAGGATTTTGGTTACTCAGTATGATGATGGTACTGTGTGTTCGTACAGCTATGCTTATATCAACAGAAGTATCTGTTCTGAAGATAACGGCCGCGTTTTAGGGTATGACAATAAACACGGTCAGGATCATAAGCACTTCATGGGGAACATTACTCCTGTGAAATTTGTCTCATTGAAACAGATTAGTGATCTTTTCAAAGCAGAATGGACGAAGTACCGAACCATGAGGAAAGCAGAATGAAAATCGTAAGGCATGAGACCGAGAGCGATTTTTTTGACCGTATCGAAGCGCTAGCCCTCAAAGTGGATAAGGGAGAGCGCATCGAGCCTCATGAAGGTATTAGCTTTGAAAGCGCCGAGGAAATGTCGACTTTTCTGAAAACTGAAAATGACGCTGTGGTTGTCATATCGTCATCAGAGGTAAGAAAGCCGAGTAAGTCTTCTAAGAAAGCTGCAGTTGGCCTGAAGTCACGAATAAAGAAAGGTGTGGTTTGCATTCAACCGCTAGCTCGCAGTATTGATAATAATAAGGCTATTCAATGTTATTATGAAGGGGCTACGGCGCATTTTGATTATCTTAGAAAGACCTTTCTTAAAGGGTTGCCCAAGAGGTTTGAGACGGCTGGGTTAGTTCGGCATATACATCCCTTACGCGCAATGATTGCCCGCCATGATCGAGAAATTGTGAACCTAAACTCTTTAAGTATTTCCCATTTTGAGGAAACGTCTATTCATGAGGGGCTGTTGTTGTTGTACACAGTCGCAATGGAGGTTGAGTCTTTGCTTGCAGTAGAAGATCGTGGTGAAGAACATTTCATCGTAGAATCAAAGGCTTACAATGATTGGTCGGCTGAGTTCTCCCATAATGATATTGTCGGTGAACTTGTCGCTTATCAGCATAGCAAGAGCGTTGCTGGTTGAGTTTTTCTGAGTTGGCTGGATAGTAATTCGGCCAACAAACCAGGTTTGATTGTTTTCCTTGTTTTCCTTGTTTTTTGTGCTGGGTAAAGTTTTTTAATGCGAGCCAGCCTGTTAATTTTTTAGGTTGCCTTGCAATGCACTTAAATTTTAAGTCGTGCAAATTCCTACAGTTCAACTTGTTTTTTATGATGCTCTCTGCCGTGGCAATGAGTGCTAAACCCTATTCATTCTATGCCAATCAAGCGGCTTTATTTTGGGGGATAGCCCATATAGTCTGGTCGAACACCGCACGTGACGATGGCATGCAAAGAAATCGTTACTTCGGATCGAAGGTGCCGAGTGTCAGCTTGGCGTGGGCACCGACGGCAGCGTCCAGAACAGACTTGAACTCTTGCGCGATCTCTTCACGCTGAACCTCCTCGCCAACCCAACGCAGTTTTAGCACCGGCTGTGCGCCGCTGGTAATGACCGACACGCGGAAAATGAAGTCGCGAGACTGTAGGCCTTCGAAGGGAACCGCCAAGAACACCAAGTTCGCCGGCAAGGTCTCTTTGCTTCGGGCTTCGATCTGATCCATCGAGCTGCGGCAGGCGCTGGTCTCGCCTACAGCGTGCTCATTTTCCGAAGACGCTTTGATCGTGATGGTTCGAACAGCGGCGATTGCTTTCACGATGCTCATGATCTCGCCGGCTTCGCTGGTCGCGCTGAGAACAGTGTTCCAGTCCTCGATCCAGTCGCTCAGATCTTTCTGTGACATGGCGCGTCCGTCGATTGCCTGAACGGCTTTATAGCCTGCTGTTGGCTTGAGCTTCAGCACGGCGCGGTCGTCGGCGTGGCCCGGCGCCACATCTGTGCCGATATTAAACATCAGCACGCAGGTCATTTCGTCTTGATCAATGAATCCTTTTGCACCCTGTACGTTGCGGTCGGCTACGTGTGCGCCTAAGTCAGCAAGGGAGCTGGTCGAAAGGGTGCCCCTGAAGCGAGAGCGGCCTGCCTGGTACTTTTCGAGGTTTACGACCTGGGCGCCGTCGGGCAGAACCACCGTTATTGTTTGGGTCGGAAGCGACTTGCCAGCGGCTTCGAGTGCGGTATCAGTAATGAGCTGGATAGCTTCTTTGGTGAGGGACATTCGCTAGTTCCTTTGGGGGTAGGGGGTTAGGTGCGGGGAACGATTGGAGCTTGTTCGCGGGTGAACAGTTGGTCGTGTTTCTCGGCAAACAGCGAAATCTTGCCGCCAGAACCGACGTGCATCGGTGTGTCCAAACTGGTGTTCTCGCTGCGGGTACCGCGCTTGGTCGGCACTTTGTAGTCAAGCTTGTGCTTGATCTTCACCTGGCTCGATTCGCCGATCTGGCTGAAGTCCAGGGTGATCACCAACTTGCCGGTCTTGCCGTGGTCAACGACCCCAGCAGCTACTTCGGAAAGGGCGTGGCCGATCTGGCTGGCGAAAGCGCCGCCGTTGAGTTCTTCGAGGAACTCGGCAGTATCTGTTGCAATTGGCATAGCGGTAACCTCGGGTAGGCGCCGCCCTCCGTTACCGGATGCGGTGGCGTGAAGTGTGTTTGTAGGCTATTGGTTGATTGCCCGGCATGGAGCCGGATCAAGGAGAGCGGTATGGACTTTGCGGAACAGAGTGAAGTGTCACAGTCCCTTCGGGTCGTCCACGGACTTTTAAGCAGTGGGATATTTCATCCTCAGAACGCCGGCCACGTGTTTTTCAGATCAGCTTTCATTGACTCGCTAATATCTCTTCGTGCGCTCATGTACAAATCTGAGCGTTACGCAAAACGCATTTCTTTTAATGACGATGTCTTGGTCGCGGACAAGGTCAAAGATGTAACCGATTTGATCAAATACGTTCGTGACGCCGTCTGCCACCCTGATTCGGACAATCACAAGATCGAAGGCGGAAGCATTGCTACTTTCAATGTGATTTTTGGGAAGGGCTGCTTAATGCAAATAGGCGATTTCAGGCAAGAGTCGATATACGAAGATGACATCTACTTCACTTTTGGCGGCCAGGGTATTTACCTTAAAAGACATATCATTCGGGCCTACAAAGAGGCAAAGGAGAACCTGATGCCTCTCATTGACGAATGGCAGCGCCCACGGGACCTTTGAAAGGTCACATCAATACTCGATGAAATTGGCAGGGTTGATCAGATCTCGCTACCGGTCTTTGCAAACTTCTCAAGCTGTCTCGACCACTTTTCATTAACAACGATTTCAGGTCGCGACATGATGGCGAAGCGGGTGGATTCTTCAGCGGGCGCGAAGGCTAGGTTGATCAGGAACGTGGACACCGTCTCCCGCCATTCCTCGAAGTCGTGGCGCTCGCCCAGTACTTGTCAGCCACAACTCAGCAATCTGGCGCCGCCCTCCGTGACCGGATGCGACAGTGGTAAAGGCGGGGGAGTAGTGTTTGATGGCAGCTTTGTTTATCGGAGGGATTGCCGGTGAAGGTCGTAAAAAAACGAGGAGCCACCCTTGCACTCCTAACACTCTTGAGCGTTTGGATTTTTGCGCTCGGGACATCGCTGTTATGGGCGGTAGTAGGGGTTTGCAAGTATTACGGAATGGAGCTTAAGGGCGGCGATTGGGTGCAGGCAGCTGCTTCGCTAACCGGAGTAGGAGCAGCGATTTTCATAGCTAACTCGCAGATGCGGCGCGATATAAATAAAAGCAGGTCAACGGATGAAGTGGCTCTGGCTGCACTATCTCAAATTGCAGTTCTATCGAGGCTTTACGTTGAGCGGCTCTATCACGCGGTTTCGCCTAATAATAGGAGCCAGTGGCATGTTGAACAGGTACAGAGCATGCACCGAACCCTCATGGGCATTGACGTGTTAACGCTACCCAACAAAAATATGGTTGATTACGTGATCCAGCTTAGAGGGATGCTTGAGTACGCTCTGCATAAAGCAGAGGAAACGGTCAACTTGATGGACAACGCGTCTGCCATGGAGGCCAAGGAGCAGATAAACGCTGCTGCGCTGATCATCCAAGGTGTGGTCATCAACTTGCAACTCTTGGATGAATGACTTCATCCCCCGGGTCTTGTTGAATCATCAACATGCTTTTGTGATGGAAAATCCGCGACACGTTTTCCGGGATTACGTATTCGTGTCGCGGCGGGCTCAACAGCGGGGCGGACTTTTGAGGCCCTAACGTATGAAGATGATGAATCATCAGCGTGATCGCTTCGCCCTGTTCATCGATTCCGCTCCAGTCCATCAGCTCAACAAGGGCTTGGCGCGTGCCGGGCAGGCGGGATTGACCATCAGCAACTGAATGCACAACAGATTACGCAGATGTTTCCGGCCTTTCGGGTGCAGCCAGACATGGAAGGTATTGTCGAGGAAGGCGCTTACACGATTGCAGCCGACGCCAGCAGGCTGCACATGCTCAATCTTGCCGTGCGTAGTGGTGCCCAGATTCGTTTCGGAAGCCATGTTCTTGAAATACATCGCAGCGAAGGCAGGCTTTTGATTCGATTGTCTGATGGCGAGGTCATCGAGACGGAGCGGGTCGTGCTAGCGACCGGCTGCACCTTGACCGATAGTTTGATCCCCGACTTGGCCGGATTGTTGCGCCCTAAAAGCGTTCCGATTTATTGGTTCAGTCCCAGGCCGGGCAGCGCCGACAGCTTCAAGAATTTTCCGGCTTTCCTGTATGAACTCTCCGATGGCCGCTTGCTGTACGGTACCCCGCAGATCACTGAGACCGAGCCCGGGATCAAGATAGGTTTTCATAACAGTCAGCAAACGGATCTGGATATGGCTACCCAACTGGAGCCCGTCAGCCGCTCGGCAAGGGAGGAAATCGCCGAGTGTGTGGCAGCGCTTTTTCCGTCCCTGGACCCAACGCCCTATGCCGCTAAAAAATGCGTCTACACCATGAGCCCGGATGAGTCGTTTATCCTGGGGGAGTCGACTCAACTGCCGGGTGTGCTCTATGTGTCTGCATGTTCGGGGCACGGTTTTAAATTCGCAACGGGGTTGGGGGAGTGGCTGTCCTGGGCGGTTCTTGGCGAGTCGCTGCAGCACATTGCCCCGGCTTTCTCCAAAGCTCGCTTCGATAAGGCCGGGTGAGCTGTCACTGGTCTGGGTGCGGTCTGTTTTTGCTGTCAGTGATTGATTGGAGCTGACTGGTCAGCACCTGGCAGCAATGCCTCAACGAGCTGATGAAATTGTCGACCAGCGGCGAATAGGGGCGATGCTGCGGGCGAACAACACTGACGGTGTACGGAATGGAAAGTGACAGCCCGCGAATGGTCAGCCCAAGTTTGGCGTAGGCCAGTGCTGTGAGCGGGTTGATGATTGCGATGCCGACCCCTAGGGCCACCGTCGCGCAGACTGCCGCTGCGCTGTGCGTTTCAACGACCAACTGTCTTTTGATTCCGAGGCTGTCGAAAAAACTGTCGATCTTGTTGCGATAGGGGTCGTTGGTCGCCAGAGAAATAAAGTGTTCGCCTTCAAAGTCCTCGGGGAACAGGACGGCTTTTTCACACAGTCGGTGGTCGGTGGGCAAGATGCAGACAATGTCCGACGTGAAGATGGTCTCCAGGTCTGTGCCACGGGGGGCAGCAGTGTCCTCGATAAGCCCCAGATCAAAGCGCTGTGAAGAAAGCCACTCGTTGAGCAGGGGAGAGTCCTGGGGAGTGATGCTGACTCCCACTCCGGGGTATTGATCGAGGAAATGTTTGCAGACAGTGGGCGCCACGGCCTGGGAGAAAGCAGGCAGGCAAACGATGGTGATTTGCCCGTGCTTGTACTGGCGAATGGCGTCAGCCGCTTTGGCTATCCGCTCAAGGCCAAAATAAGCCCTTTTGACTTCGTCGAAGAGCATCAGCGCTTGTTCGGTCGGGATCAGTTTGGCATTGGCGCGTTTGAACAACGTCAACTGGGTCACCGACTCAAGCCTGCCCAGCTCTCGGCTGATTGTCGGCTGTGAGGTGCGCAGCAGGGCTGCGGCGGCTGTCGCGCTACCTGTCGTCATGACCGCCCAGAAGATCTCGATATGCCTGAAGTTCAACGTTGCCATGGCGATCCTTGCCTCAGTGATGGGGAGGGTTTAACCATATCAGATATGAATCGATACTGAGTAAATTGATATTTTTAATCTGACTGTACGTTGCAGATAATAGCCAGCAAGCAAGTTCAGTACTTAAGCAAGTGCTCTGGATTATTGGTGGTTATGGATAACACGATGAATTACAGAACGTTTGGCAGGCTTGGCTGGAAAGTCAGTGAAGTGGGTTATGGCATGTGGGGCATTGCTGGCGGCGAAGGAGGCTGGACCGGCTCTGCCGATGAACAAGGCATGCAGGCTCTGCAACTGGCTGTCGATAAAGGCTGCAACTTTTTCGATACCGCATGGATATATGGCCGTGGGCACAGCGAACACATGCTGGGCCGAGTGCTCAAGAGCAATCCCGATAAAAAGATTGTCGTTGCCACAAAGATTCCACCAAAGAACAGGGAGTGGCCTTCCAAACGAGGCGATCGGCTCAATGATGTTTTCCCCTCCGATCATATTCGAGAGTTTGTTGATAAGAGTCTGAACAATCTGGGAATGCACTCTATTGACTTGATGCAGTTTCATGTCTGGGAAGACGACTGGGCACAAGATGAAAGCTGGATGCGGGTGATTGATGACCTGAAGTCTCAGAAGGTTATTCAAGGCATCGGCATCAGTGTTAATCGGTGGGAGCCTGACAATGTCATCAAGACACTGGAGACGGGATTGATTGACAGCGTTCAGGTTATTTACAACATCTTTGACCAGGCCCCCACGGACCACCTTATTCCTGCCTGCAAAAAACACAATGTGGGCGTGATCGCCAGGGTGCCGTTCGACGAGGGGTCCTTGACGGGGGTATTGACGAAAGAAACCGTGTGGCCGGAAGGCGATTGGCGTAACAGTTACTTTGTTCCGGAGAACCTGCACGCCACCGTCGATAGAGTCGAGGTGTTGAAAAAAGACATTCCCGAGGGAGTGTCACTGGCTGAGTGTGCATTGCGCTTCATCCTTTCGAATCCGGACATTCATACGGTTATCCCCGGCATGCGGGCGATAAGGAACCTTTCGCAGAACCTGGCGTGTTCATCCAAAGGTCCATTGGACGCCGAACTTCTGCAGCGTCTTGCAGGTCATCGCTGGGACCGAACGCCGACAGAGTGGTCGCAATAACATTTCTTACGAAGTGTCTTCTATCTTGATCAAGGGAATGTCATGAAAATTTCAGAGTTGAAGAACCGCAAAGTAGGCGTGTGCTCATCGGGTGGCCTGGTCAGTCTGTTCATCAGCCAGCTACTCGAGAATGAGCAAATTGATTTCGAGCAGTTCATTGTTGATATCGGCCAGCCCAATGAAGAGGCCCATCAATTCTGTACCCGTAATATCGATCTGCTCAATGCCGCCCATGTTGTCGACTTGAAGGAAGATATGGCGACTGAATGCCTGAACGCTGTCAGGGCGCAGGCGCATTACGATGGTGGCTACTGGAACACCACCGGCATTGCCCGTGCCGTCACCGTCAAGGGGCTGGTCGCGGCGCTTGGCGCCAAGGGATGCAACGTCCTGGCCCACGGAGCCGTACACGGTGGCAACGACGAATTTCGCTTCACCTATTACCTGAATATGTTTGCCCCGCAGATCATGCCCTATTCGCCGTGGCAGGACAGTGCGACGGCTGAACGCTTCAAGACCCGTAGCGATATGGGCCGGGCGGTAATAGACAAGAACGAACAGTTGTTGCGTGACAAGGCAGCCCATTCGATCGATGCCAATCTCGGCGGCGTGTCCCATGAGAGTGTTGAGCTTGAGTCCATTGCCAACTCCCCGGACAGCGTCCAGCCAATCATGGGGGTGCGCCCGGAGCAGGCGCCCGCACAGGTAGAACGTTGCACCATCCGGTTCGAAAAAGGTTACCCGGTGGAAATCAACGGCAAGGTCCTGTCCCATTATGAAGTGGTGGCGTTGGCCAACGAAATCGCCGGGCGCAATGGTGTCGTGATCAAGGCAGTGCTCGAGAATCGAATGAATGGCACGAAAGGGCGGGGCACGTATGAGTCACCCGGTCTGGATTTGATCGCCACGGCATTGAAGAGCCTTTATCAGGCGACTGTCGATAAAGACTCCTGGGAAGTCTTGCGTTTCAGTTCGACGTTCATTGCCCGGCAGACGTATGCCGGTCGTTTGTACGATCCGGCCACTCAGGCGGCCTTCAAAGCGGTGAATGAGTTAGTGCAATGGGCCGATGGTTATGTGGACGTGAAGTTATACAAGGGCAGCTATCTGGTTGACCGTGTTTACAACTACAGCCGGAATCGATTCACGGCGCAGCAGTATCGCTTTGCCCATGGCGGGCAACGCTGGATCACCGAAAACATCCTTGAATCTGCCTGATCCGACTGACGATTCACATGAGCGCAGGGATACCTTTGCTGTGCTCTTTCAGTTACCCGAGCTGAGCGATCAAGGGAATGACAAACAAGTTAGTGATCTTGTGGGCGCCGCCGCGCTCGCTGTCAACGGCGTTCGTGCGAAT
The DNA here is from genome assembly GCF_000282335.1 of Pseudomonas sp. GM48. Lineage (GTDB taxonomy): Bacteria > Pseudomonadota > Gammaproteobacteria > Pseudomonadales > Pseudomonadaceae > Aquipseudomonas. The sequence goes on from NZ_AKJM01000182.1 coordinate 82,575, forward strand.
GATTGAAGCCAGGGGCGATTTCACGGTACTGCATGAGCCGTTGTGCGATTTGGCTGCCGGTCATGTTTTTACCCATGAAGTACAGGGTGAAACGCACCGGATAGATTCGCCGGACAGGTTGTTCGCGCACGTCAGAACGTTATTGGACAAGGGCAATGTGTTCATTAAAGACACCTGCGAATTTTCTTATGCAGGGTTTATCGATGAAGGTGCTTATCCGGACGACGCGCACCATGTGTTCATGATCAGAAACCCCGAGCAAGTCATCAACTCGCACTATGCAATGAACCCGCAGTTGACCTCACAACAAGTCGGCTACCAGCACCTTGATGCGTTGTACTGCGCCGCCAGAGCGAGAGGCGTACATGATCCGGTCATTGTCGATGCCAACCAGTTAGTGCTGGCTCCACAAAACGTTATCGCGGACTTTTGCCGCAAAGTAGGCATTGAACAAAAACCCGAATCCTTGCAGTGGGAACCCGGTCATCGCCGAGTGTGGGAGCGCACTCGGCACTGGCATGAAGATGCGGCCCAGAGCACCTCCATAAGACCGGTCAGCAAGCACTATGCGGTACGTGTCGATAACGACCCGCGCTTGAAGTCCTTCTATGACGACAACCTGGTTGTCTACAAGAAGTTCCTGTCTTACCTGTGATGTTCAAACTGAGTCGAGACGCTGTTTCGTTTTGAGTGAGGCGCTGTATGTCGAAAAATCTTGGCTGGCACGCTGGAGCGATCCTGCCGCACATGCGTTCGCGGCAATTACGTCAGCAGCCTTGCGCCTTGTGGTTCACGGGCCTCAGCGGGGCCGGCAAGAGCACAGTAGCGAGGCTGGTGGAGGTGAAGTTGTTCGAGTTGGGGTACGTCACGGTGGTGCTCGATGGCGACAACATTCGCCATGGCTTGTGCCGTGACCTGGGGTTCAGCGCCGATGACCGTATTGAAAATATCCGGCGCGTGGGGGAAGTCACCAAGCTGTTTCTGGACAGTGGAATCATTGTCCTCGCGGCGCTGATATCGCCCTTCGAACAGGACCGCAGTACGGTTCGGACGTTGCTGGGAACGGACTTCATCGAAGTCTTCGTCGACACCCCGTTGGCGGTGTGTGAACGGCGTGATCCCAAAGGGCTGTATAGCAAGGCCAGGAAGGGTGAAATCACGAATTTCACCGGCATAGACTCGCCATACGAACGCCCCGTGGCCCCCGATATCCTGATCGGAGGGACATCGCAGAGCCCTGAGAGCAGTGCCGACAGCGTTATTGCTTATTTGCACGAGAGCGGCAGGTTGAATTGATTTGTCGACGCGTCGCCGTACGACTGACATTAAAAAACATGCAATGACTTTTTAACTGCCGGGTTTTCAGAGAGGTTCGAATGGACGGTTTCAGCTACAAACAAGGTGTTCTGCATGCCGAAGGGGTGAACCTGGACAGCCTGGCTGAAAAGTTGGGTACACCCTTGTTTGTTTACTCATTGAGTACCTTGGCGTCGCACTTGCAAAACATGCGCGATGCTTTTTTTCTGATTGACCCGCTGATTTGTTTCTCAGTCAAAAGCTGCAGCAACTTGAGCATCCTGAAGTTTCTGGTGGAGCGCGGCGCGGGTCTGGACGTCGTCAGTGGTGGCGAAATCTATCGAGCCCTGCTGGCCGGTGCTCGCCCCGAAACCATTGTGTTTGCCGGGGTGGGCAAGTCTGCGGAAGAAATCAAATATGCACTGGAGTCAGGCGTCTACCAGTTCAATGTTGAGTCTGAGGGGGAACTGGCAAGGATTGATGCTATTGCGGGTCAGTGCGGCTGCAGGGCCAGGGTTTCTATTCGGATCAATCCCGACGTTGCTGACCGTGATACCCCGCAAAAAACATCTACGGGAGGACGTCAGACCAAATTCGGCATTCCGGTGACGCGTTCGGCGCGGCTTTACGCAGAGGGTTTGTACAGCAACGTCGATGTTGTCGGAATCCATGCGCACATTGGCTCGCCTATCCATGACAGCGCTTCCTATCTGGCTTGCATTGACGTCATCGAGACGCTGTTGGATGAGGTGGAACAGGCGGGCGGCACCGTCGATACGATCAATATCGGTGGTGGTTTTCCAGCCATATACGAAGCCTCCCATTCCAATAGCATTTCGTTGCAGGAAATGGGCAGCGTCATTTCTCACCGATTGCTGGGGCTCAAGGCGCGCGGCCTGCGGTTCGTGATCGAACCCGGTCGCTCTATCAGCGCCAATGCCGGCGTGCTGTTGACCGGCGTCGAATACATCAAGGATGGCTGGGACCGTCAGATCGTCATTGTCGATGCCGGCATGAACATCTTGCTCAGACCCACGCTTTACGGTGCCCACCATGCCATGTGGCCGATCCGATATGGCGATTTCAACGGGCACTGGACGCACGCGACCAATCCTTCGCAACCCCGGCCAGACGGGGCATTGTCGCCGGTGGATGTGGTTGGGCCGATTTGTGAAACAGGGGATTTTCTCGCGTTGTCGCGTCCGCTGCCGACGCTTTCGGAACATGACACCCTGGCCATTTTTTCGGCGGGTGCCTACGCGATGAGCATGGCCAGCCAGTACAACTCGAAAGTTCGTCCGGCTGAAGTGGTGGTCATGGGCGAGCACTATCAAGTCGTGCGCCAGAGAGAGCGCTACGAGGATCTCGTTGCCAGGGAAATGGACGGCATTGAAACAGTCAAGTCTGATCCTAAAAGTTTGAAGCTGGTTAAGTAATCCTCTGTTGTTTGATTAAGGCGGCTGGAAGTGACTGTGGACAATGAAACGTTTTGGCTTGTTTTTTTATTTTCGGCACTCTTGTTGAATATTTCCCCAGGGCCCGACCTGCTTTACATCTTGTCGAGGACGATATCCTCAGGAAAAAAAGTCGGTATCGCCTCGGCGCTGGGGGTCTGTAGCGGTGCCTTTGTCCATGTGGTTCTGGCGGCCTGCGGTGTCAGCGCTCTAATTGCCGCTTCGGAAAATGCCTTCGATGCACTCAAGTATGCCGGCGCGGCTTATTTGCTCTACTTGGGCGTGAAAAGTTTCATGCCCTCCACGGGGTCCGTTCATGATCAGGACAACGCGCAGGTCAAGCAATACGGTGTATGGCAAGCCTACAAGCAGGGCATTCTTATCGACGTGTTTAACCCGAAAGTCGCTTTGTTCTTTCTGGCGTTCCTGCCTCAGTTCGTTCAGCCGTCCATGGGGGCTCCCGCGCTACAGATCTTTTTATTAGGCAGCCTGGTAATCCTGGTTGCCATCGTCGTTGAAGTTTCGTTCGTCCTGGTGGCAGCCAAAGCCACCGAAAGGCTTCGCACCCACCCCAATGCTGGACAGTGGCTGGATCGAGTCATGGGCGCAGTTTTGATTGGACTGAGCATACGTTTGGCCACCACCGTCAGCTTGTGATCCGTGTATCAGCAAGCCTGGGATAGTTTGCAAATAAAGGGATTTATTTATGTCTGGCGCTCCCCTGAGTACTGCCTTTGGTTTTGATGTCGAGTTGTCTTGCGACGTCCTGGAAATGGTTTTGCAGAGTCACTCGACAACGCCGGATCACATTGCCGTTGTGAGCGGCACCGAGCGTGTCAGCTACCGTCACCTGATGCTTATGGCCAGCCATAACGCAGCGTCTCTGGAGGAGGCTGGATTGCAGGCGGGGGAGTGCTTGTTGTGCGGAGTCGATGCAGGTGTCGAGTTACCGGTGGTCTGGTTAAGCGCGATGATGGTCGATGCCGTGCTCATACCGATCGACTTGTCCTGGCCAGCCAATCGCATGGCCGCCGTATTGGCCAGTACCCGTGCCCGGTTTGTTTATGTGCCCGGAGGTGAAGCGCCCAGACCCGAGCTTTGCGGCCTCACTTGTCTGGAGGTCAGCACTGACTGTGACGGTGCGACGCTGTCACCACGGACATCGCGCAGCAGTGCCAACACTAACCTCTATGGTTTCTTTACATCAGGCACGACCGGGATGCCCAAATGTGCCTTGAATCATCACGCCGGGGTGGCCAATCGATTCCGCTACATGAGTCGCTACTTTGGCGATGGGCATGTGGTTTACCAAAATAGTGCGCCGCTGTTCGATTCCTCGATCTGGCAACTGCTATGGCCTCTGACCAGTGGCGGCACAACGATTATTCCGTACCGGCGTGAGCTGTGGGATCTGGACTGCGTTGTCGAGCATATTCGTCGTCACCAGGTCACGATGACGGATTTTGTACCATCGCTTTTCAAGGTTCTTGTGCGGGCGTTGGAGCAAGGGGCAATCTGCCCATCTCACTTGCGGAGCCTGCAGTATCTGCTGATCGGAGGTGAGGCCATTGACCCGGTTTCCGTCCATTCCTTTCGCCGGATCCTGCCCGGTGTGCACATCATCAACACCTATGGGCATACGGAAGCCTCTATCGGCATGGTGTTTCACCAGGTGCGTGATACTGATGCCGGAGCTATTCCCCTGGGACGCCCGATCGACAATACCTACGTGCGAATCGTCGGGCCGCAACTGGAGGTGCTGCCAGACGGCATCGTCGGCGAGGTGGTGGTGGGGGGAATCTGTGTGGGCAACGGTTATCTTAACGAGCCCGAGCTGACGGAAAAATCCTTTGTGCCAAACCTGTTTCCCGATGTGCCGGGGGCTTTCGTTTATCGAACAGGCGACCGGGCGCGGGTGCGTGAAGACGGGTTGCTGGAGTTTCATGGACGCCACGATCATCAAGTGAAAGTGCGGGGCGTCAGAATCGAACTCGATGAGGTGAACGCGCGTTTTCGCGAAGCTTTTGTCCAAGTGCGCGATGCCGCGGCAGTCGTCGTCAACGCTGCACAGGGCGACGCCACGCTGGCATTGGCCTACACCGCAGAGCGTGCGATCGATGTCTGTGAACTGCGAAAAGAACTCGGTCGGCTTATGCCCCTGACGCACATCCCACAATACTTTCTGCACCTGCAAACGTTGCCGGTCAGTCCGAATGGCAAACTGGATTACACCGCCATTGCAGCCGCATTCATCGGGAGCTGGCAGTTTTTCCAGGCGCCCACCCCGGCCGTCTCGGCGCAGGATCAGTTGCTTGAGTGCTTTCGTCAGGTGCTGTTGAGCGATTGTTTTTGTCAGGACTCGAATTTTTTTGAGTGGGGCGGAGATTCATTGGCTGCTGTTTCACTCAAGGTCTTGATAGGCGCGCGCTTCAACCGGACTTTGGCCTTACAGACCCTCTACCGTCACCCGACACCGCTGAGCCTTGGAGCGGCATTGTTCGATGGTAACGCCAGCATCAAAGCCATTGAAATGGCGCCTTTGTACAGCCACACCTTGCGACCTTGGGGGCAGTCGCAGAGGCGCATCCAGGAAATTCTGCTCACTGGAGCGACCGGTTTTGTCGGTATCCATATTCTGGAGCGTCTGCTGACCTCTACCGCGTTGAGGGTGACGGTACTTTTGCGCGGTGACACCCTTGAGTCAGCCCAGGCGCGGTTGATGTCCATCTACGCCAATGCCTTCACCGGAAGAGTATTGGATACCACCAGACTCAAGGTTGTCCTCGGGGATCTGAGATCACCCTGCATCGGCCTCGATCCGCAAGAGTGGATACAACTGACCGAGAGCGTGGACGAGGTCATTCATAGTGCCGCTGAAGTGAATTTCTTGTCCGAGCCTTCCCATCTGTATGCCGCTAACGTGCAGGGGACTGCCGAGTTGATCCGGTTTTGCAACGAGTCGACCTTCAAGCGCCTGCACCATGTTTCCTCGTTGGCGGCCAGATGCTCGCTCGATGGTCAGGTCGGGGTGACGGGAGCCGAGTTGGATGAGCATGCCCGGTCGAACGGGATCAATGGCTACGGCTATACGAAATACCTGGCGGACCGATTGATTCGGGACGCCCAGGCGCAAGGGATGCGAGCGAAAATCTATCAGATCGATGATGTCTTGCCGTCGGTTAGCATGGGCTTCAGCAATAAAAAATCCCTGGTTTACCTGTTGCTGAAATTATGCCTGCGACTCGGACAGGTGCCCGCAGGTTACGGGTACATTGGTTTATTGCCGGCAGACCGTTTGGCCAACTGGATTTGTCATTTTGTCGCGGCGCCCGAAGCCTTCGATTTGCTGGCACAACAAGTGGATGTCACGGCCATTGAGTTTGTAACGTTCGAGGCGTTGGTGACCCATTGCGCCAATCGCTTAGGCATGTCGGTCAGCGTCGTCGATCACTGTGACTTTGTCGCGCAGATATCGGAGCGTGCGGACTGCGAATCGATGCTGATTGCTGGCATCCTGGCGGCCGACACTTCGAAGAGGGTCTTGTTTACTGACCCTTCGGATGTGAACTTGCGTGAATCGAGCCGTCAGCGACTGGGTCTGACCCAGTATCAGGAACTGATGGTTACGCTTTCGGAATTTGAGCCGTTTTTGGAACGGTTGGCGGGTGAGTTGGTTTAGTTTTTTTAACGGCTAATGATATGAAACTGTTCAGGCCCGGCAGATCTTCAACCGATACTGCGAGCTGAATCCACAGATTCCGGAGGAGATGGACGCAAGATTTCTGGGTGCCAATGTCCCCCGCAGGAAGTTTGCCGATGGAGGGCAGGGATGGACCTGGTTGACGGCTCGTCAGGCAGTCTTCTCCAACTATTGTCTACTGGGGGTTAGCTTATAGCGACTAGCCGAGCGCACCGAACAAGGTGATCAGGCAGATACTGAGAGTCAACATTGTACTAGTAGGGCATGGTGGTTCATGGGGATCCTTGCGCGAAATCGCAGATCATCCAGGCTCTCGCGGCCAACAGTCGGGGAGTGGGCGTCGTCACCGATTTGCCGCGCTACAGTCTGTACGGCGTGTTGATCCAGGCCTCGCCACCCGCTCCGGAGTTGAACATGAGGTTACCCTGCACGGTGCGTGGGATCGTCAGCATTACAGCCCCGGAATCCTGGAAAGCCTGGCGCAGCGGTTCAAGGACTTTTTGCTCAGTACGCACGCAAGCGCGACGCTTGTGTCTGCAACTCGAGCTATGACGTGGTGGCTAACAGGACACTACAGCGCCTTATTCAGCGAGCATCCGGAAACTCGATCTGATTGGCTGACGCGTAGCGCAGGCTATCGAGCAGGTCGGCGATCCCCTGGTCGCTCTCTGTACCTTTGCGCCAGCACATTCCTAATGTGCCCAGTGCATCGAGTTCAAATTCCAGCGGGACGATCAGGCCGCGCTGGGTGAAGTGGTCGGCCACGCGGTCCGAGGCGATCGAGAGCATGTCGCTCAATTGCAGCAGCCACAGGTTTGCAATCAGCGAGGATGACTCCACCCGATAGGGCAAAGGCCGTTGACCGGCGTTGGTCAGGGTGATGTCCAGCTTGCTGCGAATCGGCGTGCCCACTGGCCACATAATCCAGTCGAAGGCATGCAATGCCTCCCAGTCCAGTGAAGGTTGGCTGGTCAACGGGTGCCCCGGCCTGCTGATCACCCGCATGGTCTCTTCATACAGCAGTTCGCTGCACAGACTGTGACGAGGGGCGAAATTGTCGAAGCGGCCAACCACCAGGTCCAGTTGCCCTTGCTCCAGTCGCTCGAGCAGCACATTCATGGTGTTTTCCTGAAGCTCCACCTGTGCATTGGGATGTAAACGCAGAAACTGGATGATCGCCGCTGGCACCAGGTTAGGCGCAGAAGCGGGCGATGTGCCGATGGCAACACGATACGAACTGCCTTCCTGCATGGCGGCCAGATTCTGCTGGGCCCGGTCCATTTCACTCAAGACCCGCCGTGCATGACCCAACAACATGTGCCCTTGAGAGGTCGGTTTGAGCCCGCGGGCATGGCGTTCGAATAAGGGCGCGCCAACACTATCCTCCAGTTCCTTCAGCCATTTCGAAAGGGCCGGCTGAGTCGTGAAAGTCACCCGTGCAGCCTCACTGATACTTCCGGTCTCAGCCAGGCTGATCAGCAATTGCAGGTGACTGAGTCGTAGTCGGCGGGTCCAGTCCATCTTTTTACCTATACATTTATTGGCATGGATTGATCGTGAAATAGCATTATTAGGATATGTGATGCTGCAGGATAATTCATCGGGCAACGGTTTCTACCTCGCATGGAAACCGCTCTTCGAAGCGTTTACCCGACTAAAGGGTTTGACCTTCGGCTAACTCGCCAGGGTGTCCTGATGAATAACAAAATCAACGATGTGCGTGCCGATTTTTACCAGCGCATCGACAAGCATCATCTCTTCCCGCTTTGGGAGCAACTGCACAATCTGGTTCCCAAAGAGCCTGCCGATGCCTGTGTCGGTGCGTTATGGCGTTATCGGGAATTGCGTCCATATCTGACTGAAGCGGGTCGTTTGATCTCGGCAGAAGAAGCGGTTCGTCGCGTTCTGGTCCTGGAGAATCCTGCCATCCGTGGCTCGGCTTCGATTACCTCGAGCCTGTACGCCGGACTGCAATTGATCCTGCCGGGTGAGATCGCCCCAAGTCACCGCCACAGTCAATCAGCGCTGCGCTTTGTCGTCGAAGGTCGCGGGGCGTTTACGGCAGTCGACGGCGAACGCACGACCATGGAGCCCGGCGACTTCATCATCACACCCTCCTGGACCTGGCATGACCATGGCAACCCGACTGAAGCCGAAGGCGGCGAGCCGGTGATCTGGCTCGACGGTCTGGACATTCCCATGGTGCGTTTTTTTGGCGCTGGATTCGCTGAAAACTACGAGGAGCCGGTTCAGCCACTGACCCGCCCCGAAGGTAACAGCTACGCGCGCTATGGCATGAATTTACTGCCGATGCGCCATGAACCCAGCTCGCGAACTTCGCCTGTATTCAACTACCCCTATGCCCGTACTCGCGAGGCGCTCGACATCCTGCTGCGTCAGGATCAGGTCGATCCGTGGGATGGGGTGAAGCTGCGCTACGTGAATCCGCTTACCGGCGGCTGGCCGATGCCGACCATCGCGACCTTCATGCAAATTCTGCCGCGAGGTTTCCGCGGTCAGACTTACCGCAATACCGATGCCACGGTTTTTTCGGTCGTGGAAGGCCGGGGCAGCGTCAATATCGCCGGACAGCGCCATGAGTTCGAAGCCCGCGACATCTTCGTTGTGCCGAGTTGGGCGGCGGTGAATTTTCAGACCGATGAAGACTGCGTGCTGTTCAGCTTCTCTGACCGACCGGTCCAGGAAGCGCTGGGCATTCTTCGCGAATCCCGTGAATCCCGTTAATCCCTAATTCGTTTCTATCAGGAGTCGAGCATGACTTACGTTGTCGAGCCTCAAACGGTTACTGCACTGTCGATCAATGGCAGCACTGACACTTTTCCGGTGCGCCGGGTGTATTGCGTCGGCCGTAACTACGCCGCTCATGCGCGGGAAATGGGTTTTGATCCCGACCGCGAGCCGCCGTTCTTTTTCTGCAAACCGGCCGACTCCGTGGTGCCGGTGGCTTATTACCAGCCCTTGGAACTGCCTTATCCGGCTGAAACCAGCAACTATCACTACGAAATCGAGCTCGTCGTGGCCATTGGCAAGGCAGGTCGCGATATTCCGCTGGAGCAGGCCAACGACTATGTCTATGGCTACGCCGTTGGCCTGGACATGACCCGCCGTGACCTGCAGATGAAAATGCGCGAAATGGGCCGCCCTTGGGAAATCGGCAAGGCGTTCGATGCCTCGGCTCCGATCGGTCCATTGCACCCGGCCAGCCAGATTGGCCACCCGAGCAAGGCCGGTCTGTGGCTGCAGGTCAATGGAACTGACAAGCAACGCAGCGATATCGACAAGCTGATCTGGTCTGTCCCGGAAACCATTAGCTATCTCTCGCGCTTCTTCGAACTGCAACCTGGCGACTTGATCATGACGGGTACACCCGAAGGTGTGGGCCCGGTAGTGGTCGGCGAACGCATGACCGGTGGCGTAGAAGGCTTGGGCGAGATCCAGGTCGACGTCGTTTAACCCGCTCCGGGGCCGGCTCCACGCCGCCGGCCCCGGATTGAAGGCCAATACGTGGCCCGCATTGCGCGGGCCCGGAGGATTCGCTTATGTCTTCCACGGATAAAAATAATAGTGTGGATGTACAAGACTTCATCGACACCAGGCCGGTCAGCCCCTTTCAGTGGTTGGTTCTGGGCTTGTGCTTTCTGGTGACGGCCATTGATGGTCTGGACACTGCCGCCGTCGGTTTCATCGCCCCGGCCTTGCGCGACGAATGGGGTTTGACGCCTGCGCAACTCAACCCGGTACTGGGCGCTTCTTTGCTCGGCCTGATGCTGGGGGCTTTCATCGCAGGCCCCTTGGCTGACCGTTTCGGTCGCAAAACCATATTGTTGGTTTCCGTTTTATTCTTCGGTGGGTGGAGCCTGGCCGCTTGTGCATCACAAGATGTCCTGAGCCTGACCGCCATGCGTTTTTTTACCGGACTTGGCTTGGGTGGCGCCATGCCCAATGCGATCACCCTGACCTCCGAATACTGCCCGCAACGCCGTCGCTCGTTGATGGTCACCACCATGTTCTGCGGCTTCACCCTGGGGTCAGCGCTCGGGGGAGTAGTAGCCGCTCAGATGGTCCCAGTGTTCGGTTGGCGCAGCGTGCTGTTTCTTGGCGGACTGTTACCGCTGTTGTGTCTGCCATTTCTGTTTGTACTGTTGCCTGAGTCGGTGCGATTCCTGGTGCAGCGCTCGGCGCCTGCGGCGCGGATCAGCGCCATTTTGCAACGCATCTCGGCACAACCGCTGGCAAGCAACCTCAGCTATGAGATTCACGATGGTATCGGTGAATCCAACACTCGCCAGTCGCCGATCCACCAGATTCTCAGCGGTAGCCATCGCATGGGAACCCTGCTGCTGTGGAGTTCATTCTCCATGAGCTTGCTGATCATTTACATGATGACCAGTTGGCTGCCGATCCTGATCAAGGATACCGGCCTGCAGCTCAGCCAGGCGGCGCTGATCAGCGCCATGTTTCAGGTTGGCGGCACCGTGGGCGCTATTGTCCTGGGTGGGGCCATGGATCGCTGCAACCCATTCTGGGTGTTGGTCTGCGCCTACATCGCAGGCGCCTTCTGCCTGATGTCGATCGGTCTCTTCCATGATCAGTACATCCTGTTGGTTCTCGGAGTGTTCGGCATGGGCTTTTGCATCAGTGGATCGCAAGTTGGGGCCAATGCGCTGGCTGCCGGCTTCTACCCGACCACTATGCGTGCCACCGGGGTCAGCTGGGCCCACGGTGTCGGCCGCATCGGCGCGGTTCTCGGCACCCTCGGCGGTGGCTGGATGCTAGGCATGGGCATGGGTTTTAGCGGCGTCTTCACCCTCCTGATGGTGCCCGCCGTGCTGGCCAGCGCGGCGATATTTCTGATGGGCCTACGCTACAGCCGCTCGCTGCAGCAGACCTCAATCGTCGTTCATTGATCTGCCATAGGTACAGTCACTATGAAGCTCTACAGTTTCTTCAATAGCTCCACCTCTTACCGGGTGCGTATCGCGCTTGCGTTGAAGGAGCTGCCCTACGACTACCAGGGCATCAACCTGCGGGTCGGTCAACAGTACAGTTGCGAACATCGCGAGCGCAGTCCGATTGGCGGTGTGCCGGTGCTCGATGCCGATGGCGCTCTGTTGACCCAATCCCTGGCCATCATCGACTACCTCGACAGCCAGTACCCCGGCCCACGGCTGATCCCGGCCGATGCTCTGCAGCGTGCCCTCGTGCTGGAAATCGCCAACCTGATCGGCTGCGATATCCATCCGATCAACAACGTACGGGTGCTCAATTACCTGCAGAACGTATTGGCCGTCACCGCTGAACAAAAGGCTGCCTGGTACAAACATTGGGTGGCCGAAGGCCTGGCCGCCGTCGAAGCACTGCTGCAACGCCATGGCAGCGGCAACTACTGCATGGGTGACGAGCCTGGCCTGGCCGACTGCTGCCTGATACCGCAAGTGGCCAATGCCGAGCGTATGGGCTGCGACCTTTCCTCTTACCCGCGGGTGATGGCGGTGTATCGCCATTGCCTGGAGCTGCCTGCATTTCTGGCTGCTGCACCTGCTCGGCAGCCCGACTTCATTGCATAACTAATCGGCAGGCTTCGCTGCCCATTCAAGCAGCCTGCTCAGCAACATATTTGGAGACCGGAATCATGACTGCACAAGATAAAAAACAGTCGGTTATCGTCGTCGGTGGAGGCATCGGTGGCCTCGCCGCTGCCCAGGCATTGACCCAGCAGGGTATTGCGGTACTGCTACTGGAGCAGGCTGACCATATTGGCGAGATCGGTGCCGGCATCCAGCTTGGCCCGAATGCCTATGCGGCGCTCGACGCTCTGGGAGCGGGCGAGGCCGCACGGAGTCGCTCGGTGTTCACTGATCATCTGATCATGATGGATGCAATCGATGCCCACGAAGTCGCTCGCATCGATGTCGGTGAAGCGTTCCGCAAGCGCTTTGGCAACCCCTATGGAGTGATCCACCGTGTCGACATTCATCTGTCGATTCTTGAAGTGGTGCAAAACAACCCGCTGATTCAGTTCAAAACCTCGGTCTGCATTAAAAACCTTGAGCAGGACGTCGATGGCGTAACGCTGACCGACAGTCACGGCAATACCTACCGCGCCGATGCCGTTATCGGCTGCGACGGAGTGCGCTCGGTGGTTCGCGATGCGCTGCATGGCGAGCCGCCGCGTGTGACCGGGCACGTGGTGTACCGCGCGGTGGTCGAGGAAAAAGATATGCCTGAGGACTTGCGCGTCAACGCGCCGATGCTCTGGGCAGGCCCGCGTTGCCACCTGGTGCATTACCCGCTGCGTGGTGGCAAGCAATACAACCTGGTCGTCACCTTCCACAGCAAGGAACAGGAAGAGTGGGGCGTTACCGAAGGCAGCAAAGAGGAAGTACTGAGCTACTTCGAGGGTATTCACCCGCGTCCACGGCAAATGCTTGACCGTCCGACCTCCTGGCGGCGCTGGGCCACGGCTGACCGCGACCCGGTGGAAAACTGGGGCAAAGGTCGTGTGACCATCCTCGGCGACGCCGCGCATCCCATGACCCAATACCTGGCCCAAGGCGCCTGCAGTGCACTGGAGGACGCCGTGGTACTGGGGCAGGCCGTCAAGCAATGCAACTTCGACCTGCAAGCTGCTTTCCGTCTGTACGAAACCATCCGTATCCCACGCACCGCTCGCATACTCTGGTCAGCCCGGGAGATGGGACGCCTCTACCACGCCAAAGGCGTCGAGCGTCAGGTGCGCAACCAGCTATGGGAAGGACGTACGCAGGAGCAGTTCTACGACGCCATACAGTGGCTGTACGGCTGGAGCCTCGATAACTGCATGAAGCACTGATCCGCTTATCGACTTCGCCTGACGCAAGCGCGGGCCATTAAAAAATGGATCTCTGAAAAGAGGTCCATTTTTTTCGTCCAAAGCGTGGCTGGGAGCATATCGAGCGGCGTCCCCATGGCGAGGTCGACCTGCTCGGTGGGCAAACCGACGGTGCCGCGCTGCGTCGCCTCGGCATCCCCACTGCGCGCATCGGCTGGCCATGGCCGGCCGAAGGTGCACCGCTGCCGGTCGCCGAGGGGCTTGGGGCATGGGCGCGACCTACATCCCGGATCTGCTACCGTGCGCCAGGAAAATCATGTACGCACTGATCGACACCCTGACCCGGCCTCGTAGCGAGTTGGGCCTGTAGTCAGCGACTCGAGTTCTTTGATGGTAATTTTGGCCATGAGGCGCTGTAAGGGCAGGGTGATCATGAACTGGGAACCAGCAGCACTTGGAGGACTGTTTTAAGGCGACTGATTTCAACCACATAGCTGCCCGTCAGCAACGGTAGAGTTCGGCCAAAAGCGGACCTCAACGAGCAATACAAGAAGTAGCCGTCGCGCAGATTTTGTCCCCTTGCCAACCAGGCACCGTGCAGATACTGTCAGCTTATGAATCAGCTACGCATTGCCTCGACCACCACTACCACGATCGCCCGAAGCGGGTCGTGAGAGGTGTCGTGAGCCAATAACGCACGAACTTCAAAGGCCCGCCAGCGATGGATAGGGCCTTTTCTTTTGCCCTTGTGTCGCTGGTCAAAACGCAAGGAAAAGCACTATGTATGCACTGTTGATTCTCGATATGCAGGTTGGATTGTTTCATGGCCCGGAAAAACCATGGGCTGGCGAGGCGCTGCTGAACACGTTGAATAGCCTGTTGAATAAAGCCCGCAGGGCCGGCGCGCCAATTTTTCTTGCTCGCCACGTGGGGCCGCCTGGCTCGCCTATCGAACCTGGAAGCCCGTTGACGCAACTGGTGCAGGAACTGTTGCTACAAGGCGACGAAGTGATTTTCAAAAAAAGCCGACCTAACGCTTTCGCCATGACTGACCTGGCCGATCGGCTAAAAGCTTGTGGATCTCAAGGCGTGGTTATTGCCGGAATGAAGACCCAGTATTGTGTCGACAGCACCTGCCGCGCCGCACGAGATCTTGGATTCGATGCAGTGCTGATCGCCGATGGTCATACCTGCACCGACACCCCTGCGTTGAAGGCCGAAAGTATCGTCGCTCATCACAATGCAACCCTGGCGGGCCCATTCTGTCGTGTCGTTCGCGCTGAGGACTGGCATTTCTAACCAGCGTTGATAGATCGGCTCAAGATTGGGTCGATCTGTCCGCTTTGGATTGTGGATTGCAGCCCTTTGCGACAGGCAGCAAAATATTTCAGACCCCATGATTGCGGCTGCATTGGCCGCAAACGGATTGTATGGGCGCGTTATGCAGGTCCGCCCCCACGACTAATCCACAATGAACAACTTCGCCCCGGTGGTGGTGAATGACCGATGTCCCTCAGCATTATTACCCACCTGATAACTCATTCCCGGCGTCAGTGTGAACTGACGACCATCTTCCAGTTCAGTATGCAACTGACCCTCCAGGCACAAAAGGATGTGCCCCCTCCAACACCAATGATCGGCCAAATATCCAGGGCTGTACTCGACCATCCGCACACGCGCTGAACCAAACTGGCAGGTACGCCAATAGGCTGTGCCTGTCTGACCGGCATGCGCCACCGGCTCTATCGTTGACCAATCGGTGGTACCGAATGGGATTGCAGTAAGATCCATGGTTGCCTCATCGAAATACAACAAATGCAGACCGTATCAATCTGGCGATGGTGCCGATAGACACAGACGGCCCGCATTTATGGGATACAGGCGCTGCACAACCCGAAGGCTAGTTGCCCCGCCCTCCACCAAACGACCACTCATCGCTGGCCGTAGTGGTGATCACCACCATGACATCCTCCGCGTTCAGTCCCGTCGCCCGCCCCAATTTATCGACCAGATCGCGGTAAAAACGCTGTTTGGTCTCAACGCTTCGAGGACGGCCTGCGGTAATCGCGATTAGCACAAAGTCATGGCTACGCGGCCCGCCCAGATAGTGGGGATCAAATATCAGCTCGCCGATCTCATGTTGGTGAATGGCCTGGAAGCGATCAGTCTTCGGCACCTCGAAGCTCTCGACCAAGGCGTCATGCAAACCCTCAGATAATGCCTGTAAATACTCGGCCGACTTCCCGCGGTGCAGTGAAATCCGTGCAAACGGCATCAACGATTACTCCTGATATTTTGGAAGGCAAGCCTGCAGCTCACTGAGCAAATTCAGCGCCGATGTGGCTGTCGGCCAACCTGAATAAAACGCCAGATGGGTTATGACTTCGGCCAGTTCGTCGACACACAAGCCGTTATCCAGTGCACGTTTCAAATGAAATGGCAGTTGCTCCAGACGGTACATCGCCACCAGCGCGGCCACCGTCGCCAGACTGCGTTCACGGGGCTTCAATTGCGTACGCGTCCACATGTCGCCAAACAATACTTTGTCGGTCAGCTCGGCAAACTTCTGCGGGTAGTTGCTTTGGTGTTCTCGCCCCGTGACCATCGATACATTCATGATGTTTTTTCCTCTGATGTCCCAATTTGATGGAGGAAAACTATCAAGTCGCAACAATTCCGAATATCAGATTTAATTGCACCAATAATCCTGAATTAGTGGACTATTGAATGCGCCGCCCAACCTTCGATCTTGAAGTATTGCGCACCTTCGTCACCGGCGTGGAGTTCAACAGCTTTGCCAAAGCGGCGGATCGTCTCGGTCGGTCGACATCTGCCGTAAGCGCTCAATTGAAGAAACTCGAGGAGCAGATCGGTACGCCGGTGCTGGCTAAATCCGGTCGCGGACTGGTCTTGACCCCAACAGGAGAAACACTGCTCAGCCATGCCCGCCGGTTGCTGGAGCTGAACGATGGCATTTTCCAGACCCTGCATGAAAGCCAGACTGCCGGGTCCATACGCCTCGGGCTTCAAGAGGACTTTGGGGAACATTTCCTGAGCGATATCCTGCGACGCTTCGTCCAGACTTACCCGAGGGTGAATCTCGAAGTCAGGATCGCCCGTAATGCCGAACTGCTTGCTATGGTCGAAAGCGCAGATCTGGACCTGGCCCTGACCTGGGACACCGGGCACATGTCGCCCTATGCCACGCGTCTGGGCGCAACACAGATGCACTGGATCGGAGCCCGCGATACGCCACTGCTGACTGCCCTTGATGACTCACCGTTGCCATTGATCATGTTCGACGCGCCTTGCGTATTGCGCAGCGCCGCCACCCAAGCGCTGGATGCCGCGCAAATACCTTGGCGGATCGCCCTGACCAGTCCCAGCGTCGGTGGTATCTGGGCGGCCGTCGCCGCCGGATTGGGTCTGACGCTGCGAACCCGCATCGGGCTGCCAAGCCATCTCACCATTGTTTCTGGCTTACCCCCCGTACCAAACCTTGGCTATGTGCTTCAAAGCGGTGGCGACGACCCAACACCAGCCACCCAACAATTGGCCGAATTGATCAAAACGAGCCTGCAAGAACAGGCGTTTCGTTTCACGATTACGAAGTAATCGAAGGCACCCAAGGGTTCAATTCGAGCAATACGGATGAAGAATAACGAAGCACTGAGGCGGTGGGCGAATGACGGCTATGGGTAGGTTGCTGCCTGTTGCGAAGGGTAGCAATCAACCCAAAGCTGACGGTGACGACAGGCAAAAATCGGACAAATACGGTCATTCCAGTTCTGTTTGCGCGAAACCTTGGAATTGGCCAACACGCCCTCATAACAATGGCTATACCCAACGTCCCCGAGAGGAAGGACAGACCATGACCAGACAAACTGAAACTGCCATTCTCGCTGGCGGCTGCTTCTGGGGCATGCAGGATCTGCTGCGGCGCTATCCCGGTGTGCTGCGCACGCGGGTCGGTTACACCGGCGGCGATGTGCCGAATGCCACCTACCGCAACCATGGCAACCACGCCGAAGCCATCGAGATCGTCTTCGACCCTACCGTGATCAGCTACCGGCAGATCCTTGAGTTCTTCTTCCAGATACACGACCCCTGCACGCCCAACCGTCAGGGTAATGACCTAGGCCCCAGCTATCGTTCGGCGATCTACTACCTCAGCGAACAGCAACGCGACATCGCCGAGGACACCGCTGCCGATGTCGATGCTTCACACCTGTGGCCAGGCCGGGTAGTCACCGAAATCGAACCGGCGGGGCCCTTTTGGGAAGCTGAACCGGAGCACCAGGACTACCTCGAACGTATACCGAATGGCTACACATGCCACTTCATCCGCCCGAACTGGAAGCTCCCCAAACGCGCCTGAGAGTCACGCTTGTGAGGCGTAGAGGTGACCGCTTCTGGCCGACATCTGCCTTTCGTGATGGGCAGATATCGGCCGAGGCTGTGTAAAAACGTTTTTGATCGTAATAGGTGGCTGGATTCGACACAAAAATAGCGCTCCTACGCAAATTTCAGGTCTGCTGAGTTGCCGAGTGCCAGCAATCCTAGAGGTCCACTTTGTTGTTCGCGGACTGCGTCAAAAACTCGCTGATCAGTGACGTAACCTGCTGTTGGATTACCTCGCGCGGACGAGCATTGTCGCCATCCCCGCAAATGATGCCATCGCCAGGAATGTCCTCTTCGAGCAATGCCACTGCACCTGGTTTGCAAATCGGCAAGAAGCTGAAATGGCTGGCGTCACTGATCTCGACATAGCGGCTGGACGCTTGGGGCAGGCGTGTGGCCAGGTTGGCGGACTCCAACTGAGCAGGCAGTTCCACCGACGGTGTGCCGGCAGCGATAACTAGCACCGGCACCGGCAGTGCGGCAAGGCTCTCATCGGTCATCCCGCGCGAGAGTCCCAGGTCCAAAGAAACCACAGCGGTGACGCGTTGATCGCGCAAATCGCCGGCCAGACCAGCCCTTAATGCCGGAGTACTCTCAGGGTTGATCTTTTGATAATTGGTGCAACTGGATAACTGCGGATGGAGTTTGCAGTCACGGGCAAACAGGGCCGGGTCGAAACGAGCACCGGCGATCTCCATTGCAGTCCAGCCGCCGAGTGAATGGCCCACTACAGCAATTTGACGCTTTGCGACTACGCCAAATTTTTCAGGTTGAGTGGTGACCGCCTCAATGGCCCGATGCAGGTCAATGGGCCGCTGCCATAACTGCGCCGCCGCTTGCGGGCTGCGATCATGGGTCGTGGTGCCGGGGTGGTTGACCGCAGCGACAATGTAACCCTTTTGGGCCAATGCACTCGCCAACCAGTTCTGATTGTTCCAATTGCCTCTGAATCCATGGGAGAGCACCACCAATGGGTGCTCGCCAGCAGAGGGTGGCGCGTTGCGAACCGCAGAAACACCGACAAACACCACATCGTCGCCGATCAACTGTGGGGTGATGGTCGTTGTACTGGGATACCAGACGACCATCTCCAGCGGACGCTCATTGTGTGGGTCCGGCAGGGTGGAGGATTGGAAGCCGACAGAGTTGACGTCAGCGAGAGCGCTGGTCGTCAGACAGGTTAAAAGCAGGGCGCCGAGAGCTGGTTTCAATGGGGTTGTCTTCCTTGATTTAGATAGGGGTTCAGATCCTGAAACCCACCGATAGCGTGCATCACATCTCGCAAATTATAGAAATCCAGCGCCGTGTGCAGGTGAATCCGCATCGACATTAAAGCCGATACTCCGACTGACATGCATAGTTTTCGTTATCTGCATCGACCGGTTGAATCCACAGCCGTTTTCTGCCTGTCGCCACCAACAGCAATAGGTATCTGTCCAGCGAGACAAATCGCCAACCTATACTCCAAGCCCCCGCCTTTGTACGGGGCCGAGCGAGTAGAAAAACGTGGTTTTCGCGTCCCAAAGAGGTCTCTACAAATGAACGACCAACCTGAACGTTCCCTTCGTTTAATCTCCGCGCCAGATGGCACTTTTAAACACCGCTATATTGATACACCGTCGCACTCCAATACTGGCTGCCGTTACGTTTTTGGCGAACCCATCCATCGGCCACCAGTTGTTTGGCGATCATTCGATTCATAAAGCCATGACCGAGCAGCAGAACCGGTCCTTCGTTGGAAAGGGACTGAAGTCGTCGAGCTGCCGTGCTGGCGCGCATCTTCGCAGCTCCGGCGGATTCGACGCTGCGTGAGTAACCGCACAACCATAAGACTCGAAGGATAAATGCCCAGGTAAACGGCGATAGCCGTAGCAGTTTCCAATGACCACAAGGTAGTTGTGCTTCGCCGAAAAGTGCGTCGACCAGTGCAGGCTTCAGGCCGAGCGCTTGGACGGAGGTCAGCGCACGAGGTGCGCTGCTTGAAACAATCACCGTGGCGGTTGCGGCGAGTCGCATACTGGCATGCGGGACCGGGTGGTGGGTAATTTCGGATCGGTTGTATTGCTCGATCCAGTCTTTCATCTCGAGCGCTGAGATTTTTTCGGTTGCGGCCAGTTTTGGCTGGCCGTGACGCATCAGGATTATTTCCCTGTTCACAATTTTACGTCCTTGTTCTGGTGTGTTTCAAACCAGCCGTGATCGCGGTACCACGCCACGGTGTCGGTAATTGTTTGCTCCAGTGCCCGGAAATTCAGGTCAAGCTCTTGTTCACTCTTGCTGTGGTTGAAACAGGTGCGGTCCTTTTCTCGTATCAACAGGCGCAACGTGGCCATGCTCAGCAGAATGGGCTTGCCAGTGAGGCGCGCATAGATCTCCTGCACAACCGCCAAGGTGTATAGAAAGGGCAGCGGTAGTTGTCGAACGGGTGTCTTGACGCCCGCTATACGTCCTAGAACAGGGACCAGCTGACGCATCGTCATATGCCGGCCCGCCGAGAGATAGCGCTCACCTCGACGCCCATGTTTGGCAGCGGCAATCTGCGCTAATGCCACATCGCGGGCATCAACAACGGAGAAGCTACCGGGGATCAGTCCGGGTAATTTGCCGTGCACGACATCGTTAACCAACTGTCCCGAGGAGGTCGGGCCAATGTCGGCAGGACCCCACATCCAACCGGGCAGGACCATGCAGGCATGCATCTCGGGATGTGCTTCCAGGAACGACAAGACGACACGGTCGGCTAGGATCTTGCTGCGGTAGTAGTCATCCGCGTCGGCGTCGGCCCGCAGACATGTCTCATCGATGGACGAGCCTGGTGCGCCGTCGAGCACGGCAATGGAAGACGTATGGATGAACCGTCGTATACCGGCGCGGTAGGCCTGGTGAATCAGGTCCCGCGTACCGGCGACATTGATCTTTTCGAGTTCCTCCCAGTGCTTGCCACCCTTGTAGTTATCGCGA
The DNA here is from genome assembly GCF_000282335.1 of Pseudomonas sp. GM48. GTDB lineage: Bacteria > Pseudomonadota > Gammaproteobacteria > Pseudomonadales > Pseudomonadaceae > Aquipseudomonas. The sequence goes on from NZ_AKJM01000182.1 coordinate 103,219, forward strand.
AAGAACGCCGCGGTGTGAAACACCGTATCGCAACCTTGCAGCGATGCTGCGAATGCGTCGACATCGGCCATGTCACCAACGACCAGCTCCACCCCCGGCAGATTGTTGAACTGCTGTTCACCTTTGGTTCTTGAGCGGACCAGGCCTTTGACCGCGTAGCCACGAGCGACCAATTCACGCACCAGGTTGTTGCCCAGCAAGCCAGTTGCGCCAGTAACAAATGCGCTGCGCATGGCTCAACCCTCACCCTGTTCGGCTAACGGCATCAACACCGCACTGTCGAAGAAGGCCTCTTCACGGATGGCCAGCCCGTTTCTGAAGGTGAAGTGTGCGGCGTAGTGCACGGTAATATGGCGTCCATGGGGTGCAATTACCCGGCCTGGCAACACCAAGGGTGCGGCGAAGGTGCCGGTCAATAAGGCAGTCAGCGCTAAAAGATCGTCAGCGACCATGAATGGGGTGAAGGTCACCTGGGCGTCAGGGAACGCTTCGAACAGCGCAGTCTCTCGTTTGCGCATGGATTCGCGACCGGTTTGAATCCCCATACCGTCGAGGTAGATGAAGTCTTCGCAAACCAACGCAAGCATCGCCTCCACATCACGGCGATTGAAGGCTCTTGCGGCGCGTTCCGCATAGTCGTTGGGGCCAGTAGTCATACAATCCATTCCATTCATTTCGAGGGCCTGTAGATATACCTTTGAGGCCTCTCCCGAAAAACAGCGACTACTGCATAATGGATTTGCACATATGCAGACCAGGGAGGACAGGACGCATGGCGTTGCAAGAAAATTGGGACGATCTTCGTCTGCTGTTGGCAGTCTCGCGGCGTGGCAGCTTCCTTCAAGCTGGCCAGTTGCTGGGTATCGCGGCGTCTACCGTGTCCCGTCGCCTGACCCAACTTGAGGTCGCACTGGGCGAGCCACTCGTCGAGCGGGGCGTTGAAGGATGCTGGTTGACCTCGCGGGGCCAATCCCTCGTGGAAGTTGCACTGGCTGCGGAAGCTGGCTTGAGGCGTCAAACCGCTGCTGGCACATCCGGGCTACACACAGAGCTATCTGGCAGTGTCCTGGTCAGCGCAGGAGAGGGGTTCTCGTCTTGTGTGCTGGAGGCCGCGAGTCGCTTCACCTCTCTGCACCCGCGTTGCTCGGTGGAGCTGATGGTAACAGCCGACTTTCACAAGATCGTCCGCGGCGTGGCAGACATTGCTGTACGTACAACTCATCTGGGTGAGCCGTCACTGATTTATCGACCAATAGGCCGGCTCTCCTACGGTGTCTTCGCTGATGCAGGTTATCTGAAGCGGTTTCCAGGGGTGACCCCGGCCACTGCGGTCAATGTTGCCTTGCTTCCCCCGCTGGACATGTTGCCGCAAATGCGTGCGGCAAAGGCCGGTGGTCTGGACCGCGCGCAGATCAGCGTGAATTCGTTCGCCGTACAGCTCGAATCGGTGAGGCGAGGTATGGGGGTGGCCGTACTGCCCCGTATATTGGCGAAGGATCTGATCGGGTTGTTCCCGGATCTCCACCTTCCAGATATGGAGGTCTATCTGGTGACCCGGCCCCAGGCATTAAAGCAGGCCCACATCAAATGTTTTTTTACCATCCTGGAGCAGGTGCTGCTCGAAGCCCTATCCATAGAAAATGTCGAAGGTTACCTCTTAGGGCGCGCCCCGAGAGTATCGGAACAATAACGATCTCTACTGCGTACGGGTCACCGTGCTCGGGCATCTATGGCAATTCGAAGGAGGACGCATTTTATCCAACTTGTTTCGTGGATGAGCAGCATCAAAACCTGGATGGCACCAATTAATATGCCCTGCGCTAGACTTGGTTTTGCGATGAGCGTGGAGCGCTTATCAAATACCCACTCAAAGGATGAGCACATGAGCCGCACCGGCCATATCTGCCTGATGGCGACCTATAACAAATGGATGAATATAAAGATCTATGGAGCGGCCAGGTGCTTGTCCGATGATGAGCTCTCAGCTGATAGAAAAGCGTTCTTCAGGTCGATTCTCGGGACGCTAAACCACGTGGCAGCCGGAGACACTGTGTGGCTAAAGCGATTCGCCAAACATCCAGCGAACCACTCGGCATTGGAGCCGGTGAGGCGACTTTCTGATCCGAAAAACCTTGGCCAGGCGTTGTTCTCTACTATTGGAGAACTCTTAGCATATCGAGAGAGGCTTGATCAGATAATCGTCGAATGGGCTAACTCTATTACAGAGTCCGATCTAGACCACACCCTCAATTACGCCAGCTTGAAGGGTGTAGTGTCCGACAAGGATTTTTACGGCCTGGTGATGCATTTCTTCAACCATCAGACCCATCACCGTGGCCAGGTTACTACGCTGCTTTCACAGGTTGGTGTCGACATAGGTGATACAGATTTAGTCGTCCTTATCCCATCCCGATCCAGCGTATGAAGAAAAGCTGGATACCAGTATTGAGAATTCACAGCCAAAGAGGGCAATCCGATTCGGATCGCACTGATTGCATCGCTATTGCCCTGGCATATTCCATGACGAACACCTTCGCACCGCTGGTGGTGAACGAGCGCTCTCCCAGGGCGTCGTTGCCCACCTGATAGCTAATCCCGGAGGGGCAGGGTGAACTTGCGACGATCCGTGGTATACGCTGGAAAAGACATCAACGACTCGGTTGGTGAATGCTCGTAGGTTGAGGACAACACGGCACTGAGTCGATCGCCCAGCAGATGCCACGCACGCTTCTTTTCCTCGACATCATCGTGATGCAGGTAATGGCGCCTGACCCGGGAGCCGGCCAGTATATGATTTTGACAGCGATCGATAACGTCCAGGCTAACCCCCCAAATGTGCCTTGGCGATTTTCTTGTGCTCGTTGGGATTGATCTGCTCATCAATGAGCGTGCGAGCCTGGTTGCGGGCCTTGCGGATGTCCATCAGGGATTTGCGCGGCCAGGAACCGCAGGAGTGCTCTTTGTTCTGGTCGCCCCACCGATAGCGATAGAAAAAGCTGACCGATACGCCGTCCTTGCGGACTGAGATTAGACCGACCAGATTGCCATCCTCCCTGAGGATTCGGCCGGCATCATTAGCGGTCAGCGCTCGCACTTCGTGGAAGCCCGGCATCTCTTCTTCCTTCCATCTGGCATCCTTGAATGCTCGCGTCAAATACCGCTCTTCAACCTTCGTCCAGTGATCCCTCGCCCACCATTCACCGGCGGGCTGTCTGTGGATTAGTGGGTTAAGCTGGAAAGCAGGCAACGTAAGCGTGCAAACGGTCTCTCATCATGGATGAATCAAAATGAAGCTGATTTTGGTTGTGCTTGTTGTTGGTCTGTTGGTGTGGAAGCTTTCCCCTGAGTTGCAGTCTTGGGCTGAGGCTCAGCTGTCGAATCCCAAAGGAACTGCTTCGGTCGTGACTGTGCTGAAACCTGTTTCGGCTCCTGTCAAATGTGATGGGCGCAAACGTTGTTCGCAGATGACCTCGTGCGCAGAGGCCAAGAGTTTTCTGCAAAATTGTCCAGGAATGGAGATGGACGGAGACCACGACGGGATACCTTGTGAGACGCAGTGGTGCCGGTGACTATTCGACGTTCACTGACAGGTTCAATGTTAATTTTGTTCAGGGTTGTGTTCGGGACACCCGACACTGCACTGGGTAAAGTCCTAAGCGCTTGCCCGGCCTGGTGTGTTTCAGATGGATTACTGAATGGCCAGCAACTGGTCAGGGTGGGCACCAATTCAGACAGGGTGCAGGCGACAGGTGCCCGCGGGTTACGGGCACATAGGTTTATTGCCGGCAGACCGGTTGGCCAACTGGATTTGTCGTTTTGTCGCGGCACCCGAAGCCTTCGATTTGCTGGCACAACAAGTGGATTTCACGGCCATTGAGTTTGTAACGTTCGAGGCGTTGGCAAGCTGAGCCAGTTCGGAACGCTACGCTAACCTTAGCGTCGATCCAGCCAAACCGTTTGTGCATTACAGAACTCGCGCACCCCGAAATGCGAGAGCTCCCGGCCAAAGCCACTCTTCTTCACGCCACCAAATGTGACGCGCGGATCGCTGGCGCTATAGCCGTTGATGAACACGCCGCCGGTTTCAAGTTCGCCGGCCATCTGGCGGGCGAGTTCGACATTGCGCGTGTAGAGGGTGGCGGTGAGTCCGAACTCACTGTCGTTGGCCAACTCCAGCGCATGGGCTGCGTCTCGGGCCGTGATGATTGAAGCCACAGGACCAAACAATTCCTGTTTGAATGAGGTCATCTGATCGGTCACGTTGCCGAGCACAGTGGGCTCATAGTAATTGCCGGGGCCTTCAGCCTTCTTGCCACCCATTAGCAACGTCGCGCCTTCTTCCAATGTGTCGCGCACCTGTTGATCCAGTTCATCGCGTAGATCGAAGCGAGCCATCGGGCCGATGTAGGTGGTGGTGGCTAGTGGATCACCGACGACCAGTTGTTGGGTGGCCTCGACGAACTTGCGGGTAAATTCCCGGGCAATGCCTTGCTCGACAATCAGGCGTTTGGCTGCGGCGCAAACTTGTCCGGAGTTTTGATAGCGCCCGATCACGGCGGCTTTCACCGCCTCATCAAGGTCGGCGTCGTCGAGCACAATAAATGGGTCGGAGCCGCCCAATTCCAATACGCACTTCTTCAGCGCGGCTCCAGCCTGAGCGCCGATGGCCATGCCGGCACGCACGCTACCGGTGAGGGTGACCGCCGCAATGCGTGGATCGGCGATCGCCTTGGATACGCCCTCTGGCGTGACATTGATGATCTCGAACACACCTTCAGGAAATCCCGCTTGCCTGAAGGCTTCCAGTAGCAGATAGGCGCTGCCCATAACGTTTGGCGCGTGCTTGAGCACGTAGGTATTGCCTGCGAGCAACGTGGGGACCGCGCCGCGCAGGACTTGCCAGATGGGGAAGTTCCACGGCATGACGGCGAGAATCGGGCCGAGCGGGCGATACTCAATGCGTGCTTTGCCGCCTTCAACCAGGGTTGGTTCCGAGCTAAGCATGGCGGGGCCGTGTTCGGCGTACCACTCGCAGAGCTGTGCACATTTTTCAATTTCACCGCGAGCCTGGGCAATCGGCTTACCCATTTCCAGGGTGATCATGTTCGCCATGGCCCCTGAATTGTTGCGCAAGGCCTGGCCGAGGTTGATCAAAAGCTGCGTGCGTTGTTCAAGCGGTTTGCTGCGCCAGGCACGAAACCCGGTAGAGGCCCGCGTCAGCGCGGCCTGTAATGCTGAATCGGACTCGAAAGGGTAATGGCCGATCTGTTCGCCAGTAGTCGGGTTGATCGAAATGGCATGGGTAAGGCTGGAAACATTGGTCATGGCACCGTCCTGCGAGGTAGGAATGTGCTCAGGTTATGGGGGTATATGTTTTCTGGAAACTGAATAATACTGAGCGTAACGTTCACGTTTGGAGAATGACTTGGATCTGGTTCAGCTCGAAATTTTCAAGGCTGTCGCCGAGCACGGCAGCATTAGCGTTGCCGCCCAGCATATTCACCGGGTGCCATCAAATCTGACGACCAGAATCAAGCAGCTTGAGATGGACTTGGGTGTGGACCTGTTTATCCGCGAGAAGAGTCGTCTGCGCTTGTCACCAGCCGGCTGGAGTTTTCTGGATTACGCGCGACGTATTCTCGATCTGGTTCAGGAGGCGCGCGCCACAGTGGCGGGTGAAGAACCGCAAGGTGCATTCGCGTTGGGTTCGCTGGAGAGCACCGCCGCGGTACGTATTCCCGAGCTATTGGCAGCCTATAACCAGAAACACGCCAAGGTCGAACTGGACCTGTCCACCGGCCCCTCCGGGACCATGATCGATGGGGTGCTGTCGGGGCGGCTGGCCGCTGCATTTGTCGATGGTCCGGTGTTGCATCCGGCGCTGGAGGGCGTACCGGCATTCGAGGAGGAAATGGTCTTGATCGCACCGCTCAACCATGAACCGATTCATCGGGCGAAGGATGTGAATGGCGAAAACATCTATGCCTTCCGCTCCAACTGCTCCTATCGCCATCACTTCGAAAGCTGGTTCGCCAATGGCGCGGCGGTACCCGGCAAGATTTTCGAAATGGAGTCCTATCACGGCATGCTGGCCTGCGTCAGCGCTGGTGCCGGCCTGGCGCTGATGCCCCGCAGCATGCTCGAAAGCATGCCTGGATGTTCGACGGTCAGCGTCTGGCCGCTGTCGGAGTCTTTCCGCTATTTACGCACCTGGCTGGTATGGCGCAGGGGGACGGTGTCGCAGAGCCTCACGATGTTTGTGCGTTTGCTGGAGGAGCGTGGGGTCGTGTTGATCGAAAAATAGTGGAAAGTTAACGGTCTGCGCTGAAAAACCGGATAATGGCGGCCAAATCGTTTAGCTCGTTATTCTGGTAATCGCACATGGAAATCAAGGTCAACTTTCTCGACAACCTTCGACTTGAGGCCAAGTTCGACGACTTCACGGTGATTGCCGATCAACCCATTCGCTACAAGGGCGATGGTTCGGCGCCGGGGCCGTTCGATTACTTCCTGGCTTCGTCGGCGTTGTGTGCGGCGTACTTCGTGAAGTTATATTGCGAAACTCGCAATATCCCCACCGAAAATATTCGCCTGTCGCAGAACAATATTGTTGACCCGGAAAACCGCTACAACCAGATTTTCAAGATTCAGGTTGAATTGCCGGCCGACATTTCCGCCAAGGACCGTCAGGGGATCTTGCGCTCCATCGACCGTTGTACGGTAAAGAAGGTGGTGCAAACCGGGCCTGAGTTTGTGATTGAAGAGGTCGAAAACCTCGACGCCGATGCCCAGGCGTTGCTGATGCCGCACTCGACCAGCGAAGCGGGCACCTACATTGTGGGCAAGGACCTGCCGCTGGAGCAAACCATCGCCAACATGTCGGGCATCCTGGCCGACCTGGGCATGAAGATTGAAATCGCTTCGTGGCGCAATATCGTTCCCAATGTGTGGTCGCTGCATATTCGCGATGCGCACTCGCCGATGTGTTTTACCAATGGCAAGGGCGCGACCAAAGAAGGCGCGCTGGCATCGGCGTTGGGCGAGTTTATCGAGCGGCTCAACTGCAACTTCTTCTATAACGATCAGTTCTGGGGGGAGGACATCGCCAACGCGGCGTTTGTGCATTACCCGGACGAGCGCTGGTTCAAGCCGGGCCCGAAGGACGAACTGCCATCTGAAATCCTCGACGAGTACTGCCTGAAGATTTACGACCGGGATGGCGAGTTGCGTGGTTCGCATCTGTACGACACCAACTCCGGCAACACCCAGCGCGGCATTTGTTCGCTACCGTTTGTGCGTCAGTCGGACAATGAGGTGGTGTACTTCCCGTCCAACCTGATCGAAAACCTGTTCCTGAGTAATGGCATGAGCGCAGGCAATACGCTGGCCGAAGCGCAGGTGCAGTGTCTGTCGGAAATCTTCGAGCGCGCGGTCAAGCGCGAAATCCTCGAAGGCGAAATGGCCCTGCCGGATGTGCCGCAGGAAGTGTTGGCGAAGTACCCGGGGATTCTGGCCGGTATCCAAGGCCTGGAAGAGCAGGGCTTCCCGGTGCTGGTCAAGGACGCGTCGCTGGGCGGGGAATTCCCGGTGATGTGTGTCACCTTGATGAACCCGCGTACCGGTGGCGTATTTGCCTCGTTCGGCGCGCACCCAAGCCTGGAAGTGGCGCTGGAGCGCAGCCTGACGGAACTGCTGCAAGGTCGCAGTTTCGAAGGTTTGAATGATTTGCCTCAGCCGACGTTCGAAGGTCAGGCGGTGACTGAGCCGAACAACTTCGTGGAGCACTTTATCGACTCCAGCGGTGTGGTCTCGTGGCGCTTCTTCAGCGCCAAGCCGGATTTCGAATTCGTTGAGTGGGATTTCTCCGGTCAAGGAGAAAACTCGAATGTCGAAGAGGCCGCGACTTTGTTCGGCATTCTCGAAGACATGGGCAAAGAAGTGTACATGGCGGTCTATGAGCACATCGGCGCCAAGGCCTGTCGCATTCTGGTGCCGGATTACTCAGAGATCTATCCGGTAGAAGATTTGATCTGGGATAACACCAACAAAGCGCTGCAGTTCCGCGCCGACATCCTCAACCTGCACAGCTTGAGCAAAGTCGGCCTGAGAACGCTGGCCAAGGGTTTGGAAAGCAGTGAGCTGGATGATTACACCGACATCACCACCTTGATCGGCATCGAGTTCGACGACAACACACCTTGGGGCAAATTGACGATCCTGGAGCTGCGGCTGCTGATTTATCTCGCCTTGCAGAAGTTTGATCAGGCGAAAGATCTGGTGGAAGCCTTCTTGCAATACAACGACAACACCGTGGAGCGCGGGTTGTTTTATCAAGCCGTGAACGTCGTGCTGGAAATGCAACTGGACGATGATCTGGAACTGAGCGACTACGAGGTCAACTTCCGCCGGATGTTCGGCGACGAACGGATGGACGCGGCAATAGGGTCGGTGGATGGCAGTGTACGTTTCTATGGTCTTACGCCGACGAGCATGAAACTGGAAGGGCTCGACAGGCACCTTCGGCTGATCGACAGCTACAAGAAGCTGCACACGGCGCGAGCCAGAGTGGCGGCGTTGTACAGCTGATAGAGATAACAAAAAAGCACCTTGGGTGCTTTTTTGTTTTTTGGCGGCAGGCTAATCGTCTGTACGCGGTGGTCTCGTTTTTTGGCTCTGTCATGGGCTGTTGCTGCCTATGAGGAGGTCCTTCTATATAGAAGGGCGTTTGGGCTCTTCTATATAGGCGTCCTTTGGGGCGTTTTGCTGCATTCTGCAGGTTATTGATAGAAAACCAAAATCAGTGCTTGACGGCAGATCTCAGGTGTCTATAATTCGCCCCACTTCCGGCGCAGTCGAAACGGAAAACTCCTTGATAAACAAAGAGTTA
>NZ_AKJM01000183.1 GCF_000282335.1 Pseudomonas sp. GM48
CCGCCAGCCGCTTCAGGCGAAGCGTGGCCGATGGACAGACCGGAAGTACCCCCGGAGAAACGGCCGTCGGTGAGCAGGGCACAGGCTTTGCCCAGGCCTTTGGATTTCAGGTACGAGGTCGGGTAGAGCATTTCCTGCATGCCCGGGCCGCCTTTCGGGCCTTCGTAGCGAATGATGACGATGTCGCCTTCTTTCACTTCGTCGGCGAGGATGCCGCGCACGGCACTGTCCTGGCTTTCGAAGATCTTCGCGTTGCCTTCGAAGACGTGGATCGACTCGTCGACGCCAGCGGTTTTCACCACGCAGCCGTCCAGGGCGATGTTGCCGTAGAGAACGGCCAGGCCGCCTTCTTTCGAGTAAGCGTGCTCGACACTACGGATGCAGCCGTTTTCACGGTCGTCGTCCAGGGTTTCCCAGCGGGTCGACTGGCTGAACGCGGTTTGCGTCGGGATACCCGCAGGACCGGCCTTGAAGAAGTGGTGCACCGCTTCGTCGTCGGTCTGGGTGATGTCCCACTTGGCGATGGCTTCTTCCATGCTGCGGCTGTGCACGGTCGGCAGTTGGGTGTGCAGCAAACCACCACGGGCCAGCGAGCCGAGGATGCTGAAGATCCCGCCGGCACGGTGCACGTCTTCCATGTGGTACTTCTGGATGTTCGGCGCGACCTTGCACAGTTGCGGCACGTGACGGGACAGACGGTCGATGTCGCGCAGGTCGAAATCGATCTCGGCTTCCTGGGCGGCGGCCAGCAAGTGCAGGATGGTGTTGGTGGAACCGCCCATGGCGATGTCCAGGGTCATGGCGTTTTCGAACGCCTGGAAGTTGGCGATGTTGCGCGGCAACACCGACTCGTCGTTCTCGCCGTAGTAACGCTTGCACAGCTCGACGATGGTGCGGCCGGCCTGCAGGAACAACTGCTCGCGGTCGCTGTGGGTGGCCAGGGTCGAACCGTTGCCCGGCAAGGCCAGGCCCAGGGCTTCAACCAGGCAGTTCATCGAGTTGGCGGTAAACATGCCGGAGCACGAACCGCAGGTCGGGCAGGCACTGCGCTCGTACTCAGCGACTTTCTCGTCAGAAGCGCTGGAGTCGGCGGCGATCACCATGGCGTCGACCAGATCGAGGCCGTGGGAGGCGAGTTTGGTCTTGCCGGCTTCCATCGGGCCGCCGGAGACGAAGATCACCGGGATGTTCAGGCGCAGGGCGGCCATCAGCATGCCGGGGGTGATCTTGTCGCAGTTGGAAATGCACACGATCGCATCGGCGCAGTGGGCGTTGACCATGTACTCGACGGAGTCGGCGATGATCTCGCGGCTCGGCAGCGAATACAGCATGCCGTCGTGGCCCATGGCGATGCCGTCATCGACAGCGATGGTGTTGAATTCCTTGGCCACGCCGCCAGCGCGTTCGATCTCGCGGGCGACCAGTTGGCCAAGGTCCTTGAGGTGCACGTGGCCCGGTACGAACTGGGTGAACGAGTTGGCAATGGCGATGATCGGCTTCTTGAAGTCGTCATCTTTCATCCCCGTGGCGCGCCACAGTGCGCGGGCGCCGGCCATGTTGCGGCCGTGGGTGGATGTTTTCGAGCGGTAATCAGGCATGAAGCACTCCGGGCGGCTAATCAGGTATCAAAAGGGAAGTGAGCTTCTATTGACGTCTGGAACACTCAGAAATGGCCGCGTGTCCGGAAGTTGCCGATAACTTTGCGGGATCGCCGCGCGCTTCAGCTTGAGCTCATAAACCCGCCGGGGATGACTGGCGATGAATGTTCGCGATTCTACACGGCTGGCGGCTGGAGGGAATGGCTGCAAGCCAGGAGGCGGCATTCACAAGACGTGCGGGCACTCCATTTCCTGTAGGAGCGAGCTTGCTCGCGATGAACCCGAGAACGCTGCGGGGTGCCAGGTTTCCAGCGTTATCGTTGACGACCATCGCGAGCAGGCTCGCTCCTACAGTGATTTGTGCATCAGAGCCAGATGGCGTCCCAGAGTGGGTAGTCACCGATATGGTCGACGAGGCCTGCGCGTAGGGGGTTGGCGATGATGTATCGGGCGATGGCTTTCAGATCTTCCTCGCGACGCAGGGCTCGGTCGAAGTAGCCCTTTTGCCATACAGGAGCATATAGATCTCGTCTCTGATTGATGAGGCGTGTGCAGCGAGATTTGGTGGCTTGCACCAGTTTCGGTAAATCACCGTTGTGCAATTCAATCAGCCAGTGGAAGTGATCCGGCATGACCACCCAGGCTATAGACGTGGCATAGCCGGCTTCCTGAGCCCTTCTGAACTCATGCACCAAAAAGCGGCCAGTGCGCCAATCCTGGAAGAATGGTTGTCGTTCATGGGTGACAGCGGTCAGGTGATAGATGCGACCGGATTGCGAGTGCCGACCGGTGCGTAATCGATGGGTTTTTGGCGTGTTGGACATTCCGTTGTCCTCTTCGGTGATGGGAAGAGAAAACGGTAGGCGTGGTGCGGGAGGTTGTCGCTTCGGCAGTGGATCAGGATGTGTCCTGCACCTGTAGGAGCGAGCCTGCTCGCGATGAATTCAAAGACGCCGCGGGGTATCAGGTTCCCCGCGTTATCGTTGACCAGCATCGCGAGCAGGCTCGCTCCTACAGAGGTTTTGCGTTATCAGCTGTTCGGCAGCAACCGGCAGGTGATGCTCTTGATATAGCGGGTTTCAGCAATCGCCGGGTGCACCGGATGGTCCGGACCTTGCCCGCCGCGTTCCAGCATCTGGATGTTGCGGTCCAGGTGACGGGCGCTGGTCAGCAGGATGTTCTGCAGGTCGTCTTCCGGCAGGTGCATCGAGCACGATGCGCTGACCAGGATGCCGTCCTTGGTCAGCAGGCGCATGGCTTGCTCGTTCAGCCGGCGGTAGGCGCCTTCGCCGTTTTTCATGTCTTTCTTGCGTTTGATGAACGCCGGCGGGTCGGCCACGATCACGTCGAAACGTTCTTCGCTGGCTTTCAGCTCTTTGAGGGCTTCGAACACGTCGCCTTCGATGCAGGTCATTTTCTCGGCGAAACCGTTCAGCGCGGCGTTGCGCTCAACACCGTCGAGGGCGAAAGCCGACGCGTCGACGCAGAACACTTCGCTGGCGCCGAACGCGGCAGCCTGCACGCCCCAGCCACCGATGTAGCTGTACAGGTCCAGTACGCGCTTGCCCTTGGCATACGGCGCCAGGCGTGCGCGGTTCATGCGGTGGTCGTAGAACCAGCCGGTTTTCTGGCCCTGGATGACCGGCGCTTCGAATTTCACGCCGTTTTCTTCCAGCGCGACCCACTCCGGCACCAGGCCGAACACGGTTTCGACGTAGCGCGTGAGGCCTTCGGCGTCACGGGCGGCGGAGTCGTTCTTGAACAGGATGCCGCTTGGCTTGAGCACTTGGGTCAGTGCTGCAATCACGTCGTCTTTATGGGCTTCCATGGTCGCCGAGGCGATCTGCACCACCAGGATGTCGCCGAAACGGTCAACCACCAGGCCTGGCAGCAGGTCGGAGTCGCCGTAGACCAGGCGATAGAACGGCTTGTCGAACAGACGCTCGCGCAGGGACAGGGCCACGTTCAGGCGATGCACCAGCAGCGACTTGTCCAGCGGCAGCTTGATGTCGCGCGACAGTACACGGGCGCAGATCAGGTTGTTCGGGCTCATGGCGACGATGCCCAGCGGCTTGCCGCCGGCGGCTTCGAGGATCGCCTGGTCGCCGGCCTTGAAACCGTGCAAAGGCGTAGCGGCTACATCGATTTCGTTGCTGTAGACCCACAAGTGACCGTTGCGCAGACGACGGTCGGCGTTGGCTTTGAGGCGCAGGCTAGGCAGGGACATGTCGTCGCTCCGGAAAAAAGAGCGGGAGTATAGCGTGTTGAGACCCCGGATTGGCCTGCAAGTGGACATGTGGCGAGGGAGCTTGCTCCCGTTGGACGGCGAAGCCGGCCCAAAAGTCGGTTATTGAGGTGCATCAGGTACATTGAGTTCGCTGGTGTTGCGGTTGCTGCGCAACCGAACGGGGGCAAGCCCCCTCGCCACAGAGACTTGTCTTGCGATTTGGTATGTCGGATCCAACTTTATAAAGGTTAGAATTGCCGTCTGACGCCAGAGTGTGCACAAATGTCCCAAGAGCTGACTTCCGAACAGATCCAACAAGCCCTGCAGGGCATCAGCGTACCGGCCCAGCCGCAAATCATGGTGGATTTGCAGATGGAGCAGTACATGCCCGACCCGGATCTAGAAGTCATTGCCAAACTGATATCCCAGGATCCGGGGCTTTCCGGTTCCTTGCTGAAGATCGTCAATTCGCCGTATTACGGGTTGAGCAACAAGATTACTTCGATCCAGCGCGCGGTGAATCTGCTGGGCAGCCGCTCGGTCATCAACCTGATCAATGCGATGTCGATCAAGGGCGAAATGAATGACGACACCATTGTCACCCTGAACCGTTTCTGGGACACCGCTCAGGACGTGGCGATGACCTGCCTGACCCTGGCCAAGCGCATCGGCGTTGAAAATGGCGACGAAGCCTATGCCCTGGGCCTGTTCCACGACTGCGGCGTGCCCTTGATGCTCCAGCGTTTCCCCGACTACATGGGTGTTCTGGAGCAGGCCTATGCCAACGCCAGCGCCGAATGCCGGGTGGTGGACACGGAGAATCAGGTGTTCAATACCAATCACTCGGTGGTCGGCTATTACACGGCCAAGTCCTGGCGCCTGCCGGAACACGTGAGCGCGGCGATCGCCAATCACCACAATGCCTTGGCGATATTCAGCGATGAGACTTCGCGCAACAGTTCGTTGAAGAACCTGTTGGCGATCCTGAAAATGGCCGAGCACATTTGCGCGTCGCATCGGGTGCTGGGCAATCAGACCGAAGATCACGAGTGGAACAGCATCGCGCCGCTGGTGCTCGATTATGTCGGCCTCTCGGACTACGACTTCGAGACCCTCAAGCAGACGATCCGCGACCTCGGCACTCATCGCTGAGTGTCGGACCTTTCCGGGCCATGAGCCTGATCCGGGAGCACCATGCCTGAATTGCCAGAAGTCGAAACCACTCGTCGCGGCATCGCGCCGTACCTGGAAGGCCAGCGTGTCAGCCGGGTGATCGTGCGTGATCGGCGCTTGCGCTGGCCAATTCCCGAAGACCTCGATGTGCGGCTGTCCGGGCAGCGCATCGTATTGGTGGAGCGGCGCGCCAAGTACCTGCTGATCAATGCCGAAGTCGGCACCTTGATCAGCCACTTGGGTATGTCAGGCAATTTGCGTCTGGTGGAGGCCGGGCTGCCAGCGGCCAAGCATGAGCATGTGGACATCGAACTGGAGTCGGGCCTGGCCCTGCGCTACACCGACCCGCGGCGCTTCGGCGCAATGCTCTGGAGCCTCGACCCGCTCAATCACGAATTGCTGATTCGCCTGGGGCCGGAGCCGTTGACCGACCTGTTCGACGGCGAGCGCCTGTTCCAGCAGTCCCGTGGCCGTTCGATGGCGGTCAAACCGTTCATCATGGATAACGCGGTGGTGGTGGGCGTCGGCAATATCTACGCGACCGAAGCGTTGTTCGCCGCCGGGATCGACCCGCGCCGCGAAGCCAGGAGCATTTCCCGCGCGCGTTACTTGAGGCTGGCAATCGAGATCAAGCGCATCCTCGCGGCCGCCATCGAGCGCGGCGGTACCACGCTGCGGGACTTTATCGGCGGTGATGGTCAGCCCGGTTATTTCCAGCAGGAACTGTTCGTGTACGGCCGTGGCGGTGAACACTGCAAGGTCTGTGGCACGGGGCTGCGGGAAGTGAAACTGGGGCAGCGTGCGAGCGTTTTTTGCCCGCGTTGTCAGAGCTGATCGTCAGTCATAGCTTCAGTGAGGCTGATGACGCCTTCGCGAGCAAGCCCGCTCCCACAGGGGATTTGTGTACGGCGCAGATCCATTGTGGGAGCGGGCTTGCTCGCGAAGAGGCCCGCAAGAGCGCTGGAAACCTGAGAATCAAGCCTTACCGGTAATCTTCCGGTACTTCTCCATCAACTGCTCTTGCGTCTCCGGATGGGCTTCGTCCAGTGGAATGCAATCCACCGGGCAGACCTGCTGGCACTGCGGTTCGTCGTAGTGGCCGACACACTGGGTGCACAGGTTCGGGTCGATCACGTAGATCTCTTCGCCTTGGGAAATGGCGGCGTTCGGGCACTCGGGTTCGCAGACGTCGCAGTTGATGCAATCGTCGGTGATGATCAGGGACATGCTAACTCCAGCCGGGGCGGCAGGCCCGGGCGCAATAAACCAATGCGTGTAATTGTGCCGCATTGGCGCCCGTGTTGCACGCGGGGGCGACGCACTGTAGGAGCCAGCTTGCTGGCGATGGACAAGAGGGCACCGCGTTTATTCAGGTGGCCCTCGTTATCGTTGACGTTCATCGCGAGCGAGCTCGCTCCTACAGTATTTGCGGGGTTATTTCTTGAAGCGCTCGGTCAGTGCGTCCGCCACCGCAGGGTGCACGAACTTGGTGATATCGCCGCCCAAGGCAGCAATTTCACGGACCAGCGTCGAGGAAATGAACGAATAGCGCTCGGATGGCGTAAGAAACAGGCTTTCCACATCCGGCGCCAGTTGGCGGTTCATGTTGGCCAGCTGGAATTCGTATTCGAAGTCCGACACCGCGCGCAAACCACGCAGGAACACGTTGGCATTCTGCTCTTTGGCGAAGTGCGCGAGCAGCGTCGAGAAGCCGACGACTTCAACGTTCGGCAGGTGTTTAGTGACCTCGCGCGCCAGTTCCACACGCTGTTCCAGGGGAAACAACGGGTTTTTCTTCGGGCTGGCGGCGACAGCGATGATCACGTGATCGAACAGGCGCGAGGCGCGTTCGACCAGATCGCCATGGCCCTTGGTAATAGGGTCGAAGGTACCTGGGTACAACACTCGGTTCATCGCGTCGTCCTGGCGGGAATCCGTTGGGGAGTCGGATGGTATCGCAGCCTTCCCGGTCGGCCAAGTCGCCTGTTGGGTAAGAAAGCACTATAGACGATGGGAATAATCGCTATTTTCATGGGTTTTTTAAACGTTCGGCCAGGGAAGTCGCCAGTTGCGCCGTCAGTCCGTAGACCGACAGTTGCGGGTTGGCGCCAATGCTGGTGGGGAACAACGAGCCGTCGTGAATCGACAGATTGCCGAGCTGATGATGCCGGCCGAGGCTGTCGGTCACCGCGTTTGTCGGGTCTTCGCCCATGGCACAACCACCCATTACATGGGCACTGCCCAGGCGTGTGCGGTACAACTCCAGGCTCAGGCCGTCGATCAGGGTGCGGGCTTCGGCGAGGGTCTTCACGTAACGGGCGTCGGCGTGCATTGGCATCACGGCCCTGGCGCCACCGGCAAACTGGATCTCGGCCATGGTATGGAATGCCCGGCGCAATCCATCCCAGGCGTACGGTGATAGCTGGTAATCCAGCACCGGCGTGTCGTCACCGCGCAATTCGACGCTGCCACCGGGGCTGTCTGGGTGAAAACCGTCCCGGAGCAACGCCAGCATGGCGTGGGTATGGGGCAGATTGGCCATGTGTTGCGAGTTTTCCTGGCCGAAACCGCCGAGCAACGTCGTGGCCAGTGCCGGGTGCAGGGGCGGGACTTCCAGTTTGTAGGACATCTTGCCGGTGGTGCCATCCTGCCATTGGAAATGGTCGGAATAGATCGACTGCGGCGCGCCGTAGAACGGGTTGACCACTTCGTCGAACAACGCAGCGGACATGTTCACCGGGTGCAGGAACGTGCGTTTCCCCAGGCGCTTGTGCGGGTCAGGCGCACCGGAACGCATCAGCAAGGCCGGGCTGTTAATGCCGCCACCGGCCAGCACGAAATGCCGCGCCTTGACCGTGATGGTGCGCCCGGTCGGCGCTACGCAGCGTTCATCCATCGCCGAGCATTGCAGGCTGGTGACCTTGTCGCCGCTGATCGTGAATTTCTCGGCGCGGGCCAGGTAAAGCAGCTCGCCACCTTTTTCCAGGGTCGCCGGAATGGTGGTGACCATCATCGACTGCTTGGCGTTGGTCGGGCAGCCCATGCCGCAGTAGCCGAGGTTCCAGCAGCCGCGAACGTTGCGCGGGATGACGTGCCATGAGTAATTCAGTGCTTCGCAGCCCTTGCGGATCACATCATTGTTGGCGTTGGGCGGCACCATCCACGGCGCGACGCCCAGGCGCTGCTCCATTTTCTCGAACCACGGCGCCATTTCCGCCGGGCTGTGACCCTTGACGCCATGCTCCTTGGCCCAGTGTTCCAGGGTCGGCTCCGGGGTGCGGAAACTGGAGGTCCAGTTGATCAGCGTGGTGCCGCCCACCGCCCGGCCCTGGAGGATGGTGATCGCGCCGTCCTTGCTCATGCGGCCGATGCCTTCCTGATACAGGCTGGCGTAGGCCTGGTCTTCGAGCAGCTTGAAGTCGCTGCTGGTCTTGAGCGGGCCTTCTTCGATCAGCAGTACTTTGAAGCCGGCCGCGCTGAGGATTTCGGCGGTGGTGCCGCCGCCGGCACCGCTGCCGATGATCGCCAGGTCTGCTTCGAGTGTCAGGTCCTGGGTCAGTTGTGAGCCGTTGTAGGTTTTCCAGCCTCGGGCCATGCCTTCGCGAAATGGATCGGGTACGGGCATTTTCGGGTTCTCTTTTTATTATGGTTCAGGTGCTGTGGTGATAAGACTGACGCCTTCGCGAGCAAGCCCGCTCCCACAGGGTCACACGGTCTATGTGGGAGCGGGCTTGCCCGCGAAGGGGGCGACTCGGTATCAGACAGTGGGCGGTCCGGGATACCCGCAATGCGCCCACGACTCCTTGCGGCCGTACCAGGCCATCATCACCAGTTGCAGCAAGGAACTGTGACCCATGCGCAACAGGCTCAACGAGCTGTTTTCCCAGCGGTTCAGAAACAGCCGGATATCGTCGGCGCTGGCGTTTTCCCAACTGCCCCAGATCCCGGTCAACGGTCCGCGGGTCACGGCCATGCCCAGCACATCGAACAATTGCCGGGTCAACTTGAGCATTTCCGGCGACAGGTGAGCGAGGTTGTAATCCAGGCTTTCAAGTGTGCCCTCGACAGCCTCGGGCATCCGTTCGGAGGTCACGGCACCGTCGAGCATGACCGGGATCAACGCCCGCAAAAACAGCAGGTCGCCGCTGCGTAATGTGGTGAAGCCACTGGCCGGGACGCTCGCCGAACAGCCGCTGAGGCTGGCGCCCAACCCGGCAGTGGCGAGAAAGGCGCTGGCGCCGAGGCTGAATTTAAGCAGCCCGCGCCGTGACAGCGCGGGTGAATCGGACAGGCTTGGGTTCATTATTGTTATTACCCGACGGTGATGATCGTTAGCGGATGAACAGCTTCTGGATCAGCTTCTGGATCGATTTGCCATACGGCGGGTAGATCAGTTTCGCCGCGTTGAACCGCTGCTTGATCAGCACACCCTTGGCCTTGCTGAAGGTCAGGAAACCTTCATGGCCGTGGTAGTGGCCCATGCCCGAAGCACCAATGCCGCCGAACGGCATGTCATCCTGGGCGACGTGCAGCAGCGTGTCGTTCAGGCACACGCCGCCGGAATGGGTTTCGTGCAGCACGCGCTGTTGTTCGCGCTTGTCGTAGCCGAAGTAATACAGCGCCAGTGGGCGCGGGCGCTGGTTGATGTAGGCAAATGCCTGATCCAGATCCTTGTACGGCACGATCGGCAACAGCGGTCCGAAGATTTCGTCCTGCATCACCGTCATGTCGTCAGTGACATTGAGCAGCAGGCTATGGCTCATCCGGCGGCCCTGGCCTTGGTCGAACAGTGGCATCAGCAGCGCACCCTTGCCGGTGGCATCGCTGATGTAACCATTGAGGCGCGCCAGTTGCCGTTCATTGATGATTGCTGTGTAGTCCGGGTTGTCGGCCAGCGTCGGATAAAACCCGCGGACGGCCGTGCGATAGGCTTCGATGAAACCTCCGATGCGATCCTCCGGCACCAGCACATAGTCCGGGGCCACGCAGGTCTGGCCGGCATTCAGGGTCTTGCCGAAGGCGATGCGCTCGGCGGCGTCCTTGAGCGGTACATCGCGGGAAACGATGGCCGGGGACTTGCCGCCCAGCTCCAGGGTTACCGGGGTCAGGTTTTCCGCGGCGGCGCGCATCACATGTCTGCCGATGCTGGTGGCGCCGGTGAACAGCAGGTGATCGAACGGCAGGCGTGAAAACGCCACGCCCATATCGGCCTCGCCCAGGACCACGCAAACCAGGTCTTCGGGGAAGATGCGCGCCAGCAACTGCTTCATCAGCAAGCCGGTCGCAGGAGTCGACTCACTGAGCTTGAGCATCACCCGATTGCCCGCCGACAGCGCGCCGACCAACGGACCGATGGCCAGGAACAGCGGGTAGTTCCACGGCACGATGATCCCGACCACGCCCAACGGTTGGTAAACGACTTTGGCCGACGCAGGCTGGAAGGCTACGCCTACCTTGCGCCGCGAGGCTCGCATCCAGCCCTTGAGGTGTTTGCTGGCGTAATGGATGCCGTGCAGGCTGGGCATCAGCTCGGCGAGCAGGGTTTCATCGGCGCTGCGATGACTGAAGTCCTGGCTGATCGCATCGATCAGGGCCTGGCGTTCATTGTTCAACAAATCCTTTAGCGCCTTGAGCCATTGCAGGCGCTGCGCGGCCGGTGGCATCGGGTTGGCGGCGTAGGCGGCACGCTGAGCGTCGAACAGGGCCTGAAGCTCTTCCAGCGGCTGCTGTAGGTTCTGCAGGTAGGAAATTTCAGCAGTCATGGTCGGCTCCGGATTTATTGTAATGAAGCACTTTTTAGAGTTTATGCTCTATAAAGTCAAATGACATCCTGGAACAGCTTTGTTTTATCCGCTCGCGGATAGATCTAAGATGCCCGTCAACGCACTCTGAATTAAAGCTCAAGCCATGGCCCCACGGATCAAAACCAGCGAGCGCATCGTGCAGAACAGCCTGGAGCTGTTCAATCAACAGGGCGAGCGCAGCATCAGCACCAACCACATTGCTGCCCACATGGAAATTTCCCCGGGCAACCTGTACTACCACTTCCCGAACAAGCAGGCGATCATCGCGGTGCTGTTCAGCGAATACGAAAGCCTGGTGGACAGCTTCCTGCGCCCGCCCCAGGGGCGCGGCGCCACGGTGGAAGACAAGCGCTTCTACCTCAAGGAACTGCTGGCGGCGATGTGGCGCTACCGGTTTCTGCATCGCGATCTCGAACATTTGCTCGACAGCGATCCGGACCTGGCCGACCGCTATCGACGCTTCTCCCAGCGCTGCCTGATCCAGGGAACGGCGATCTACGAAGGTTTTGTCGCCGCCGGTATCCTGAAGATGGACAAGGTGCAGATTGAATCCCTGACGCTCAATGCCTGGATCATCCTCACGTCCTGGGTGCGTTTCCTGTGCACCACGCGGGAGAACTCCAGCCACCTCAGCGAGCAAGCCATTAAGCGCGGGGTGTATCAGGTGCTGGTGCTGGAAGCCGGGTTCGTCACGGATCAGTCCCGCGATGCGGTCAATGCATTGTTCGAGGAGTTTTACGTGCCCCTGGCCCAGGCGCTGGAAGAAGTACAGTAGGATCAAGGCCGACTTAATCACAGGAGCCCGTTATGCCCATTGCGCAACTGATCAGCCCGCAAGCACTGGACCTGAAAAAGGACCAGCCGGGGCTGGTGATTCTGGATTGTCGTTTTGCCCTCGAAGACCCGGATTACGGTCAGCGCAGCTATGCCGAAGGGCACATCGCCGGTTCGAGCTACGCCGACCTTGAACGTGATCTGAGTGGCACCGTGGTCAAGGGCGTGACCGGGCGTCATCCGTTACCCGAGCCGGCGCATTTGATCGAGCGCCTGCAAGCCTTTGGCATCAACGTCGATAGCGAAGTGGTGCTGTATGACGACGGTCCGGGCGCCTATGCGGCGCGGGCCTGGTGGTTGCTGGCCTGGTTGGGCAAGCGCGACGGTGTGTTCATCCTCGATGGCGGCCTCAAGGCCTGGCATGCGGCTGGTTTGCCGCTGAGTCTGGATGCGCCGGCGATCACCCGTGGCTCCTTCACCGGCAGTCCTGACTCTGCGTTGCTGATCAGTGCCGAGCAGCTGCAAAAGCGCCTCGCCCGGCCGGAACTGACTCTGCTCGATGCCCGCGCACTGCCGCGTTTCAAGGGTGAAGTGGAGCCGATCGATCCGGTTGCCGGGCACATTCCTGGCGCTCAATGTGCGGCGTTTACCGACAACCTGGGCAGCGACGGGCGCTTCCTCCCGGCCGATCAACTCAAGCAGCGTTTCGCCGCGAAACTGGGCGATCGCTCGCCGAATGATCTGGTGGCGTACTGCGGTTCCGGCGTGACGGCGTGCCACAACCTGTTTGCGTTGTGTCTGGCCGGTTATCCGTTGGGTTCGTTGTATGCCGGGTCGTGGAGCGAGTGGATCAACGAGCCTGCGCGTGGCGTTGCCACGGGCGAATAAACGCCACATAACCCTGTGGGAGCGGGCTTGCTCGCGAAAGCGGTAGATCATTCAACATTGATGTTGACTGACACGACGCTTTCGCGAGCAAGCCC
>NZ_AKJM01000184.1 GCF_000282335.1 Pseudomonas sp. GM48
TGGCGGCGGAAGATTATTTGGGAGACTCCCTGGAAAACCAGCCAGTAGAGATAGCGCTACGAACTGCCCGGGCCATCCAGAACGAACTCTATGGGATTACTTCCATTGATCCGCAATTGGCTTGTGTCGGACTCAGGCCAATTCCTGTCGATGGCATCCCCATCATCGGCTATCTACCCGACATCGGCGGAGTGTACGTTTGCGCAATGCATCCTGGCGTCACTCTGGCGGCGATTGTGGGCCGTCTTGCCAGCGAGGAAATAGTCGACAACAAGGCATCCTCTGCCCTTGACCCGTGTCGTCCCGACCGATTCTTCCAGGCATAAGATCACTTGTCTTTCTCGCAAGCCCACTTCTCGCGATCAACAGTTTGAGTTCGAAGCTGTACTTTTCCAGGCGAGCCCCTCAACGTGCCACCAGCGGAAATGAGTCGATTTCGTTCAGTCGTGACAGACAGCTATTGGCCGATTCTGTTGAAAAAGTCGGTCATCCAAATCTGCCTGATCATCGGCCGGTGAAAACGCCTTTTTTGCACGCTGCTGCGTGAAATCTGCGTCTGGAAACGTCTGCCGACAGTAAAGATTTCAATCTCAGACGTGTACTTTTCAGTCGCGGAAACCATGCCCGACTTTTTCAACAGAATCGGCCACTAGCTGACAATCGCATTCACTTTTGTTTCACCGCATGAACTGGCTGGGTGCTATCAGTGCAGTTACGGGTTGCGATATTTTCTCAGGCAGTCGCCGCAGCCTGGTTTGGTCGCCGGCCCCCCCGGACTTGCCGAGCCAGCCCGCCGGCCATACGATTCGACTATTCCTCAGGCGGATGAGTCATTGTGAAGCCGGTGATGCTCCTGACGCGCATCCTGGCGCCTGCCATCGCTCTGGCGCTGGCATCCGCCGGCCTGCATGCCGACGACCCGTTCGCGCCGTTGCGCGACGCCATGGTGCGGGAGATCGCCAACATGTCGTCCATCACCCGCGACGAAACCGGCAGGGTCGAGTTTGCGGCGCCGGTGATGGCCGCGATGGCCAAGGTGCCACGCCATAAGTTCGTCCCGCCCGACGAGGTGCCCTACGCCTACGAGAATCGCCCGCTGCCGATCGGCTACGGCCAGACCATCTCCCAGCCTTACATCGTCGCCCTGATGACCGACCTGACACAGGTCGGGCCCGGCGACGTGGTACTCGAGATAGGCACTGGCTCGGGCTACCAGGCGGCGATCCTCGCCGAGCTGGCGCAGGCGGTCTACACGATGGAGATCATCGAGCCGCTGGCAGTGCAGGCCGGGGAGCGCCTGGGCCGGCTGGGATATGCGAAGGTGCAAGCCCGGCTGGGCGATGGCTACCACGGCTGGCCCGAGCACGGGCCTTACGACGCCATCCTCGTCACCGCCGCCGCCAGCCATGTGCCGCCGCCACTGATCGCCCAGCTCAAGGCCGGCGGACGGATGGTAATCCCGGTCGGCGCGCCGTTCATGATCCAGTACCTGCTGCTGATCGAGAAGGCCGGCGATGGCAGTGTGTCCACCCGGCAGGTGCTGCCTGTGCGCTTCGTGCCGCTGGTCGGAGGCGATTGAGCATGCATTCGCCGCCATTGCTCGCCCTGGCGCTGCTGTCTGCCTCCGCGCTCGGCTATGAGGTGCTGCTGCTGCGACTGCTTTCGATCATCCAGTGGCACCATTTCGCCTACATGATGATCAGCGTTGCGCTGCTCGGCTACGGCGCCGCCGGCACCGCCGTGGCGCTGGCGCGGCCTGTGCTGGCGCCGCGCTTCCACGGCGTGTTCATCGGCGGCGCAGTGCTGTTCGGGCTGAGCGCCATCGCCTGCTTCAGCCTGGCCCAGCAGGTTCCGTTCAACCCCCTCGAGATCCTCTGGGACGCGCGGCAGTCGGCGCGCCTGCTGATGATCTACCTGCTGCTGTTCGTGCCGTTCTTCTGCGCGGCGGTGTGCATCTGCCTGACCTTCACCTGCTTTCAGGAGCAGATTCATCGGATCTACGCCTTCGACATTCTCGGCGCCGGCGTTGGCAGCCTGGCGATCGTCGCCGCGCTGTTCGCCCTGACGCCCGTCGATGCGCTGCGGCTGCTGGGCGGCACCGGCATCGCCGCCGGGGCGCTGGGCGGCATGGCTTGCACGGGGCATAGGCACTGGCTCGCGCCGTTGCTGCTGGCGGCGGCAGTCGCGGTCCCGGCCGGCGTGCCCGGGCGCTGGATCGCCCTGTCGCCCTCCGAGTACAAGGAACTGAGCCAGACGCTGCGTATAAAGGATGCGCGCGCAATCGCCCAGACCTGGAGTCCGCTGGGCCTGCTCACGGTCGTCGACAGCCCGACCATTCCCCTGCGCCACGCGCCGGGCCTGAGCCTCAACGCGACGCAGGAACCGCCCGCACAACTGGCCATCTTCACCGACGGCGACGGCCTTTCCGTGCTGAACCGCTATGACGGGCGCCGCGAGCCGCTCGCCTACCTGGACTACCTGACTTCGGCTCTGCCCTATCACCTGCTGCGGCAACCCCGCGTGCTGGTGCTGGGCAGCGGCGCCGGCGCCGATGTGCTGCAGGCGATCTACCACGGCGCCAGCGCGGTGGATGCCATCGAACTGAACCCGCAGGTGATCGATCTGGTCCAGCGTCGCTTCGCCGACTTCTCCGGCAAGCCGTACAGCGCGCCCAACGTCCGTGTGCTGATCGGCGAGGCGCGCGGCCTGGTGGCTTCGCGCAGCGAGCCTTACGACCTGATCCAGATCGCCCTGCTGGACTCCTTCGGCACCGCCTCGGGCGGCCTGCATGCGCTGTCCGAGAACTACCTGTACACGGTGGATGCCTTCGCCGAGTACCTGCGCCATCTCGCGCCCGGCGGCCTGTTGGCCATCACCCGCTGGGTCACCCTGCCGCCCCGCGATGTTCCCAGGCTACTGGCCACCGCGGCCGTGGCCATCGAGCGCGACGGACAGGCCAGCGCGGCGCGCCGCATCGTCATGATCCGCGGCTGGAAGACCGTGACGCTGCTGGTCAGCAACAGGGATTTCGACGACGCCGGCATTGCCGTGTTGCGGGAGTTCTGCCGGGCGCGCTCCTTCGACCTGGCCTACTACCCCGGGATGACCGTGGCCGAGGCGAACCGCTACAACCTGCTCGACCGGCCCTGGTTCTTCGAAGCGGCGCAGGCCCTGCTGTCCGGCGAACGCGCGGAGTTCCTGGCACGCTACAAGTTCGACGTGCGTCCGACCACGGATGACCGGCCGTATTTCTTCCACTTCTTCAAATGGAGCTCGCTGCCGGAACTGCTGGCGCTGAAGGAGCAGGGCGGCCTGTCAATGCTGGAGTGGGGCTATCCGGTGCTGATCGCCACACTGCTGCAGTCCAGCGTGGCCGCCGCGCTGCTGATCCTGGCGCCGCTGTGGGTGGCGCGGCGGCGCCAGCGGCGCTCTCGGAGTGCGGCTTTGGTCAGGTTCGAACTTCGGGTCGTGTCCTACTTCGCCGCCATCGGCTTCGCCTTCATGTTCGTGGAAATCGCCTTCATCCAGAAGTTCACCCTTTTCCTCAGCCACCCGTTGTATTCGGTGGCGGTAACGCTCAGCGCGTTCCTGATCTTCGCTGGCCTCGGCAGCCGTTACTCCGGCCGGCGGCGGGGGGACATTGGAACGGGTGTGGGGCCCCGTCATCCGCTCGCGCGGCCAGTCCTGGCGATCTGCGCGATCGCCCTGCTCTACCTGATCGCCCTGCCCCCGTTGTTCCAGCAGCTGGCGCCGGTGCGGACCCTCGCCAGGTTCGGCATCTGCGCCGCGCTGGTAGCGCCGCTGGCGTTCGCCATGGGCATGCCGTTTCCGCTCGGACTCGGGCGCGTCTCCGCGCGCGCCGAAGCACTGGTGCCGATCGCCTGGGGCGTCAACGCCAGCGTATCGGTGGTAGCGGCCGTGCTGGCGACCCTGCTGGCGATCCACCTGGGCTTCACCGTGGTGTTGCTGCTGGCGTTGCTGCTGTATCTCGCGGCGGCGGTCGCATTTCCCTGATCGCAGCGGTTCGGAGCGAAACGTCAACAGACCCAGGTGAGACGAATGGCCTGTTGGAACGCCGCTTGCCGCAGTTCACACGTCTCGTCGTGTCGAGACGCGAGGGTGACGCCTTTCATGCTTCGAAGCTAAACATTTGAAAATGTGGACGTGTGCGTCATGCCAAAGATGAGAGGTTCCGTGCCGCAAGCAATTGGTTTTGGCCGACGCAATCGAGTCGTCAGAGGTGGTTTTCATCCCATAGCTGCCGGTAGTGACCGGCAGAAACCGGCCGATTGTGTTGAAAAAGTCGGTTTGCCCAAAACACTCGAATGTTGATGGGTGAAGACACCTCTTTTGCACGCTGCAACGTGAAATCCGAGCCCGGAATCCTCTGTTCAAAGTAAAGATTTCAATCTCAAGCGCATACTTTTCTGCCGTAGAAACCATGGCCGACTTTTTCAATAGAATCGGCCAGAAGTGCAAGCTCACAACTGCAAACAATAGTTGGCTCCGCTCACTGGGACGAGCTAAAGCCCGCTCCTTACCAGATCACTGCCTGTTTTGCGTAGGGGCAGCGTTTGCAAGGAGCAAAAACGAGCCCAGCCCATGGGCTCGTTTTTTTTGCAGGCAGTGTTTGAATTACCAACCCAGCTGCTTGTTGAACGACAGCGCATCATAGTAATCATGCTGTGTCGCGATCTTGCCGTCCTTCAACCGAATGAAACTGACGCCCTTGAAAGACAACGGCTTGTTGGTTGCTGGCGTTTCAGGTGCCCAGGCACCGGTATTGTTCCCATCGAACTGCCATTCAAAGGCAATGTTGTCGCCGTCGATGACCGGCTGGCCAACCATCTTCCACCTCAGATCGGGCACCGCATCGATAAAGAGTTTGATGACCTCGACCCTGGCCGTTTCCCTGCCGACTTTAGGAACCCCTACCGAGGCGTCCAGAAATTCGCCGTTCTCGGCAAAATATTGTGCCGCCGCGTCCGGATCGTGTTTGTTCCACGCGCTCATGTAAGCGTTGATGACGTCCAGGGTGTTCTGTTTGTCCGCTGCAACCGAAAACTGGGCAAACAACAAAAAGGCAAGAATGCTGGCGATGCGTAGCGATATCCGGTGCATGGTATTTCCTCTTCGATTATTGCTGTTGTGGGAGAGTCGGAAAACAGTTTTGCCCAGGCATGCAGCGACCTATCGCGGCACCGGCGGCTCAACCAGCGACCGCTCGATCGACAGCGGTTTGAGCTTGTGTACTTTGGCGGCAGCAGGGCGGCTGGCCATGTTGCCGACGAACCAGTTCGCCGAATTGGCCTCGACCGAGGCTTCGCCCGTCAGCTTGGGGCGCGTGAACCAGGGCATGCTCTGGTAGTTGTAGAAGCTTTCGCTTTGCCGGTTGAAGTTCAGCATCATTGGGGCCACATTTCCGCTCGAGGGGCGGTAGAACCATTCCAGGAACAGCTCTTGATCGGCGAGTTCCCCCCGGTTCCAATACGACACCGGTCCCATGAATATAGTTGTTGTTTTCTGACAGGCGTTCTTCGATGGTCGGTTGTAAAAAAGCCAGGTCCTTCGACGTTGGTTTTTTGCCTTCGGCGCCAAGCGCGCTCCAGACCGTCACCACTTCTTCGGCCAGCGTATTGAGTTGCTCGATGGCCAGGCAAGCCCGCGAGGCGATGGCGTCAGATACGTTGTCGGTAGTGGCTGACCGAGGTTACTTCAAAAGCGAACAAATCCTCGCTTGTCACGAAGCAGGTATCACCGCCTATGTGCCCAAGCCGATGACCTCTGGAGCCAAGGCTGACGGGCGTTTCAATAACGATGCCTTTATCTATGACGCGGCAAAAAACGAATACATTTGCCGCGCTGGCGAGGCGCTGATCTGGCACTACTCCTACGTTAAAAAAGGCCTGAAGTTGCACCGTTACTGGAGTTCGAACTGCCAGGGCTGCGCGTTGAAATCGCAGTGCACACCGAGCACGGAACGACGAATTCGGTGCTGGGAGCATGAAGCCGTATTGGAGGAAATGCAGCTTCGGCTGAGCAAAGCCCCGGAGATGTTGCGCGTCCGAAAACGGACGGTGGAGCATCCCTTCGGTTCGCTCAAACAATGGATGGGGTCAACGCATTTCCTGACGCGAAAGCTGGTCGGGGTGAGTGCCGAGATGAGCTTGAATGTGCTTGCCTATAACTTGAAACGGGTCATGAAAATCATCGGTGCCAACAGTTTGATGAAGACGCTGTTGGCCTGAAAAAAGGCTGATTTTGGCCCATCCCAGAGACTGTAAAAACGGCGTTGACGTGTTCCAGTTCTGACTGATGCGACACGCAGCATTTGCCTTGTGATCGTTCCGCCAAGAGCGTCAATGATCCAAGACGATGAGGTCATGAGCGCTTTTACACACTCTGGGCCAAAAGCAGTCGGTCGATTATGTCTACGATTCCTGGAAAACTCGGACTGACGCGGATACAAGGCAATTCCGCCTGCCAACTTTCAACCTGATCGCCCCACCTGAGCGGGATCTTTATCAGATATTTATTCCTCTGCCCCCAATCCTTTTAACAACTTACCAAACGTCCGTTTAGGCTTTCCTCATAGCGGGAGGAAATGCCATGGACTTCATCTATCTGTTACTCGGTGCACTGTTCTTCATCAGCCTGGTCGGCCTGGCGCGCGGCTGTGCGGCGCTTAACAGGAGACGGTCATGACGGGCTTCTATCTGTTCGCCGGCATCATTGCGACCGGCTTGCTGGTTTACCTGATCGCGGCGCTGCTGTTTCCGGAGGACTTCCTATGACGACTCAAGCCTGGGTCCTCCTCGGGACCTTTCTGCTGGCGCTGGGTATTTTGGCCTGGCCCCTCGGGCATTGGTTGACCACCGTGATGGAGGGGCGGTTCACCCTCGGCTCGCGCATCGAGTCGCCGCTGTATCGCCTGGCCGGAGTGCAACCTGAGGCGCAAATGGGTTGGCTGCAATACGCCCTCGCCCTGATCCTTTTCAACGTGCTGGGGATGCTGGTGGTCTACGCGTTGCAACGGTTGCAAGGTGTTCTGCCGTTCAACCCACAAGGATTTGGCGCCGTGTCGCCCGACTCGTCGTTCAACACCGCCGCCAGTTTCGTCACCAATACCAACTGGCAAGCCTATAGCGGTGAGTCGACGATGAGCTACCTGACACAGATGCTCGCGCTGACGGTGCAGAATTTCCTGTCAGCCGCCACCGGCATTGTGGTGGCCGTCGCCCTGATCCGCGGGTTCGCCCGCCACAGTGCCACCAGCATCGGCAATGCCTGGACCGACCTCACCCGCATCACGTTGTGGGTGTTACTGCCGCTGTCACTGATTTTCGCGCTATTTCTCGTCAGCCAAGGTGCGATTCAAAATCTTGACCCCTACAAAGAAGTTACAACGATGGAGGTCATGCAGTACCAGGTCCCGGTGCTCAATGACGCCGGACAGCCGGCCCTCGATGCCCAAGGCAATCCGCTGACCAAGCCCGCCAGCACCGACAAACAGACCATCGCGATGGGGCCTGTGGCCTCGCAAGAAGCGATCAAGATGCTGGGCACCAACGGTGGTGGATTCTTCAACGCCAACTCGGCACACCCCTTCGAGAATCCCACCGCCGTCACCAATTTCCTGCAGATGCTTGCCATCTTCCTGATCCCGACCGCGCTGTGCTTCGTCTTCGGCCACATCGTTGGTGACATACGACAAGGTTGGGCCTTGCTGGCGACGATGACGATCATCTTCGTAATCGCGGTGGTGGCCGTCACTCATTACGAGCAACTGGGCAATCCACAGTTTTCAGCTTTGGGCATCGATACGGCGGCGGGCAACATGGAAGGCAAGGAGCTGCGCTTCGGCATCAGCGCATCGAGCCTGTTTGCCGCAGTAACAACAGCGGCGTCCTGTGGCGCTGTGGTGGCGATGCACGACTCGTTTACGCCACTGGGCGGCGCGGTGCCACTGGTGCTGATGCAATTGGGCGAGGTGGTATTCGGTGGTACCGGCTCGGGTCTGTACGGCATGCTGGTATTCGCCATCCTGGCGGTATTTATCGCTGGGCTGATGATCGGCCGCACACCTGAATACCTGGGCAAGAAGATCGAAGCCTACGAGATGAAAATGGTCGCCATCGCGATTCTCGCGACACCGTTACTTGTGCTCTTCGGGACCGCCATTGCGGTCATGGCCGACGCCGGTCGGTTGGGAATTGCCAACCCCGGTGCCCATGGATTCTCGGAAGTCCTCTACGCCTTCACCTCGGCGGCCAACAACAACGGCAGCGCATTTGCCGGCCTGTCGGCCAACACCCCCTTCTACAACGTGATGCTGGCAATCGCTGCCTGGTTCGGCCGGTTCGGTGTGATCGTTCCGGTGCTCGCCGTGGCGGGCAGCCTGGCGGCGAAAAAACGCCTGGCTGTGACCGGCGGCACGATGCCCACCCACGGGCCGCTGTTCGTGGTGCTGTTGATCGGCACGGTGTTGCTGGTCGGTTTGCTGAACTACGTGCCGGCCTTGGCACTGGGGCCACTCGTTGAACACTTCATGTTGATCAAGTGAGACTACGAACATGACTCGCAAAGCGTTCTCCTTGTTCGATCCAAAACTGTTAACGCCGGCCATGGTCGAGTCCGTACGTAAACTCAGCCCCAGGATCCAGTGGCGTAACCCGGTAATGTTCGTCGTCTACATCGGTGCGATCATCACCACCGCCCTCTGGGTTCAGGCGCTGCGTGGCCAGGGCGAGGCCAGCGGCGGCTTTATCCTCGCCATCGCGTTATGGCTGTGGTTTACCGTGTTGTTCGCCAACGTTGCCGAGGCGTTGGCCGAAGGCCGCAGCAAGGCTCAAGCGGCATCCCTGCGTAACCTGAAAAAGGAAACCTGGGCCAAGAAACTGCTCGAACCTCACTACGGTGCCGAATGGCAATTGGCGCAGTCGAGCGGCCTGCGCAAAGGCGATGTGGTGGTGGTTGAGTCCGGCGACCTCGCCGACTCGGTGATCCCCGCCGACGGCGAGGTAATCGAAGGCGCCGCCTCGGTGGACGAGTCCGCCATTACCGGCGAGTCGGCCCCGGTGATTCGCGAATGCGGTGGCGACTTCTCGGCCGTGACCGGCGGCACCCGGGTACTCTCGGACTGGATCGTCGTCCGCGTGACCGCCGACCCTGGCGAAACCTTCGTCGACCGCATGATCGCCATGGTCGAGAATGCCAAGCGGCAAAAGACTCCGAATGAAATCGCCTTGTCGATTTTGTTGGTCGCGCTGACGATCGTGTTTCTGGGCGTGACGGTGACGCTTCTGCCCTTCTCGCTGTTCGGGGTTGCGGTGGCCAAATCCGGGGCACCCGTCTCGATTACCGTCCTTATCTCGCTATTGGTCTGCCTGATTCCCACCACCATTGCCGGCCTGCTGTCGGCCGTGGGTGTGGCCGGCATGAGCCGCATGATGGAAGCCAACGTGATCGCCACCTCCGGGCGTGCTGTAGAAGCCGCCGGTGATGTGGATGTTCTGCTGCTCGACAAGACCGGCACCATCACCCTGGGCAACCGCCACGCCTCGGCGTTTTTACCGGCACCGGGGATCAAGGAAGCGGAACTGGTCGACGTGGCGCAACTCGCATCGCTGGCAGACGAAACACCCGAAGGTCGCAGCATTGTGGTGTTGGCCAAACAGCGGTTCAACCTGCGTGAACGGGACATTGCGGCGCTCGACGCGCATTTCGTGCACTTCTCGGCGCAAACCCGCATGAGTGGCGTCAACATGGGTGCCCGGCAACTGCGAAAAGGCGCCGGCGAAGCGATCCTGCGTCATGTCCAGAGTCTGGGCGGGAGCTTTCCCGACGCGGTGCAAACCATCGTCGATGACGTGTCTCGCCGAGGCAGCACTCCGTTGGTAGTGGCCGACGGGCCCAAAGTGCTGGGCGTTATTGAGCTCAAGGACATCGTCAAGGGCGGTATCAAGGAGCGTTTTGTCGAATTGCGCCGCATGGGTATCAAGACGGTAATGGTGACCGGCGATAACCGGGTCACCGCCGCCGCCATCGCGGCCGAAGCCGGTGTCGATGACTTTCTGGCCGAAGCCACCCCCGAACAGAAGCTGGAACTGATCCGCCGTTACCAGGCTGAAGGCCGGCTGGTGGCCATGACCGGCGACGGCACCAACGACGCCCCGGCACTGGCCCAGGCGGATGTTGCCGTGGCCATGAATTCCGGCACTCAAGCCGCCAAGGAAGCCGGCAACATGGTGGACCTGGACAGCAACCCGACCAAGTTGATCGAGGTGGTGGAAACCGGCAAACAAATGCTGATGACCCGTGGCTCGCTGACCACTTTCTCGATTGCCAACGACATCGCCAAATACTTCGCCATCGTGCCGGCGGCGTTTGTCACCACCTACCCGCAACTCGCGGCACTCAACATCATGGGCCTGACCAGCCCGAACTCCGCGGTGCTGTCGGCCGTGATCTTCAACGCGTTGATCATCATTTTCCTGATTCCCCTGGCGCTCAAAGGCGTGAAATACCGCCCGGTCGGTGCAGCACTGTTATTGCGGCGCAACCTGTTGATCTATGGGCTGGGCGGAGTAATCGTTCCATTCATTGGCATCAAAATGATCGACATGGCGCTGGCCGCCGTCGGTCTGGTTTGAGGGAGCACTGTCATGACAACTCTGCTGCGTCCGGCATTGACCCTGCTGATCGCCTTTTCACTGGTCACCGGCCTGGCCTATCCGCTGCTCACCACCGGTATTGCGAGGCTGGTCTTTCCTCAACAGGCCGCCGGCAGCCTGATCGAAAGAGATGGCAAAACCGTGGGCTCACTGTTGATCGGTCAGGGCTTCAGCGATCCGAAGTACTTCTGGAGCCGCCCTTCCGCTACCAGCCCCATGCCCTACAACCCACTGGCCTCGAGTGGCTCTAACCAAGGGCCGCTGAACCCGGCGCTGATGGATGCGGTCAAGGGCAGGATCGAAGCCTTGCGCGCAGCTGATCCCGGCAACACGGCCACGGTGCCCGCCGACCTGGTCTACAGTTCCGCCAGTGGTCTTGATCCGCATATCAGCATCGCGGCAGCGTTGTACCAGGCGGGCCGGATCTCTCGGGTGCGCAACCTGCCTGTCGAGAAGGTTCAGCAGCTGATCAGCGAGTATTCTGAAGGCACGCTCCTGGGGTTTCTCGGCGAACCCCGGGTCAACGTCCTGGCCCTGAACCTGGCACTCGACGCCGCACATTGAGCGCTAACACACGGTGAGCCTGATGGCCGACCAACGTCCTGATCCGGACCAGCTACTGGCCCGGATTCGCGAAGAAGAAGCGCAGGCCAAACGCGGTCGGTTGAAGATTTTTTTCGGCGCCAGCGCCGGCGTCGGCAAGACCTACGCGATGCTGACCGCTGCCCATACGGCAAAACTGCAAACCGCAAACGTACTGATCGGCGTGGTCGAGACTCACGGTCGTGCCGAAACCCTGGCGCTGACAGAGGGTCTTGAGCGGCTGCCCCTCAAACAGGTCGTCGACAAAAACCGCACAGTGACCGAGTTCGACCTGGACGCCGCACTCGCGCACCACCCCGAATTGATCCTGATTGACGAACTGGCGCACTCCAACGTGGTCGGCTCCCGACACCCCAAACGCTGGCAAGACGTGGAAGAGCTGCTCAGTGCCGGGATCGATGTCTGGTCAACCATGAACGTCCAGCACCTGGAAAGCCTGAACGACATTGTCGGCGGCATCACCGGCATTCGCGTCTGGGAGACCGTGCCCGACCATGTGTTCGACAACGCCGACGAGGTGGTCATCGTCGACCTGCCACCCGACGACTTGCTGCAGCGCTTGAAGGAAGGCAAGGTCTATCTGGCGCAACAGGCCGAACGCGCGGTGCAGAATTTCTTCCGCAAAGGCAACCTGAT
Source organism: Pseudomonas sp. GM48 (assembly GCF_000282335.1). Lineage (GTDB taxonomy): Bacteria > Pseudomonadota > Gammaproteobacteria > Pseudomonadales > Pseudomonadaceae > Aquipseudomonas. Next base: position 11,913 of record NZ_AKJM01000184.1, read on the forward strand.
TGCCCTGCGGGAACTGGCGCTACGTCGCACCGCCGACCGTGTCGACAGCGACATGTTGCAGTACCGTCAAAGCGGCGCGGTCAAACCGGTCTGGGGCACTCGCGACTCGTTGCTCGCCTGTGTCGGCCCCCATGAGCAGGCCGAAAAGACCGTACGTTCAACGGCTCGTCTGGCCGCTCAGCTCAATGTGCCCTGGCATGCCGTGTATGTCGAAACCCCGGCCTTGCAGCGCTTGCCCGACGCCAGGCGTCGTCGCGTGCTGGCGACCCTGAAACTGGCTCAGGAGATGGGCGCGCAGATCTCGACCCTGGCCGGCCAGGACATCGCGGAAGTACTGATCAAGTACGCTCGGCAGCACAACCTTTCAAAAGTCGTGCTGGGCCGGGACGAACGTCCACAGCGTCGATTCTGGCGGCGAGAACTGGCTGAGCGAATCGGCGAACTGGGCGCCGATCTTGACGTGATTCAAGTCTCGCTCCCGGCCAACCGACGCCCCCAGGCCGAAACGACGTCTGAAACCCGCGGTAGCCCAATAGCTTGGCGATCTTATGTCTGGAGCTTGGCGGTCTGCGCGGTGACGACCCTGCTGGCCCTGCCCATGCTGCATGTGCTCGAACAGGCCAACATCGTCATGATCTTCCTGCTGGCCGTCGTCGCCGTGGCGGTGCGCTTTGGTCGCGGCCCGGCCATCCTGGCGGCCTTTGTTTCCGTGGCATCCTTTGACTTCTTCTTTGTAGCGCCGCGTTTTTCGTTCGCCTTCGCCGATGTCCAGTACCTGGTGACCTTCAGCGTCATGCTCGTGGTCGCCCTGGTCATCGGGCAAATGACCGCCGGCCTGACTTATCAGGCACGGGTGGCGCAACGACGCGAAGACCGCATGCGAGCGCTGTACGACATGTCTCGCCTGCTGTCCGCCGCGCTGATGACCGAACAGGTCGCCGACATCAGCGCACGGTTTCTGTCTGCCGAATTTGGTGCCCGGTCTGCCTTGCTGGTCGCCGATGACAACAACAAGCTATTGCCTCCCATGGTCACAGGCGAGGCACCGCAGGTAGACGTTGCCATCGCCCAGTGGTCTTTCGACAAGACCGAGCCGGCCGGCTACGGCACCGACACCCTGCCCTCCATTTCCACGCTCTACTTGCCCTTGTCGGCACCCATGCGGGTGCGCGGGGTGCTGGCGGTGCAACCAAGGGATACGACCCGGCTCGTGGTGCCGGAACAACGTCGCCTGCTCGACACCTGCGCATCATTGCTGGCTATCTCCCTCGAACGGATTCACTACATCAACGTGGCCCAGGATACGACGGTGCAAATGGAATCCGAGCGCTTGCGCAACTCGTTACTTTCAGCAATATCCCACGACCTGCGCACCCCACTCTCGGTGATGGTCGGGCTGGCCGAAGCGCTCAAACTGACCCGGCCGCCCCTGACCGGCGAAGCTGCCGAGATCGCCACAGCAGTGGGTGAGTCGGCGCTGCGCATGAATACCCTGGTCAACAACCTGCTGGACATGGCTCGCCTGGAGTCGGGCAAAGTGGTGTTGAACCGTCAGTGGCAACCCATCGAAGAAGTGGTGGGCAGCGCCCTGCGGGCCATCCAGCCGATTCTGGGTCAGCGTTCGGTGCATGTGGCGCTGGACGATGACTTGCCCCCCGTACACATCGACGCGGTACTGATTGAACGTATCCTCATCAATTTGCTCGAAAACGCCGTTAAGTACACACCACAGGGCACCTCCATTGACCTGGGGGCCAGGACCACACCAGACCATATCGAGTTGTGGGTCGCCGATGAAGGCCCCGGGCTGCCCCACGGTCATGAAGATGACATCTTCAATAAATTCATGCGTGGCAAGAAGGAGAGCTCGATTCCGGGCGTGGGGTTGGGCCTGGCCATTTGCCGGGCCATTGCCCAGGTCCATGGAGGGACTATTCAGGGAGTCACGCGATCCACGGGTGGGGCTTGCTTCACTCTACGCCTGCCCCGTGAAGCCCCCCCAGACATCGAATCCTTTGCGCAGCAAGCTGACGAGGAGCAGCCATGACCGAATCAATGCCCCATGTTCTGATCATTGAAGACGAGAAGGAAATTCGCCGTTTCGTCCGCATGGCCTTGCAGGCTGAAGGCCTGGAAGTCATTGAAGCCGATACCTTTCACCGGGGCCTCATCGACGCGGGTACCCGCCGGCCTGACCTGATCGTGCTCGACCTGGGGCTTCCCGACGGAGACGGCATCGACCTGATCCGGGACGTACGGAGCTGGTCACCGGTGCCTATCATTGTGTTGTCTGCCCGTGGTGCGGAGTCTGACAAAATCCTGGCCCTGGACACGGGTGCCGACGATTATCTGGTGAAACCGTTTGGCACCGGAGAACTGCTGGCTCGCGTCCGCGCAATGTTACGCAGACACGTAAAAGATACCGAGAACCATACGGTCCTGGCCTTTGGCGATGTGCAGATTGATATGGAACGGCGTGTCGTGGAACGCTCCGGCGCGCCATTGCATTTGACACCATTGGAGTATCGCCTGCTGGTCCATCTTTGCTCACACCCGAACCGTGTCCTGACGCATCAGCAACTGCTCAAGGCTGTGTGGGGCCCATCGCACACCACCGATACGCCTTACCTTCGAGTATTCATGGGAGGCCTGCGTAAAAAAGTCGAAGCAGACCCTTCCCAGCCGCGACATCTCATCACCGAAACCGGCGTTGGATATCGCTTCATTCCTTAAGCAAAGATTTACGAGGGTAAAGTCTTTAAAGTCACGATTTATGAGGCCCCATTAACACAATGCTTCTGTGCTGGAGGCAGCTGCACTCCGTTGCTGGACTGCTCGCGTGCGTAAAGCGTCACTGAGGCGCGCAGCTTGCTGCCGCCGAAAGCACACATCTTGTCGAACGCCTTGTGACTGACGGGAAGATGCTGGCAGTCGAGTGCCTGACGGTGCTGACTGTGATCGATGTCCGGGTCATGCAGGTAGACGAAGTCTTCATCATAATCAGTGACAATTACCCAGTGCGGGGCTTTGGAGCGAGTCAGACGGTAGCTGCTGATCAACACCAAGGGCTGACCGCCGGCCTTCAGCGTGAGAGCCAGATCCAGCTGGTTGCTGCTGACATGCTCCACATCACTGTGTTGAAGTTCCGTGCAGAACTCTTCGTGTACCAGGCGAATCACCTCCTTTTTATGTTCGTCGCGCACCCCGTCGAGAAATAGCGGACCGGCAATACTGACTTGCAGGCGAACTCGAAACCCTCGGCGCCAGGCCGCCAATGCCAATCCTTGGGGACTGCACCCACCGTGCCCTGAAGTCATGAACACCGTCGTGGCTTCACGCCAGATTTGCAGTTCGTCCCGGCGCTCGATCAGGCGATCGGGTTGCAATGCCCTCATGGCCATCAAGAGGCAAGCCGGGCCGCAGGTGAACTCAGTGGTTTGTTGGTAGTAAGGCACCTGGAATTCACGGCTTTCCCGATGTTGCAGAATGCGCTTCTCCAAACGCAACGCATGCGCATGGTCTTCGTAGTAGTTGTGAACCACAGCGAAGCGTCGGTAACCGTTACGCTCATAAAGACTGATAGCGACGGGATTATCCGGCCGCACTTCCAGTCGCAGGTAGGCGCAGTCGTGAGCGCGAGCGCTATCCTCCGCCTGATCCAATAGCTGTTTTCCAAGGCCGAGGCCGCGACTGTGGGTGGCGATAGCGATTGAATACAGGCGCGCCAGAGAGGTGCCACGGTGAAACAGGACCAGACAGTAGCCCATCAGTTGCCCACCGTCTTGCGCAACGATCAGGCTGGCATGGGCTCGGCTGATCATCCACTGAAAACTGCGCAGAGTCAGTCGATCAGAGGTAAAGCATTGGTTCTCCAGCTCCAGCAGAGACTTCAGATCATCGTGTGTAGCATTGCGAAATAACAGACTCATAGCCCCACCGTAAAAGTTGCGTAACGAAACGAGACTTTTTAAAAGTATCGTGCTTAATAGATAAGGACTTGTTCTCCAACGGACCTTTTCATATGTCAGCGGTACAGGGTGGCTTGCGTGAAGTATCAGAGCAAAATCGGTTAACGGCAATATCAAACCTGACTTATTTACCGGAGACACAGGGAAGATCCAGCCAGGTGATTATTATTGTTGAACGAAAAGAAGACTGGGCCTCTTACTTCCCCTCGGAGGATGTGATGAGTGCGCAGGAGTACCTGGAACAGCCTCTTGAGATCGAAGCCGGCAAGCGCGTTCAGGTTATTAATCTGTGTCGAAGCTACAAGTATCTGGGGCACGGGTATTACTGTTCACTGCTGGCAGAAGCACGCGGCCATAAAGTTATTCCGTCCGTGCGTACTATCAGCGAACTTACCAAAAAATCACTGTATGGCCTGGCGCTGGATGATCTGGGAAAAACACTAGACAAAGCACTGAACAACCATATTTACAGTAATACCGAAGGATTCACGCTCACCCTGTACTTCGGTAAAACCAATCTTGAACCGTTGCAGGATCTGGCACGGCAAATCTTTGAAATCTTCCCGTGCCCGATTCTCCTGGTAGAGTTCCGTAAAAGTAACAGTTGGCGCATCGACGGAATAAAGTCCGGTGTCTTGCAAAAGTTACGCGAAGACCAGGAAGATCAATTTGCCAACTCGCTGGACAGCTTCAGCCGCAAGATATGGCGAGTGCCACGTTCACCACGCGTAGCCCGCTACGACCTGGCCATTTTGCATGACTCGCAAGAAGCGCTGCCGCCCTCCAATGCCAAGGCACTGGAGAACTTTATCCGGGTCGGCAAAGGCTTGGGTATTGATGTCGATCTGATCGAAAAGAAAGACTATTCACGAATCGCCGAGTATGACGCCCTGTTGATTCGCGAAACCACCAGCGTGGATAACCACACCTATCGCTTCGCCAAGAAGGCGGAAAGCGAAGGTCTGGTGGTGATGGACGATCCCGCTTCAATCCTGCGCTGTACCAACAAGGTGTACCTGACGGATCTACTGAAAAGCCTCAACTGGGTATGCCGGCAACCGAGATTCTCTACAAGGAACGACCGGAAGACTTCGAGCGAGTGGGTGAACGCCTGGGCTTTCCGTTAGTGCTGAAGATTCCCGATGGCTGCTTTTCCCGGGGCGTAATCAAGGTCGAAAGCCAACAGGCACTGCTGGAAGCCACCGCTGAGCTATTCGAACACTCGGTGCTGTTGCTGGCTCAGGAGTTCTTTTACACCGAGTACGACTGGCGCATTGGCGTGCTCAACCGCAAACCGATTTTCGCCTGCCAGTACTTCATGTCCAAAGGTCACTGGCAGATTTACAACCACAAAGCCAAGGGTCAGGACATTAATGGGGAATGCCGGACCCTGGCGGTCCACGAGGCACCACGAGCGGTGGTTGAACTCGCGGTGAAGACCGCGAACCTCATTGGTGATGGTTTGTACGGAGTCGACTTGAAGCAGTCCGGCGATAAGGTGGTGGTGATCGAGGTCAACGACAATCCGAACATGGACGCGGGCATCGAAGACGCTTACTTGCAGGACGATTTGTATTCACTTGTGCTGGAAGAATTCGTCCGGCGCCTGGAACTCAAACGTCGCGGCCAGGCGTGGTGAATGCTTGATCTGACACGCATCCTGCAAGACATGGACTTGCTCAGTCGATAACGCCAGAGGTCAGATGTGATCAAGAGTTTTCAACTTGCCAATGGGGCGCTGGTATCGGTTGAACATCTCGATGCCGATGTGATGTTGTTCAGCAATCCCGATGCGGCAGAACGGGATCTATTGCGCAGCGATTTCAAACTGGATGATCACGCGCTGGCTTCGGCACTGGATCCGGACGAAGTCTCACGCATCGAGTTCCATCCGGACAATCTGTTCTTGATCTGGAAGCGTCCGGAAAGTTACTCGGGCGGAGAAAGCCTGGCCTTCGAGGTCTCATCGTTCGGCTTGCTGTTCTCTCAATCACGCTTGCTGGTAATCGCGACTGACGATTCCCAGTTGAGTGGCCTGGGGGAGCGGCACCCCTTGCACACACCGCAGGATGTGCTGCTGGACATGCTGTTCAACAACCTCCACCACTACCTGGGTCACCTCAAGGTGATCAAGATGGTGGCTCGCGAGTTGCAGCAGAAATTTAACGCCTCGATGGAGAATCGGCATCTGATCCAGATGTTTAATCTCAGCGAAAGCCTGATCTATTACATCAACGCGATTCACAGCAATGGCGCTGTCCTGACCCGGTTGCGCAACCATGCAGAAAAGGAGCACTTCAGCGTCGAGGCGATCGCGCTAATCGACGATCTGATCATCGAGAACACCCAGTGCAACAAACAGGCGGAAATCTACTCCAGGGTGTTTGCCGGCTTGATCGATGCACGGGGCAATTTGATGAACAACACCATGAACAACCTGCTACGCAAACTGACACTGATCAATGTGGTCTTCCTGCCTCTCAACCTGATCGCCAGCATTGGTGGCATGTCCGAGTTCAGCATGATGACCTCAGCCGTCCCCTGGTGGGTTGCCTATCCGCTTTTTCTCACGGGAATGCTGGTTGCCGGGGGCCTGATGGTCATCGCGCTCAAGCGTCTGACACGGGGTTCGTCCAGCATCAATGGCCCGCATTGAACGCTTGAGGTGATGCACAGGCAGTGCGGTAGTTTTGACCTTCTCGCGCCGCTGCCCCATGAGCCGCCCTGGATACTCGATGACTCTTTACATCTCAACCTGTGTGCCCAGCTCAATCACCCGATTCAACGGCAGCTTGAAGTACCTCAGGTTGCTATTGGCGTTCTTGAGCAAAAACGCGAACAGGCTTTCTCGCCAACGGGCCATACCAATACGTTTGGTCGGAATGACCGTCTCGCGGCTGAGGAAATAGGTCGTGCGCATCGGACTGAAATCGAGCTCAGACAAGTGACAGAGACTCAGGGCCAGAGGGACATCAGGCTCTTCGATAAAACCGAAGTGCAGACTGACCCGGAAGAAGCCTTCACCATAGGCCTCAACCTCGAACCGCCGTTCAGCACTCACACGAGGGCTGTCCTCAGAAACCACGGTGAGTAACACCACTTGCTCATGCAAAACCTGGTTATGCAGCAGGTTGTGCAGCAGTGCATGCGGAACGGCATCGGCCCTGGCCGTTAGAAACACCGCCGTACCTTGCACCCGATGGGGAGGCTGCGTACGAATGCTATCGATGAATAGTGGTAGAGGTAGCGCGGTTTCATCCAGCCGCTCAACAACAATCTTCCTGCCCTGCTTCCAGGTCGTCATCAAAATGAACAAACCAATGCCGGCAATCACCGGGAACGCACCGCCCTGAAAAATCTTCGGCGCATTGGCCGCGAAATACAGGCTGTCTACGAGCAAGAGTCCAAGCAACATTGGAATGGCCAGCCAGCGCGGCGTTTTCCATAGGAGCAGGACGACTGCCGAGGACAAAATTGTCGTGATCAACATGGTCCCTGTCACTGCGACGCCATAGGCTGCGGCCAACGCACTGGACGACTCGAAACCGATAACCAACAGCACAACACCGACCATCAATGCCCAGTTAACCGTGCCGATGTAAATCTGTCCCTGCTCCTGACTGGAGGTGTGCTGGATAAACATGCGAGGGATATAACCCAGCTGAATGGCCTGGTGAGTCAGGGAGAAGGCACCGGAGATCACGGCTTGAGAAGCGATGATGGTGGCCAGTGTGGAGAGCGCGACCATCGGCAACAATGCCCAATCAGGCGCCAGCAAATAGAACGGGTTGCGTACAGCCTCCGGGTCTCCTAGGATCAAGGCGCCCTGGCCAAAGTAATTGAGTACCAAACCGGGCAGCACGAGAATGAACCACGCACGTGAGATCGGTTTGCGACCAAAGTGGCCCATGTCGGCATACAGAGCTTCAGCACCGGTCAATGCCAACACGACAGCGCCAAGAATCGCCACACCGATTCCCGGATGAGCGATAAAAAAATGCGCCCCCCAGTATGGATTGAGGGCTTGCAGCACTTCCGGCCGCTGCAAAATACCGTAGATCCCCAGCGCCCCCAGCACCACAAACCACAGCACCATCACTGGGCCGAACAGGATACCGATGCGGGCCGTACCGTGTTTCTGTATCAAGAACAGCGCCACCAGCACGATCACTGATAAGGGCACAACCCAGTGCTCGATTCCGTCAAACGCCAACTGTAGTCCTTCAACCGCAGAGAGCACCGAAATAGCCGGGGTGATCATACTGTCCCCGTAAAAAAGTGCCGCACCAAACAGGCCAAGCAGCACCAGTACCTTGCTCATGTGTGGATAAGGTGCTGCCGCGCGACGGGCTAACGCCGTCAACGCCATGATGCCGCCTTCGCCCTGATTGTTCGCGCGCAGGATGAACAACACGTATTTGATCGAGACCACCCAGATCAGTGACCAAAAGATCAACGACAGAATGCCTAGCACCCCGTCGTGATTTACCTGAACTCCGTAGTGGCCGGAAAAGACTTCTTTCAGCGTGTAGAGGGGGCTGGTGCCAATATCCCCGTAAACCACTCCAACGGCGGCGACGAGCAAGCCAACTCCCGACGTTCTGGATGGGGAATCTACATGCTCACTGGTCAAATTCTCACTCAAGGATCGCTTCTCTCAAATTGCGGGGGAGGTAGTTCACGCCATCCTTGGGCAATACATTGTCAGCGTCATTAGGAGTGCCAACGCATGGACGGTCTAAAAATCGCGGCCAGTATCGTTGTGGACAAAACCGCCTACCGTAAAGAAAGCGTAAAAAATCAAACGGCGGCCCCAAAACTTTCTGATGAATCCCCCTGATCTTGTGAAAATAAATGACCTGCCGTTTGGGTCGCTTGCTGCCCTCCGCGACAGGCACCGATCGGCCCAGGCTGTGTGAAAACGTTTTGGAGCAGGTTTGACAGTCAGGACTGGAACGAAAAGTGCGTTCCTACGCAAAATCTGCCGATGATTGGTGTATCACTCCTCGTTCAGCACATCGATGATAGGGCAAGTGGCCCCGCCGTCACCTAGATCGCATTTCTGCACCAGTCCGCCTAGCACCTGCCGCATTGCGGCAAGGTCAGCCATCTTTTGCTCGATCAGGGCCAGCTTGCGCACGGCCAGTGCCCGAGTCTCGCTACAAGTGCAGGCCGCATCAAGTGTCAGCAATGCGCCCACCTCATCCAGCGTGAATCCCAGCGCCTGTGCCCTCTTAATGAAGCGCAGTCGTTTGACCTGCTCCGGTAGATAGTGCCGATAACCGCTGAGCGGTTTTGGCGGTTCATCCAGCAAGCCGCGTCGCTGGTAATAGCGAATAGTCTCGATGTTCACACCGGCAGCTTCCGCCAACTTGCCGATACTCAGCCCTGTCGCCATCACACGCCCCTTGATTCTGTACCTGGGTACGGAGTGTAGAGTGACTCTAGATTAGATCGATTCAATGGAGATGACGATGGCTCAACAGATCGGCAAGAGATCGCTGGAGCAGTTGCCCGGCGCAAGTGCCGTCAAGGTCGACTTCGCCGAGAAGATGGCCATCGTCACCTATGCCCCCAATAAAGCTGACCCTGAGGCGTTGACCGAGGCGGCGGCGAATGCGGGTTATCCCTCCACCATGCACAAGTGAGGCAACTATGAGCGCCGTCATCCTCGAATCCGTGTTGACCTGCCCACATTGCGGTTTCGCCAAGCAGGAAGCCATGCCCACGGACGCCTGCCAGTTCTTCTACGAGTGCGTCAGTTGCAAAACGCTTCTACGCCCGAACCGCGGTGACTGCTGTGTGTTCTGTTCGTTTGGCACGGTGAAGTGCCCGCCATTCCAGGAGCAGCGCGGATGCTGTGGTACGGCTTAACCTATGTTTATTCGGTTTATCAGACGCCCCTAAAGCGCCTCAAACCGTGATTATGGGAGGTTAATGTTATGTGGAATCACGCTCTGATGCTCGTGGTTATCTACCTGACTATCACCCTCTGCATCGGCTGGTTGTATACCATTGCTATCCTGTATTGGCTTTGATCCAATGTGAGAGGTACTGCTGCAACCATTCACGGAACTGGACGACAGCTTCACTCCCCCGCGTTTCTATCGATCCTGTGTCAAACAGCCCACGCCCGCCACGCACCAATACCGGCAATGAACCAAGTCAGTACGATGAGCACCGCAGCAAGCTTATTCACCGGGCGCCTCAAATCTCTGGCCTCCCACTCAGCCGCTTTGAGCTGACACTCCTGCAGCACCGCTATTGGCATCAGCCGAATAGCAAGCAGAATGCCAAGCGGTAAAATAATCACGTCGTCCACGTATCCAAGCACGGGAATAAAATCGGGAATAAGGTCAATTGGACTCAACGCATAAGCCACAACAAAAACTGAAATCCATTTGGGTAGCCAAGGCGTTTGCGGATGCTGATAGCAAAACCAGAGAGCCATGATTTGCTGTTTTAGCTTTCGGGCCCAGCCACGTAGACAATAAAGAAGGCGCTTCATGTCGTTGTAATCAGAACGTGAGGGATGCGATCTCCAGCGTAGCGCCATTGGGAAGCGGCCGCTATCAGAGAAGTTGTCCAGGCTAGACTCGCTCTTCCTGCAGCCCTGCCATACTGTTGAGCATGACCAGTGCAACCTTCCGCTTCTACGAGGAGCTCAACGATTTCCTGCCGGCCGAACGGCGGCGGCAATCCTTCACCTGCAAATGCGCGCGAGGGGCGACGGTCAAGCACATGATCGAGGCGCTCGGGGTACCGCACACCGAAGTCGAGCTGGTGCTGCTCAATGGCGAGTCGGTGGGCTTCGAGCGGGTGATTCTCGACAGTGACCGGCTGGCGGTGTATCCCAAGTTCGAAGCGCTGGACATCAGCCCGCTGCTAAAGGTTCGTGCACAACCTTTACGGGTGCTGCGCTTCGTCGCTGATGCGCACCTTGGCGGGCTGGCCAGTCTGCTGCGCATGAGCGGCTTCGATACCCTCTATGACAATGGCTTCGAGGATGGCCAGATCGCCGAGATCGCTGCGCAGCAGGGACGCATCGTGCTAACCCGCGACCGCGAACTGCTCAAGCGGCGGATCATCAGCCACGGCTGTTATGTGCATGCCCTGAAACCGTCGCTGCAGCTGCGTGAATTGTACGAGCGCCTCGACCTGGCGCGTAGCGCGCGGCCATTCAGCCTGTGCCTTCATTGCAACCTGCCGCTGCACGAGATCAGCCCGGAACTGGCTCGGTCGCAGGTGCCGCCACGCATTGGCGCCCTCTATTCGCACTTCCTGCGCTGCGACGCCTGCCAACGGGTTTACTGGGAGGGTTCGCACTGGCGAGGTATGTGTGCATTGCTGGCACCCCTGCTGAACCGATAACCGCGCACATCGGGGTGGACAGCGGATTTTATGGTATTGAGCTGTATCGCCCACGGAAGATAGCGCACCGATGCTGTTTCCGAAGGCTCATGATCTTTTTAGCAAATGGAGTCACCTACATGGAAGTCATCAATCAGTTGCAGCCCGAAGCGTGTGCAGGCATGGAGGACATCCGACGCGAAATCGATGCCCTTGATCAGGTCGTTATCAAGCTGTTGGGCAAGCGTTTTCACTACGTACTGGCGGCCTCGAAGTTCAAGACTTCGGTGACGTCAGTGCGTGCTCCGGAGCGTTTCAAGGCCATGCTCACGACACGACGCGAATGGGCCGAGGCTGAGGGCCTGAGCCCGGATGCCATCGAGAAGATGTACAGCGATCTGGTGAACCACTTCATTGCCGAAGAGATGAAACACTGGGTGGCTCATCAATCCGACACCTGACTCTGGTATCAGACTGTCCGTGACGGGTTGTGGGTTTCGCCGAGGCGATCATCGCTTTCGCGGCAAAACCCTGGTCGATTCAGCCCTCCCTGATTTCCCGCATCGAACGCATTCATGAGGCAATTGAACGGAAAGAAAAAGGGAGGGCATTCATTGCCCTCCCCTCCGCTTTCCACACGCTATGCGACTGTACTGACCAGGACCTCAAGTGGCCAGAATGAAGTCCGTCTGATCAACGGTCGCGCTGTTGACACCGACCAGGTGAATCGTGTCCGCCCCGATCCCGACCACCGTGTCAGCCCCGTTAGCCGTTATGGTCACGTTGGCAGCGAACGTCGCGCTGGTGATCCCCAGTGCCGCGATATTGAGCAAGTCCTGCCCGGCCGGATTGGCTCCGAAGTTCAGGATC
>NZ_AKJM01000185.1 GCF_000282335.1 Pseudomonas sp. GM48
GGGTAAGTAATGCAGAATTGATGTTGACTGACCCGCCGCCTTCGCGAGCAAGCCCGCTCCCACATTTGGAATGCGTTCCCCCCTGTGGGAGCGGGCTTGCTCACGAAGAGGCCGGCCCGGGCGAAGGAGAATTCAGCCAGGAAGCAGCTCGTCGATGTGTCGATATTCCGCCTGCAACTGCGACGCCAGCACCTTGCTACGCCCGAGTCGAATCGGCCCGCGCTCGATGTCGATCAACAACCCCGGACACTCCAGCGTCGGCAGCAGCGGCCAGTCCTTCAGCCGGCCATCAGTCACCAGCAACAAGCGCTGCTGCTCTGCCGGAAAACGCTTTTGCCGTGCCGCAAGCCATTGTCCCGCTTCGCTCAAGGCCGCCAGCAACGGCGTACCGCCACCGGCGCCAAGGCCATCGAGCCAATGGCGCAACCCCGTCGAAGCCTTCAATCCCTGCACCTGCCACTTGGGGGCAGAGCCGCTGGCCGTGAGCAGGGCCAGTCGCGCACGCTGGCGATAGGCATCGTCGAACAACTGCGCCAGCAAGCCCTTGGCATCACTCAACGCCTGATGACGGCGGGTCGAAGCGGAGGCGTCAACGATCACCAGCCACAGTTCATGGGGCGAACGAGTGCGCAGGTGAAACAACAGATCGTCGCGCTGACGCGGCCGGCCATTGAGCAATGTACCGGGCCAGTTGACCGAGCCATTGCGTGCGGCGTGACGCTTGCCCTGCTTGCCGTGGTCCAGCCACCCGGCTCGGGGTCTGGCATTCGCCCCCGCGTCGCAGCGAGGGCGAATGCCTAGGGCTTTTTTGGCCAGCTCGGCACTTCACGTCGTGCACCGACCGCCAGCGCCTGGGCAGGCAGTTCGCCCCACTGGCCCTGCCCTTCACCCGGATTGTCGTTCTGCGGCGCGGTTTGTTGCGCAGTTTGGGATTGCGCAGGTGCCGGCGGCGAATGCTCGCGACGACGATGGCGCAAGGCGAACTCGGCGACTGCGTCGATATCGGCCTCGGCGATGGCGTTCGCCCCGCGCCAGGCGGAGTGAGCCCGGGCGGCACGGAGCCAGACCAGATCGGCACGCAAACCATCGACGCCAGCGGCAAAGCAACGCTCGGTAATGTGTGCCAGTGCCTGGTCGTCGAGGGGAATGTTTGCCAGTGCATTACGTGCGTTCTGGCAACGTTCACGCAGGGACGCCTGCGCGGATTCCCATTCGGCGCAGAAACCTTGCGGGTCGCTGTCGAAATCCAGGCGACGGCGGATAATCTGGCCTCGTTCGGCAGGCGCGGTATGGCCACCGAGGGCGACATTCAAGCCGAAACGGTCGAGCAATTGCGGACGCAGCTCACCCTCTTCCGGGTTCATGGTGCCAATCAGCACGAACTTCGCCGAGTGCCGATGGGAAATACCGTCGCGCTCGACCAGATTGGTACCACTGGCGGCCACATCGAGCAGCAGGTCAACGAGGTGATCGGGCAACAGATTGACCTCGTCGACGTAAAGCACTCCACCGTCAGCCTTGGCCAGTACGCCGGGGGAAAACTGTGCGCGACCTTCGCCCAGCGCCGCGTCGAGATCGAGAGTGCCAACCAGCCGCTCTTCGGTGGCGCCCAGCGGCAATGTGACGAACTGCCCGCTGGCCAGCAGGTCCGCCAGACCGCGGGCCAGGGTCGACTTGGCCATGCCTCGCGGGCCTTCGATCAGCACACCGCCGATTTTCGGGTCGATGGCAGTCAGGTACAGGGCCAGCTTCAAATCGTCGGCGCCGACCACGGCGGAGAGCGGGAAATGCGGGGTGTCGGTCATAGTTCTATCTCGGTCATGGTCGGTGATGTCACAGGCACCAATATCCCTGTGGGAGCGGGCTTGCTCGCGAAGAGGCCATCACATCCAACATCATCGTTGGCTGACAAATTGCCTTCGCGGGCAAGCCCGCTCCCACAGGGTTTGCGGTGATTAGCTGTCTTCTTCTATATCCAGCAACAAGTTCTCCAGTGCCTCGCGGTAGGCGCCGGGGTCCTTCCACATCCCGCGTTGTTGCGCCTCGAGCATACGTTCAGTCATGTCGCGCAAGGCATGGGGATTGTGTTCACGGACAAAGTCCCGGGTGTCAGGGTCAAGCAAATAGGCGTCAGCCAACAACGCGTACTGGTGATCGTCGATCAACTGCGTGGTGGCGTCGAAGGCGAACAGGTTATCGACCGTCGCGGCCATTTCAAACGCGCCTTTGTAGCCGTGACGTTTAACGCCCTCGAGCCACTTCGGATTGGCCGCCCGGGAGCGGATCACCCGGTTCAGTTCTTCCTTCAAGGTACGGATTTTCGGCAAGTCCGGCTGGCTGTGGTCGCCATGATAACTGGCTGCCGCCTCACCTTTCAGGCTTTCCACCGCCGCGAGCATGCCACCCTGGAACTGGTAGTAATCGTTGGAGTCGAGCAAATCGTGCTCGCGGTTATCCTGGTTTTGCAGCACCGCTTGCACCTGGCCCAGACGCCGGGTGAACTGCTCACGAGCCGCGGTACCTTCGTCAGAGCCGCCGTAAGCGTAGCCGCCCCAGTTCAAATAAACGGCGGCCAGATCCTCACGGGTCTGCCATAGACGACCGTCGATGGCGCCCTGCACACCCGCACCGTAGGCGCCGGGCTTGGCCCCGAAAATCCGCCAGCCGGCCTGACGTCGCGCCGTGTCTTCATCGAGCCCCGCCTGCCGCAAGGCTGCACGTTCGTCGCGCACCTTGGCCGCCAGCGGGTTGAGGTCGTCCGGCTCATCGAGGTCGGCGACCGCTTGCACCGCCGCGTCAAACAAGCGGATCAAATTGGCAAAGGCATCACGGAAGAAACCGGAAACACGCAAAGTCACGTCGACTCGCGGGCGGTCGAGCAAACTCAACGGCAGAATCTCGAAATCATCGACCCGCTGACTGCCGGTCGCCCAGACCGGACGCACACCCATCAACGCCATGGCCTGGGCGATGTCATCGCCGCCGGTGCGCATGGTCGCGGTACCCCACACCGACAGACCGAGCTGGCGCAAATGATCACCGTGATCCTGCAGATGCCGCTCCAGAATCAGGTTGGCCGACTGGAAACCGATGCGCCACGCCGTGGTGGTCGGCAGGTTGCGCACGTCCACCGAGTAAAAGTTGCGCCCGGTGGGCAGCACGTCCAGGCGCCCACGACTCGGCGCACCGCTGGGGCCGGCCGGGACGAAGCGCCCGCTGAGGGCGTCGAGCAGACCGCGCATTTCCGCGGGACCGCAGGCGTCCAGCCTTGGCGCGACCACTTCGCGCAGGCTGTCGAGGATGGCTTGCACCTCAATCCAGCTTGCCCCTTGTGGGAGCGGGCGTGCTCGCGAATCGGTTGAGCATTCAACATTGATGTTGATTGACCCACCGCTTTCGCGAGCAAGCCCGCTCCCACAGGGGTTATTCAACGCATCCGAAATCAACTGCGCGGCAAACAGTTCCAGGCGCTCGCGGGTATCGCCCGCCGTACGCCAAGTGTCGTCGCTGATAAGCAAAAGAGGCTCGGGACGCGGCCCCGCCCAGGACTCGGCCAGTACACAATCAAGCGGATCGAAACCCAATCCGAAGGCCTTGGCCAGCGCCCGCAGCAGACTCGATTGCGCACCTCGGCCATCGCCCCTTGGAATGCGCAACAACGCCAGCAAGGTGTCGATGCGCAAACGACCGATGGGCGATTCGCCGAACACGTGCAGGCCATCGCGGATCTGCGACTCTTTCAAGTCGCACAGGTAGGTGTCGAGTCGCGGCAACCAGACCGACGCGTCGGCATCGCTGTCGAGCTGTTCGTCCAGTTGCAGTTCACGGTCAATGTGCGTGTCGCGCACCAGTTGCAGGATGTCGCGCTGCAACTCTCGGGCGCGGCGCGGATCGAGCAACTGCGCTTCGTAATATTCGTCAGCCAACAGTTCGAGGTCGCGCAACGGGCCGTAGGTTTCGGCGCGGGTCAGCGGTGGCATCAGGTGATCGATGATCACTGCCTGGGTCCGCCGCTTGGCCTGGGCGCCCTCGCCCGGGTCGTTGACGATGAACGGATAGATGTTCGGCAGTGGCCCGAGCAACGCGTCCGGCCAGCAATGTTCCGACAACCCCACGCCTTTGCCCGGCAACCATTCGAGGTTGCCGTGCTTGCCGACGTGGATCACGCCATGCGCGCCGTAGGTGTTGCGCAGCCAGAAGTAAAACGCCAGGTAACCGTGGGGCGGAACCAGGTCCGGGTCGTGATACACCGCGCTCGGGTCGACCTGATAACCCCGCGCCGGTTGAATGCCGACGAAAGTCAGGCCAAAGCGCAGGCCGGCGATCATCATCCGTCCGCTGCGACACATCGGGTCGTTTTCCGGCGCGCCCCAACGCTCGAGCACAGCCGCGCGGTTGGCTTCGGGCAATGCGCGGAACATCGCCAGATATTCGTCCAGCGCCAGACTTTGCTGACACGGACGCAGGTCGAGGGTATCCAGATCGTTGCTGACGCCACCCAGCAACTGCTGGATCAGCGCGGTGCCGCTGTCCGGCAATTCGGCCGGCAACGGATAACCTTCGGCATGCAGCGCCCGCAGGATATTCAGTGCGGCGGCCGGGGTGTCGAGCCCGACGCCATTACCGATGCGACCGTCGCGGGTCGGGTAGTTGGCGAGAATCAACGCAATGCGCTTCTGCGCATTCGGCACCCGCGCCAGATCGACCCAACGCCGCGCCAGTTCGGCCACGAAATCCATGCGCTCCGGTTGCGGCCGGTAGCAGACCACATCCGACTGACTGCGCTCACTGCGCCACGCCAGATCCTTGAAACTGATCGGGCGACTGATGATGCGGCCGTCCAGTTCCGGCAAGGCAATGTGCATCGCCAGGTCACGGGGGCCGAGGCCCTGTTCGCTGGCGCGCCAACCCGGCTCATTGTCCTGCGCGCAAATGGCCTGAATCACCGGAATATTGCGGCGAAACGGGCGCAGATGCGGGGCTTCGGGGCTCGACTGGGCGAACCCCGTGGTGTTCAGGATCACCGAGACGCTGGCCTCATCCAGCCAGTCCTCGACCACGCCAAGGCAGCCGGGTTCTTTCAGGCTGGCCAGCGCAATCGGCAACGGATTCAACCCCGCCGCCTGCAATCGCTGGCAAAAAACATCAATGAAAGCGGTGTTCGCCGCCTGCAAATGCGAGCGGTAAAACAACACCGCCGCCACGGATTGATCGGCGTGCCAGTCGGCCTGCCAGTCGCTCAGCGCGGCAGAGTGTTTGTGCGGATGGTAAATCGCCGTGCGTGGCAGGGTTTGCGGCTCGCCCCAGGTGTAATCACGCGCCAGCCAGCGGTTCGCCAGGCAGCGGAAAAAATTCAGCGCATTACCCATGCCGCCCTGGCGCAGAAACTGCCAGAGCCGATCGCGATCCTCGGCGCCGACCGTGCTCAGGTCGCTGAGCTCCGGGTCCGGGCGATCATCGCCCGGCACCAGAATCACCTGCACGCCGCGCTGCGACAGTTCGACCAGACGCTCGATACCGTAACGCCAATAGGCGATGCCGCCGTGCAGCGAAATCAGGATTACCTTGGCGTGACGCAGAACCTCATCGACGTACAAGTCGACCGAGGCATGGTTCTGCACCTGCATCGGGTTGGCCAGGCGCACGCTCGGGTAATCGTCGGGCAACTGCTGCGCCGCTTCAGCGAGCAACGCCAGGCTGGAATCGCCGCTGCACAGGACCACCAGTTCGGCGGGGGTTTGTCCAAGGTCGGCGATGTTGTCATCCGACACGAAACCGCCGGGCTGGGTCCTGAGCAGGTGCATGGCTTACACGCTGAGCGCGGCGCGTAATTGCGCTTCGAGAACAGTGGCGTCCAGTTCCTGGCCAATCAACACCAGGCGGGTGATGCGCGCTTCTTCGGCGCCCCACTGGCGGTCGAAATGCTTGTCGAAACGCGTGCCCACGCCCTGAATCAGCAGGCGCATCGGTTTGTTCGGGATCGCCGCAAAACCCTTGACCCGCAAGATGCCGTGCTGGACCACCAGTTGGGTCAGCGCGTCCATCAGCAGGCTTTCGTCGGCCTGGGGCAGTTCGATGGAGATCGAATCGAAGGCGTCGTGATCGTGGTCGTCATGATCGTCGTCGCCATCGTGATGATGGTCGTGGTGGCTGTGACGGCTGTCGATGTGTTCTTCGGAGCCGGCACCCAGGCCGATCAGCACGTCCAGCGGCAGGCGACCGCTGCTGGCTTCGACGATTTTCACCGCGGGCGGCAATTCTTCGGCGACTTCCAGGCGCACGCGGGCCAGGTCTGCTGGGTTGATCAGGTCGGTTTTGTTGAGGATGGCCAGGTCGGCGCTGGCCAATTGGTCGGCAAACAGCTCGTGCAGCGGCGATTCGTGGTCCAGGTTCGGGTCGAGTTTACGCTGGGCGTCGACCTGATCGGGGAATGCGGCGAACGTGCCGGCGGCGACAGCCGGGCTGTCGACCACGGTGATCACTGCGTCAACCGTGCAGGCGCTACGGATTTCCGGCCACTGGAAGGCTTGCACCAGCGGCTTTGGCAGTGCCAGGCCCGAGGTTTCGATCAGGATGTGATCGAGATCGCCGCGACGGGCTACCAGTTCGCGCATCACCGGGAAGAACTCCTCCTGGACGGTGCAGCACAGGCAGCCGTTGGCCAGTTCATAGACTCGACCGTTGGCCTCTTCCTCGGTGCAGCCGATGGAACATTGCTTGAGGATTTCGCCGTCGATGCCCAACTCGCCGAATTCATTGACGATCACCGCGATGCGGCGACCCTGGGCGTTGTCGAGCATGTGCCGCAGCAGCGTGGTTTTACCCGAGCCGAGAAAGCCTGTGACGATGGTGACGGGGAGTTTGGCCAGTGTTTTCATCGGATGCCCTTTGGCTAAGCTGGCGGGCATACGGGACGACAACCGGCAACGCGGGCGCGAGTGCCTGAAGAGTTCGCCACCGGATCACCCCGCCCGGTTGAAAGTGAGAATCTGTGTCGAGGCAGGTCTCCTGGCTGACGGTGTGCCGGCCTTGAGCCTGGCATTCGCTGCGCCTTCCCGCCGGACTCATGGATTGAGCCTGCAGTGGCGTGGCAGCGAACATCACCGTTCACAGTTGCGGGGGCAGCCGCGGCATTGACCGCGTTCCCTTCTTAGCTTCGGCAAACGCCGAAGAACCTCGAAAGCGCAAGGCTACGCATGGTCTTGGGGCGGGTCAATGTTCATGAAGCTCTCACGATCCCCTGTGGCGAGGGAGCTTGCTCCCGCTCGATGGCGAAGCCGTCGCAATACCTGCTTGCAAGGTATGTCAGGAGGAATGTCGGGGGTCGCTTCGCAACCCAGCGGGAGCAAGCTCCCTCGCCACAGGGGGGTGTCGACTTCAAGTGAGAACCCTTGCCAATTGACGCCCAACCCCCTCCCATGCTCTCCTACACGCCTTGTTACGGGTGCCCTTCACAGGGTGAAACGGGAAACCGGTGAATCATGTGCTTTACTCTTAAGCCATGTCAGTCCGGTGCTGCCCCCGCAACGGTAAGCGAGCGAAGCATCAGATCCACTGTGCCACTACGGCATGGGAAGGTGATGCTTGCAGGAACAGGCCCAAGCCTTTGCCCCTCGTGAGCCCGGAGACCGGCCCGCAACACAAAGTGACCAGTACGATCACTGAACCAACAAACCCGCGGTGGGCGGGCGCTGTTTGAAACGCTGTGCGCCTGGTCGTGCAGGTTTTGCATGCGCTCTTATTCCCCGCTGACAGACCAGAGGGATACGCCATGTCGATCATCAGCAGCACCGGCCACATCACCACCAGCACCACTTCTACCCTGGCCCAACGTCTGACCGCCGCCGTCTGCGCGTCGATCCTGGGCGCCTGCCTTGTCTATTTCGCCGGTTTCTCGCACATCGAAGCGGTGCACAATGCCGCCCACGATACCCGTCACAGCTCCGCGTTCCCGTGCCATTGAGAGCTGTCGACATGATCAAGCGTATTGCGCAAACCGCAGGTTTCACCGGGCTGCTGGCCGCCCTGTTGCTGACCTTGCTGCAAAGCTTCTGGGTCGCTCCGCTGATTTTGCAGGCCGAGACCTACGAAAAAGCCGAACCGGCCGCTGTTGAAGTTCACCAGCACGCCGATGGCGCCATGGCTGCCCACACCCACGACGCCGAAGCCTGGGAGCCGGAAGACGGCTGGCAGCGCGTGCTGTCGACCACTGGCGGCAACCTGGTGGTGGCCGTCGGTTTCGCCCTGATGCTGGCCGGCCTATACACCTTGCGTGCACCGACCAAAACCTCTCAAGGCCTGCTCTGGGGCCTGGCCGGTTATGCGACCTTCGTGCTCGCACCGACGCTCGGCCTGCCACCTGAATTGCCCGGCACTGCCGCAGCCGATCTGGCACAACGGCAACTGTGGTGGATCGGCACCGCCGCCTCCACCGCCGTCGGTATCGCCCTGGTTGTGTTCAGCCGCCACTGGCTGATGAAAGTCCTCGGTGTGGCGATCCTCGCCGTTCCCCATGTGATTGGCGCGCCGCAACCGGAGGTGCATTCGATGCTCGCTCCGCAAGCACTGGAAGCCCAGTTCAAAATCGCTTCGCAGCTGACCAACGTGGCATTCTGGCTGGCCCTGGGCCTGATCAGCGCCTGGTTGTTCCGCCGCAAAAGCGATGGTCAATACCACGCATGACTGCTGCCAGCACAGCGCCGACCCTGGTGGTCGGCCTGGGCTGCCAGCGGGGCTGCCCCGTCAGCACGCTGCGGGCGCTGCTCGACCAGGCGCTGGAAGCGCATCAGATCCCGCTTCATGAGATCAAGGCCCTGGCCAGCATCGATTTGAAGCGCAACGAACCTGCACTGATCGAACTGGCGAAGCAAATTGGCCTGGAATTGATGTATTTCAGCAGCCAGCAACTTGCCGCTTATGAGCAGCAACTCAGTCATCAATCGCAGATAGCGTTTGAGCGCACCGGTTGCTACGGCGTGGCGGAAAGCGCCGCGCTGGCCCTGGCCGAACAACTGGCCAAGGCCCCGGCAAAACTGCTGATCCCACGACAAAAATATGCCCAGGCGACCCTGGCATTGGCCGGCGCGGCATAAAAACCCCGATAATCCCCGCCATTGATCATGAACAATCTTCATCTGAAGCCCTGTTCACCCCCCTTTTTCCCACAGGAACCGACGATGACCGTCTACTTCATTGGCGCAGGTCCCGGCGACCCCGAACTGATTACCGTCAAGGGCCAGCGACTGATTCGTAGCTGCCCGGTGATCATTTATGCCGGCTCTCTGGTGCCAGCCGCCGTACTGGAAGGTCATTGTGCCGAACAGGTGGTCAACAGCGCCGAACTGCACCTGGAACAGATCATCGACCTGATCAAGAGCGCCCACGCCAAAGGCCAGGATGTGGCCCGAGTGCACTCCGGCGATCCGAGCCTGTACGGCGCCATTGGCGAGCAGATTCGCTATCTGCGTGAGCTGGGCATTGCGTTCGAGATCGTGCCCGGTGTCACCGCAACGGCAGCTTGCGCGGCCCTTTTGGGCGCCGAACTGACGCTGCCGGACGTTTCACAGAGCGTGATCCTGACTCGCTACGCCGACAAAACCGCCATGCCACCCGGAGAGGAGTTCTCCAGCCTGGCGCAGCACGGTGCGACCATGGCGATTCATTTGGGGGTTAATCACCTGTCGAAGATCGTAGAAGAGCTCGTGCCGCATTACGGTGCCGATTGCCCGATTGCGGTGGTGCATCGCGCGAGCTGGCCAGATCAGGATTGGGTGGTGGGAACGCTTGAGGATATTGCCGGGAAGGTTGAGGCGAAAGGCTTTCGCCGTACGGCGTTGATTCTGGTGGGTCGGGTTCTGGGCAGTGACCACTTCAGCGAGTCATCGCTGTATCGCGCGGGGCATGCGCATCTTTACAGACCCTGAAGCACTTGTGGCGAGGGAGCTTGCTCCCGCTGGACCGCGAAGCGGTCCCAACATCAGCCAACGCATCCATCACGGGAAAATGCATCGACTGATTTTGTGATGGCTATGCCATCAAGCGGGAGCAAGCTCCCTCGCCACAGCGCCGTTTTTTCATTTCGCAGCGAACACCTTAGTAGTAGGCGTTTTCTTTCTGCGTGTGGTCGGTCACGTCGCGAACGCCCTTGAGCTCGGGAATACGTTCGAGCAAGGTGCGCTCGATGCCTTCCTTCAGCGTCACGTCGGCCTGGCCGCAGCCCTGGCAACCACCGCCGAACTGCAGGACAGCGATGCCGTCTTCAACCACATCGATCAGGCTGACCTGGCCGCCGTGGCTGGCCAGCCCCGGGTTGATCTCGGTTTGCAGGTAATAGTTGATGCGCTCGTTGACCGGGCTGTCGGCGTTGACCATCGGTACTTTGGCGTTTGGCGCCTTGATGGTCAGCTGGCCACCCATGCGGTCGGTGGCGTAGTCGACAACGGCATCGTCCAGGAAGGCTTCGCTGAAGTGGTCGATGTACGCAGTGAAGCTTTTCAGCCCCAGCGCGGTGTCTTCGGGTTTTTCTTCGCCCGGCTTGCAGTAGGCAATGCAGGTTTCGGCGTACTGGGTGCCAGGCTGGGTGATGAAGACGCGGATGCCGATGCCCGGGCTGTTCTGCTTGGAGAGCAGATCAGCCAGATAATCGTGGGCGGCGTCAGTAATGGTAATAGCGGTCATGGAAACTCCTCGCAGGCTTGGGCGCAGTTTACGCCAATCAACGCGCCGGACAAAGTCCTAGTATTTTTGTCGGGAAAGAATTGTGGGAGTGGGCTTGCTCGCGAAAGCGGAGTGTCAGGCGAATCAATTGCGACTGACACTCCGCTTTCGCGAGCAAGCCCGCTCCCACAGGGGATCTGCGGTGGTTCAGAGGTTCTCGTAGCGATTCATGTCCAGCACGCCCTCTTCCACCGGATCGGTTTCCTGGATGTAGCGGCTCAGGTCATGGAAATACGGCCAGAATTGCGGATGACTGCGACGTATCCCCCAACGTTCGACGATTTTCTCGAAGCTGTCGGTATCCCTGGCGTTCTCCATTGCATCCACAAACGCCGGCACTTGCTCGGCCGGAATGTTGAACATGAAGTTCGGATAGCTGCTGAGCACACCCGGGAAAATCGTCAGGGTGTCGAGCCCCGGCTGATAGCGCAGCGATTCGCCGAGCAGGAACGCCACGTTGCTGTGGGCACGGTTGCGCAGCAGGCTGTAGACCTCACGCTTGCCGCTGCCGGTTTCGATACGCAGCATGGTCGCTTCCGGCAGTTGATCAATCACTTTCAACCCGGCCGCCGGACGCGAGGTCAGGCGGCTCAGCGCCTGCTCGGCACGTTGCAGGTCCGGATCAATGTTCGGCCGCGAGCAATAGGCACCGTCGCAGCGGTTGATCGGATCTGGCCTGGCATTGAGATCGCCATAGCGGGCGAGCAATTGCCGGGCGAAATCTCGTTTGGGATCCTGCGGGTTCAGACTCAGTGCCGTTGGCTTGTCGTTATCGATGGTCTCGTAGTCCAGCCACATCTTGAATTTGCCACTGTTCTGATACCAATCATCGAGGTAGCCATCCCGGGAATCGGCGGGCATCAGGCGCAGGAAGTTCTGCTCGGCACCATTGCGGATCAGGTCGAAATACAGCCGTGTCTGCGCCTGATGGGACACGTTGCCGAACACATCGAAATTGACTGCCAGTTGATAGTAGGTGCGCTCCAGCAGCGGATAGTCGAACAGCCACATCGTTTGCGGCACGTCGCCGATCAGGCCTTTGGTCACCGAAGCACTGTCGAAATGGCGGAAGATACTCAGCAGCGCATTGTCATTGCCCGCCCACAGGGTCGACCAGCTCGGCGCCGGCTGATCGGCATAGCTGTCCCGGCGCAAGGCTTCGTATTCATTACGCTTGTCGCGGTAGTCGTGCCACAGGCTGAGGACGCTGCCGACATCATCGTTCTGCCCCGGCATGGCCAGCAACGGCGTGGCCTGCCCGCGATAGTTCGGGTCGATGATGTAGAGGTCGTGTTCGGGCGCCTGGAACAGCGCCCAGAAATTATCGCGGATCACGTCCGTGGCGATCTGGCCACGACACACCGGCCCACGGATAAACGTGCGCACAAAGTACTCGGCGTTATCGAGCATGAACTGATAGCGCGCCTGGGCCGGAATCGCTTCGAAGGTGGCAAACGGGTTGGCCCGGCTTTGCGGCCCATAGCCCGGCAATGCGTTGACCTGCCAGTTGCCGCTGTAGAACAGTGACTTGACCCGCGCCAGCTTCGCCGAACTCAGCGGATAGGTGATATGGGTCTTGTGCACGATCACGCCCTGCACCGGCCACAAGCGGTAGTAAAACTGCGTGCCCGGATCATCGTTCGGGCGCCGGGTGTTGATCAGGTCAATCGGCTGGCCGCTTGGCGTGCGCGAACGCACCCACTGGAAGAAATGCCCTGGCTCGCCATCCGTGAAGTAGAGATGGGCGAGGAACCAGTGCTCGTACAACCAGCGCCCCACCAGACTTTCCCGGGCACCCGGCGCATTGAGCAGGTTTTCCCACTGGAGCACTTGTCGGGCTTCTTTTGCGCTGGGGACCAGGCCCTGCTGGTCGATAGGCGCCCCGGCCGCCAGCCAGCGTTGCAGCGTCTGGTACTGCTGATCGGTCAGGCCGGTCACCGCCAGCGGCATGCCCTCCTTCGGGTGCGACGCGGCATAGCCGTCAAACTCCGCAGGCATGGCGCACATGTTTTCCCGGTTCAGGCCCAGGACGATGTCCTCCGGCAGCCTGGCGTTAGGCTGCAACGGGGTTTTGTGACCGAGCTCCAACATCCGCGCCATCAATGCGGCCTGACTGCCCTGGGCATCGAGCACCGAATAGAAGCCCTTTTGCTGCCAGGCGGCTTTTCCGGAAGCGTCCAAAAACAGCCGTGTCGGCGCCACTGCTTTAGTGCGGTCACCGTCATAAACCGGGACTTTCGTGGCGCCACGCGCCGCGCCCTCGCCGCTGCCCAGATTGAGCTGACAGGCGGCGTCGTTGCAGGCGTGGCAGGCCACGCACTTTTCAGTGAAGATCGGTTGAATGTCGCGGCTGTATGAAATGGCAGAGGAAATCGCCGGACTTTGCGCCACAGCGCCCCAGCTTAAAAACAACAGCAATGTGCTGATGACGAAGCGATACGACATGTCCCTGGTCCTGAATCCTGAAAAAACGCCGCGATTCTACCGGTCTGTCATCTTTACCAACATGAACGATATTCATGCAAAATCGAGTCATGCTCTAAAAGCGCACAGGTTTGCTATCATCCCGGCCCTTCGTCATGGTCTTACCGAGTAGTCCAAATGTCCGATCGCAGCGTTCGCCTTCAAGCTCTCAAGCACGCCCTCAAAGAGCGCATCCTGATTCTCGATGGCGGTATGGGCACGATGATCCAGAGCTACAAGCTCGAAGAGCAGGATTACCGTGGCAAACGCTTCGCTGACTGGCCGAGCGATGTCAAAGGCAACAACGACTTGCTGGTACTGACTCGCCCGGACGTGATTGGTGGCATCGAGAAAGCCTACCTCGACGCCGGCGCCGACATTCTGGAAACCAACACCTTCAATGCCACCCAGATCTCCCTGGCTGACTATGGCATGCAAGGCCTGGCGTATGAGTTAAACGTAGAAGGCGCACGCCTGGCGCGCAAGGTTGCCGACGCCAAGACCCTGGAAACCCCGGACAAGCCGCGCTTCGTTGCCGGCGTGCTCGGTCCTACAAGTCGCACCTGCTCGTTGTCCCCGGACGTGAACAACCCCGGCTACCGCAACGTGACCTTCGATGAGCTGGTGGAGAACTACACCGAATCCACCAAAGGCCTGATCGAGGGCGGCGCCGACCTGATCCTGATCGAAACCATTTTCGACACCCTGAACGCCAAGGCCGCGATCTTCGCTGTCCAAGGCGTGTTCGAGGAACTGGGCGTCGAACTGCCGATCATGATTTCCGGCACCATCACCGACGCCTCGGGTCGCACCTTGTCGGGTCAGACTACCGAAGCGTTCTGGAACTCCGTGGCCCACGCCAAGCCAATCTCGGTTGGCCTGAACTGCGCCCTCGGCGCCCGCGAATTGCGCCCGTACCTCGAAGAGCTGTCGAACAAGGCAGGCACCCACGTTTCCGCGCATCCGAACGCCGGCCTGCCGAACGAATTCGGCGAGTACGACGAATTGCCATCGGAAACGGCCAAGGTCATCGAAGAATTCGCCCAAAGCGGCTTCCTCAACATTGTCGGCGGCTGCTGCGGCACCACACCGGGTCATATCGAAGCCATCGCCAAGGCCGTGGCCGGTTATGCGCCGCGGGAAATCCCGGACATTCCCAAGGCTTGCCGCCTCTCGGGCCTGGAACCCTTCACCATCGATCGCAGTTCGCTGTTCGTCAACGTCGGCGAGCGGACCAACATTACCGGTTCCGCCAAGTTCGCCCGGCTGATTCGCGAAGACAACTACACCGAAGCCCTGGAAGTCGCCCTGCAGCAGGTCGAAGCCGGTGCCCAGGTGATCGACATCAACATGGACGAAGGGATGCTCGATTCGAAGAAGGCCATGGTGACCTTCCTCAACCTGATTGCCGGCGAACCGGACATCTCCCGCGTACCGATCATGATCGACTCCTCCAAGTGGGAAGTGATCGAAGCCGGCCTGAAGTGCATTCAGGGCAAGGGCATCGTCAACTCGATCAGCATGAAAGAAGGCGTCGAGCAGTTCATTCACCACGCCAAACTGTGCAAGCGCTATGGCGCCGCAGTGGTGGTGATGGCCTTCGACGAGGCCGGCCAGGCCGACACCGAAGCGCGCAAGAAGGAAATCTGCAAACGCTCTTACGACATTCTGGTCAACGAAGTGGACTTCCCGCCGGAAGACATCATCTTCGACCCGAACATCTTCGCCGTCGCCACCGGTATCGAAGAGCACAACAACTACGCCGTCGATTTCATCAATGCGTGTGCCTACATCCGTGACGAGCTGCCGTATGCACTGACCTCCGGTGGCGTGTCCAACGTGTCGTTCTCGTTCCGCGGCAACAACCCGGTGCGTGAGGCGATCCACTCGGTGTTCCTGCTGTACGCGATCCGTTCCGGGCTGACCATGGGTATCGTCAACGCCGGCCAACTGGAGATTTACGACCAGATCCCGGTGGAACTGCGCGACGCCGTGGAAGACGTGATCCTCAACCGCACCCCGGAAGGCACCGACGCCCTCCTCGCCATCGCCGACAAGTACAAAGGCGACGGCAGCGTCAAGGAAGCCGAGACCGAAGAGTGGCGCAACTGGGACGTCAACAAGCGTCTGGAACATGCGCTGGTCAAGGGCATCACCACCCACATCGTTGAAGACACCGAAGAATCGCGCCAGTCCTTCAGCCGCCCGATCGAGGTGATCGAAGGCCCGCTGATGGCTGGCATGAACATCGTCGGCGACCTGTTCGGCGCTGGCAAAATGTTCCTGCCACAAGTGGTGAAATCCGCTCGCGTGATGAAGCAGGCGGTCGCGCATTTGATCCCGTTCATCGAGCTGGAAAAAGGCGACAAGCCGGAAGCCAAGGGCAAGATCCTGATGGCCACGGTCAAGGGCGACGTGCACGACATCGGCAAGAACATCGTTGGCGTCGTGCTCGGTTGCAACGGCTATGACATCGTCGACCTCGGTGTGATGGTACCGGCGGAGAAAATCCTCCAGGTGGCCAAGGAGCAGAAGTGCGACATCATCGGCCTGTCCGGCCTGATCACCCCGTCGCTGGATGAGATGGTCCATGTCGCCCGCGAAATGCAGCGCCAGGACTTCCACCTGCCGTTGATGATCGGTGGCGCCACCACCTCCAAGGCCCACACGGCGGTGAAGATCGAGCCGAAGTACAGCAACGATGCGGTGATCTACGTCACCGATGCTTCCCGCGCCGTGGGCGTGGCGACCCAGTTGCTGTCCAAGGAACTCAAGGCCGGTTTCGTCGAAAAAACCCGCCAGGACTACATCGAAGTTCGCGAGCGCACGTCCAACCGCAGCGCCCGCACCGAACGTTTGAGCTATGGCGCAGCTATTGCCAAGAAGCCGCAATTCGACTGGGCGAGCTACACCCCGGTCAAGCCAACCTTCACCGGGGCGCGGGTGCTGGACAACATTGACCTCAATGTTCTGGCCGAATACATCGACTGGACACCGTTCTTTGTGTCCTGGGACCTGGCCGGCAAGTTCCCGCGCATCCTCCAGGACGAAGTGGTCGGTGAAGCCGCCACCTCGCTGTACAACGATGCCCGGGAAATGCTCACCAAACTGATCGACGAAAAGCTGATCAGCGCCCGCGCGGTGTTCGGTTTCTGGCCGGCCAACCAGGTGCATGACGACGATATCGAGCTCTATGGCGATGACGGCAAGCCAATGGCCAAGTTGCACCACTTGCGCCAGCAGATCATCAAGACCGACGGCAAGCCAAACTTCTCCCTGGCCGACTTCGTCGCCCCGAAAGACAGTGAAGTGACCGACTACGTGGGTGGTTTCATCACCACCGCCGGCATCGGCGCCGAAGAAGTGGCCAAGGCCTACCAGGACGCTGGCGATGACTACAACTCGATCATGGTCAAGGCCCTGGCCGACCGCCTGGCCGAGGCGTGCGCCGAGTGGCTGCACCAACAGGTGCGTAAAGAGTACTGGGGTTATGCCAAGGATGAGGTGCTGGACAACGAAGCCCTGATCAAAGAGCAATACAGCGGCATCCGCCCTGCCCCGGGCTACCCGGCCTGCCCGGATCACACCGAGAAAGCCCAGCTGTTCGCCCTGCTCGATCCCGAAGCCCAGGAAATGCGCGCAGGCCGCAGCGGCGTGTTCCTCACCGAACACTACGCCATGTTCCCCGCAGCGGCGGTCAGCGGCTGGTACTTCGCTCACCCGCAGGCGCAATACTTTGCCGTGGGCAAGATCGACAAGGACCAGGTGCAGAGCTACACCTCGCGCAAAGGCCAGGAACTGAGCGTGACCGAGCGCTGGCTGGCGCCGAACCTGGGTTACGACAACTGATTGCAGGCGTACTCGATTCAGTGTGG
>NZ_AKJM01000186.1 GCF_000282335.1 Pseudomonas sp. GM48
TCGAAAGAGTGGCCTTTTTTGTATCTGTTGAAAAAGTCCTTTCGCAACAATGATCTGTCACTGTGTAGCAAGCCGTTTGGGGTCACTCATACGCTGAGTTCAGACTATGCTCTATCGCAGGCTGAAGCCTTCACGACTGATAACGCGCCGCCCCCTGTTGCCGGGTGATAGGCGTTAATATTTGTGATTATTTTTTTCTACAGGGATTGGTAACTTGGCTGGATACCCCCATCCTGTCGCGCACAATCCAAGAGGTGATTGATGCGCGCCAACTCGTCTGATTCACAAGACACTGTCACAGCAACACAACCGATCAAGGCTGAGCGTCTGCGCCTGCTCGATCGGTTGAGCAAGTACCGTCAACCCATTGGCCTGGCGGTCACCCTGCTGTTGTTCGCGATCGCGCTGATCGCCTGTCGTCATCTGTTGAGCGAGCTCGACCTTTACGCGCTGCACGACTCGATCCTCGAAGTTCCGAAACCTGCCTTGATGGGCGCTCTGGGCGCAACCATAGTGGGTTTCATCATTCTGCTTGGCTACGAATGGTCGGCCAGCCGCTATGCCGAGGTGAACCTGGCACCGCGCACACTGGCAGTGGGCGGCTTCACGGCCTTTGCCATTGGCAACGCCATCGGTCTTTCAATGTTGTCGGGTGGCTCGGTTCGCTATCGACTCTATGCCCGTCACGGCCTGGGAGCGGCTGAAGTCGCCCGCATGACGCTGTTCGCCAGCCTGTCGCTGGGTTGCGCCCTGCCGCCGCTGGCCGCCCTGGCGACGCTCAGCGACCTGTCTGCCGCGTCCACCGCGCTGGGGCTCTCCGAGACCTTGCTGGGTGTGGTAGCGACTGCCGTGCTCGTGTTGTTTTCGGTGCTGGCCTTAGGCATCTACCGCCGTCGACTGCCGGAACAGCCTTACCCGGACAACCTGCTGGTCAAGGTTGGGCGCCGCACCTTGCGCCTGCCCGGTCTTCGACTGACGTTCCTGCAATTGATCATCACCGCTCTGGACGTAGCCGCCGCCGCGACCGTGCTCTATCTGCTGCTGCCGGAAACACCGCCCTTCGGCGCGTTCCTTTTGGTGTACCTGCTGGCTTTGGCCGCCGGTGTGCTCAGCCATGTGCCGGGCGGCGTCGGGGTGTTCGAGGCAATTTTGCTGGCTGCGTTTTCCGACACCCTTGGCGCCGCGCCACTGGCGGCCGCCCTGCTGCTCTATCGCTTGATCTACGTGGTCCTGCCGCTACTGGTGGCCTGCCTGCTGCTGCTGATCAACGAAGGCCAGCGCCTGTTCCAGACACGCCAGACATTGCGCGCAGCCTCAGGCCTGGCGGCTCCGATACTGGCAGTGCTGGTATTCCTGTCCGGTGTTGTCCTGCTGTTCTCCGGTGCCACCCCGGAAATCGACACGCGCCTGGAACACATCGGTTTTCTGATCCCCCATCGACTGGTCGATGCTTCGCACTTTGGCGCCAGCCTGGTCGGCGTTCTGTGCCTGTTGCTGGCCCAGGGGCTGCGTCGCCGGCTGTCAGCCGCGTGGATGCTGACCACCATTCTGTTGCTGGTCGGCGCCCTGCTCTCGCTGCTCAAGGGTTTTGACTGGGAAGAAGCCAGCCTGATGGTGCTGACGGCGAGCCTGCTCGGGGTATTCCGCCGCTCGTTCTACCGCCCCAGCCGCCTGACCGAAGTGCCATTCTCGCCGTTGTACCTGGTAGCGAGCCTGTGCGT
The DNA here is from genome assembly GCF_000282335.1 of Pseudomonas sp. GM48. Classification (GTDB taxonomy): domain Bacteria; phylum Pseudomonadota; class Gammaproteobacteria; order Pseudomonadales; family Pseudomonadaceae; genus Aquipseudomonas. Next base: position 1,722 of record NZ_AKJM01000186.1, read on the forward strand.
GCTTGGCGCATCGATCTGGCTGCTGCTGTTCGCCTATCAGGACGTTCCCTACAGCCACCAACTCTGGTGGCAGTTCACCCTCGACGCCGATGCCCCTCGCGGCCTGCGTTCGCTGCTCGGTGCCGCGGTGCTGCTGGTGGTGGTGTCGCTGACCTGGCTGCTGCGCACTGCGCGTCCGGTCATACACCTGCCGACGCCCGACGAACTGGAACGCGCCAGCAAGATCCTCATGGCATCGGCCCAACCGGATGGCGGCCTGGCCCTGACCGGTGACAAGGCGCTGCTGTTCCACCCCAACGACGAGGCGTTCCTGATGTACGCCCGTCGCGGCCGCAGCCTGGTGGCGCTGTATGACCCGATCGGCCCGGGCCAGCAACGGGCGGAAATGATCTGGCAGTTCCGCGACCTGTGCGACATCCACCACGCCCGCCCTGTGTTCTATCAAGTGCGCGCAGAGAACCTGCCGTACTACATGGACATCGGCCTGACGGCGATCAAGCTCGGCGAAGAAGCCCGGGTCGACCTGAAGCGTTTTGATCTCGAAGCCAAGGGCAAAGAGATGAAGGACCTGCGCTACACCTGGAACCGTGGCACCCGTGACGGCCTGTCGCTGGAAATCTTCGAGCCCGGTCACGCGCCGATGGATGAGCTCAAGGTGATTTCCGATGCCTGGCTGACCGGCAAGAACGTCCGGGAGAAAGGTTTTTCGCTGGGCCGCTTCAGCGATGACTACCTCAAGTATTTCCGCATCGCGGTGATTCGTTTCGAAGGGCGCCCGGTGGCGTTCGCCAACTTGCTCGAGACTTATGGTCATGACCTGGCCAGCCTCGACCTGATGCGCGCGCACCCGGATGCCCCGAAGCTGACCATGGAGTTCATGATGGTCGGCCTGATTCAACATTATAAAAATCATGGATACGCGCGTTTCAGCCTGGGCATGGTGCCGTTGTCGGGGTTACAACCCCGCCGCGGCGCGCCATTGACCCAGCGCCTGGGCTCGATGGTATTCCGCCGTGGTGAGCAGCTATACAACTTCCAAGGCTTGCGCCGCTTCAAAGACAAGTTCCAGCCTGATTGGGAACCCCGTTATATGGCCGTGCCCGCCGGACTCGATCCGCTGGTTGCGCTGGCCGACACTGCTGCCCTGATCGCGGGCGGCTTGACCGGATTGGTGAAACGCTGATGATTCAACGCTCCTTGCGGTATGTACTGGGCACACTGGTGATAGTGGCCCTGATTCTCGGTGGCGGTTACTGGTACCTGAAACGCCCGGCACCGGAACCGACCCTCGAATGGCTGACCCCGGCCGATGGTGCGGCGATGACCCGTGTCATCCCCGGCACCACGCCACGCGCCCAGGTGCTGGTGGCGGTCAACGAAGACCAGAAACTCAGCGACAAGCAATTGATGACCCTGAGCCGCAGTGGCTCGGCGCAGATTGTCCAGGTGATCCTGCCCAAGGACTGCCTGCTGCAAAGCCGTGCCCTGCAATCGGGCCTGCGAGAGCTCAAAGGCCCGGCGACCCTGGTCAGTGGCATCGGCCCGGGCGCCGTGCTGGCCTGGCGCTGGTTGTCCGAGCAAAAGGACGACAAGGCTTACGCCGTCTCGGTCGACCTGGCTCTGGAAAAGGGTGGCTGCACTCACCTGCTGCCGAAAAGCGCCGCCCACGGCCACTGGCTGGCAGCCTGGAACGACAACCCGGACGACACCAGCGCCGGTTTTGTGCGCGACCAGGTCAATGCCGAAACCAGCATCAGCGACTACGACATCAACCTGCCGCAAGTGTTGAACAACGAACTGCGCAAGATCCTCGTCGGTGGCGACAAAGCCGCTGGCGGCCTGCAGATCCCGGTGGTCGAAGTACCGGCAGGCCAGGCCAGGGACACCGTGACCCTGTTCCTGTCCGGCGACGGCGGCTGGCGCGACCTCGATCGCGACGTGGCGGGCGAGATGGCCAAGATCGGCTATCCGGTGGTCGGCATCGACACCCTGCGCTACTACTGGCAGCACAAGAGCCCGGAGCAAAGCGCGCTGGACCTGGCTGAACTGATGCAACACTACCGGCAGAAATGGGGCACCAAGCGCTTCATCCTGACCGGCTACTCGTTCGGCGCGGATGTTCTGCCGGCGATCTACAACCGCCTGGCCGAGTCGGAGCAGAATCGCGTTGACGCAATCATCCTGCTGGCCTTCGCCCGTACTGGCAGCTTTGAAATCGAAGTCGAAGGCTGGCTCGGCAACGCTGGCAAGGAAGCCGCCACCGGCCCGGAAATGGCCAAGCTGCCAGCCGCCAAAGTGGTGTGCATCTACGGTGAAGAAGAAACCGACGAAAGCGGCTGCACCGACAAGACTGCGGTAGGCGAAGCGATGAAACTGCCCGGCGGCCACCACTTCGACGAGAACTACCCGGCGCTGGCCAAGCGTCTGGTAGAGATCATCGAGAAGCGCCAGCCGAAGGAAACAGCTGCTACAGAGTGATCTGACAGCCCGCAAAAAGCCCTCGTTACCTCACGGTAGCGGGGGCTTTTTCATTCCACCACACGCCACACATCCCCTGTGGGAGCGGGCTTGCTCGCGAAAGCGGTGTGTCAAATTGCATCTATGTCGACTGACACGCCCCTTTCGCGAGCAAGCCCGCTCCCACACTGGATCTTCATAGTCTTCCAGTTTTGTACTCAGGTACAAAAAAGCCCCCGCTGCCGCAATGGCAACGGGGGCTTTTTGTGGGTCGCTTACATCTCCACCTGAGTACCCAGTTCAATCACCCGGTTCAACGGCAGATTGAAGAAGCGCAGGTTGCCATTGGCGTTCTGCAACATGAACGCAAACAGCGCCTCACGCCAGCGCGACATGCCTTCGAGCTTGGAGGCGATGACCGTTTCGCGGCTGAGGAAGTACGTGGTGCGCATCGGGCTGAAGTTCAGTTCATCGAGATGACACAGCTTCAACGCCTGTGGCACGTCCGGCTCATCGATGAAGCCGAAATGCAGGATCACCCGGAAGAAACCTTCGCCGTAGGCATCGACCTCGAACCGTCGTGATGGCGGCACCCGCGGGATGTCTTCGTAGACCACCGTCAGCAGCACCACTTGCTCGTGCAGTACCTGGTTATGCAACAAGTTGTGCAACAGCGCGTGGGGCACGGCGTCCGGTCGCGCGGTGAGGAACACTGCCGTGCCCTGCACGCGATGGGGCGGTTGCACGGCGATGCTGCTGATGAAGATCGGCAGTGGCAGCCCACCTTCATCGATGCGCTCCACCAGCAATTGCTTGCCGCGCTTCCAGGTGGTCATCAGCACAAACAAGGCGAAACCGGCGATTACCGGGAATGCACCGCCCTGAATGATTTTCGGCACGTTGGCGGCGAAGTACACACCGTCTACCAGCAGGAAACCCAAGAGCATCGGCACCACAAGAACCGGAGGCCACTTCCACAACAGCAGTATTACCGCCGACACCAGGATGGTGGTCATCAGCATTGTGCCCGTCACCGCCACGCCATAGGCCGAAGCCAGAGCGCCGGAGGATTCGAAACCAATCACCAGCAGGATCACACCAACCATCAGCGCCCAGTTCACCGCGGCGATGTAGATCTGGCCTTGTTCGGCGCTGGAGGTGTGCCGGATGTGCATGCGCGGAATGTAACCGAGCTGGATCGCCTGACGGGTCAGGGAGAACGCACCGGAAATCACCGCTTGCGAGGCAATCACCGTGGCCAGGGTCGACAGGCCGACCAGCGGGATCAATGCCCAGCTCGGTGCCAACAGGTAGAACGGGTTACGAGCCGCTTCCGGGTCGCCCAGCAGCAAGGCGCCCTGGCCGAAGTAGTTCAGCACCAACGCCGGCAGTACAAGGATGAACCACGCACGTGCAATCGGCTTGCGGCCGAAGTGGCCCATGTCCGCGTACAGCGCTTCGGCACCGGTCAATGCCAGCACCACGGCGCCGAGAATCGTCACGCCCATGCCCGGATGGACCATGAAGAAACGTACACCCCATACCGGATTCATCGCTTGCAGGACTTCCGGATGCTGGCTGATGCCATAGACGCCCAGTGCGCCCAGCACGAGGAACCAGGTAACCATGATCGGCCCGAACAGAATGCCGATCCGCGCGGTACCGTGACTCTGAATCAGAAACAGCGCGACCAGCACCACCAGTGACAGTGGCACGACCCAATGATCGATGCCCTCGAATGCCAGGCCCAGGCCTTCAATTGCCGACAGCACGGAAATCGCCGGGGTAATCATGCTGTCGCCATAGAACAACGCCGCACCGATCAGTCCGCAGACCACCAGCAACGTGCGCAATTTCGCGTGCCCCGACGCCGCCCGCCGGGCCAGTGCGGTCAAGGCCATGATCCCGCCTTCGCCCTGGTTGTCGGCGCGCAGCACAAACATCATGTACTTGATCGACACGACCCAGATCAGCGACCAGAAGATCAGCGCCAGGATCCCCAGCACCCCGTCATGGTTGACCGGTACGCCATAGCCTCCGGAAAACACTTCTTTGAGGGTGTACAACGGACTGGTGCCGATATCGCCATAAACCACCCCGACTGCCGCGACCAGCATGCCGATCGGCTTCACCGCCGAATGCTCGGCACCTGCAGCCTGACTACTTGCCTGACCCATCCACCACTCCTACTTCTCAGACCCGGGCTTCTTTGAAAGAAGCACTATGCTTTGTCGTGCAGCATGCGCTGTTTTACTTCACGTTACAGACGTTTTGTTGACAGTAAAAACCCAGTAAAGCGTAACGGCGCGAAGCATAGCGCAGCACTCGTCGTATTTCCCTGCATAAAGCTGGTCAAGTGAGCGACTCATCGCTAGAATTGCGCACTTTTTGATCAGAGGCGCAGTTCAAGCGCCCGTCCGTCGGTTTTGCCCTGCCCGGCAAGCGGCGTCACAAAATACCGAGGTTAGACATGTCCACCACTCCTGCGCCGGCCAATCCAAAGGTTGGCTTCGTATCCCTGGGTTGCCCCAAAGCACTGGTCGACTCCGAGCGCATCCTTACCCAGCTGCGCATGGAAGGCTATGACGTGGTGTCCACCTACCAGGACGCCGACGTCGTGGTAGTCAACACTTGCGGCTTCATCGATTCGGCCAAGGCCGAGTCCCTGGAAGTGATCGGCGAAGCCATCAAGGAAAACGGCAAGGTCATCGTGACCGGCTGCATGGGCGTCGAAGAAGGCAACATTCGCAACGTACACCCGAGCGTGCTGGCCGTGACCGGTCCGCAGCAGTACGAGCAAGTGGTCAACGCCGTGCACGACGTCGTGCCGCCGCGCCAGGACCACAACCCGCTGATCGACCTGGTGCCGCCGCAAGGCATCAAACTGACCCCGCGCCACTACGCCTACCTGAAGATTTCCGAAGGCTGCAACCATAGCTGCAGCTTCTGCATCATCCCGTCGATGCGCGGCAAACTGGTCAGCCGTCCGGTGGGCGACGTGCTCGACGAGGCCCAGCGCCTGGTCAAATCCGGCGTCAAAGAGCTGTTGGTGATCTCCCAGGACACCAGCGCCTACGGCGTCGATGTGAAGTACCGCACCGGTTTCTGGAACGGCGCGCCGGTGAAAACCCGCATGACCGAACTCTGCGAAGCCCTGAGCACCCTCGGCGTCTGGGTTCGCCTGCACTACGTTTACCCGTACCCACACGTTGACGAGCTGATCCCGTTGATGGCCGCCGGCAAGATCCTGCCGTACCTGGACATCCCGTTCCAGCACGCCAGCCCGAAAGTGCTGAAGTCGATGAAACGCCCGGCCTTCGAAGACAAGACCCTGGCGCGGATCAAGAACTGGCGCGAAATCTGCCCGGACCTGATCATCCGTTCGACCTTCATCGTCGGCTTCCCGGGCGAAACCGAAGAAGATTTCCAGTACCTGCTGAACTGGCTGACCGAAGCACAACTCGACCGCGTCGGCTGCTTCCAGTACTCGCCGGTAGAAGGTGCACCGGCCAATGACCTGGACCTGGAGGTCGTCCCGGACGACGTCAAGCAAGACCGCTGGGAGCGCTTCATGGCGCACCAGCAGGCCATCAGCTCGGCGCGCCTGCAAATGCGCATCGGCCGCGAGATCGAAGTGCTGGTCGATGAAGTCGACGAGCAAGGCGCGGTGGGCCGCTGCTTCTTCGACGCGCCGGAAATCGACGGCAACGTATTCATCGACAACGGCAGCAACCTCAAGCCGGGCGACAAGGTCTGGTGCAAAGTGACCGACGCCGACGAATACGATCTGTGGGCTGAACAGATCTAAACGCAAAAAATACACAAAGCCCCGCTCTCTTGACGAGATGCGGGGCTTTTTTACGGCTATCGTTTGCAGATGGAAGGATTCCTATCAACCACTGCATAAGGAGCAGACGGGCATGCGTCAGCATTCGGTCATCCACACGCCGAAATTCAGCGACTACGAAGAATTGACCCGGGTCTGGGAGGCCTCGGTACGTGCCACCCACGACTTCCTGCCAGACAGCTACATCGAACTGCTGAAAAACCTGGTGCTGACCCGCTACCTCGACTCGGTGATGCTGATCTGCACCAGGGATTCGAGCCAGCGCATCAGCGGGTTCGCCGGCGTCGCGGCAGGCAAGATCGAAATGCTCTTCATCGACCCCGACCATCGCGGCCAGGGCCTGGGCAAGAAACTGTTGCGCTATGCCCTGGAACACCTGAACGCCGTCGAACTGGACGTCAACGAACAAAACCCGCAAGCCCTCGGCTTTTACTTCAAGCAGGGTTTCGAGGTCATCGGCCGCTCGGAAGTCGATGGCATGGGCCAGCCGTATCCGCTGCTGCACATGCGCTTGCGCCAGCCCCAACAAAAATCACGACATGGATGACACAACACACAACCACTGTGGGAGCGGGCTTGCTCGCGAAGGCGGTGTGTCAGCCAACATAATTGTTGAGGTTGATGGCCCCTTCGCGAGCAAGCCCGCTCCCACAAAAAGCCTCGCGGCGTAAATGTAACCGCGATTAACCGGCGCCAGGCAGGTACAATGCCCACCCCCTTTTTGTTACGGCCCTGACATGACTGACCCGATTCGTCTCTCCAAACGCCTCATCGAACTCGTCGGCTGTTCCCGTCGGGAGGCTGAGCTGTTCATCGAGGGCGGCTGGGTCACCGTCGACGGCGTGGTCATCGACGAGCCGCAATTCAAGGTCGACACCCAGAAAGTCGAGCTTGATCCAGAAGCCAAGGCCACCGCGCCGGAACCGGTGACCCTGCTGCTCAACGTGCCGGCCGGCATGGACGCAGACACCGCCATGGCCACCCTCGGCGCCGAGACCCTGAGCGAAGAACACCGCTACGGCAAGCGCCCGTTGCGCGGGCACTTCCTGCGCCTGACCGCCAGCACCGACCTGCAGGCCAACGCCAGCGGTCTGCTGGTGTTCACCCAGGACTGGAAAATCCTGCGCAAGCTCACCGCCGACTCCAGCAAGATCGAGCAGGAGTATGTGGTCGAGGTTGAAGGCGAGATGGTGGCTCACGGCCTGAACCGCCTGAACCACGGCCTGACCTACAAGGGCAAGGAATTGCCGGCGGTCAAGGCCAGTTGGCAGAACGAAAACCGCCTGCGCTTTGCCATGAAGAACCCGCAACCGGGCATCATCGCTCAACTGTGTCAGGCCGTCGGCCTGAAGGTCGTCGCCATCCGCCGCATCCGCATCGGCGGCGTGTCCATCGGCAAAGTGCCCGTGGGGCAATGGCGCTACTTGTCCGGCAAAGAGAAGTTCTAAGACTTCCCGCGCCGCCACACCTTTCGGTGCTGCTGTTTTCGGCGGCGCCCATAGCTGAATTATCAGGACTGCACACATGATCCATAACGACGTACTGCGCAGCGTGCGCTACATGCTCGACATCAGCGACAAGAAAGTCATCGAGATCATCAAGCTCGGTGGCATGGACGTGGCCCTGAAAGACCTGGTGACGTACCTCGACAAGAAAGAAGAAGACGAGGAAGGCTTCGTACGCTGCCCGGACGACGTCATGGCGCATTTCCTCGATGGCCTGGTGATCTTCAAGCGCGGCAAGGACGAAAGCCGTCCGCCGCAGCCGATCGAAGTGCCAGTGACCAACAACATCATCCTGAAAAAGCTGCGGGTGGCGTTCGAGCTGAAAGAAGACGACATGCACGCGATCCTCAAGGCCGCCGGGTTCCCGGTGTCCAAGCCTGAGCTGAGCGCGCTGTTCCGCAAGTTCGGCCACACCAACTATCGCCCGTGCGGCGACCAGCTGCTGCGCAATTTCCTCAAGGGCCTGACCCTGCGAGTGAGAGCGTAAAGCAGCAACACCCTCTGTAGCAGCTGCCGAGCCCGCGAGGCTGCGTTCGGCTGCGAAGCAGTCGTGAGTCCAGCTGACGCG
>NZ_AKJM01000187.1 GCF_000282335.1 Pseudomonas sp. GM48
CCTCACTGGCCCAGTACGACACCGTAATCCCAAGCCCATCATCGCCCCGCGCCGATTCCACCCCGAGAAACCCCGGCTGTTCACGGGCCAGTTCCAGCATCTGTGCGGCCGCTTCGGCGTAACCCATATCGCCCTCGGTGCGCACCGAGGTGAAGATCACCGCGTAGTAAGGCGCCGCAGGCGTATCGGCGATCATGACGAGCGCCCCGCACAGGCTTTGACAAATGCGCTGACCAACGGCGGCAAGACGCCCTTGAGCGCTGCTCGTTCGGGCTGGAACAAGGTCGCGGCAAAGAACGGATGGCCACTGAGTTCGACCGCGCGCAGTCCTTGTTCCGAATCGTGGCCGACGGCGTGAAGTTCCCGCTTGAGCAGCTCCCTCTCGAATTGCGGATTCACACCATAACGACAGCGATAGCCTTCACGTATCTCGGACGTTTCATACGCCTCGGCGATCAACGAACCCTCAAGCAAATGAATCGTATCGACCGCTTCCACCAGCGCGCACGACAGTGGCGTCAGCAGCGCCCGCGTTGCATCGGGCACCGTCTCGCCGTGTTCGGCATCCGACCAGCCCAGCACATTGCGCGCATATTCCAGCACCGCGTGTTGAAAACCACCGCAGGTGCCGAGGAAAGGTCGCTGTTGTTCGCGGGCAAAGCGAATCGCCAACAATGCACCGTCCATGTTGCGATACGGGCTGGCCGGTACACACCAGAAACCATCGAATGTGTGCAGGGGTGTCTCGGCGTGGATTTCATCGGTGGCCAGCCACTGCCATTGCAGGTTCAGGCCAGCGTGTCCGGCGATCATTTCGAGGGCGATGGGAATGGCCTGGTGGGCGGTGACTTGTGGGTCGTAGTCGCCGATCAGGGCGATGCGAATCTGACGGTTTTCCATGAGGGCCTCTGCACTTGTTGATTCCTGGTGGCCACTATAGATTGGCGTTCACGCACTCAATATTGGCGTTTTCCCAAGTGATCAATGCAGCCATGCAATACCGACTGGATTACGCGGACCTGGCCCTGATCCTCGCCCTGGTGCGCGGCGGCTCCCTGGCCCGGGCCGCACAACTGCAGAAGGTGGACGTCTCGACGGTGTTTCGAGCAGTGCGCCGGCTGGAGGCTGCACTGGGTCAGCAATTGTTCGAAAAAAGCCGCGCCGGGTACCTGCCTACCACCCTCGCGCAGTCGCTGGCTGAACAGGCCGAGCGCGCTGAGCAGGCGCTGGAGGCGGCGCGCATCGGTGTGGAGCAGGGCGGTGAAGTGGTCAGCGGCATCGTGCGCCTGACCTGTACCGATTCGGTCCTGCAAGAATTACTGTTGCCGGCGCTGGCGCAGTTCATGCCGAACTATCCGGCGCTGACGCTCGAGCTCAGCACGTCCAATGATTTTGCCAACCTCAGCCGTCGGGACGCCGATATCGCCCTGCGCCTGACCCGCACGCCACCGGAGCATTTGGTGGGACGACGCCTGGCGGATATTTCCTACCGCGTGTGTGCCAGCGAGCGATATCTGCAATCGGTCAATACTACTGACCTGGCCTCATTGACCTGGATCGCCCCGGATGACTTCCTGCCGGATCACCCGACCGTTACCTGGCGTCGCCAGGCCTTGCCGGGCGTAACGCCGGGCTATCGCTGCAACAGCATGCTTTCGGTGACCGAGCTGGTGAGGGCGGGGCTGGGTGTAGCGGCGTTGCCGGACTTTTTGATTGGCGACGGATTACGGCCGCTGGGCGAGCCGTTGCACGGATACGACACCGCGCTGTGGCTGCTGACCCGTCCCGACTGCCGCGCCTTGCGCTCGGTGGTCACGTTGTTCGATGAGTTGGGGCGGGCGCTGAAACTGCCGTGAAAGCGCTCAGGCCTGTGGCTCATCCTTGCGCACGAAATGTTGATGCATTTCCGTGGTCAGGTTTTCGATGTGCTCGGTGAGGGCCTTGGTCATCTCCGTGAGGCGGGTGTTCTGTTCAAGCAGCTCCAGCAGTTGTGCGCTGTTTTTCGCGGCTTCCGCTTGACGCTCACTGTTGGCGGTCGCCAGCGCTTCGCGGTGCTGCGCATCGGCATCGGATTGGGCTTTGTCCCGTGCGGCCTGGCGAGTCTGGGCTAACAGAATCAAAGGCGCGGCATAGGCCGATTGCAGGCTGAAAGCCAGGTTGAGCAGGATGAACGGGTACGCATCGAAGTGGGTGACACCGGACAGGTTGAGGCACACCCAGGCGACGACTATCAGCGTTTGTGCGCCGAGAAACGTCGGTGTTCCGAAGAACCGCGCAAAGGCTTCGGCGCGCAGGGCAAACTTGTCATTGCCAAACGTCGGCGCCAAGTGGGCGTGAGGGCGATGGAAACGCAGGTGATCGACGGGGGCGGTGGTTTCGGTGGGCGTGGTGGTCATGGTGTTCTCTGCATGGCGCTGGGACTGGGGCTCACTATAGCCCCGGCGCCAGTTTCATTCTGAAACACATTGCGGTGTTTGATTCAGAGAGACCAAACCTTCGATAGCACGGCTGACATTGTCATTTATTGCAACTGGTAGCAGGCCAGAAACATGTCCAGCGCGGATTCAGCCACCCGGTGTTGTTCATCGGGTGGCAAGCCCGGCTTGCCCATGGAAATCTGCGGCCAGAATGCAAAAGACTTGAGCAGGCCATGGATCTGTTGAGCAGCGAATTCGGGAGCCACGGCCTTCAATCGGCCATCCGCTTGAGCGGCCCGAATCCACACCGTCAGCCCCTCTTCGCGCTCGCCCATGCGGGCCACCATATCCTGCGCCCGCTCCGGGGAATGAATCGTCGCCGCTATCGCCACCCGTGCCAGGTCGAGAAAATTGTCATCGCCCAAAATTTGCAACTTGGCCATCAGCAACTCGCGCAATTGGTCGCGCAAAGGCAAGTCGGGACGGTAGGACGTTTCCTGTTCTGCCGTCACCCGGATCCATAGTTGATTGAGGATTTCGGCGAACAACTCTTCCTTGCTGGGGAAGTGGTTGTACACCGTGCGCTTCGACACGCCGGCAGTGGCAGCAATCTTGTCCATGCTGGTGATTTCGAAACCGTTGTCACGGAATTCGTTGATCGCGGCTTGAATGATCGCTTGGCGTTTTCGGTCGGTGAGGCGCTGTGGAGCTGTCATAAGTACGCTTCGGCAGGAAGAAGGGGAGAATTACACTCAGCAGTTTACTTGTCATCGACTTTGATGCAACCTAGAAACTACACTGTGCAGTGTAATGTTTTGTTAATCCTGCCCAGTAAAAAATAGAAAGTCCGGCTGATGCGTGCGTGCCTTGGCCATTTATCGTCCCACCGTGAGAAGCCGAAATGTTTACGGTTTCTCTGGAGCTATCCAGTTATGGCCAATTCAAGTTCCCCAACGGATAACGCCTCTACGCCTGAAGCTTCTCGTCAGGTCGAGGGAGCCTACCGAAATCATGCGCCTGTGAAGCGCGAAGGCTTTCGCAAGACGCTACGGATCCTGTGGAATATGATCTTCCACAAACCGCGTGACACGCGCCCGAGCGCGCCCGTCCCGGTGCAGGCCCTGACTCAAGCCGCGCTGATCGCAGCGCCCAACCACAGTGTTTATCGCCTGGGCCACTCCACGGTGTTGCTCAAGCTGCGCGACAAGTTCTGGATCACCGACCCGGTCTTCGCCGAGCGAGCCTCCCCGGTGCAATGGGCCGGCCCCAAGCGTTTCCACCAGCCACCGATCAGCCTGGAACAATTGCCACCGATTGAAGCGGTGATCCTGTCCCACGACCACTACGACCACCTGGATCATCAGGCGGTGCTGAAGCTCGCGGACAAGACCAAATACTTCCTTACACCACTTGGCGTAGGCGATACCCTGATCAAGTGGGGCATCGACGCCAGCAAAGTCCGCCAACTGGATTGGTGGCAAGGCACGGAAGTCGATGGCATCCGGTTCATCGCCACCCCATCGCAGCACTTTTCCGGCCGTGGCCTGTTCGACAGCAACAGCACCCTCTGGGCCTCGTGGGTGATGATCGACGGCGATACACGCATCTTCTTCAGCGGCGACAGCGGCTACTTCGACGGTTTCAAACGCATCGGCGAACAGTACGGCCCATTCGATCTGACCCTGATGGAAACCGGTGCCTACAACGTCGACTGGCCGCACGTGCACATGCAACCCGAACAAACCCTGCAAGCCCACATCGACCTCAAGGGCCGCTGGCTGTTGCCGATCCACAACGGCACGTTCGACCTGTCGATGCACGCCTGGTACGAGCCTTTCGATCGCATCCTGGCCCTGGCCTGGGAGCGCAGTGTTTCAATTACCACGCCGCAGATGGGCGAGGCGTTCAACTTGATGCATCCGCAGCGTGGTGGTGCGTGGTGGTTGGCGGTTGAACAACAGGTGTATCAGGATCAACAGAGCGTTGGGTGAGGCGGCTACAGATCGCGACGAACTTTCGTGCAAGAGCTGGTGACCTGAGATGACGGAAAATTCCGACTGATTCTTTAGGCTGAAAAGCGGGTGAAATCATTCACTCGAAATCAGTCAGAAGGATTTTTACATGGAAGTAACGTTAAACAGCTGCATGACGCGGCTGGCCAGGATTGTCCTGTTATCGATGGCCACCAGCGCAGCCTATGCGCAGACCCCGGCGGTTGAAACCAGGCTGGAATACCTGAGTGTCGATGAACTCAACCAGCGGATGGATCGCGGTCAGTTGAATTCCGTAACGCTGGTTCGGCACTTGTTGCAACGGATCGAAAGGCTGGACAAGCAAGGCCCGGCGATCAACGCAATCATCGAGCTGAACCCTGATGCATTGGAGATTGCCAAGTCCCTGGATCGGGAGCGCAAAAACGGGCACGTCCGCGGACCGCTGCATGGCATTCCGGTGCTGCTCAAAGACAACATCGATACCTCCGATTCGATGCAGACCAGCGCCGGATCGTTGGCCCTGGTCGGGCAACCTGCTGCGCAGGATGCCTTTATCGTGCAGCGCCTAAGGGGCGCCGGAGCGGTCATTCTCGGAAAAACCAACCTCAGCGAGTGGGCCAACTTTCGCGATCCGGCCATTCCCGATGGCTGGAGCGGCCGAGGCGGACAAACCAGAAATCCCCATCTGCTTAGCGCAACACCCTGCGGCTCAAGTTCGGGCTCGGGCGCAGCGGTCGCGGCGGGGTTCGCTCCGCTGACGGTTGGGACTGAGACGATCGGTTCGATTATCTGTCCTGCGTCACTCAATGGTGTGGTCGGCCTCAAACCGACGGTGGGTTTACTCAGCCGCAGTGGCATTGTTCCCGTGACGCACAAACTCGATACGCCAGGGCCGATGGTTCGCAGCGTTCGCGACGCTGCATTATTGCTGAACGCCATGGCCGGCAATGATCCAGCTGACCCGATCAACAAACCGTCAGGCGTCAATACAACGGACTACACGGCTCTACTGCGTCCTGATGCATTGGCGGGGCGCCGTATCGGTTTCCCGTTGAAGTTCGACAATAGCGCTGAGGGGGTTGAAAGTGATCCGCAGTTTTCCAGGGCTCTGGAGGTCATGCAGGCTGCCGGCGCAATTCTGATCCCCGTGGAACTCACTGATCCGTTATCGGAGCAGGTAGATGAGGCGCTATGGATGGGTATCAAGCGTGACTTGCCGAGGTATCTGGCGACCCGAACCGCAATGGCTGCCCCCACACTGGAAGCTATCGTGCGTTTTAACAAGGACACGCCTGGCAACCCGGATTACGGACAAAGCATCCTGAGCGCGGTCAACACCATCGATTTCGACGAGCGCACGTACAACAAGCTGTGGCGGAAAATCCAGCACGAAAACGCCGCTGTCATCGACGGCTTACTGAACACCCATCAACTCGACGCCTTGGTGCTCGACGTCGGCTCCCCCGGTTTGAACGTCATTGCGCTAGCAGGCTACCCCGGCATCATGATGCCGTCAGGAGTGGACGCTGACGGCGTTCCGACCTCAGTGTTTTTCTACGGTGCCCCTTGGAGTGAGGCCAGACTTCTGGCGATGGCTTACAGCTATGAACAAGCCTCACATGCGCGTCAGGCACCTGCATTCAAACCATAGAAATGCACTAAGCAAAAACCACCTCAAGCCGGCTCGCCTTTCGTGATCGGGGGGCCGGTTTGACGACGATTTGCACGTGGCCTACGAAATTTTCGGCGCTCACTCCACCATCGTAAAATCCGCCCGCCCCACCGGATTCGGCGTCGACCCTTTCACATTCATTCCGCGACCCGGTGCAAACCCCGGGAAGAACACCAACCCTTCCGATTCGAACCGATAGGCCAACGCCAAACGAGTGACATCCAGCACCTCACGCTTCGCCTCGAAACGCTGAATGGCATCAACCGAAACCCCGGCTTCCCGGGACAACTCATCCACACTCCAGCCCAGCATCGCTCGGGCCTGGGCGCAGTGGGCCGGGGTGAATTGGAAGAGGGCGATACGTTCCAGGGTGATTTTCATCGCTTGAGAGGCCATGGTGTTCTCCGGGCTCGAGAGTGTTGGTCAAAATATACTGTGTTTTTGTACAGTTGTTTTGAGCCCGGATCAAACTCATTTTTTGATTTGTCTTTTCAGACAGACGAACGGCGCAGCGTTTATTTGTCCGCCAACCCCGGCGCCTCCCGCACAATAAAGTGATCCAGATTCTCAATGCTGGCGCTGAACACCCCGAACGTCTGCTCGGGGTTTTTCTTGCTCGGTACCTGCTTCAGCTCGGGCGTTACGCCATAAAAGAAGCAATACAACTCCCGCCCACTCTCGATGGCATGTTTGATCTCTTCGAGGAACGCCTTGCGCTTGCGGTAGCTGTCGATCAGCTTCTTGCTCAGGTAAACATTGACCGAGTACGGCTTTTTCTCGAACCAGACCTTTTTCTCGAAGTCGATGCGAAAGCTCTGGGTGTAGTCCTTGATCTCCTTGATCTTGCCCCAGTAGATCAGCCCCTTGTTGTCTTGCAGGTATTCGATCTTCTTGAAGAACGAGGCGTAAGGCGCGGTGTGCTCGCCAATCTTCAGCTGCACGCGCTTGAGCAAATCCTTGTCGTCGAAGTTTGAAACAAAGCATTCCACCGGGTGGGCAAAGATGCTGGTCTTGTCCGGTGCAGATTCCCTGCCCGGTTGCTCGACATTGTCTGCCACCGACGGCGTTAGCGACTCATCACGCACCCCATCCGCCGCGACCTTCGGACTGGACGGCTTACGCACATACTCACGCCGAGTCAGTAACAATTCCGACGGGAAATTTTCCTCGCGACTGTCATCCGTTTCCGCCTCATCCACACCCGACGCCGGCGTCTTCAAGCTGACATAAGGGCAGCCCTCGACATGCCGCGTACTCGGCAGGTTCTTGAAGTGCGGCGTACGCACGTAATTCACATTCTTGGCGTTGAACGTGCCCAGCTCATTGGTCGCATCGAACGCCAGGCGACAGGCATCGTTGGGGCACTGGAAGTGTTCCCTGGCGGAGTCGAAATCCATCGTCTCGTCGAAATTCAGATCCCGCACGTCGTAGATCGACAACTTGTCGTTGAGGCTGAGGCAGTAGGCGAGGTCGAATTTCATGTCGGCTTCCAAATCCTTTAGATGAACAGCTTCCAGTGATGACGCATTCGAAGCAATAGCTACACTGAGATCACTTCGATATCGCCAAGCCTGCACAGCCCATCAACGAGGGAATGCTCAACTGTAGGAGCGAGCTTGCTCGCGATGGTCGTTAACGATGCAGCGTGTTTACTGACTAAACGCGGCGCTCTTGAGTACATCGCGAGCAAGCTCGCTCCTACAAAATTTTTAAATGAACAGCATTACATCAAAGAGGGCGGTTTATGAGCCATTCAGATGCTTCGCCCCCCCTCCCGGAGCCGGGCCGGATAGCCCGCCGGGATGAACAGACCGGTTGGCGCCGCTGGCTACCGGGGCTGGGCGTGCTGCGCGAATACCAATTGGCATGGTTGCGTTACGACATCGTGGCCGGCCTGGTGTTGACCACGATGCTGGTGCCCGTCGGTATCGCCTATGCGGTGGCATCGGGGGTGCCCGGCATTTATGGCCTCTACGCGACGATCGTTCCGCTATTGTTCTATGCCTTGTTTGGCCCCAGCCGAATTCTGGTGATGGGGCCGGATTCCTCCCTGGTGGCTGTCATCCTTGCTGTCATCATTCCACTCTCCGGCGGTAACCCGCAGCGTGCCGTCGCCCTGGCGGGGATGATGGCGATCGTGTCGGGCGCGGTGTGTATCCTGGCCGGTATGGCGCGCCTGGGTTTTATTACCGAGCTTCTGTCCAAGCCGATCCGCTATGGCTACATGAACGGCATCGCACTGACCGTATTGATCAGCCAATTGCCCAAGCTGTTCGGTTTTTCGATTGAGTCCGCCGGTCCATTGAGAAACCTGTGGGCCATCGCCTCAGCGCTGATGGAGGGAAAAGCCAACTGGACCGCCTTCATGGTCGGCGCGCTCACCCTGGCGGTGATCCTGCTACTCAAAAGATGGCCGCGACTGCCGGGCATCCTGATCGCTGTGGTAGGCGCGACGGTCGCCGTGGGTGTATTCGATCTTGCGGCACGCGCCGGTGTGTCGGTCCTCGGTTCGCTCCCCCAAGGCTTGCCCGGGTTCGCCATCCCCTGGATCACCACCGCCGATATCGTCCCGGTTTTGATTGGTGGTTGCGCCGTCGCACTCGTTTCGTTCGCCGACACCAGCGTGCTGTCGCGGGTCTATGCGGCGCGGACCCGAACCTACGTCAACCCGAATCAGGAAATGGTCGGCCTCGGCATCGCCAACCTGGCGGCCGGTTTTTTCCAGGGCTTCCCAATCAGCAGCAGTTCGTCACGGACGCCCGTGGCCGAGGCCGCCGGAGCCAAGACCCAAATGACCGGCGTCGTCGGCGCATTAGCGGTTGCCTTGTTGCTGGTGATGGCGCCGGACCTGCTGCAACATTTGCCGTCCAGCGCACTGGCGGCAGTCGTGATTGCATCGGCCATTGGCCTGATCGAGGTCGCCGACCTGCGCCGGATCTATCGCATCCAGCGCTGGGAATGCTGGCTATCGATTGTCTGCACCGTCGGCGTGGCCGTGTTCGGCGCGATCGAGGGCATCGGCCTGGCCATCGTGATCGCGATCATTGAATTTCTCTGGGATGCCTGGCGCCCGTATTCCGCGGTATTGGGGCGCGCTGACGGGGTCAAGGGCTACCACGACATCAAACGCTATCCCGACGCGCGCCTGGTACCCGGTCTGGTCCTGTTTCGCTGGGACGCACCGTTGTTTTTCGCCAACGCCGAGTTGTTCCATGACCGAGTGCTGGACGCCGTGGCGGCGTCGCCCACGCCCGTGCGCTGGCTGGTGGTCGCCGCAGAGCCGGTCACCAGCGTCGATGTGACCTCTGCCGACATGCTCGCCGAACTGGACGACACCCTGCACGCGGCGGGTATCGAGTTGTGCATTGCCGAGATGAAAGACCCGGTCAAGGACAAGCTCAAGCGGTTCGGGTTGTTTGCGCGGCTGGGTGAAACGGCGTTTTTCCCTACGGTCGGGACGGCTGTGGATAGTTATGTCGCGAAATATTCGGTGGATTGGGTGAAAGGATAGATGCTCCCGCCATTGGACAGGCCCCCATCGCCTGACTAGCGTTGTCTGGCCGATCGAATCGCCGCATGCCTCATGGGCAACTGCCAGGCCAAGCGGACTCTCCAGCCGTCCAAGCCTTGATTGCGGTGAAACCCGAGAGGTCGAAATCGAGACTTCACAGCAAGGAGCGCACCATGCCGAACAACTGGCCCGCCGGGATTGAGCACGTTGTCGTGTTGATGATGGAAAACCGGTCATTCGATCATTTGCTGGGGGATTACACCCGTATCAACCCGGCGTGTGACGGTATCAACCGTAACGCGCCCAGCACCAATCCATTGAAGCTGGCCAATGGCAATTCGACGGTGATCACCCAGGCGTCGGAGTTCCCGGAAAACTACAGCCTGTGGGCGCCGCCGCCCCCTCTGCCTCCGGCGCTACCACCGAGCAACAGTGAGGGGTTCGACCTTGGCCATGAGTTCGTCAACGTAGAGAAGCAACTGGGCGTCTCGTTCAAGACCAGCCCGGCCAACCCCAAGCTCGATGGTTTTGCCCAGGATGCCTACGACAAGGCCCGCACAGACCTGAAGGTGTACAAAACCTGGTCGCAATCCATGGCCCAACGGGCGATGAATTACATTCCGTTCGGCGCCACACCAGCGGGCGATACGTTGCCGGCAATCCAGGGACTGGCGCGCAATTTCACCGTGTGTGATCGCTGGTTTTCCTCGGTGCCAGGTCCAACCTGGCCGAACCGTTTTTTTGCCATGCTCGGCAGTTGCAATGGCCACTTGCTGATGCCCTCGACCGGCACGGTACTGGCCGGCATCAAAAGCCTGATCGCACAGTTCGGCGGCGAGAGTATTTTTTCGCTGCTGCGCAACAACGGCCACGACGCGCGCATTTATTCCGACGGTGCGGTTCCGCTGGCGGCGCTGGTCAAGGGTGGTTTGCAGCACCTGAGCATCGAGGACTTCAAGTCGGACGTCGCCGGTAACAAACTCCCCGAACTGTCCTGGATCGAGCCGAGCTATGGCCTGCTCAACGGCAAACTCGGGCCAAACGTGTCGCATCATCCACCGGAGGACCTGCGCTTTGGCGATCAGTTTGTCGGTGAGGTGTTCAACGCCTTGTCGGCCAATACCGCGGTCTGGAATAAAACCTTGTTCGTGCTGCTGTACGACGAACATGGCGGTTTCCATGACCACGTGGTGCCGCCGACTTGCGTGGCGACCGGTTCAACGGTCGATGTGCCCTGGAAAAATCCCTTCACCCGTCTCGGCGTTCGTGTTCCGGCGATCCTCGCTTCGCCGTGGCTCAAGCCAGGCTTGATTCCCTGGACGGGCAACGTCCAGGCGCAGCATTACGATCACACCAGCCTGCTGGCCTTTCTGTGCGATCACTTCAAATTGCCACGCAGTGCCCTCGGCCCACGGGTAATCGCGGCGCAGCACTTCGGCAATGCGCCTATCTGGCGCACTGCACCGGGCTTAACGGCTACGCCGACATTGGCGGCCACCGTGGTGCCAAGTCGTGCTGGCTTGCCATTGATCGAGTCCGAACTGGCGACCCAAAGTCGGCAGGTGGTGGACAGTGCCACCGGTTACCTCGACGGCCTCGATCCAGAGCAAATCTGGAAGAACAGCGCCCAATGGGTCAGCGGTTTTCTCGGCAATCGCAGCCGTGCCTTGGCTGATCCGGCTCAGGCCGCGCTGACGCCCGCCGCACCCAGTGCGGACAGCCTGGAGGCGAAACTGCGGCGCCTGCAGGATTTGATGGTCACTGCCCAAGGGCAAGCCGTTCGCCCGGTTGCGGTGCCTGCCAGCAAAGCCTTGGCAGAACCGGGAGCGGAAGTTGCGCCAGCGCGGCTGCGCGTCCTGTGCCTGCCCGGTGTCAGTTTCACGTCGGCCGACAAAGGGCAGGGCGGCATTGATACAAACTGGCAGGAGCAATGGCGCACATTGATCCGCAATCAACTGGCACAGAACGGTCGCCTCATTGACGACCAGGACATCGACTTCCTGTGCTTCGATGAGCAACTCAAGGAAGGGCCGGACTTCGCCCAGATCACCCGAGGCCTGGCGATGCTGAGGGCCGACGCCGGGGGCAAGGCCGACGAGAATTTCGGCAGTTGGGGCCTGCCGGTCAATCAGATGCTGCGCACCACGGTGGGCGCCATCGTGCAATGGATCGAAGACGCCGATTTGCGCACTGAGTTGACTCAACATCTGCTGACGAAGATCGAGGCATTCAATCCACAGATCATCTTCGCCCAAGGCCTGGGCAGCCTGATCGGCTACGACGCCTTGCGCCGGTCGGTGGCGAAAAAAGGTTCGGCACTCAAGCGTATCGATGGCCGCGTGTTCGTCAGCTTCGGTTCACCGATCGCACTGCCGCTGGTGATGCGCGAAGTGTGGGGCGGACGGGTCCTGCGCCTGAGCGAAAACGGCCGAGGCATCCGCCGTTGGTTCCACCTCTACAACCCCAACGACGGCTTGCTGACCCGACCAATCACCTCGCCGGATTCGGCGCGGGTCGACCTGCAAACCGAATTCAGCGTGCCGCTGCGCGATGACCTGCTCGACCTCAATCACGCCGCCCAGGCCTACTTGTCGTCACCCACCAGCCAGACCAGCCTCTGGCCACAACTGGCCCGCGACGTGGTGGCCGCACGCGCACTGGAAGTGCCGGCGTTCCTGTCCCGCAGCGGCCAACGCAAACGCCGCGCCCTGGTGGTCGGCATCAACGATTACCCCGACCCGAGCGCACGCCTCGACGGCTGCATTAACGACACCTACCTGATCAGCCGCATGCTCCAGGAAAGCGGCTACGACGCTGGCGACATCCGCTTGCTGCACGACGCCCGAGCAACCCGGGCCAACTTCGTCGAGCGCCTCGAATGGCTGGTGGAAGGCGCCCGCGCCGGTGACGAGCGCGTGTTGTTCTACTCCGGCCACGGCACCCAGTTGCCGGTCTACAGCAGCAGCGGCGAAGCCGACTGCATGGACGAAACCCTGGTGCTCCACGACTTCGACTGGGACGACGAAAGCACCCACTTCACCGACAAACTGTTCCGCCAGTTCTACAGCCACCTGCCATTCGACCCGGACGGCCACGGCGCCAAACTCACCGTCATGTTCGACTGCTGCTACGCCGGCGGCATGACCCGCAGCAACGGCCGCGTGCGCGGCATCACCCCACCCAGCGACATCCGCCACCGCATGCTGCGCTGGGACCCCTACGCCGGCGACTGGGACCGCCGCGTCTACGCCGTCGACGCCGACCGCCGCGACTTCAGCGAACAAGACAACAAAACCCGCGGCCTCACCCGCACCCGCACCACCCAAGGCGCCGCCACGGGCCTTCGCCCCGAGAAAAAAGCCCAACTGCTGCGCCAAGGCAAACTCTACGGCCACCATGGGCCCTACATGCCCCTGATGCTCTACGCCGCGAGAGAAAACGAAAAGGCCAACGAATATGAGGTGGGTTCGAACAGCTACGGCGCCTTCACTTATGCCCTGGTCGAACAACTGCGCAAATTGCATCAAGAGGATGCGACGTTGGGGTTTGATCAGTTGATAGAACGGGTGGGGAGTGTGCTGAGCGCCAGGTCATTGGGGCAGACACCGGAGATTGTCGGGCCGAGCGGGGTGAGGGCGGCGGTGTGCCCGTGGCGGATTAGTGGGTTAGGGAAATGATGCTTTAGCGTTATCACAACCAAAGAAAAGGGCCGCAAGAAAATCCAGCGGCCCTGATAACACCAACATTCCCAAGCCAGCCGCAGACCCCCTGTGGGAGCGAGCTCGCTCGCGATTCGCAAGATCAACACAACAACCAAGCCAGCGACCAACCATGTGGCGAGGGGGCTTGCCCCCGTTGGGCTGCGAAGCAGCCCCAAAATCCGTAACTCGCGGAGTATCAGACAAACCGAATTCTGCGAATTGACGACTGCTGCGCAGCCGAGCGGGGGCAAGCCCCCTCGCCACGGGTTCTGTTTTGCTCGGTTATTCGGGTTTCAGCCGTTTCACCTTTGTATAAAGCGAAGCGGTGAACTCCTCCCGATCACTCGAATGGTGACAACGTCGATGACAGTTCGGGCACAGCGCTACAGCATTGCTCGGACGGTCTGAGCCTTCCTGTGCCAAATGCTTAACGTGATGAACCTCAAGAAACGGCCTGCCCGACTTTTCAAACGGAGCAGGGTTGCCACAGCCTTCGCATTTACCTTCAGCCTGTTGGCGGACCCACGCTCTCACTTCCGGATCGCGAACATACGACTTTCCGCTGGACTGAGTTTGCTCTGGTTTCTCAATCCCCTTCGGCTCGACTTTAATCGGTTGTCGCTCAAGCTTTGCAGCTCGCTGCTCCAGCGTGGCCTCGTCGGCTGTCGGGACGAAGTCTTCGGGAGATACAGGGCCAGGAGCATTTAGTGCTTCTCGAATGCTCTTCGCAACATTAGCGCCGACATTTTTAGCGGGCTTGTAGCCCTCAATGCGTTCACGTCCGAGTTCAACTAACACGGTCGAAATGTTCTGCATCCGAAACTCAACCGAACCTTTGGTCCGACCAGCCAAAGCACCTTCGCGCAGGACACGATTTTCATGGGCCTTGTTGATCGCCTGACCGTTCTGCTCGCGAGAAAGCATGCTGAGATAGGCATCGACCGCAGCCTGAATCTCTACCTCACTCCAATCGCCGTTGCTCTTTTCCGTATCCATACAATCGCCGAGGGTTAAATACCCTCGGACGATACTGAGTGGCCACTACGACTGTCTACGAAAATTCCTACACAAAGAAGAGAAGGTTCTTGCGGTTGGTCCTACAAGCACGTTACCTAACCCATCGAATGCTTCGACGACTGAAACACCCGCGCAACCTTACGCCACCAAGGTTTAACCACCGGCGTCCGCCGTTGCGTGTGATCGAGCAACAGATAAGGCATGTCCCGAAGCCGAATCCAACCTTCATCCTGCCAGTGCAGCAGGCTCAGCGACATCTCCGGCCAATCCAGCAAACTCAGCATCGGCCGATCTGAATTGTCTGACTGCTCCGCATCACGTAAGGCCGGCACCACTTGATGAGTGATCCACTCACGCAGCAATCGATTTCCTGGTGCGTAGTGATAGACCAGCAGCGCATAGACACCGGACTCACTGAGCATCAACTGCTTTTCCGGTTGCCGGTAATACTCAATCCACACCGTTTGGTGCTGGTCTTTGTCTAGCTTGTTGACGATGCGTTCACTCAGATGGAATCCCATCAAGCGGCCGATATCGCGGGAACAGAACCATGGTTGGTTTTCCAGGAGGAGGGCATGGAGAGAGAGGTTGTGGCGGGTGAAGATTGTTGGATTGAAAGGATCAGGTGTGACTGATCGGTGTTGTGTTCCTGCAGGCATATCCATTCCCCCTACGTGTGAAATTGATGAGGGCCGAACCCGACGTAGAGGATCTAAGAAATCCCAACAAGCTGTTCCTTTCAGACACAGGATTACGCATATTTAGCTGAAAACAGCATGCGGTCTGTGTAGCGAAGTTAGCTTCTACGTTGGGCGTTTCTTAGGCACCTACGGTAGAGCTTAGAGTCGCTTTGAATGGTCATCAATGCGGAAGGAGCTGGAATTTCCGTAGGAGTTTTAGCGATTACTGAAGATGCGAGTAAGAGTTTTCCTACCCCATAAAAAAGCCCCGATCAGATCGGGGCTTTTTGGTATTCGATTTGTCGATTCAAGTCGCCAAATCGCGGCTAGCTTGGGAATCAATCCCAGCTAAGCGCACCACCAGTTTGGTACTCAATAACCCGAGTCTCAAAGAAATTCTTCTCTTTCTTCAAGTCCATAATCTCGCTCATCCAAGGGAACGGGTTAGTCGTCCCTGGATACTCTTCTTTCAAACCAATCTGGCTCAAACGACGGTTAGCGATGAACTTCAGATAGTCCTCCATCATCGCCGCGTTCATGCCCAATACCCCACGAGGCATGGTGTCACGAGCGTATTCAATCTCCAGCTGAGTACCCTGCAGAATCATCTGCGAAGCTTCTTCCTTCATCTCGGCATCCCACAAGTGCGGGTTTTCGATTTTGATCTGGTTGATCACGTCGATGCCGAAGTTCAGGTGCATGGATTCGTCGCGCAGGATGTATTGGAACTGCTCGGCGACGCCGGTCATTTTGTTGCGGCGGCCCATGGAGAGGATCTGGGTGAAGCCGCAGTAGAAGAAGATGCCTTCCAGGACGCAGTAGTAGGCGATCAGGTTGCGCAGCAGCTCTTTGTCGGTTTCGACGGTGCCGGTTTCGAACTTCGGATCGGAGATCGAACGGGTGTATTTCAGGCCCCAGGTGGCTTTTTTCGCGACCGACGGGATCTCGTGGTACATGTTGAAGATTTCGCCTTCATCCATGGCCAGCGATTCGATGCAGTACTGGTAGGCGTGGGTGTGGATCGCCTCTTCGAAGGCCTGGCGCAGGATGTACTGGCGGCATTCCGGGTTGGTGATCAGGCGGTACACGGCCAGGACCAGGTTGTTGGCAACCAGGGAGTCGGCGGTGGAGAAGAAGCCGAGGTTGCGCATCACGATGCGGCGCTCGTCGTCGGTCAGGCCTTCCGGGTTTTTCCAGAGGGCGATGTCGGCGGTCATGTTGACTTCTTGCGGCATCCAGTGGTTTGCGCAGCCGTCCAGGTATTTCTGCCAGGCCCAGTCGTACTTGAATGGCACGAGTTGGTTGAGGTCGGCGCGGCAGTTGATCATGCGCTTTTCGTCAACGGCGACACGGGCGGAGGCGCCTTCGAGTTCGGCGAGGCCTTCGGCGACGTCGAGGGAGTCCAGGGCAGCTTTGGCGCGGGCAACGGCGGCGGAGTCAGACGCGGTCACGGCACGGGCTTCCAGGGCGGCGGCACCGCCAGCGCTGTCGAGACGGTCCATGTTGGCTTCAGTGGCGTGGCCAGCGTTGGCGCTCTTGACTGCTACTTCCGTGTCTTCTTTGTCGAATTCGTCCCAGCTCAGCATGACGTGTCGTCTCCTGCGTGAGGGCCAGTGTGCCCGTGTGAAAATGAATAGGTCGGTTTTTCACACGGCCTTACTGGCCGCGTTGGATCTAAAGGAATCGTTTTTTGCAGCAGCTATACGCAGGCATCAAACAGAATTTTGTACGGGGTTCCGAGAGCCACTGATGGGCGCAACAAGCGGTGAACGCTTGTGCGGGGCTTCAGACTGGCTTTCATCCCTGTAAGGGAATATTGCAGGCCCGTTTAAGGCCGCATTATAGGGAAGTTTTGCGTGCTGTGGTGCGGCGAAATGGCTCACGGATCGGTCGACGGCGACCGTTTTTCGGTCAGAGTGAGGGTTTACAGGGCTTTGAACGATGTTGGCGGGGGAAGATTTTTTTTTCTGAATTTTTGCCCTGGATTATTTTTGTTCAAGAAATAACCAAAAAAGGCTTTTTTCACTACATCTTGTGTTTCGGTGGGGTTTTCTCAGGCTCCAGACACAACTAAGCCCGACCGAAGCCGGGCTATGAAGTCACGCTGGCGGATCAGCTCAGGCGAGCTGCACCGACGTGATCAGTGCCATCGGCGGCGAGGCGGGCGGCACCGGTGCGATCAGAGCCGTCGGACGCGAGTTTACCTGCGCCAATGTGGTCTGTGCCATCGGCTGCAAAGGACGCTGAGCCGGTATGGTCGTAACCGTCGGAAGCGACAGCTGCTTCGCTGGTGTAAGCGGCAGAGCCAGTACGGTCGTAACCATCGGCAGCGAAGGTGTTGGCAGCCAGGACGGAGAGGGTCAGGGCGAGGATCAGTTGGGTTTTCATGGTCATTACTCCAGTTTCGTAGGCGTTGTTTGTCTTGGGTTGCATTTGATTCTACGCCTGCTAATTCGATTAAAAAGCGCAAATAAATGCTTAAAGGCATCGATTAAATCGATCATTAAGGTTCGGCGCTTCATCTGCCTGATCGCGGCGGGTAGGTCGAACCTTTTTGGGGGAGGGGTGAAGCAGGGAGTCAGCCGTTAGAGCAACCGTTGCCCATCGCGCTGTAACGCAGGATATGCCGTTGACCGTTGGAATCTTCGTATTCCATTTTCATCGGCACAACTTCACAAACATTCGGTGCTTCGCTCATGGAGATCACTTTGGCGATGTCCAGATTCATTGAGTAAGTGTATTCCTCAACGGGCGGTTGTTGCTGTGCGACATCAGTCGGGACCTCGCTTGCCATGGCGGTTACGCACACGCTGCTGAGGGCCAGAACTAATAAAGCTTTCATTTGAATTTTACCTTTCTAAGGTCGAGAGGGGTCACGCAATCCTTTTGAGATTGCGTGTGGAACTTCAGTACCAGGGTGTTTGATTAACTGCCTTCGTGGGGGCTGCAACTTGGTTAATCAGATTGCCTTGTTGGCGTGGCAGATTTTAGGCGTCGACGCTTCGTCCATATAGCCGTGGTTTTGATAAACACTTTTGGCAGATCCTGTAACAATCCCTGAGTAGCCGCTTCTTTTGTAGGAGCGAGCTTGCTCGCGATGAGCCAGATAGCACTGCGGGGTGTCAGATTGGGCGCGTTATCGTTGACGACCATCGCGAGCGAGCTCGCTCCTACAGGTGCCGCGGTGGTAGTGGGTTTGACGGTTTTTCACGACATTTTGTAGGGGCTTGTTACTACCATCGTCGAATGGTTCTATAGGCCCGGCCCGGCTAAAACGGGGTCATACAAAAACAACTATTCCACCGAGGTAAGAAAGATGAGTGCGGCTTCCCTGTATCCCGTTCGTCCCGAGGTTTTGGCTAACACGCTGACCGACGAGGCGACCTACAAGGCCATGTACCAGCAGTCGGTCGTCAACCCGGACGGCTTCTGGCGCGAGCAAGCCAAGCGCCTCGACTGGATCAAGCCTTTCACCACGGTGAAGCAGACTTCCTTCGACGATCACCATGTCGACATCAAATGGTTCGCTGACGGCACCCTGAACGTTTCCTACAACTGCCTCGACCGTCATCTGGCCGAGCGCGGCGACCAGGTCGCGATCATCTGGGAAGGCGATGACCCTGCCGAAAGCCGCAACATCACTTACCGTGAACTGCACGAGCAAGTCTGCAAGTTCGCCAACGCCCTGCGTGGTCAGGACGTGCACCGCGGCGACGTGGTGACTATCTATATGCCGATGATCCCCGAAGCCGTGGTCGCCATGCTGGCCTGTACCCGGATCGGCGCGATTCACTCGGTGGTGTTCGGCGGTTTCTCGCCGGAAGCCCTGGCCGGTCGCATCATCGACTGCCGCTCGAAAGTGGTGATCACCGCCGACGAAGGCATTCGTGCCGGCAAGAAGATCCCGCTCAAGGCCAACGTCGACGACGCGCTGACCAACCCGGAAACCAGCAGCATCCAGAAAGTCATCGTGTGCAAGCGCACCGGTGGCGACATCAAGTGGAACCAGCATCGCGACATCTGGTTTGAAGACCTGATGAAAGTGGCCGGCACCGTTTGCGCGCCGAAAGAGATGGGGGCTGAAGAAGCGCTGTTCATCCTTTACACCTCGGGTTCCACCGGCAAGCCGAAGGGCGTGCAGCACACCACTGGCGGTTACCTGCTGTACGCTGCCATGACCCACGAGCGCGTATTCGACTACCGTCCGGGTGAAATCTACTGGTGCACCGCCGACGTCGGCTGGGTCACCGGCCACAGTTACATCGTCTACGGCCCGCTGGCCAACGGCGCGACCACGCTGCTGTTCGAAGGCGTGCCGAACTATCCGGACATCACCCGGGTGGCGAAGATCGTCGACAAGCACAAGGTCAACATCCTCTACACCGCACCGACCGCGATCCGCGCCATGATGGCCTCGGGCACCGCGGCTGTTGAAGGCGCTGACGGCAGCAGCCTGCGCCTGCTCGGTTCGGTGGGTGAGCCGATCAACCCGGAAGCCTGGGACTGGTACTACAAGAATGTCGGCAAGTCCCGTTGCCCGATCGTCGACACCTGGTGGCAGACCGAAACCGGCGGCAACATGATGAGCCCGCTGCCGGGCGCTCATGCCCTCAAGCCGGGTTCGGCGGCGCGTCCGTTCTTTGGCGTGGTGCCGGCACTGGTGGATAACCTGGGCAACATTATCGAAGGCGAGGCCGAGGGCAACCTGGTGATTCTCGATTCGTGGCCAGGCCAGGCGCGTACGCTGTTTGGCGACCATGACCGCTTTGTCGACACTTACTTCAAGACTTTCCGTGGCATGTACTTCACCGGTGACGGCGCGCGTCGTGACGCCGATGGTTACTACTGGATCACCGGTCGCGTTGACGACGTGCTCAACGTTTCCGGCCACCGCATGGGTACTGCCGAGATCGAAAGCGCGATGGTCGCGCACCCGAAAGTCGCCGAAGCCGCGGTGGTCGGTGTGCCGCACGACATCAAGGGGCAGGGCATTTATGTCTACGTCACCCTTAAAAACGGTGAAGAGCCGAACGAACAACTGCGCCTGGAGCTGAAAAACTGGGTGCGTAAGGAGATCGGTCCGATTGCTTCGCCGGATGTGATCCAGTGGGCACCGGGGCTGCCGAAAACCCGTTCGGGCAAGATCATGCGGCGGATTCTGCGCAAGATTGCGACGGCTGAGTACGATGGGTTGGGGGATATTTCCACCCTGGCCGACCCGAGTGTGGTGCAGCATTTGATTGATACGCACAAGACCATGAACGTCGCGTAAGCGGCGGTTGTGAGTCACTGAAAGTCCTGTCAGGTGTTGAGCCTGGCAGGGCTTTTTTGTGCCTGAGGTTTTTGTGTTGGTTGGGCTGGCCTCTTCGCGAGCAAGCCCGCTCCCACAGGGATTTGCGGCGTATGTGCGATCTGAATCACACCACAAAAACCTGTGGGAGCGGGCTTGCTCGCGAAGGCGGCCTGTCAGACGCCATATAAACAACGGCCAATAAATATCGGCTTCAGCCGTCGGACCATTCCTACTGTTACCCGCGATCTTTCAGGTTACTGAATGTGTAACCGCTCGCGCCGATTCGGGGTGATGGGAAACGCAAAGTGCCGTGTCAGCGCCTGTTAGCCACCCTTCAGAAATAAGAAGCAACGCTGCGCTTGCCGGATTAGAAGGGTTTGCCAATAATAGGCCCGCAATTTGCAATAGAGATCGGTTCAATGTCTTTTGCTCTTGCATGAATTTGCAGGGCTGTCAACGTGCTAAAACGGCTTTCTCGGTGCTTCTGTAATTAGTTGTCGCATTGAAGAAATATCGGCTTCGGGCCTGTCGTTAGAATGCCGATCACTCGCTCGTCGTTGCCCGTGTTGAATTTAAACACCGGCTTCCCAGGACGCAGCACTGCTTTGCGGTTCAACTCACTCGCATATTGGGCTGTTGCTCACTCTGCCGTTTTTGCCCATTACCGATGGAGTCCCAAGATGAAGAAACTCGTGCTGCTTGGCGCCCTGGCACTGTCCGTGCTGTCCCTGCCAACCTTCGCCGATGAAAAGCCTCTGAAAATCGGTATCGAGGCGGCTTACCCTCCGTTCGCGTCGAAAGCTCCGGACGGCAGCATCGTTGGTTTCGACTACGACATCGGCAACGCGCTGTGCGAAGAGATGAAGGTCAAGTGCGTGTGGGTCGAGCAAGAGTTCGACGGCCTGATCCCGGCCCTCAAGGTGCGCAAGATCGACGCGATCCTGTCGTCCATGTCGATCACTGAAGACCGCAAGAAGTCCGTGGACTTCACCAACAAGTACTACAACACCCCGGCTCGCCTGGTCATGAAGGCCGGCACTCAGGTCAGCGACGGCCTGACCGAGCTCAAGGGCAAGAACATTGGCGTGCAGCGTGGTTCGATCCACGAGCGTTTCGCCCGTGAAGTCCTGGCCCCGCTGGGTGCCGAGATCAAGCCTTACGGTTCGCAGAACGAAATTTACCTCGACGTGGCCGCCGGCCGCCTCGACGGCACCGTGGCAGACGCTACGCTGCTGGATGACGGCTTCCTGAAAACCGACGCCGGTAAAGGTTTCGCGTTCGTCGGCCCTGCGTTCACCGACGTCAAATACTTCGGCGACGGCGTAGGTATCGCGGTTCGCAAGGGCGACTCGGCTGAGTTGGGCAAGCTCAACGCCGCCATCGCCGCCATTCGCGAGAACGGCAAGTACAAGCAAATCCAGGACAAGTACTTCGCCTTCGATATCTACGGCAAGTAATACGTCCCGGCGACAAGTCCGAAATGGCGCAAGCAACAGGATCTCTGAGGTTTGCGCCATTTTTTCATCCCAACTTTCGAGGACCTGAATCATGTTGAAAGGCTACGGGGCTGTCATCCTCGATGGCGTTTGGCTGACGCTTCAGCTCGCCTTGTCGTCCATGGCCCTGGCCATTGTCCTGGGCCTGATAGGCGTGGCACTGCGTCTGTCGCCAGTGCGCTGGCTGGCCTGGCTGGGCGATCTGTATTCCACGGTGATCCGCGGTATTCCCGACCTGGTGCTGATCCTGCTGATTTTCTACGGCGGCCAGGACCTGCTCAATCGCGTCGCTCCGATGCTCGGTTATGACGAGTACATCGACCTGAACCCGTTGGTGGCCGGTATTGGCACCCTGGGCTTCATCTTCGGTGCATATCTGTCGGAAACCTTCCGTGGCGCCTTCATGGCGATCCCCAAAGGTCAGGCCGAAGCTGGCATGGCCTACGGCATGAGCAGTTTCCAGGTGTTCTTCCGGGTGTTGGTGCCACAGATGATTCGTCTGGCGATTCCGGGTTTCACCAACAACTGGCTGGTATTGACCAAGGCCACCGCGCTGATTTCGGTGGTGGGTCTGCAAGACATGATGTTCAAGGCCAAGCAGGCGGCCGATGCCACCCGCGAGCCTTTCACCTTCTTCCTCGCAGTGGCGGCGTTGTACCTGGTGATCACCAGTGTCTCGTTGCTGGCATTGCGTCACCTTGAGAAGCGCTACTCGGTAGGCGTAAGGGCGGCTGATCTATGATCTTCGACTACAACGTCATTTGGGAGGCCTTGCCGCTGT
The DNA here is from genome assembly GCF_000282335.1 of Pseudomonas sp. GM48. Lineage (GTDB taxonomy): Bacteria > Pseudomonadota > Gammaproteobacteria > Pseudomonadales > Pseudomonadaceae > Aquipseudomonas. The sequence continues at coordinate 22,563 of NZ_AKJM01000187.1, forward strand.
ACTTCGGCGGCCTGGTGACCACCCTCAAACTGCTCGCGCTGTCGCTGTTCTTCGGCTTGCTGTGCGCATTGCCGCTGGGCTTGATGCGCGTCTCGAAGAACTCGGTGGTCAACATGTCCGCCTGGCTCTATACCTACGTGATCCGCGGCACACCGATGCTGGTGCAGCTGTTTTTGATCTACTACGGTCTGGCGCAGTTCGAAGCGGTGCGTGAGAGCTTCCTCTGGCCGTGGCTGTCCAGCGCAACGTTCTGTGCGTGCCTGGCGTTCGCGATCAACACCAGCGCCTACACCGCCGAAATCATCGCCGGCAGCCTGCGGGCCACGCCGAACGGTGAGATCGAAGCAGCCAAGGCGATGGGTATGTCGCGGGTCAAGATGTACAAGCGCATCCTGCTGCCGTCGGCCCTGCGCCGTGCGCTGCCGCAGTACAGCAACGAAGTGATCATGATGCTGCAGACCACCAGTCTGGCGTCCATCGTGACCCTGATCGACATCACCGGTGCTGCGCGCACGGTCAACGCCCAGTTCTACCTGCCGTTCGAAGCCTATATCACGGCCGGCGTGTTCTACCTGTGCCTGACCTTCATGCTGGTGAAGCTGTTCAAGTTGGCCGAGCGCCGCTGGCTGGGCTACCTGGCCCCGCGCAAGCACTGAATACCACTGACTGACTGTTTTTGTGAGAACCGACCGCATGTACAAACTTGAAGTCCAAGACCTGCATAAACGCTATGGCAGTCACGAAGTGCTCAAGGGTGTGTCCCTGAAAGCGGCAGCCGGCGATGTGATCAGCATCATCGGCTCCAGTGGCTCCGGCAAAAGTACTTTCCTGCGCTGCATCAACCTGCTGGAGCAGCCGCACGCGGGCAAGATTCTGCTCAACAACGAAGAGCTGAAGCTGGTGGCGAACAAGGATGGCGCGTTGAAAGCCGCTGATCCGAAGCAGCTGCAGCGCATGCGTTCGCGCCTGTCGATGGTGTTCCAGCACTTCAACCTGTGGTCGCACATGACCGCGCTGGAAAACATCATGGAAGCGCCGGTGCACGTGCTCGGCATGTCCAAGTCGGAAGCGCGCGACAAGGCCGAACACTATCTGAACAAGGTCGGCGTTGGTCATCGCAAGGACGCTTACCCGGGCCACATGTCCGGCGGCGAGCAGCAGCGCGTGGCGATTGCCCGTGCACTGGCGATGGAACCTGAAGTGATGCTGTTCGACGAACCGACCTCGGCCCTCGACCCGGAGCTGGTCGGCGACGTGCTGAAGGTCATGCAGGCCCTGGCCCAGGAAGGCCGGACCATGGTCGTGGTGACCCACGAAATGGGCTTTGCCCGTGAAGTGTCGAACCAGTTGGTGTTCCTGCACAAAGGTGTGGTCGAAGAAAGCGGCAACCCGCGCGAAGTGCTGGTGAACCCGCAATCCGAGCGCCTGCAGCAATTCCTCTCGGGCAGCCTGAAGTAAACCGAACTCCCGTTGTGCCCCGGGATAGTGCATGCTTCGCGATCTGGAGTCCGGCCCCAATCCCCTGTGGGAGCGGGCTTGCTCGCGAAAGCGGTGTGTCAGTCAACATCATTGCTGTCTGAACCACCGCTTTCGCGAGCAAGCCCGCTCCCACATTTGATCTTTGCCGGTTTTGAGATTTGCGTTCATTTACGGGCTAGCATTGGCCCATGCCTTCATCATTGTTCTCCGCTTCGGATTGCCCACCATGACTGCCCATCGAATTGGTTTCCTGATTTGGCCCAGCACTAAAGCACTGACGCTTGCGCTGGCTGAGGAGGCCTTGCGTGTTGCCCAGCGTGTGCATCCGGACGTGGTTTACGAGCTGTCGTTCTTGCAGGCCGAAGCCATTACAGACGCTGCGAGCGAAAGCGCCTGGCAATTGCCCGGCGAAGCCTGGACCGGCAAGCTCGAGAACTTCCAGAAACTGTTCCTGCTCGCTGACGAGCCACCGACTGCACTGGCGCCAGCGCTCAGCAGTGCGCTCAAGCAATTGGTGCGTGCCGGTTGCGTGATTGGTGGTTTGTCCGCCGGTGTCTATCCGTTGGCGCAACTCGGATTGCTCGATGGTTATCGCGCTGCCGTGCATTGGCGCTGGCAGGACGACTTCACCGAGCGCTTCCCGAAAGTCATCGCCACCAGTCATCTGTTCGACTGGGATCGCGATCGCCTGACCGCGTGCGGCGGCATGTCGGTGCTCGACTTGCTGCTGGCGGTGCTGGCCCGCGACCACGGTGCGGAACTGGCCGGTGCAGTGTCCGAAGAACTGGTGGTCGAGCGCATTCGCGAGGGTGGCGAGCGCCAGCGCATCCCGTTGCAGAACCGTCTCGGCTCCAGCCATCCGAAGCTCACGCAAGCCGTGTTGCTCATGGAAGCCAACATCGAAGAGCCGCTGACCACCGACGAAATCGCCCAGCACGTGTGCGTGTCCCGTCGGCAACTGGAGCGGATCTTCAAGCAATACCTCAACCGCGTGCCGAGCCAGTACTACCTGGAACTGCGCCTGAACAAGGCCCGGCAGATGTTGATGCAAACCAGCAAGTCGATTATCCAGATCGGCTTGTCGTGTGGCTTCTCCTCGGGGCCGCATTTCTCCAGCGCCTACCGCAATTTCTTCGGTGCCACGCCACGGGAAGATCGCAACCAGCGGCGCAGCAGCAGTCCGTTCGAATTGTCTTCGGTGCCGTCTGAGCGCGGTTAAGGTTCACTCGTCAGTATCAGAATCTTCCGACGTCGACACCTCCATTTCCGCTCGTTGGATTACGGCTTCTACACCAAAATACGTGGTGGTTTTTTTGAAGTAGGCGATAAGGGTTTGCAGGCTCTGCTCGTTTAGTGGATTGCCTCGCAGATTGATGCTTTCGGCGATTTCCAGCGGCAGTTCCAGAATGTCGTTGGGTATTTCAGTGATTTGATTAGCACTCAGATCCGCCACATCCAGGGATTTGAGTTGTAGCAGGCCCTTGGGAAGTTCAGTGATCCCTGTGCTGTTCAACAACAGCGTTGAAAGGTCAGGCATCTGGCTGACATCGGGTGCCAGCCCCAAGGGGTTATTGCTCAGCTCCAGATAATCCATGTGTTCCATTTGCGCCAGTTCAATCACGCTTTGCGTAGTCAGGGTGACTTGGCTCCGGGTCAGGGCCAGCGCTGTCAGGTCGCCCATCCTGAACACGGCTTCGGGTATTTCACCCAGTGTGTATTCACGGATGGTCAGGCTTTTCAGGCGCGGGAAGTGCTCCAGAAAATGCCCGGCCCCTGAAGTCAGCCGGGCATGACTGTGCATATAGAGCATCGATACGTGACTGAAGTCGGCGTCCAGTACCGGCAGGTTGCCAGTGATGTTGATGGTCAGTGTCAACTCATAGGTCGGCTCCAGTGCCGCGTTGAGGCCGTCCATATTGGTTTCATGGCGCCAGCACTTCTCCAGAATCCGTTTGAATTCAAACCGGTTGAACTCTTCGAATGTCCGCTCCTGCGGCGTGAGGGGTTGACCAGAGATTGGGTGGTTGGCGGGAATGTCCGTAGTCCAGACTTCCAGGGTGTTTCTCAGCGTTTCGTACTCGGCTTCCAGACGCGCCAGCTCTGTCCGGCCGTCTGCAAGTGTGCCGGGCAGGCGATAAATGAAGTTGCTGGCTTGCTCTTGATCCAGTCCTGGATAGAGCCGTTGCAACCGATGAATATCGTCCTGTTCGGCAAAGAAACCGAAGTCCTGACCGGTTTGCATGAAATAGCGCTTGATGCGTTCGCGGTCGGCTTCGGCAATCGGGTTGCCTCCCAGGTCAAAACCGTTCTGCCTTTCGCGGGGCAGCTCGAAGAGGGCGGCGGGCAGTTGCGCAATCCGGTTGTCATTGAGCAGGGCGGTTCGCAGGTAAGGGCGCGTCAGCAAACCGGTGGGGAAGCTGGAGATGTCGGTCCCTGCAACATCGATGTAATCCAGAGCGGGCATGTTCTCGACGTTGGGGAGTAACCCCAGAGGGTTTTGATACAGATCCAGCGTTACCAGGTTATTCAGCGCAGAGAGTGTCGCCTGGCTCTGCGGGGTGAGGGTGAGTGCACAGTCGCTGAGAATAAGTTCGTTGAGATGCGGCCATCGGCTGATGCCGTCCGGGAGATTGCCGAGGTTGAAGTTGCGCAGGGCCAAGCGATGCAGTCCGGAGAAGCCGCTCAAAAATTCGTTGATACCTAGAGTAGATTTATGGCCAGCCAACGCCACGTTGGTCACGCGAGCGAAATCGACGTTCAGCACTGGAAGCTTGCCCAGGATCGGACGGGTGAAGATGAAATCGAGATGCTCACCGTCGGTCGGGGAATGGGTGGTTTGTCGACGCCAGCAGTCGAGCAACTCGTTCATGAATTGCCTGCGAATGCGTTGTTGTTCGGTGAGCTGGGCGGCGCTGATTTCGACGTCGGTGTCTGGGATGAGCAGTGGAATTTCCCTTGACCAGTGTTGCAGTTCATCGCGAAGCCTTTCGTGCTCGGCGATCAATCGCGTCAATTGCTCTCGTGGACCGCTCGGATGCTGCTGTAACCGTTCGACGAATGCCTGTAGGTCCTCGTCCAAAAGGTGAGGAAACAGAGCCTGGGCTCGGGCTTGTAGTGTTGGGGTCTGGTTGTGCAAAAGCCGATAGCCGTCGGCGCCACCCAGTAACCGCATTACTGACGGGTCGTAAGTGGGTTTGAAGATGGGGTGGTGCGATAGAAGTGCGCGCATTTCTTCTCGACTCAAGGCATGTTCGCCGATCGATTGTCTGAGTTTCTCTCCTTCGCCGATGTTGAGCTTCAGCGCGTTACGCTCGGAGTCGGGAAATGCCTGCAGCAGACTCGTGTAGAAATCGCTGGTGGAATGGAGTGCCTGGCCTGCCTCGTCATACGCCTGAAACGGCCCCTCTTCGGTCATGACCAGGACTTTGCGCAGCGGTGCATCGGTGTTGCCAACGCTGTCGATCAACTGCCCCCCATAGTTGTACTGGTGCAGTTCGATACGCAGTTGCCCCGACCAGCCCGGCAATCGCTCCAGCGAGTGCAGGGCCAGACGCTGTGTGTCGAGGTTGTTGGCGGTCGACTTCAGTTCCAGGCCTTCATAAGCGCGTGACACCCGTGTTTGCAAACCGGCCTCACGGCTCAAGTCCGCCAGGCGCGCAGGTAATGTGCCGCGTTCGAGTTGCTGTCGTTCTTGCTCGCTCGCGGTGTCGAGCACGGCATCTGCGAGGCTCTTCGGCAGACCAGGTTCGCTACTGATGATGGTTTGTGCCAGGTCGCTGGCGCCGTGTTCGAGTCTGCGGTAGCGATAGTCGAACAGCGTTTCTCTTTTACGCTCGGCAATCTGCGCCAATGTACGGCGCAGTGTGTGCGTGCGGATGTCGAGACGAGTGATGGGGGCGCCGAACTCCTCGCCCAGCAGCGTTTTTATTTCGGATTCATTCAGTGCCAGCAGCAACGTTTTGAGCAGGTCGCCATCGTTCAATCGCGTGACATCGATTTGCAGGTCCGGGGCCCCGGTGTGGTGGCTTTGCCAGAGGGTTTGTCCCTGTTTATCGATCAGGCGCAGATTTTTTTGCCCGGGCCAGTAACCGTTTTCGTGGAGTAGCTCCAGCTGTGTCACGGGATCGGCCTTGAGGAAGTTTTCAGTCCGGTCGCTGTTCATCTGATCGATAAAGGTCTGGATGTCCTGTTCGATCCTGAAGCGTTTGAGGGTGTCGGCGAGCAGCGGCGGCAGGCGTTCGACATCCACGTGCATTTTGCGCAGTGCGTTTTCATGGATGCCGCTGATCTTGAGCATTCGTTCGCGTTCGCGGGTGGAGAACCGCTCCATATCCGGACCGATGCGATGCAAAAGTCTGGATTGGTCCCATTCCAACGGCTGGTCGACTTCGGTCTGCCAGATGCCTTCGCCGTTATGTTTGAGCGCGGGTTTATAAGCGTCGGGGCGGGTAGGGTGGTCGATGTGAGGCTGGCCGGTCTCCGGGTCCTCGATCACGGCATAGAGTTTTTCGTCCAGCTTCAGCAAGGCTTTGCCCTGGTGGATGTGCAACCCGCGATCATTGGTTGTCGAGCCCTTGGGCAATTCTGTGCGTTGCTCGTATGGAACCAGGTCGGGTTTCCAGTAGCGGGTTTCGCCACTCGGTATCTTGACCGGTTTGAAACGGTCGATGAATTCAACGATCTCTCGAGGCAGGACTGAGCGAAATTCCCCCACGACGAGGGCGCCTCCAGCTGCAAATATGCCCAACTGGACCGCGGACTCAACCGTCGTCATGAAGTGCTCGAGCGCTTCGGTGGTCTGGCCTTCTGCCCAGTCGACGATGCCCTCGAAGGTTTCATCGAGCAATTGGTACGCGATGTAGGCCAGCATCGCTTCGCCGAGCAACGGTACGAACGGCAGGGCGATAAAGGCTGCGACGTTAAGCAGAGCCGAGGCGATTTCCGCGAAAGAATCCCATAGCGCCCATCGGGCTTTCTGGTCGACCAGGGCGGTAGACACAGCGATGACCCGTGCATCGTTGAGAATCTTGTCCAGTTTGCGCTGGTAGAGATGAATCCACAGGTCACCCTGGATCGGCATTGCCGTCATTTGCAAATTGGGTCGCTGGTTTGGGTGCTCCCTCCAGGTAGGGCGGGGATCGCCGGAAGACACGGGTTGCCAGGTAATGGGGGCGAGGCGGTTGTTCAATTGAGCGAAGAAGTGCCCGCGATCCTGATGGTCGACAAAGCGACTGAAAAACCGTTGATAGTCAGAGCTGCGCAAGCGCTGGGTCAGCTCCTGGGCGAATGCGCCGGTAGAAGCGTACTCTTTGAGCGGGTGTTCGGGGTCGTCGGGAATATAAGCCACGACCCGAACTGTTTTACGCGAGCGTTCCAGGTCCGGGGCAAACAGTATGATGCCGGTCAGGTTGGCATTCATGATTGTTATTTCATGGCAGAGCAGATTCGAATTCTGATGACCGTCGCGTAATCCGACGATCAACTCATGGGTGTCACCACTGATTTTGTTTTGCAGGTGCGCCATGTGCAGCGCGGTGGTTAGCGCTGCTTTCTGGCTGTTATTGATCCTGGATTGCAGGACTGCCGTTGCTACCGGGTTGTGGATGCCCAGATTGTCTTCGAGATGTTCTTTGTAGCGCTCGCCAATATCCAGCTCCCGGCACAACCGGGTGAACGCTGCAATGGGCATTGTTGGCAGAATGTCGGGAAGTTGATGAAGTTGCCCGGTGGACGAAGGCGCGTTGATATAGGTGGAGGCAGGCTCGAAAGCGTCATCCTCGGTCTCGCTGCTTTCGAAGTTATGCAGCGCGGCATCCAGCAACGACACCGTCCAGATGCGTGCCGCCCCCGATTTCAGTCGCAGCCAGGGTATGTGCGCAGGAATATAAAGACGCAAAAATGTCTGGCGGACGTCCAACGTCAGGCCAAAGCGTTCCTTGATGGCGGCTTGAAGCAGTGGTTCGGCAAAAGCGTCGGCGTTTTGCAAGTTAGCCAAGGACCGATCGACCCGGTTCTGCGCCGTCCAGTGTCGGGCGTTCAACTCACGCAGCCTGGCGTGCTGGCTGCGAGATACTTCCTTGATGTCGTTCGGCAGGCGGGGGCTAATGCCTTTCAGGGTGTTGCGCCTTTGTGCCGAGGCCTGAGCCAGCCATGGAGGTATTGCGCTCATCAGGTGCTGAAAATGAGCGTCCTGGGTGAAGGAGGCCGAGGCGGTGTCGGGTTGTTCAGTGTCGATGCTCATGGGAGGGCCGTTGATATTGATAGGCCCTCAGCAAAACCCATGACCGCCCCTGACGTGCGGTACATAATTACCACCACGTTCCGTCCGGCTTGAACTAGCTGCCGCAAATGCCGCCCGCCAGTTAAACTGCGCCTTTGCGACCCTATATGTCGCATTGCCGTAAACCCGGGAAAATCCGGGGTTTGCGCTATAAGAAGTTGTCGCTTGGCGGCAAGGCCGGGCTGAAAACTGTCCTTACAATCCTCACCAAGCTCGCCAGTTTCAGGCGAGTGTTTTCTCTTCAGGAGACTCCGATGTCCGTTGAGCACGCTGCGGTACAACGCGCCGATTTCGATCAGGTAATGGTTCCCAACTATGCGCCTGCCGCATTCATTCCTGTGCGTGGCGCCGGTTCCCGCGTCTGGGACCAGTCCGGTCGCGAGCTGATCGACTTCGCTGGCGGGATTGCCGTTAACGTATTGGGCCACGCGCATCCGGCGCTGGTCAGTGCCTTGACCGAGCAGGCGAACAAGCTGTGGCACGTGTCCAACGTGTTCACCAATGAGCCGGCCCTGCGCCTGGCGCATAAGTTGGTCGATGCCACCTTTGCCGACCGCGCCTTCTTCTGCAACTCCGGCGCCGAAGCCAACGAGGCCGCTTTCAAGCTGGCCCGTCGCGTCGGCTTCGACCGTTTCGGCAGCGAGAAGTACGAAATCATCGCCGCGCTCAACAGCTTCCACGGCCGTACCCTGTTCACCGTGAACGTTGGTGGCCAGTCGAAGTACTCCGATGGCTTCGGTCCGAAAATCACCGGCATCACTCACGTGCCGTACAACGATCTGGCCGCGCTGAAAGCCGCCATTTCCGACAAGACTTGCGCTGTGGTGCTGGAGCCGATCCAGGGCGAAAGCGGTGTCATCCCCGCCGAACTCGAATACCTGCAAGGTGCCCGCGAACTGTGCACCGCGCACAACGCGCTGCTGATCTTCGACGAAGTGCAAACCGGTATGGGCCGTACTGGCCATCTGTTCGCCTACCAGCATTACGGTGTGATTCCGGACATCCTGACCAGCGCCAAGAGCCTGGGCGGCGGTTTCCCGATCGCAGCCATGCTGACCACCGAAGACCTGGCCAAGCACCTGGTCGTCGGCACCCACGGCACCACCTACGGCGGCAACCCGCTGGCGTGCGCTGTCGCGGAAGCCGTGATCGACGTGATCAACACCCCTGAAGTGCTGGCCGGCGTCAAGGCCAAGCACGACAAGTTCAAGGCGCGCCTTGAGCAGATCGGCGAAAAATACGGCCTGTTCACCAAGGTCCGTGGCATGGGCCTGTTGATTGGTTGCGTGTTGAGCGATGCCTGGAAAGGCAAGGCCAAGGACATCTTCAACGCCGCTGAAAAAGAAGGCCTGATGGTGCTGCAAGCCGGCCCGGACGTGGTGCGTTTCGCCCCAAGCCTGGTGGTGGAAGACGCCGATATCGATGCCGGTCTGGACCGCTTCGAACGTGCCGCAGCAAAACTGACGCAAGCCTGATAGACCCTTCGACGCCTGACCTTTCAGGCGTCGAACCCAATTTTGATGCCGGGCACGATCAAATGTGGGAGCGGGCTTGCTCGCGAAAGCGGTGTATCAGTCAACATTTTTACTGTCTGACCCACCGCTTTCGCGAGCAAGCCCGCTCCCACACTGATCTCTGTGTAGGCCCGGGATTTTTCTTCTGTAAGTTCTGAGATTAAGGAGTGACACCATGCTGGTGATGCGCCCCGCGCAAATGGCTGATCTGGGCGAGGTACAGCGTCTGGCTGCGGACAGTCCGATTGGTGTCACTTCCTTGCCGGATGACGTTGAACGCCTGAGCGACAAGATCGCGGCAAGCGAAGCTTCGTTCGCCGCCGAAGTGAGTTTCAACGGTGAGGAAAGCTATTTCTTCGTCCTCGAAGACTCTGCCACCGGCAAGCTGGTCGGTTGCTCGGCAATCGTGGCATCGGCCGGTTATTCCGAGCCGTTCTACAGCTTCCGCAACGAAACGTTCGTGCACGCCTCCCGCGAGCTGAAGATTCACAACAAGATCCACGTGCTCTCCCAGTGCCACGACCTGACCGGCAACAGCTTGCTGACCAGCTTCTACGTGCAGCGCGAGCTGGTGGGTTCGCCTTGGGCCGAACTCAATTCCCGTGGTCGTTTGCTGTTCGTGGCCAGCCATCCGGAGCGTTTTGCCGATTCCGTGGTGACCGAGATCGTCGGTTACAGCGATGAAAACGGCGACTCGCCATTCTGGGATGCCATCGGTCGCAATTTCTTCGATCTCAACTACGCCGAAGCCGAGCGTCTGTGCGGACTGAAAAGCCGTACGTTCCTCGCCGAACTGATGCCGCATTACCCGATCTACGTGCCCCTGCTGCCGGACTCCGCGCAAGAAGCGATGGGCCAGGTGCACCCGCGGGCGCAGATCACTTTCGACATCCTGATGCGTGAAGGCTTCGAGACCGATCACTACATCGACATCTTCGACGGTGGCCCGACGTTGCATGCCCGTGTCTCGGGGATCCGTTCGATCGCCCAGAGCCGTGTGGTGCCGGTGAAGATCGGTGAGCCGGTCAAAGGTGTCGGTCGCCAGTACCTGGTCGCCAATGCCCAGTTGCAGGACTACCGCGCGGTCATGCTCGAGCTTGACTACGCACCGGGCAAACCGGTGACCCTGGATCTGGAAGCGGCCGAAGCCCTGGGCGTCGGTGAAGGTGCCAGCGTGCGCCTGGTGGCGGTTTAACACCTGCTTTAAAGAATGCTTAGAAAGCAGCGAGTTTCACGGGTGGCGCTAGCGGCCCGTTTGAGGAGATAGCATGATCGTTCGTCCCGTACGCAGCAGCGATTTACCCGCTCTGATCGACCTGGCCCGCAGCACCGGCACCGGCCTGACCACCTTGCCGGCCAACGAAGAACGTCTGGCCCATCGGGTCGGCTGGGCCGAGAAGACCTTTCGCGGCGAAGCCGGGCGGGGCGACGCGGACTACCTGTTCGTGCTCGAAGACGACAACGCTCGTGTGGTGGGTATTTCCGCCATTGCCGGCGCCGTCGGCCTGCGTGAGCCCTGGTACAACTTCCGGGTCGGTCTGACGGTCAGCGCTTCCCAAGAGCTGAACATCTATCGTGAAATCCCGACGCTGTTCCTGGCCAACGACCTGACCGGTAACTCGGAGCTGTGCTCGCTGTTCCTGCACGCCGATTACCGCAGCGGCCTTAACGGTCGCATGCTGTCCAAGGCGCGGATGCTGTTCATCGCCGAATTCCCGCAACTGTTCGGCAACAAGATCATTGCCGAAATGCGCGGTGTTTCCGACGAAGCCGGACGTTCGCCGTTCTGGGAAAGCCTGGGGCGACACTTCTTCAAGATGGAATTCAGCCAGGCCGATTACCTGACTGGCGTGGGCAACAAGGCGTTCATCGCCGAACTGATGCCGAAATTCCCGCTGTACACCTGCTTCCTGTCGCCGGATGCGCGCAACGTGATCGGTCAGGTTCACCCGGATACCGAGCCGGCGCTGGCCATGCTCAAGAGCGAAGGTTTCAGCTACCAGGGCTACGTCGACATTTTCGACGCAGGTCCTGCCATCGAATGCGAAACCGGCAAGATCCGCGCAGTGCGCGACAGCCAGGCCCTGGTGCTGGCCGTCGGTACACCGGGTGACGACGCCACGCCGTTCATCATTCATAACCGCAAGCGCGAAGACTGCCGCATCACTGCTGCGCCGGCACGTCTGGCCGCCGGCACCCTGGTGGTCGATCCGCAGACCGCCAAACGTCTTCAACTCAACGCAGGCGATCAAGTGCGCGCCGTGGCGTTGTCCGCAGCTCGGGAGTCGAAATAATGAAGTCGCTTTACATCGCAGGTGAATGGCTGGCAGGTGGGGGCGAAGCCTTCGAGTCGCTGAACCCGGTGACCCAGCAGGTGCTGTGGTCCGGCGCCGGTGCCACCGCCGCTCAGGTCGAATCGGCTGTGCAGGCGGCGCGTCAGGCGTTCCCGGGCTGGGCGCGGCGTACCCTGGAAGAGCGTATCTCGGTGCTGGAAGCCTTTGCTGTCGCGCTGAAAAACCATGCGGACGAACTGGCTCGCACCATCGGCGAAGAAACCGGCAAACCCTTGTGGGAAGCGGCGACCGAAGTCACCAGCATGGTCAACAAGATCGCCATCTCGGTGCAGAGCTACCGCGAACGTACCGGCGAGAAGAGCGGCCCGCTGGGCGACGCCACCGCTGTACTGCGGCACAAACCCCACGGTGTGGTGGCAGTGTTCGGTCCTTACAACTTCCCGGGTCACTTGCCCAACGGCCACATCGTGCCGGCACTGCTGGCCGGTAACAGCGTGCTGTTCAAACCAAGCGAGCTGACGCCGAAAGTGGCCGAACTGACGGTCAAGTGCTGGATTGAAGCCGGTCTGCCGGCTGGCGTGTTGAACCTGCTGCAAGGCGCTCGCGAAACCGGTATCGCCCTGGCGGCGAACCCGGGTATCGACGGTCTGTTCTTCACCGGTTCCAGCCGTACCGGTAATCACCTGCACCAGCAATTCGCCGGTCGTCCGGACAAGATCCTGGCGCTGGAAATGGGCGGTAACAACCCACTGGTGGTCGATCAGGTCGCCGACCTCGATGCCGCGGTGTACACCATCATTCAGTCGGCCTTCATCTCTGCCGGCCAGCGTTGCACCTGTGCCCGCCGCTTGCTGGTGCCGCAAGGTGCCTGGGGCGACACGTTGCTGGCGCGCCTGGTGGCGGTCAGCGCGACCATCGAAGTCGGTGCTTTCGATCAGCAACCGGCGCCGTTCATGGGCTCGGTGGTTTCCCTTGGCGCGGCAAAAGCGTTGATGGATGCGCAGGAACATCTGCTGGCCAATGGCGCCGTGGCGCTGCTGGAAATGACTCAGCCTCAGGCCCGGTCGGCCTTGCTGACCCCGGGCATCCTGGACGTCAGCGCCGTCGCCGATCGTCCTGACGAAGAGCTGTTCGGCCCGTTGCTGCAAGTGATCCGCTACGCTGATTTTGAGGCGGCGATCGCTGAAGCCAACGACACCGCCTACGGATTGGCCGCCGGTCTGCTGTCGGACTCCGAAGCGCGTTACCAGCAATTCTGGCTGGAAAGCCGCGCCGGTATCGTCAACTGGAACAAGCAACTGACGGGGGCGGCAAGCAGCGCGCCATTCGGCGGCGTCGGCGCCTCGGGCAACCATCGCGCCAGTGCCTACTACGCGGCAGATTACTGCGCGTACCCGGTGGCCTCGCTGGAAACGCCGAGCCTTTCTCTGCCGACGGCCCTGACCCCGGGCGTGAAGCTTTCGTAAGGCTTGTGTAGCAGCTGCCGAAGGCTGCGTTCGGCTGCGAAGCAGTCGTAAATCGGTACACCGTGTTTGCGGATCAGAATCATGGATACCGCAATCGCGACTGCTGCGCAGCCGAACGCAGCCTGCGGCAGCTGCTACATAGATTGCATTCCAGTCATTTTTATTGATGCCTATAACAACAGATTCTCGTGGAGCCTCGCTGATGAAATCCTATGAAGTCAATTTTGACGGTCTAGTGGGGCCGACCCATAACTACGGCGGCCTGTCCTACGGCAACGTCGCGTCCCAGAGCAACAGCCAGCAGTCTTCCAACCCGAAGGAAGCGGCGCTGCAAGGCCTGGCGAAGATGAAAGCGCTGATGGAAATGGGTTTCCAGCAAGGCGTACTGGCACCGCAAGAGCGCCCGGATGTGGCTGCACTGCGTCGCCTGGGCTTTGGTGGCACCGATGCGCAGGTGATCGAGCGTGCGGCCAAAGAGGCGATGCCGCTGCTGGTGGCCAGTTGCTCGGCGTCGAGCATGTGGGTGGCCAACGCCGCCACGGTCAGCCCGAGCGCCGACACCGCTGACGGTCGCGTGCATTTCACCGCCGCCAACCTCAACTGCAAATATCACCGTAGCATCGAACACCCGACCACCAGCCGCGTGCTGGGGGCAATGTTCGCTGATAAGAAGCACTTCGCCCACCATGCCGCCTTGCCGGCCGTGGCGCAGTTCGGTGACGAAGGGGCAGCCAACCACACGCGTTTCTGCCGCGAGTACGGCGGAGCCGGCGTCGAGTTCTTCGTCTTCGGTCGCAGCGCATTCGACACCCGCTACCCGGCACCGCAGAAGTACCCGGCGCGCCAGACCCTCGAAGCATCCCAGGCCGTGGCCCGCTTGCACGGTTTGAGCGATGACGGTGTGGTCTATGCCCAGCAGAACCCGTCGGTGATCGATCAGGGCGTGTTCCACAATGACGTGATCGCGGTCGGCAACGGCGAAGTGCTGTTCTATCACGAGGACGCATTCCTCGAGACCGAACAGATGCTGGCTGAGCTGCAAAGCAAGCTCGCCAAAGTCGGTGGGAAATTTCAGTCGATCTGTGTACCGCGTTCCGCAGTAAGCGTGGACGATGCGGTTCGTTCCTACCTGTTCAATAGCCAACTGCTGTCGCGTCCTGACGGCTCCATGCTATTGATCGTGCCGGAAGAATGCCGTGGCAACGAGCGTGTCTGGCAGTACCTGCAAGGGTTGACCAGCTCTGGCGGCCTGATCCGCGAAGTGAAAGTCTTCGATCTCAAGCAGAGCATGCAGAACGGCGGTGGCCCGGCTTGCCTGCGGTTGCGCGTCGCACTCAACGAAACCGAACTGGCGGCCGTCAACCCAGGGGTTATCATGACGGCACCGTTGTACGGCACTCTGACCGAATGGGTCGAGAAGCACTACCGCGACCGCATGACCGAAAACGATCTGGCGGACCCGCAATTGCTGCTTGAGTGCCGGACGGCACTGGATGAACTGACGCAAATCCTTAAACTGGGCGCGGTTTATCCATTCCAGATCAATTGATCGACGGCGCGCCGCCCGATACGGCAGCGCGCTGCTTCATCTCCAACGAGAGCGTAAAGATATGAGCGATACCCTGCAGCTGATCCTTGAAGACACCGACGGCACGCAACTGGAAACGTCCTGCACCCGCGTCGCGGTCATGTGGCAAGGTAAAGAGCTGTGGATCCAGCAGGATGGCCGCGGCCAGTTGCTGATCGGCGTGGACGTCGAAGAGGGCGATGCTGAATACGCCAACCTGCTGTTGCGCCCATTGGCGACTAATCTGGTAAGTCTGCAACTGGAGATGGAACCGGCTGACCTCACCGACGATGAGGAACACGTTCACGGCCCGGATTGCAACCACGACCACTAAGGAAACCGCTCTATGCTCGCCCTCGGCAAACTGCTTGAACTGACCCTCGCCGGCCGCGAACCGGCGGAGAAGACTCAACTGACTGTCGAAGGCGTGCGCATGCGCTGGTTGAGCGAAGGTGCGCTGGAAGTCCGGCCACCTGAAGCGCGTGACATTGGCCTGGACCTGCTGCTGTCGGCGGGGATCCACGGCAACGAAACAGCGCCGATCGAGTTGCTCGATCGCCTGTTGCACGACATTGCCCGCGGCGACCTGAAGCCGCGTGCACGAATTCTGTTCCTGTTCGGCAATCCTGAAGCGATTCGCAAAGGCGAGCGTTTTATCGAGCAGGACGTCAATCGGCTGTTCAATGGCCGTCATGAACAAAGCAGCGGCTCCGAAGCCTTGCGCGCCTGCGAACTGGAGCGTCTGGCTGCGAGTTTCTTCAGCCTGCCGGACCGTCAGCGCCTGCATTACGACCTGCACACGGCAATTCGTGGCTCGAAAATCGAGCAATTCGCCTTGTACCCGTGGAAGGAAGATCGCCAGCATTCACGCCTGGAACTGGCTCGCTTGCGTGCTGCCGGCATGGAAGCGGTGCTGCTGCAGAACAAGCCGTCCATCGTGTTCAGCGCCTACACCTACGACAAGCTCGGTGCCGAGGCCTTCACCCTGGAGCTTGGCAAGGCACGGCCGTTCGGGCAGAACGCCGGGGTCAACGTCTCGTTGCTGGAGAGGAGCCTCAAGCAGATCATCGAAGGCACCGAACCGGAAATGACCGGAGAAGCACTGGACGGTTTGCAGCTATACAGCGTGGCGCGGGAAATCATCAAGCACAGCGACAGCTTCCGCCTGAACCTGCCGGCGGACATCGAGAACTTTTCGGAGCTGGAAGTGGGTTACCTGCTGGCGGAAGACATCGCCAACACCCGCTGGATCATTGAAGAAGAGGGCGCCCGGATCATCTTCCCGAACCCCAAGGTGAAGAATGGTTTGCGTGCCGGCATCCTGGTCGTGCCGACCACCGACGAAAACCTGGCCTGAAATCAGCGTAGAACCAATGTGGGAGCGGGCTTGCTCGCGAAGACGGTGGCACATCCAGCTTCGATGTGACTGTTACACCGCTTTCGCGAGCAAGCCCGCTCCCACATTTGGTTTTGGGTGAGGCCATAGACCTCACTTAGCCTTTAGACCGCTACGGCACGCGGCTCGCTGCGACGCAGCGCACGCACCTTGTGCAGCGTATCCGCACACGTTTTCGCCGCTTCCTGACCTTTATGCACGAAGTGCTCGAAGAAGAACTTCTGGTGCTCTTCGCCGGCATGGAAGTGGTGCGGGGTCAGGGACACCGAGAACACCGGCACTTCGGTTTCCAGTTGAACCTGCATCAGGCCGCTGACCACTGACTGGGCGACGAACTCGTGACGGTAGATCCCGCCGTCCACCACCAGGGCTGCCGCGACGATGCCGGCATAACGACCGGACTTGGCCAGCAACTTGGCGTGCAGGGGCATTTCAAAGGCGCCGCCGACTTCGAAGAAGTCGATGTCGGATTCCTGATAACCCTGGGCAATCATTTCGGCGAGGAAACCTTTACGGCTCTGATCGACGATTTCCTTATGCCAGCAGGCCTGGATGAACGCAACGCGCTCGCCGTGATGGTTTTTGCTTTTGCTGTCGATTGCGGTGGGTTGCATGTTCTGACTCCTGTTTGTGTGAAAAACAGGGCGTTATGAATCGAAGGGGATTTGAGGGTACGCAGGCACGAGTGCCTACGGACGGCGCTTTGGTATAGAGCTAGGCGCCGTCAATCCCGTTCTCTCTTCATCCGGACTATGACCGTCGGCCCCGGGATCACACCGGGTCTGCTGACCTTGCTGTCAGGCACTGCCGAAGCCGTGCTGTCACCAAGCGCTCGCGGGCTATGCGCATTGCGCGCAATTACCGCCGGTGGGGAGTTGCACCCCGCCCTGAGAACGTTTTTGCCGCCGGAATGTTTGGCGGCGCAGCGTTTTTATCACATATTTGCGGTATGCGCATTGCCAATACCGGTCAGTCAAGGTGTGGAACCTGTGGGAGCGGGCTTGCTCGCGAAGACGGTTTAATATCCAACGCAAATGTTGACTGTCAGTCCGCCTTCGCGAGCAAGCCCGCTCCCACATAGGCGCAATTCGTCTTTTACTCATTCAAGGGTTGATTAATCGTCGCCATGCCCGCAGTAATTCTTTCCTGAAAGGGAATTCCCCTGCTTACCGAGGCCAGATTCATGAGCGTTATCGATCTTCGTAGCGACACTGTCACCCAACCTTCCGCCGGCATGCTCGACGCGATGGCCAAGGCCGTCACCGGTGACGACGTGTATGGCGAAGACCCGACGGTCAATCACCTGGAGGCCGAACTGGCCAGGCGCCTGGGTTTTGCCGCGGTGCTGTTCGTGCCGACGGGCACCATGAGTAACCTGCTGGGTTTGATGGCCCACTGCGAACGCGGTGACGAGTACATTGTTGGCCAGCAGGCCCATACCTATAAATATGAAGGTGGCGGCGCAGCGGTGCTCGGTTCGATCCAGCCGCAGCCGCTGGAAGTACAGGCCGATGGTTCGCTGGACCTGGCGCAGGTCGCTGCTGCGATCAAACCGGATGACTTCCACTTTGCCCGCACCCGTTTGCTGGCGCTGGAAAACACCATGCAAGGCAAAGTCCTGCCGCTGGAATACCTGGCACGGGCGCGTAGTTTTACTCGCGAACATGGCTTGCAACTGCACCTGGACGGCGCACGCCTGTACAACGCGGCAGTGAAACTGGGTGTCGATGCCCGGGAAATTACCCAGTATTTCGATTCCGTCTCGGTGTGCCTGTCAAAAGGGCTGGGCGCTCCGGTGGGTTCGGTACTGTGCGGCTCGGTGGCGTTGATCGGCAAGGCGCGGCGCCTGCGCAAGATGGTCGGTGGCGGCATGCGTCAGGCCGGGATTCTGGCGGCGGCAGGCCTGTACGCGCTGGATCACAACGTTCAGCGCCTGGCCGATGACCATGCCAATGCGCAATCGCTGGCCGAAGGCTTGCGTGCCGCGGGCTTCGATGTGGAGCCGGTACAAACCAACATGGTTTACGTACAGATGGGCGACAAGGCGGAGGCGATCAAGGCGTTTGCCGCTGAACGCGGGATCAAGCTCAGTGCCGCCGCTCGTCTGCGCATGGTCACGCACATGGACATCAACCGTGCGCAAATCGAGCAAGTCGTCGCGACATTCGTCGACTTTTCGCGCAAGTGATAGCGTTAGCGCTTCAATTGACTGTTTCTATCGTATAAACACGCTGTACCCCGCGCGCAGGGCCGATATAATGCGGCCCTTTGCCGTCGCTTCGTCTGTTGACGTTTCGAACAGGCCTTTGGCCGCAGCCTCCGTGGAAGAACCTAATGAAAAGCGCAGAAATCCGTGAAGCCTTCCTTCGCTTCTTCGAAGAGCAAGGCCACACCCGTGTAGCCTCCAGCTCTTTGATTCCGGGCAACGACCCAACCCTGCTGTTCACTAACGCGGGGATGAACCAGTTCAAGGACTGCTTCCTGGGCCAGGAAAAGCGCGCGTACACCCGCGCGGTCAGCAGCCAGAAATGCGTGCGCGCCGGCGGCAAGCACAACGACCTGGAAAACGTCGGTTATACCGCTCGTCACCACACCTTCTTCGAAATGCTGGGTAACTTCAGCTTTGGCGATTATTTCAAGCGTGATGCCATCAGCTACGCCTGGAACTTCCTGACTTCCGACAAATGGCTGAACCTGCCGAAGGAAAAGCTCTGGGTCACCGTCTACGCCAGCGATGACGAGGCGTACGACATCTGGACCAAGGACATCGGGGTTCCGGCCGAGCGCATGGTACGCATCGGCGACAACAAGGGCGCGCCGTACGCTTCCGACAACTTCTGGACCATGGGCGATACCGGCCCGTGCGGTCCTTGCACCGAGATTTTCTACGATCACGGCGCCGACATCTGGGGCGGCCCACCGGGCTCACCGGAAGAAGACGGCGATCGTTACATCGAAATCTGGAACAACGTGTTCATGCAGTTCAATCGCACCGCCGATGGCGTGTTGCATCCACTGCCAGCGCCGTCGGTGGACACCGGCATGGGCCTGGAGCGGATCAGTGCCGTGCTGCAGCACGTTCACTCGAACTATGAGATTGACCTGTTCCAGAGCCTGCTGAATGCAGCGGCCAAGGCTGTCGGTTGCACCAACGACGCCCAGGCTTCGCTGAAAGTGGTGGCCGACCACATCCGCTCCTGCGGTTTCCTGATCGCCGACGGCGTGCTGCCATCCAACGAAGGCCGCGGCTACGTGCTGCGCCGGATCATCCGTCGCGCCTGCCGTCACGGTAACAAACTGGGTGCCAAGGGCAGCTTCTTCTACCAGATCGTTGCGGCCCTGGTTGCCGAGATGGGCGAAGCCTTCCCGGAGCTGAAATCCCAGCAGGCGCACATCGAACGCGTACTGAAAGCCGAAGAAGAGCAGTTCGCCAAGACCCTGGAGCAGGGCCTGAAGATCCTCGAGCAGGATCTGGCTGAACTGAAAGGCGACGTGGTACCGGGCGACGTGGTATTCAAGCTCTACGACACCTACGGTTTCCCGATGGACCTGACCGGCGACATCGCTCGCGAGCGCAGCCTGACCATCGACGAAGAAGGTTTTGAACGTGAAATGGAAGCCCAGCGCGTCCGTGCCCGTTCCGCCAGCTCCTTCGGCATGGACTACAACAGCCTGGTCAAGGTCGATGTGGCCACCGAGTTCACCGGTTACACCGCTCACAGCGGTTCCGCCAAAATCGTTGCTATCTATAAAGACGGGCAATCGGTTGACGTACTGAGCGAAGGCGAAGAGGGCGTGATCGTTCTCGATCAGACGCCGTTCTATGCGGAGTCCGGTGGCCAGATTGGTGATTGCGGCTTCCTCCAGGCTGGCGCTGCGCGTTTCGACGTGCGCGACACCACCAAGACCGGTGGTGCGTTTCTGCACCACGGTGTGCTGGATTCGGGCAGCCTGATCGTAGGTACTCCGGTGGAGACTCATGTCGATGCCGAAGTGCGTCACGCGACTTCGCTGAACCACTCGGCGACTCACTTGCTGCACGCCGCATTGCGTCAGGTGCTGGGCGATCACGTTCAGCAGAAAGGCTCGCTGGTCGACAGTCAGCGCTTGCGCTTCGACTTCAGCCACTTCGAAGCCATCAAGCCTGAGCAGTTGAAGGCGCTGGAAGACATCGTCAACGCCGAGATTCGCAAGAATTCCGAGGTTGAAACCGAAGAAACCGATATCGAAACCGCCAAGCAAAAAGGCGCCATGGCGCTGTTCGGCGAGAAGTACGGCGACAGCGTGCGCGTACTGAGCATGGGTGACTTCTCGGTCGAGCTGTGCGGCGGTATCCACGCCAACCGTACCGGCGACATCGGCCTGCTGAAAATCATCAGCGAAGGCGGTGTGGCATCGGGTGTGCGTCGTATTGAAGCCGTTACCGGTGCTGCGGCACTGGCCTACTTGAACGCGGCGGAAGAACAACTCAAGGAAGCGGCGAACCTGGTCAAGGGCAGCCGCGACAACCTGATCGACAAGCTGTCGGCTGTGCTGGAGCGCAATCGTCTGCTGGAGAAGCAACTCGAGCAGTTGCAAGCCAAGGCTGCCAGTGCCGCGGGCGACGATCTGTCGGCCCAGGCGCTGGACGTCAAGGACGTGAAAGTGCTGGCCGTGCGTCTGGACGGTCAGGATGGCAAGGCGCTGCTGGCGCTGGTCGATCAACTGAAAAACAAACTCGGCCGCGCAGTGATCCTGCTCGGCAGTGTCCATGAGGAAAAGGTCGTTCTGGTTGCAGGCGTAACCAAAGACCTGACTGGCCAACTCAAAGCCGGTGATTTGATGAAGCAAGCCGCTGCGGCAGTGGGCGGGAAGGGCGGTGGTCGTCCAGACATGGCGCAAGGCGGCGGTACCGACGCTGGCGCACTGGACGCAGCATTGGCCCTGACCGTTCCGTTTGTAGAGCAGGGTCTATAAGGCAGTGCTCGCGGCCCGCAGTCTAGTGGTGGGCCGCAACGCTGTTTGAGTGATTATTTGGGCGCCCTTCATGGGCAGAGGCGGCTTTGAAATGGCTTTGATCGTACAGAAATTTGGAGGCACCTCGGTCGGCACTGTCGAGAGAATCGAGCAGGTCGCCGACAAGGTTAAGAAATTCCGCGATGCCGGCGATGACCTGGTGGTTGTGCTGTCTGCAATGAGCGGCGAAACCAACCGTCTGATCGATCTGGCCAAGCAAATCAGTGGCGACGGCCAACCGGTTCCGCGTGAGCTGGACGTGATCGTCTCCACCGGTGAGCAGGTGACGATTGCCCTGTTGGCCATGGCGCTGATCAAGCGCGGCGTGCCGGCGGTATCGTACACCGGCAACCAGGTGCGAATTCTCACGGATAGTGCGCACAATAAAGCGCGTATCTTGCAGATTGATGACCAGAAGATTCGCGGTGACCTGAAGGCGGGTCGTGTGGTGGTTGTCGCCGGTTTCCAGGGCGTCGACGAACACGGCAACATCACCACCCTCGGTCGTGGCGGTTCCGACACCACCGGCGTGGCGCTGGCGGCAGCCCTGAAGGCTGACGAATGCCAGATCTACACCGACGTCGACGGCGTCTACACCACCGATCCGCGTGTGGTGTCCGTGGCTCAGCGCCTGGACAAGATCACCTTCGAAGAGATGCTGGAAATGGCCAGCCTCGGTTCCAAGGTATTGCAGATCCGTGCGGTCGAGTTCGCCGGCAAGTACAACGTTCCGCTGCGCGTACTGCACAGCTTCAAGGAGGGTCCGGGCACCCTCATTACTATTGATGAAGAGGAAACCATGGAACAGCCGATCATTTCCGGTATCGCTTTCAACCGCGATGAAGCCAAGCTGACCATCCGTGGCGTGCCTGACATCCCGGGCGTTGCATTCAAGATTCTCGGCCCGATCAGTGCCGCGAACATCGAAGTCGACATGATCGTGCAGAACGTTGCGCACGATAACACCACCGACTTCACCTTCACCGTGCACCGCAATGACTACCAGGCGGCGCAAACCGTGCTGGAAAAAACCGCTGGCGAACTGGGTGCCCGTGAAGTCGTTGGCGACACCAAGATTGCCAAGGTGTCGATCGTCGGCGTTGGCATGCGTTCTCACGCAGGCGTGGCCAGCCGCATGTTCGAATCCCTGGCCAAGGAAAGCATCAACATCCAGATGATCTCGACCTCGGAAATCAAAGTCTCCGTAGTGATCGAAGAGAAGTACCTGGAACTGGCTGTGCGCGCTCTGCACACGGCTTTCGAACTGGACGCGCCGGCCTCCCAGGGCGAGTGATGCGTTTGCCAAAAGGCGCGGTCTGACCGCGCCTTTTGTTTTTTTGAATGGCAGGGCTCCCGAGACTGTTCTTTTGCTCGCGCTAGTCAATACTCAGGCATGTAGGGCTGCGACCGCTCCGGTTGTGGGTCGAGTGCCTTTTTTTTGCAGACTGTTGTCCCTGAAATGAAATGCGTGAGGAGAAAGGTATGCTGATTCTGACTCGTCGGTGCGCAGAAAGCCTGATTATCGGTGATGGCGAAATCACCGTGACCGTGCTCGGCGTCAAAGGAAATCAAGTGCGCATCGGTGTTAATGCTCCCAAGGAGGTGGCCGTTCACCGGGAGGAAATTTACCTGCGTATCAAGAAAGAGAAGGACGAAGAACCAAGCCATTAATTTTTATCGTTTTTTATGTTTGCAAACGGGGAAGAAGCTGGTTAATATACGCCCCGTGTTGCGGAGAGCTGGCCGAGTGGCCGAAGGCGCTCCCCTGCTAAGGGAGTACACCTCAAAAGGGTGTCGGGGGTTCGAATCCCCCGTTCTCCGCCATTATTTGCGTAGTACGTTGTAATCTGGCTTTTTCGGTAAGTTGTTGAAATTACTAGAAAAAGTGTTTGACATAGAGATTAGACGGCCTATAATGCGCGGCAACAAATGCACTCGTAGCTCAGCTGGATAGAGTACTCGGCTACGAACCGAGCGGTCACAGGTTCGAATCCTGTCGAGTGCACCATTTAAGAGTTATTTATAGCAATGTAAGTAACTTGGCTCCAACCAGTTGTGATCTGGTCTAAAAACACAAATTGCACTCGTAGCTCAGCTGGATAGAGTACTCGGCTACGAACCGAGCGGTCACAGGTTCGAATCCTGTCGAGTGCACCATACAACAGAAAGCCCGCATTTAATGCGGGCTTTTTGCCGTCCGGGATTTGGCTTTTCCTTTCGTGCATCCCTTCTCATCGAACTCCACCTGTGCGCTGCGACCTCGCTGGGTGTCGTAACGGTAGCTTGTCGTCGAATTGCGAATACTGATCTTGTCTGGCTTGCCGAGGGCGCTCTCGACGTCTTGTTGGCTCATGCCGGCTATCACTCGCTGATTGATGATCGCGTCCCGGCGCTCCCTGGCACTGATCAGGTTTCCACATTTGTCCTGCGTCTGGCCGACCACGGTCGGCTCTCTCCTTTTGATTATCATACCTGACGTTTCACGGGGTTCGGCTTCCGGCATGAGCGCTATCGTGCTGCCAGGTGTAAAGGTGCGGACATCCTGAAGTGAAGCGCTTTCTCCTGCGGCACAGCTCAGCGTCGTGAAGGTAATGCGCCCATTGGCCGCCTCGCAGCGGTGAACGGTGGTGGCAAGTGCCAGGGGCAGGGGGCTGAGCAGGGTGAGCAGTAAAAGGAATTGTGCAATCGATGGCATCGGGCGTCCTCCATGACGTTCCTTTTCAAGGGTAGCGGCTACAATTTTCGAAGGGTGTGTGTTTTCTTTTCAGAATGCGTCGTCGCATTTTCATGGATCAGGACGATGCTCAAGTTTGTTGTGCAAGCGCTTGTTTCAGCCAAGATTTTTTAACGTTTAAAACCGTCAGGCGGTGTATCATTGCGCCCGTCAGCCCCGCCGGGGCTTGTGGAATATCTCCATGGACTTACCCAGTAGTTACTCAGTACCCCGTTTTACCAATCATGAATTGACTGATTGATCCTTCCGGCGTGCCCCGCTGCTGGGAGTGGAGTTCGCCTATGTCCGAAGTTGAAGTAAAGAAAACGCAGGAAAGCTTGCAGGATCGCCTGGCTCAGGTGGTTGAATTGCTGCAGCGCCAGCGAGTTGTAGAAGACCTGACTCACCGCCAGGAAGGCCCGCATCATGACCGGGTCGAGAACCTGGTTCACCGGCAGAACCTCGTCGAGTTGCAACGCAAGCTCGATGACCTGCACTCCGCCGACGTCGCCTACATTCTTGAAGCCTTGCCGCTGGACGATCGTCTGACGCTCTGGCAACTGGTCAAGGCCGATCGCGACGGCGACATCCTTCTCGAAGTATCCGATTCGGTTCGTGAATCGCTGATCGCCGACATGGACGATCACGAGCTCCTGGCGGCGGCCAAGGACATGGATGCCGACGAACTCGCTGACCTGGCCTCCGAGCTGCCGCGAGACGTCGTCCATGAGCTCATGGAGACCCTCGACCAGCAACAACGCGAACGCGTGCGTTCGGCCCTGTCCTATGACGAGGAGCAGGTCGGTGCGTTGATGGACTTCGAGATGGTGACTATCCGCGAGGATGTCAGCCTTGAAGTGGTCCTGCGCTACCTGCGTCGTCTCAAGGAGTTGCCGGGTCACACCGACAAGCTGTTCGTGGTCGATTACGACGGCGTCCTCAAGGGCGTGTTGCCGATCAAGCGTTTGCTGGTCAACGATCCGGACAAACAGGTTTCCGAGGTGATGGCCAGCGATCCGGTGAGTTTCCACCCGGACGAAGATGCTTACGATGCTGCCCAGGCGTTCGAGCGTTACGACTTGATCTCCGCGCCCGTGGTCGACAAGAACAACAAGCTGATCGGCCGTCTGACCATCGATGAAATGGTCGACCTGATCCGTGAAGAGAGCGAAAGCGAAGTTCTCAACATGGCGGGTCTGCGTGAAGAAGAAGACATTTTTGCGTCGGTCTGGAAATCCCTGCGTAACCGCTGGGCCTGGCTGGCGATCAACCTGATCACCGCGTTCGTGGCTTCTCGGGTAATCGGTTTGTTTGAAGGCTCGATCGAGAAGCTCGTGGCGCTTGCGGCCTTGATGCCGATCGTGGCGGGGATCGGTGGTAACTCGGGCAACCAGACCATCACCATGATTGTCCGGGCCATGGCATTGGACCAGGTGAGCACCGGCAATACCTCGCGCCTGATGCGCAAAGAGTTGGCAGTAGCGTTGATCAACGGCGTGATATGGGGTGGGGTGATCGGGGTGGTCGCCTACTTGCTGTACGGCAGCTGGTCTCTCGGTGTGGTGATGACCGCCGCGATGACGCTCAACCTGTTGCTGGCGGCGTTGATGGGGGTTTTGATTCCGATGACGCTGGCGAAGATGGGGCGCGATCCTGCGATGGGTGCCAGTGTGATGATTACCGCCATGACCGACAGTGGCGGCTTTTTCATCTTCCTGGGGTTGGCAACCATCTTCCTGCTATAAAGTCCCTTTCACTAAAACCCGCGATCTGGCGGGTTTTTTTGTGCCCGGATTTCAGGCGAAAAAAAAGCCAGCGATCAGGCTGGCTTGAACTTTCTGGCTGAATCAGGACGCGTCGGAGGCCATTTCAGCGTCATGGGCGATCAGCGAAACCAGGGCGTTCTGCTGCCGGTGGGAGAGTTGCCGGAAGCGCTGCAGCAACTCCCGTTCGTGCAAGGACAACTCCGGGCTGTCCAGGCGCATGCTCAACTCTTCTCCCAGTGCGCCTTCCTGAATAAGACTCTGCTCGAGGCGCGCAATGATTTCGGAGTTCATGCTGCGATGATGATTGCGAGCCACCTCGGCAATGCGTTCACGCATTCCGTCTGGCAGACGTACGACGAACTTGTCAGCCGTACGGCTGGAATAAATTGCCTGTTTCAATGGGCGCATATATTTAACCGGTTAGTTCAGGGGAGCGGTTTTCGGGATTGGCCGCAGGATGTCTGGTAGGACAAGCGCTCTGACCAAATGTTCAACCTGAATTGATAGAGGCGCGCATCATGCCCCAAATCAGCCAGATCCTTGGCGTCAATTCTGTGACAAATATTGAACTGTATAAAGGCTTTCTGCCAGCACCAATTATCAGAAATGCATATTGGTTTGAAAAGTTCGACCGCGCCGTATCGTTTAGCGCCTTCTCCACCCGATGAAAGGTATCTGACAGCCAGGAAAAACAGGACTCGATCTCTGTTCCTTGCCTTTACAGAATAGTGGCAAATGGCCGATTTACTAGGGGGAGTCTTATGGCGGGGGGGAATTCAGGATGGATGGCAGGCCCCTGTGCCGGATCTGCCATACCCGGATTAGCGCAGGACCGGATCAAACTTGATCTTGCGTCCGGCAATCAGGGCAAGTACGAAAAGAGCGCTGAATACACCGCAGGCGATCAGAGGGAGGGTGACGACCATGTCCTGGGTCAATGACAGATGAAATATGCCGCTCAACAAGGCGAGGACGAAAAAACTCGCGGCTGATCTGGACATGCTGTGCTCCTGGTGAGGGTCATTCAAAATACCAAACGTTCGGCAGACGGAGCCGGCACCAGAATATTTTCCTGGCTGGCAAAGCCGTGCTGATCGCTCTTCACTGCCAACTGCGGGGCTTTCTGCAGTTGAAGGTAATGTGGCATTCGCTGGGCAACCTGCGCTGCACCGCTCTCGGGGGTAAAATGAAAACCCGGCAAAACCGTCAGGGCGATTGCATTCGAGAGTAAAAGGGCGCTGATCATGAGGCGGGCCTCCGTTGTTCTGTGAGAACAGCTGAAGCAGCACGCGTGCCAGAGTCTATCGGCAATTAAATTCATTAAAAACAACGAATTAGAATATTTTTGCGAAACGCCGATCATTGCATTTTGCAATGATGGCTTTTTGCGCTGATGCAATTTGCACGGTAAACAAATCCGCGCCCGGCAGAGGCGTCTGCCTACACTTAAAAAGCCCTACGGACGACATGACAAAAGCTAGCCCGACCGTTAACATGCACGCCGTCCATCGCACCGCGTTTCGTCGTGGTCAACATGTGTCTCAGTAGCTCAATTGGATAGAGCATCCCCCTCCTAAGGGGAAGGTTGGCAGTTCGAACCTGCCCTGGGACACCATATTTTGCAGCTCCCCCGCCTTATACCTGTTTCAACCCTTCATTTTCACCACTTGTAGATAAAGTTCGACACATTCAGGTACCTGAGATTTATCAAATCCATCAGCTCTACCTTCGCGACTTCCCCTCTCCTCTCCCAAGTAGTCTGAATCTCCCATCCCGCCTGGGAGTATCGGTCGATGTGCAGCCTGCGGTGCTTGTTCATAGTTGTGACCTATAGAGAACAGAAAATGGTCCAAGGTCGACCTCCGATGACTGGACCCCGCCCAGGAGAAAGTCATGACTATGCGCAAGAAGACTTCATCGCCAACGAATGACCTGACCAGTAACGCTGGTGACCATCCTTCACCCGTCAGCCACGACTGGACTTTTACCTACATTCCGACCGTCACCACCAACCTTAAAGACTACGCACCGGGCAGCACTGCCATCATTACAGCCAGCGGTTTCGCTGCCGGCAGCACAGTCACGCTCGAAGTGGACCACGCCATCGGTGCCGGCGCGGATGGTGTGTGGGGTACGTCCGACGATGTGCTCGATACCAACACTGGCGCGGGTCACGAGCCCTGGTCCGTGACCGACGGCGGCGCCGGCGATCTCGATGGCCAGGTCAACGGCAGCGTCACGACCTCGTGGTACGTGAATCCCGATGAC
The DNA here is from genome assembly GCF_000282335.1 of Pseudomonas sp. GM48. Classification (GTDB taxonomy): domain Bacteria; phylum Pseudomonadota; class Gammaproteobacteria; order Pseudomonadales; family Pseudomonadaceae; genus Aquipseudomonas. The sequence goes on from NZ_AKJM01000187.1 coordinate 50,301, forward strand.
TCGGCAGGCGCAACGTTTCTGCTCACCGCGGCCTCTGCGGGCGCCGATGGTGTGGTCGGCACCGCTGACGACGCCGTGGCGACAATGTCGTTTACGGACAGCGTTTTGGGCGTCGTGGCGACCGGCGAGGACGTTACGCTGGACGAAACGGCCGGGCTGCAGAACGGCACTGCCACTCCAGGCCCTGTGGGAGACGCGGACGACAACGACATTCTGGTGGCTTCCCTGCCCACGACCTTCGCTAACCGTTTGACCGGACTTGGGGCAGGCACCGCAACGGGTGCGGCCTTGAGCGGCTATACCGGTGCCGTGGGCAACACGGGCAGCAATGCGTTCACCATCACCGCTGACGCCGGAGCGAGCATTACCGATGTCAGCTTCGTCGGCAGCACAGGCGTACCGCTCAATGGCGTGGACAGCGGGCTGTTTACCCTCGATGGCACCAGCATCCTTCTCTATACGGATACGAACAACAACATCGTTCTGGGCCGAGCCGGCGGCTCAAGCGGCGCGATCGTGTTCGCAGCCTATATAGAAGAAACCGGATCGCCAGTCACGGGCGGCAAGATCTGGACCGTGGAGTACCAACCGCTCAAACATCCCGATATGACGAACGCCGATGATTCGCTCAATCTGCTGAATAAGGTTTTCATCGGAGCCAGTCAGGACATGGAATTCAGTCTGGCCAATGCGCCCTCCGGTCAGAACCTCTTCCTGATGTTCACGAAGGCGAACCCGACTGTTGTCAACGACGGCGGCGTGTTGCGGATCACGGATCCCACCATTATCGCCACCGGCAAGGACCCCGCTGACCAGTCAAGCGGCGCCAATATAACGACTGGCGACACGATCAATACCAGCCAGGCGGGGGGACCGACCACCTTCGGCACCAACAATCAGATGATTGTGGAGCAAGAGGGCATCCGCTTTTCGTTCGTTACGGGTGCCAGGCAGAATGTGACCATTCCCAACCTGGATCAGAACGAAGCCGATGTTGAATCCAACGTCGACTTTACCGGCGTGTTCAATGCGAAATCGGCCAGTTTCGATGTCGTGCAGTTGCAAAGCGGCAAGAGTGCTGTGGTAAGAGTCAGCGCATTCAGCACCGCTGCTGAGCCTGGCACGAATTTCATCAATGGGTATGCGAATGATGCGTCGGTGGCCATCACCAATGTTCGCGTCTTCAACAGTATCGGGCAGGTGATCGAGAACTCAAACGGCTCGGTGAATGATCCGGCCATCACCATCACCATCAGCTTTGCAGCAGGGGTTGCAACCATCATCGGCGTTAAAGCCGGCTACCAGATTGAATACACCACGACGGCGGACCACAACCGCGTGCTCGTCGAGAACGGGGCGGCCGTCAATGCCAAGGGCAATGAGCACGCCGATTTTGATATCGGTGGTTTCACGCTGGTCCAGGCCTCTGTATCCAAAACCGAAATCGGTTCCAAGATCATTTTCGACGACGATGGACCGAGCATCACCACCACGGGCGCAGAGCCAACGCTGACTGTGGACGAGACGGTACTGGCGATCAACGCGACCCAGAGTTTCGCCGCCAACTTCAACTCGGCGTTTGGCGCCGATGGTGCCGGCACGCTGACCTATGCGCTGGGCGTGGTGGCCGGGGCTTCCGGGCTGATCGACACGGCCTCGGGCGAGGTGGTGAACCTGTCGCTCACCGGTGCCGTGGTCGAAGGCCGCACGGCCACGAGCAACCTGCTGGTGTTCACGGTCAGCGTCGCCGCCAATGGCAGCGTCACGCTCGACCAGCTTCGGGCCGTGGTGCATGCCGACGCCAGCAATCCTGATGATTCGAAGACGTTGACCTCGGACAACCTGGTGACGCTGACGGCGATCAAGACCGACAGGGACGGCGACAGCGCCCAGGCGACCCTCAACATCGGGCAGAACCTGGTGTTCAAGGACGACGGGCCGAGCATCACCACCACGGGCGCAGAGCCAACGCTGACAGTGGACGAGACGGTGCTGGCGACCGATTCTACGCAGAGTTTCGCCGCCAACTTCAACTCGGCGTTTGGCGCCGATGGGGCTGGCACCCTGAGCTATGCGCTGGGCGTGGTGGCCGGGGCTTCCGGGCTGACCGACACGGCCTCGGGCGAGGTGGTGAACCTGTCGCTCAATGGCACCGTGGTCGAAGGGCGTACGGCCCTCAGTAGCCTGCTGGTGTTCACGGTCAGCGTCGCCGCCAATGGCAGCGTCACGCTCGACCAGCTCCGGGCTGTGGTGCATGCCAACGCTACCAATCCTGATGATTCGAAGACGTTGACCTCGGACAACCTGGTGACGCTGACAGCGACCATTACCGACAAGGACGGTGACAGCGCCCAGGCGACCCTCAACATTGGACAGAACCTGGTGTTCAAGGACGACGGGCCGAGCATTACCACCACCGGCACGGAGCCAACGCTGACCGTGGACGAGACGGTGCTGGCGACCAACGCGACCCAGAGTTTCGCCGCCAATTTCAACTCAGCGTTTGGCGCCGATGGTGCCGGCACCCTGAGCTATGCGCTGGGCGTGGTGGCCGGAGCCTCCGGGCTGACGGACACGGCTTCGGGCGAGGCGGTGAACC
>NZ_AKJM01000188.1 GCF_000282335.1 Pseudomonas sp. GM48
GGCGGCCGGCCGCCTCGACTTCGCGGTCGATGCGCCGCTCAACACCGACCCGCAAGTGCGTCACGTCAAGTTGATGGAAGACCGCTACGTGTGCGCCATGCGCAAGGGGCATCCGCTGGCGGGCAAAGAGAAACTCACGCTGGATGATTACCTGGGCCTGACCCACATCCATATTTCCAGCCGCCGCAGCGGCCTCGGCTATGTCGACCTGGCGCTGGGCAAGATGGGCATCCAGCGCAAGATCGCCCTGCGTTCCCAGCATTACCTGATGGCCTCGCAGGTGCTGCAACAGACAGACATGGTCATGACCGTGCCGGAACGCTTCGCCCGCCGTAACGACCTGCACGCCTTTTATCTGCCGGTCAACGATGTGCCGCCGGTGGAAACCCACCTTTACTGGCACGAAAGCACTGATCAGGACCCGGCGAACCGCTGGATGCGCGAGCAGATGATCGAGTTGTGCCAACAGGTGACGGCGCAGGAGAAAAAGCTCGAGAAGGTGTAAGGCTCGATACCGAGGTGACTTCTTCGCGAGCAAGCCCGCTCCCACATTGGATCTTCAGTGGACACAATTCTTGTGCCCTGCACAGATCCCTGTGGGAGCGGGCTTGCTCGCGAAGGGGCCAGCAAAAACACTGAAAGTTCGCGCCCCTTGACGTAAACGTCAACCTGCCATTAGCTTAGCGCCATGACCTTTTGCGAGCGCTTCCATGAGCAGCCAGACCTACAGCATTTCCGACCTCGCCCGCGAGCTCGACATCACCACCCGCGCCATTCGCTTTTATGAAGAGCAAGGCCTGCTCAGCCCCGAGCGCCGTGGCCAGGAACGCATTTACTCGCCCCGCGACAAGGTCAGCCTCAAACTGATCCTGCGGGGCAAACGCATTGGTTTCTCGCTGGCTGAATGCCGTGAGCTGATCGAACTCTACGACCCGTCCAGCGGTAACACCAAACAGTTGCATAGCATGCTGGCGAAAATCAGCGAACGCCGTGAGCAGCTTGAACAGCAGTTGCTGGACATCGAACAAATGAAACTGGAACTGGATACTGCCGAAGAGCGCTGCGTGCAGGCGCTGGAGCAGACGCTCAAAAGCCAGGAATCGGTTCAGTAACCATACGAAGATCCACTGTGGGAGCGGGCTTGCTCGCGAAGGCGATTTGTCATTCAACACTGATGTCGACTGAGCCGACGCCTTCGCGAGCAAGCCCGCTCCCACATTAGATCCCCGCTCACCATGACTACAGGTGAATCTCTTATGTCCCTCCCCACCCACGTACGCATTGTCGAAGTCGGCCCACGCGACGGTCTGCAAAATGAAGCCCGGCCCATCAGTGTTACCGACAAGGTGCAACTGGTCGATGCACTGACCGCAGCCGGGCTCGGCTATATAGAAGTCGGCAGTTTTGTTTCGCCCAAGTGGGTGCCGCAGATGGCCGGTTCCGCCGAGGTCTTCGCGCAGATACAGCGCAAACCGGGTGTGGTCTATGGCGCACTGGCTCCCAACCTGCGCGGTTTCGAAGATGCCCTCGCCGCCGGGGTCAAGGAAGTGGCCGTGTTCGCGGCGGCGTCCGAAGCGTTTTCCCAGCGCAACATCAATTGCTCGATCAGCGAAAGCCTGGCGCGTTTCGTACCGATCATGGAGGCCGCCAGACAACATGGGGTGACCGTGCGCGGGTACGTGTCGTGTGTGCTGGGGTGCCCCTATGAAGGTAACGTCGCTGCGGAGCAGGTCGCCATGGTCGCCCGCGAGCTCTACGCCATGGGCTGCTATGAGGTATCGCTGGGGGACACCATCGGTACCGGCACCGCTGGCGCGACCCGGAAAATGTTCGAAGTGGTATCTAAGGATGTGCCCCGGGAAAAACTCGCCGGGCACTTCCACGACACCTACGGCCAGGCAGTGGCCAACATCTACGCCAGCCTGCTGGAAGGTATCTCGGTGTTCGACAGCTCCATCGCCGGTCTCGGCGGCTGCCCCTATGCCAAGGGCGCCAGCGGTAACGTCGCGACTGAAGACGTGGTTTACCTGCTCAACGGCCTGGGCATCGACACTGGAATCGACCTCGATGCACTGATGCTCGCCGGACAGCAGATTTGCACCGTATTAGGTCGCCCTACCGGTTCCCGCGTGGCCAAGGCCCGCAGCGCACAGTGAGTGTGCTGTGTGTGTCCAGGTGTTACCGCATCGACACAAACGTGGACGCAAGCGAGTAACACGGAAACAAAATGTAGGGTTTTGCCTGAGACGAAAAACCCTACAAAACTCCAAACCGTTGATTTTAAAGGTTTTTAAAAAGTTGGCACGGCTCCTGCTATCTCTATCGCACAACAAGAATAAAAAAATTGCAGCAAACCTAATAAAAACAAGACGTAACGACTCTGACATAACAAAAACAACACGGCAGAGACGCAGCTAACAGATTTTTTTGGAGAAGATGTGCTTTTCAGGGTGCTTTTCGGAGTTACCCGCAACCGGACAGAGAATAATAAAACTACCTTCAGGTAGCTCCCGAACTGGTTGGATCGCTCAGCGAGAAAGTAGATCAGCGCTCAAAAAAATACGTTTGCTCTTGATCCCGGATGGGGATCGCCAAAAACAGCAGTAAAGGGCAACGGTTGCCAAAAACAAAAACAGACCGCCCCTCAATAATAAAAAAAGAGCACGCGCAACAAAAAATTAAAGGGGAGCTTCGGCTCCCCTTTGTGCTGTCTGGCGTTCAGGTTTTCCTCGATCAAAACTGTGGGAGCGGGCTTGCTCGCGAAGGCGGTGCTTCAGTCAATACATGTATCGACTGATCCGACGCTTTCGCGAGCAAGCCCGCTCCCACATTGGGTTGTGGTCAGGCTTTGTTGATGCGCAACTCCTCGATACTGATCTCGCGCATGCGGAATTTCTGGATCTTGCCCGTCACGGTCATCGGAAACTCCTCGACGAACTTGAAGTAACGCGGCGTCTTGAAGTGCGCGATGCGCTCCTTGCACCAGGCTTGCAACTCTTGCTCGGTGGCGCTGTGGCCGGGGTGAAACTTGATCCAGGCGACGATCTCTTCACCATATCGCGAGCACGGGATACCAATTACCTGCACGTCGGCCACGGCCGGGTGGGTAAAGAAGAACTCTTCCAGCTCCCGCGGGTAAATATTCTCACCGCCACGGATGATCATGTCCTTGTTGCGCCCGGCAATGCACACGTAACCCTCATCGTTCATGCTCGCCAGGTCACCGGTGTGCATCCAGCCTGCCTGATCGATGGCTTCTGCGGTGCCTTCGGGGTTGTTCCAATAGCCAAGCATCACGCTGTAACCGCGGGTGCACAGCTCACCGATGGTGCCGCGCGGCACCAGGTTGCCCGCTTCGTCGATGATCTTGCTTTCAAGCTGCGGCTGGGTGCGCCCGACGGTGGTCACGCGCAATTCCAGATCATCTGCAGGACCGGTTTGCAACGACACCGGACTGGTTTCTGTCATGCCGTAGGCAATCTGCACTTCGCTCATGTGCATTTCGCTGATGACCCGGCGCATCACTTCGATAGGACAGGTTGCGCCCGCCATGATCCCGGTGCGCAGGCTCGACAGGTCGAACCCGGCACGTTGTGGCTGATCGAGCATGGCGATGAACATGGTCGGTACGCCGTACAGCGCCGTGGCTTTTTCGTCAGCCACAGTGCTGAGGGTCAGCAACGGATCGAACGCGTCGTTGGGATAAATCATCGTGCTGCCATGGGTGATGCAGCCCAAGTTGCCCATGACCATGCCGAAGCAGTGATACAGCGGCACCGGGATCACCAGTCGATCGGCCGCCGTCAGCCCCAGGCTTTCGCCGACCATGTAACCGTTGTTGAGAATGTTGTAATGACTGAGGGTCGCGCCCTTGGGGAAACCGGTAGTACCGGAGGTGTACTGGATATTCACCGGCTGATCGAAATGCAGGCTGTCCTGGCGCTCATGCAATTGCTCGACCGTGACGCTGCCAGCCAGATCGGCCAGTTGCGACCATGGCAGGAACCCCGATGGCGGCTGCGCATCCAGGCTGATGACGCCACGCAACTCCGGCAGCCGCTCACTGTGCAACTGGCCGATGGATTGCTCGGCCAGTTCCGGCACCAGGCCTTGCAGCATCGCGTGATAGTTCGAAGTCTTGAAGGCCCCGGCGCACACCAGCCATTGGCAACCGGATTGCTTCAACACGTATTCGAGTTCGGAACTGCGGTAGGCCGGATTGATGTTGACCAGGATCACGCCAATCTTCGCGGTGGCAATCTGGCTGATGCACCACTGCGCGCAGTTCGGCGCCCAGATGCCGAGGCGATCCCCGGCTTGCAGCCCCAGCGCCAGCAGTGCTCTGGCGTGCAGGTCCGCAGCTTCAGCCAATTGCCGCCAGGTGTAACGCAACTGTTGATGGCGCACCACCAGCGCCTCCCCGTCCGGGTACTGCGCGACCGTGTTGTCGAACGCCTGGCCGATGGTCATCGCCAGCAAGGCTTTGTCCTGGGAACCACGGGTGTAACTGCGTTGCGGGCTTGCACTGGGTTGATCCATGACGACCCCTATTGTCTTTATTTATGGGCTTGCCGCGGCTACCTGTGGGAACAACCTGTGGCGAGGGGGCTTGCCCCCGTTTGAGTGCGCAGCACTCACAAGATCTTCGATACATCGGAAATTTTGGGGCTGCTTCGCAGCCCAACGGGGGCAAGCCCCCTCACCACAGACCATCACCACAGAATGGGTCCGCGTTCTATCTTGAACTGGCTCTACTCTCGCTCAAGTTGACGTTAACGTAAAGGGTGATTGACAGCCATTCGTCACAGGCTTACGTTAACGTAAAGGTGAGAGCCGAATCACGGCCCTCCCCACCCGACAAAAAAGCCAAAAGGTGCCCCCATGAGCTATCCATCCCTGAACTTTGCCCTCGGTGAAACCATCGACATGCTGCGCGATCAGGTTCAGTCCTTCGTCGCCAAAGAGATCGCCCCGCGCGCCGCTCAGATCGACATCGACAACCTGTTCCCCGCCGACCTGTGGCGCAAATTCGGCGACATGGGCCTGCTGGGCATCACCGTACCGGAAGAATACGGCGGCGCTGGCCTGGGTTACCTGGCCCACGTGGTGGCGATGGAAGAAATCAGCCGTGGCTCGGCCTCGGTGGCCCTGTCCTACGGCGCGCACTCCAACCTGTGCGTCAACCAGATCAACCGCAACGGCAATCACGAACAGAAAACCAAATACCTGCCGAAACTGATCAGCGGCGAACACATCGGCGCCTTGGCCATGAGTGAGCCAAATGCCGGTTCCGACGTCGTCTCGATGAAACTGCGCGCCGACAAGCGTGGCGACCACTACGTGCTCAACGGCAGCAAAACCTGGATCACCAACGGTCCGGACGCCAACACCTACGTGATCTACGCCAAGACCGACCTGGAAAAAGGCCCCCACGGCATCACCGCCTTCATCGTCGAGCGCGACTGGAAAGGCTTCAGCCGCAGCAACAAGTTCGACAAGCTTGGCATGCGCGGCTCGAACACCTGCGAGCTGTTTTTCGATGACGTCGAAGTGCCGGAAGAAAACATCCTCGGCGTGCTCAACGGCGGTGTGAAAGTGCTGATGAGCGGCCTCGACTACGAGCGCGTCGTGCTCTCCGGCGGCCCGACCGGGATCATGCAGGCGTGCATGGACCTGATCGTGCCGTATATCCATGACCGCAAGCAGTTCGGCCAGAGCATCGGCGAATTCCAGCTGATCCAGGGCAAAGTCGCCGACATGTACACCCAACTCAACGCCGGCCGTGCCTACCTTTATGCAGTCGCCCAAGCCTGCGAGCGCGGCGAAACAACACGCAAAGACGCCGCCGGTGTGATCCTCTACACCGCCGAACGCGCCACGCAAATGGCCCTCGACGCGATCCAGATTCTCGGTGGCAACGGCTACATCAACGAATTCCCGGCCGGCCGTCTGTTGCGCGATGCCAAGCTGTACGAAATCGGCGCGGGCACCAGTGAGATCCGTCGCATGCTGATCGGTCGCGAACTGTTCAACGAAACCCGCTAAACGGAGCTGTCCATGGCTACCTTGCATACCCAGCTCAACCCCCGTTCAGCGGAGTTCGCGGCCAACAGCGCGGCGATGCTCAAACAGGTCGACGCCCTGCACACCCTGCTCGCCCAAGTGGCGCAGGGTGGTGGGCCGAAGGCTCAGGAACGCCACACCTCGCGGGGTAAATTGCTGCCTCGCGAGCGCATCAACCGTTTGCTGGATCCGGGCTCACCGTTTCTGGAAATCAGCCAACTGGCGGCTTACGCGGTGTATGGCGAGGATGTTCCGGCGGCTGGCGTGATTGCCGGGATCGGCCGTGTGGAAGGCGTCGAATGCATGATCGTCGCCAACGATGCCACCGTAAAAGGTGGCTCGTATTACCCGCTGACGGTGAAAAAACACCTGCGCGCCCAGACCATCGCCCAGCAGAATCGCCTGCCGTGCATCTATCTGGTGGATTCGGGCGGCGCCAACCTGCCGCGTCAGGATGAAGTGTTTCCCGACCGCGAGCACTTCGGCCGGATCTTCTTCAACCAGGCCAACATGAGCGCCCTGGGCATTCCGCAGATTGCCGTGGTCATGGGTTCCTGCACCGCTGGCGGCGCGTATGTACCGGCGATGGCCGACGAAGCAATCATGGTCCGCGAACAAGCGACGATCTTCCTCGCCGGCCCGCCGCTGGTGAAAGCCGCGACCGGTGAAGTGGTCAGTGCCGAAGACCTCGGCGGGGCCGATGTGCACTGCAAGATTTCCGGGGTGGCCGACCACTACGCCGAAAGCGACGAACACGCCCTGGCCCTCGCCCGCCGCAGTGTCGCCAACCTCAACTGGCGCAAGCAAGGTGAGGTTCAGCAACGCACTCCGATCGCCCCGCTCTACAGCAGTGACGAGTTGTACGGCGTGGTCCCGGCCGACGCCAAGCAACCGTTCGATGTGCGTGAAGTCATTGCGCGGCTGGTGGACGGTTCGGTGTTCGATGAGTTCAAGGCGCTGTTCGGCACCACACTGGTGTGCGGTTTTGCCCATCTGCACGGCTACCCGATCGCGATCCTTGCCAATAACGGCATCCTGTTCGCCGAGGCCGCGCAAAAAGGCGCGCACTTTATCGAACTGGCTTGCCAGCGCGGCATCCCGCTGCTGTTCTTGCAGAACATCACCGGCTTCATGGTCGGCCAGAAGTACGAAGCCGGCGGCATCGCCAAGCACGGCGCGAAACTGGTGACGGCCGTGGCCTGCGCCAAGGTGCCGAAATTCACCGTGATCATCGGCGGCAGTTTCGGTGCCGGTAACTACGGCATGTGCGGCCGCGCCTATGATCCGCGCTTTTTGTGGATGTGGCCGAATGCGCGCATTGGCGTGATGGGCGCCGAACAGGCCGCCGGCGTGCTGGTGCAGGTCAAGCGCGAACAGGCCGAACGCAGCGGCCAGGGTTTCAGCGCCGAACAGGAAGCCGAGATCAAGCAACCGATCCTCGACCAGTACGAAGAACAGGGTCACCCCTACTATTCCAGCGCGCGCCTGTGGGACGACGGTGTCATCGACCCGGCCCAGACCCGCGACGTACTGGCCCTGGCCCTGTCCGCGTCGTTGAACGCGCCAATCGAACCGAGCCGCTTCGGCGTGTTCCGGATGTGATTTTTTTGTTGTAGGAGCGAGCTTGCTCGCGATGGACGTTAACGAAAACGCGTGTTTTCTGAAAAAACGCGCCGCCCTGTAGCCCATCGCGAACAAGCTCGCTCCTACACAAGAGCCGTGGAGACGGACGAATATGAGCGACTTCAACACCCTCGAACTGCTGACCGATCCAAGGGGTTTTGCGACTCTCTGGCTCAGCCGTGAAGAAAAAAACAACGCTTTCAATGCCGAAATGATCCGCGAGCTGATCCTCGCCCTCGACAAAGTCGCGAGCGATGCCAGCCTGCGATTTCTGATCGTGCGCGGCCGTGGCAAACATTTCAGCGCCGGCGCCGACCTCGCCTGGATGCAGCAATCGGCCGAACTCGATTACGCCACCAACCTCGACGACGCCCGGGAACTGGCAGAGTTGATGTACAACCTGGCCAAGCTGAAAGTCCCGACGCTGGCGGTGGTGCAAGGCGCAGCCTTTGGTGGCGCACTGGGCCTGATCAGTTGCTGCGACATGGCCATCGGTGCCGATGACGCGCAGTTCTGTCTGTCGGAAGTGCGCATCGGCCTGGCGCCGGCGGTGATCAGCCCGTTTGTGGTGCAAGCCATTGGCGAGCGCGCTGCACGTCGCTATGCCTTGACCGCTGAGCGCTTCGGCGGGCAGCGGGCACGGGAAATCGGTTTGTTGTCGGAGAGCTATGCGAGTGCCGAGCTGGAACAAAAAGTCGAACAGTGGATCGACAATCTGCTGCTCAACAGCCCCGCCGCGATGCGCGCCAGCAAGGACTTGCTGCGTGAAGTCGGCGACGGCTCGTTGACCCCGGCCCTGCGCCGCTACACCGAAAACGCCATCGCCCGCATCCGTGTCAGCCCCGAAGGCCAGGAAGGCTTGCGCGCCTTCCTGCAAAAACGTCCGCCGAGCTGGCAAGCCGAAACCACCAAGGAGCCCCGTTGATGAGCGCACCTGTCCTCACTACCCTGCTGGTGGCCAACCGTGGCGAAATCGCTTGCCGGGTGATGCGCACCGCCAAGGCCCTGGGCCTGACCACCGTGGCTGTGCACAGTGCCACTGACCGTGACGCCCGGCACAGCCGCGAAGCCGACATTCGCGTTGACCTGGGTGGCAGCAAAGCCGCCGACAGCTATCTGCAGATCGACAAACTGATTGCCGCTGCCAAAGCCAGCGGCGCCCAGGCGATCCACCCCGGCTACGGTTTTCTGTCGGAGAACGCCGGATTCGCCCGCGCCATCGAAAACGCCGGTCTGATTTTCCTCGGCCCACCCGCCTCGGCCATCGACGCCATGGGCAGCAAGTCCGCCGCCAAAGCCTTGATGGAAACCGCTGGCGTGCCGCTGGTGCCCGGTTATCACGGCGAAGCCCAGGACCTCGAAACCTTCCGCGACGCCTGCGAACGTATCGGCTACCCGGTACTGCTCAAGGCCACCGCAGGTGGCGGCGGCAAAGGCATGAAAGTGGTCGATGACGTCAGCAAACTGGCCGAAGCCCTGGCCTCGGCCCAGCGTGAAGCGCAATCGTCGTTCGGCGACTCGCGGATGCTGGTGGAGAAATACCTGCTCAAGCCACGTCACGTGGAAATCCAGGTGTTCGCCGACCAACACGGCAATTGCCTGTACCTCAACGAACGCGACTGCTCGATTCAGCGTCGTCACCAGAAAGTCGTCGAAGAAGCGCCGGCACCAGGCCTGAGCCCGGAGCTGCGGCGCGCCATGGGTGAAGCCGCCGTGCGTTCGGCGCAGGCCATCGGTTATGTCGGTGCCGGCACCGTGGAGTTTCTGCTGGATGCGCGGGGCGAGTTCTTCTTCATGGAGATGAACACCCGCCTGCAAGTCGAACACCCGGTCACCGAAGCCATTACCGGCCTCGACCTGGTGGCCTGGCAGATTCGCGTGGCCCGCGGCGAAGCATTGCCGATGACCCAGGATCAGGTGCCGCTGGTGGGACACGCGATCGAAGTGCGACTGTATGCCGAAGATCCGGGCAATGATTTCCTGCCGGCGACCGGTCGCCTGGAACTTTATCGCGAATCCGCCCAGGGGCCGGGGCGTCGAGTCGACAGCGGTGTTGAAGAAGGCGATGAGATCTCGCCGTTCTACGACCCGATGCTCGGCAAATTGATTGCCTGGGGCGAGGACCGTGAACAGGCGCGATTGCGCCTGCTGAGCATGCTCGACGAGTTCGCCATCGGCGGATTGAAGACCAACATTAATTTCCTGCGGCGCATCATCGGTCACCCGGCATTTGCCGCTGCTGAACTGGATACCGGCTTCATTCCGCGTTATCAGGAACAGTTGCTGCCGGCCCCCTCGGAGCTCAGCGATGGTTTCTGGCAAGCCGCCGCCCAGGCGTTTGCCCAGAGCCAACCGCATGCAACCCGTGCCGATGACCCGAGTTCGCCGTGGGCGGCGCCTAATGGGCTGCGTGCTGGCTTGCCGAGAGAAATCACCCTTCACCTGAGTTGTGAAGGCCAGGACCAGGCGCTGACGCTGGGCGACAACAATGCCCACAGCGCTCGGCTCAAGGGTGAGTATCTGCTGACCGAGCAGGCTGGCGTGCGCCGTCAACACCGGGCAATACGCCGTGGCGACCATGTGTATTTGCAATGGGATGGCGAGTTGCGTCGCATCGAGTCTTATGATCCGATCAGCGCCGTCGAGGCCAGCCACAGCCATCATGGCGGGCTGACCGCCCCCATGAACGGCAGCATCGTCCGCGTGCTGGTGGAGGCCGGACAATCGGTCGAAGCCGGGGCGCAATTGGTGGTACTGGAAGCGATGAAGATGGAACACAGCATCCGTGCGCCCCACGCCGGGGTGATCAAGGCGCTGTATTGCCAGGAAGGCGAGATGGTCAGCGAAGGCAGTGCGCTGGTCGAACTGGAAGAAGCGTGAAATGAAGATCGGTCCTACGCGCTGCGAGGACCGATCTGATCAGAACTTGGCTGTTGCCTGAACCACCACGCCGATGATTCGGCACTCTTCGGTGTACAAGGCTTTCGGATACGTCGGATTGAGCGGGACCAGATAACGCTGCCCGCCCTCTTCGATGAACTTGCGGAAGGTGGCTTCGGCGCTGTCCGGCCACTGGGCAATGACCAGCTTGCCGGGCACGGCTTCCACGGCCGGGTCCACCAGGATCAGCATGCCTTCCGGGAGGCTGATGCCATTGGGTGCGGTCATCGCGTCGCCTGCCACTCGCAACCAGAATGCCGCCCCCCGCGCGTGGTAATCGGACAATTCGAAATGCCCTTTCCCATACACCGCGACCTCGCCATCGCGCACTTCGGCAGGATCGCGCCAGTCACTGACCGGGTAGCGGAAATACGGGTTGTACTTCTGCGTCAGGGGGATTTCATCGTCCGTTGACGCCTGCGGTTCCCGGATCACCAGCGCCACTTCGAGAAACTCGAGACCCAGTGCCCGCAGGACACGGTTCATGTCTTCGATGCCGGGTTCACGGCGTTTGTTGAGCCAGTGGCCAATCCCGCCCTGGGACATCCCGAGGCGCTCGGCGAGTATCTCTTGAGTGATTTTGAGTTCACTCATCTTGGCCTTGACCAATTCAATCCATTTATCCATGTGCGGCACGATACGTGGGCGACTCCGGCCATCAAAACACAAATTGTAGTATTTAAATTATCGTCACAAATACAGTTCGTACTAGGATCGATTCACGGATCTGAATCTAACACGGAGCTAGTCATCACCATGAACATACCCGCCAACGACCTGCCGGACATGCAAATCGACACCACCCTCACCTCGCCCCTGGACTCAGCGGCGGCGCAACGCGCGCTGGACTATTACTTGAAACCAGCTGTTTCAGAGGAGGTGGTCGAGCCGCGTTTTTTTGATGTGAACCGCAACATCAAGGGCGAAGAGGCGTTGGTCCACGCATCAGACTTGTTGCGCTGTGCTGCCGCCACCGCGTACGAGTCAGCCAATCACCTGCAAGGCGCAAATCGCGACCTGGCGTTTTCGACAGTGCACATGATCGACATGGCCAGGGCGATGGTTGATCGATCGCTGGAAGGCTATGAAAACGGTTTGAGGTGAGAACGCAAAACGAGAGGACAGGAAAGAATTTTCCTATCAGGCAGGTAAAAACATTTGACTTGCAAACGAGAATGATTACTATTGCATCAACTGGTCGCGAGATCAGTCGATGGACCAGGTGACCTTAGGTCGGTCTCCTGGGCTATCTCCTCATCAGGCTAATCACGGTTTTTGACCCGGCTTTTTGCCGGGTCTTTTTTTTGCCAGTTTTTCTGGCTTTGGCTTCAGGCTAATGAAGTCTTCAGGTGTCGCAAATTCGATGGCGCGGATGATATCAAAAGAATACCAGTTGGCAAGAAAAGCCCGGCATCATTGGTTCTAACCGACGACAAATAGCACTTGAGAATCAATCGCACAGTCTCTAAGCTGCGACAGCGTCAAGGAGGACGCCCCCACCTCTGCACCCCGCAATTTCCCTCGGTTTCACCCCACTATTGCGTGTAAAGTAGCCGCCATAAAAATCATATTCAGGACCCGTTTATGAGCGTGGCTAAATCCTCTTTCGACATCAGTGCCAACTTCGACAGCGGCAACATCCAAGTCATCGACATCAGCGATCCGCTCAAACCGCTTCTGGCCATTCGCCCGGACACCCGCAGCGCCCATTTTCAGTGGTTCCACTTCAAGGCCAGTGGCCTGCACGTCGGCCAGGAGCACTGGTTTCGCCTGAACAATGCAAGCCAATCTTCCTATAACAAGGCCTGGACCGGCTATCAGGCGGTGGCGTCCTACGATCACGTCAACTGGTTCCGCGTACCCACCATTTTCGAAGGCGACTGCCTGCGTTTCAGCCTCGAGGCCGAGCAGACCCACGCCTGGTTCGCTTACTTCGAGCCCTACAGCCGTGGCCGCCACGACTGGCTGATCGAGCAGGCACTGACCAAGGCCGGCACCGAACTGCTGGCCACCGGCAAGAGCGTCGAAGGCCGCGACATCCAGTTGCTGCGCAAAGGCACCGGGGCTGAAGGCCGACGCAAGGTGTGGATGATTGCCCAGCAACATCCAGGCGAGCACATGGCCGAGTGGTTCATGGAAGGCGTGATCGAGCGCCTGGAAAAACACGACGACCCTGTGCTGAACAAATTGCTGGCCAGCGCCGACCTGTACCTGGTGCCAAACATGAACCCGGACGGCGCTTTCCACGGCCACCTGCGCACCAACGCCATGGGCCAGGACCTCAATCGTGCCTGGCAGAGCGCCAGCCAGGAAATCAGTCCGGAAGTCCTGTTCGTACAGCAGCAGATGGAAAAGTACGGCGTCGATATGTTCCTCGACGCTCACGGCGATGAGGAAATCCCTCACGTGTTCACCGCCGGTTGCGAAGGTAATCCAGGCTACACGCCACGGATCGCAAAGCTTGAGGAACACTTCCGCAGCCACCTGAAGCACACCACCAAAGACTTCCAGACCAAGTACGGCTACACCCGCGACGAACCGGGCCAGGCCAACATGACGCTGGCCTGCAACAGTGTCGGCCAGAAGTACGACTGCCTGTCGCTGACCCTGGAAATGCCCTTCAAGGACCACGACGACCATCCGAACGCGGAAACCGGTTGGTCGGGCAAGCGTTCGAAACAACTGGGCAAGGATGTGTTGACCACCATTGCGGATATGGTCGATACCCTGCGCTGATCCCCTCGCAAGCTGCATTTCGGTGCACAGGGCAGTGGATTGCTGACACTGCCCAGGCACTCAACTGTGGCGAGGGAGCTTGCTCCCGTTGGGCTGCAGCGCAGCCCCATACCCATTCAACGCGGTGCGTCAGACCTATCGCATTTGACCGATTTACGACTGCTGCGCAGTCGGACGGGAGCAAGCTCCCTCGCCACGGTTCCGAACAGCCTTCAACCGCGATCCTTGCCCCGCAACATGCTGTCCAGCACTTCGTCTCGCCGCACCCAGCCGTGAAACAGCGCGGCCGCCAAATGCAGCAACACGGTCAGAAACAGCAGATACGCCAGATACCCGTGCGTCTTGCGCAAAAACGCAAACACCTGTGCGTTCGCCGGCACAATCGACGGTAACTGTAGCGAACTGCTGAGCATCACCGGTTCACCCGATGCCGAAATCATCGCCCAACCCAGCAGCGGCAAGACCAGCATCAAGGCGTACAGCAACACATGCGACGCCTTGGCCGCCAGCGCTTGCCAGCCCGGCAGGTCCGCCGGTAGAGGTGGCTGCGTGGTGGAAAAGCGCACCACCAGCCGCACGATCACCAACAGCAAAATCGCGATGCCCAAGGGTTTGTGCAAATGAATCAGCCATTCATGACGTTCGGACACCGAGGCAACCATGCCGGCGCCGATAAACAGCATGGCAATGATCATCAGCGCCATCAGCCAGTGCAGCAGACGCGCCAGCGGGGCGAAGTGGTTCGGTTGGGTGCTCATTGCTGGGCCTCCTGTTTGGCGGCGGGCAACTGGCTGACTTCTCTGGTGCGACGCAGGTAGGAATTGGCGTACCCGGCTGAACGAGCGGCGAGCAACGGGTCGTCGGAACCTTCGATCCCGGCAGGCAACACCAGCGGGTCGTAGTTGATATCACGGCATTCACCGTTAAGTTGCGGCTGGGTGCTTTCCAGCACCAGCGTGCCGGCGTTCAACACCTTGCGCCCTTCCGGCCAGGCTTTGCTCGCGTCATTGACCGGATCGCCGGGGTTGGCCAGGGTGATGTTCAACTGCCAACGCAGCGGGCCGGCGGCTATACGCTGCATCAGGTCTTTCTCCAGATAGTCGCTGCCTTCTGGCGCCGTGGCACCCGGAGCATCCTGAGCCACTGGCACCATGTTCCAGCGCACGGCCTGGCGTTGGCCGGCGGCGTTGACCAGGTAGAACGCATTGACGCTGTTGTAGTTTTCGGTCACGTAACTGGCCGACGGTTTGGCGGTTTTGATCCAGGCCAGGAACGGTGCGGCTTCCGGGTGCGAAGCAAAAAATGCCGGCACCGCCTTGGGATCCGGTTTGCCGGTGGCCGGGTCTGGCGACTGGGCTTTTTGCAATTGATAGAACGCCTCGGGCGTACCCACCGGGAACACTGGCATGCTGTTCATCCCCGTGCGCCACTGCTGGCCGTTGGCCTGAGTGAAACGCAAGGCCATGCTGCGGATCGGCACGGCACTGTCCGGTGCGTAGGGATTGCCGGCCGGCAAGGCGAAACGCCCGACCACCGGCGTCCGCGCTTCGTTGAACACCTGAGCGGTGGAATAACTGCGTGCCTCGCCGCTGCTTTCAAAATGCCCGATCACGCACACGCCTTTGGAATGGTTGCGTCGGAAACCGGGATGCACGCCGTTGTTGGTTTCCAGCACGTTGATCAGTTTCTTCGGGGTCAGGCGCTGTGGGTCGAAGGTGCCGTTGACGTAGGCAAACGCCCCGGCCACTGCGGCAACGACCACGGCAATGCCAGCCAGACGCAACATCAGGCTCGCCGCACTCAAGGGTGGCCGGGTTGGCGGTGATGATCGATCTACCATGAAAGACTCCAGGGCCATCGGCCACAAGTGAGAAGAATCAAGCAGACGAACCGCACACCGGTTTATTCCTTCGTGCGGTGTTTATTTTTTCAGGCGTGGAATAACCTCGGGTGCCGGGCGTCTTCCTAGTCCCAAGCGTAGTGACTAGCCAGAACTTCATGAACGATATCGACGAACAACTGAGAGAAATTATTCCCAGATTGCGGCGATTTGCTGTGTCGTTGACACGCAACTCCAGCAGCGCCGACGATCTGGTGCAGGCCAGTCTGGAGCGAGCGCTGTCGAGTTGGGGCGGCAAACGTGCCGAGGGCGATTTGCGCGCCTGGCTGTTCTCGATTCTCTATCGGCAGTTTCTCGACGCGCACCGCCGCTCCCGGCGCTATGCACGCATGCTCGAATTCTTCACCGGGCGTGATGATGCACAGCCCTCAGTGGAGCGCTCCGTGATTGCACAGTCCACCCTCAACGCCTTCGATCAACTGCCCACCGAACAACGGGCGCTGCTGCTCTGGGTGTCGGTGGAAGGCTTGAGCTACAAAGAGGTCGCCGAGATTCTCGACGTACCCATCGGCACCGTGATGTCCCGCCTGTCCCGGGCTCGCCAGGCCCTGCGCCAACTCAGCGATGGCGAAATCAACCGCCCATCCCTGCGGAGACTCAAATGATCAGCATGCCCCCAAGCGAGCGTGACTTGCACGCCTACGTCGACCACCAACTCAGCGAGGACGACCGACGTCTGATGGAGACTTTTCTCACGAGTAATCCGGAAGTTGCCGACCAAGTGCGGGCTTGGCAGCAAGATGCCCAGCAACTGCGCGCGGCCCTGAGTGGCGTGTTGCAACAACCGGCCAATCCGGAACTCGATCCGGCCATGATTCGCCAACGCCTGAAACGCCAATCGCGGCGACATCTGGCCAGCGCGGCCGTATTGCTGATCGCGGTCAGCATCGGCGGCTTCAGTGGCTGGCAGGCCCGTGAGATGACCTTCACTGGCGCACAGCTGCCGATGACCGATGCGCTGCAGGCCTATCGTCTGATTGCCCAGCAAGGGATCCTGCCAGCCGACTACAAGGCCAGCGACGACGGCGACATGCAGGGCTGGCTCGACCGTTATTTCACCCAGGCCAATCGCTTGCCTGACCTGTCGAGGGCAGGCTTCAAACCGGCCAGCGGGCGCTTGCTCAGCACCGAACAAGGGCCGGCGGCAATGGTGGTCTACGAGAATCAGGGCGGGCAGAAAATCAGCTTCTACGTGCGCCCACCGGGACCGAAAAACTTCATGCTGCCAAGAGGCAGTCGCAGTGATGGCGACTTGCAGGCCGAGTATTGGTCGGGGAGCGGTTACAACTATGCGATGGTCAGCCCGGCAGATACGCCGGCGGCGCAGATGCTGAGGCAGACCGCTCAGTTCTAATCACACCCACAGAACATGAATGGAACACTGTTCTAATGTGGGAGAGGGCTTACTCGCGAAAGCGGAGTGTCAGTCGACATTCATTTATCTGATACACCGCCTTCGCGAGCAAGCCCGCTCCCACAGGGGATCTGTGGTGACTCACCCCTGTCCAAATATTTGAGAAGGCCGCCGCAGCAGCGGATCGAACGGATTGATCCGCGGCCCGATCAGCGCCGCTTCACGCTTGAGCATTTCCACCACCGTCGGCAAGCGATCCGGCCCCAGGCGATCACTCACGGTCGCCACGCTCAACGCCGCCACCGCCCGGCCTTCACGGTCAAGAATCGGCACCGCCACACCGGCCATGCCCTGCAGCACCCCGGTGTTGCGCCCGGCGTAACCGAGCTTGCGCACGTTCTCGACTTCCGAGCGCAGGAACACCTCGTCATACAGATGGAAATCCTTCAGCCGCGGCAGGTTGTAATGGATCACCGTGTCGCGCTCCTCTTCCGGCAGGAACGCCAGGATTGCCAGGCTGCCCTGACCCACCCCCAACGCTACGCGCCCGCCGATGTCACCGGTGAACGTACGAATCGGAAACGGCCCTTCACTGCGATCCAGGCAGATCGCATCAAAGCCGCTGCGCGCCAGCAGAAACAACGAGTCCCCCAGCGATGCCGAAAGCCGTAGCAACGCCGGGCGCACCAGTTCGCGCAAATTGCCGCTGTTGCCCGCACGGGCGGCCAGTGCAAAAAAATCGAGGCTCAGTCGATAGCGTTTGCTGCGCGCGTCCTGCTCGACCATGCCCTCGTCCATCAGGTTGCGCAGCAAGCGGTGGGTGGTCGGTTGCGACAAACCGATGTGTTGCGCCAGTTGCGTCACGCGCTCCCCGCCCTCGACGGTATCGCCCAACGCACGCAGCACCGCAAACAGCCGTGAGACGGCGCCGACACCGACGTCATTTTTATTTTCATTCCGCTCAATGGAATCAGACATGGTTTTTCTCGACGATTAATTTACTCACCGAATGAAACTGAAAATAGTCAGCGCTTCAGTGAAATAGGCCATTGAGCCCATCCTAGTCTTCGTCCTAATCTGCGTCCAGACAGGGGCGATTCGAACAACAGCGGCAGCCGACTCAAGTCGAGCGCCAACGCACCCCGGAATCATTTTTTCGTATCTGCCCATACAAAAAAGCGCGCCTTCGGGCGACGCATAACAATCTCAGGTGGAGGCGCGGTCATGGCTTTTGTGCAACTTGAAAAACTCGGCAAACGCTACGGTGAAATCGACGCCGTGGTCGCCACCGACCTCTCGGTGGAGAAAGGCGAATTCGTTTCCCTGCTCGGTCCTTCCGGATGCGGTAAAACCACCACCCTGCAAATGATCGCCGGCTTCGTTGAAGTCACCAGCGGGCGCATCGTCCTGGACGGTCGTGACATCACCCATGCCAAGCCCGCCAGCCGTGGCCTGGGCGTGGTGTTCCAGAGTTACGCGCTGTTCCCGCACATGACCGTCAAGGACAACGTCGCCTTCGGCCTGCGCATGCGCAAGGTGCCGAATGCCGAGATCCGGCAGCGGGTTGAGCGGGTACTGAAACTGGTACGCCTGCACCAGCACGCAGAGCGCTACCCACGGGAGCTGTCCGGCGGCCAGCGTCAGCGTGTAGCTCTGGCTCGGGCATTGGTGATCCAGCCACCGGTGCTACTGCTCGATGAACCGCTGTCCAACCTCGATGCCAATCTGCGCGAAGAGATGCAATTCGAGATCCGCCGCATCCAGCGTGAGGTCGGCATCACCACGCTGATGGTCACCCACGACCAGTCCGAAGCCCTGTCGATCAGCGACCGCGTGGTGGTGATGCAGGCCGGACGCATCACCCAGATCGACGCGCCCTACACCCTCTACGAACACCCGCGTACCGAGTTCATATCCGGGTTCGTCGGCAAAGCCAACCTGCTGCCCGGTGAACGCGACACGGCCGGTGTGGTTCAGGTGTGCGGACGTGGCGATGGCGACCTGACCCTGAGCCTGCGTCCGGAGAAAATCGATCTGCGCGAGGCTGGCATTGGTCGCCTGCAAGGCAAGGTCAGCAGCCGTTTCTTCCTCGGCAGCCAATGGCTGTACGGTGTGTCGACAACCCTGGGCGAACTCTGCGTGGTGCGCCGCAACGACGGCTCGGCACCATTGAGCGAAGGCACGGCGGTCGGTCTTGACTGGGACGCGGCGCTGTTGCGGGTACTGAGCGTCGATGAGGTGACGGCATGAGTGCACTCGCCGCCATTCGCCTGGGGCGTCAGGGTTACCTGCTATCGGCACCGGCCCTGGCGTTGTATGTCAGCCTGCTGGTGATCCCGCTGATGCTGACGCTGCTGCTGTCGTTCAACGTCTTCGACTACGGCTCGGGGATCAAGGGCGACGCCTACACCGTCGAACACTACGGCAGCCTGCTGGGCGATCCGTACTTCTACGAGATCTTTCTGCGCACCCTGTGGATCAGCGCCCTCACCACCTTGCTCTGCGTGCTGATCGGGGTTCCCGAGGCGTACATCCTCAGCCGCATGGGTGCGCCGTGGCGTTCGATTTTTTTGATCCTGATCCTCACTCCGCTGCTGATCTCGGTCGTAGTACGCGCCTTCGGCTGGAGCCTGCTGCTCGGCGCCGACGGCCTGGTCAACCAGACCCTGCAAGCCTTCGGCGGCTCGCCGATGAAGCTGCTCTACACGCCGTTCGCAGTGGTGATTGCGTTGGTTCACGTGATGCTGCCGTTCATGATCATTCCGGTTTGGACCTCGCTGCAGAAACTCGACCCGGCCGCCGAACAAGCCGCGCTGTCGCTGGGTGCCGGCCACTTCACGGTGATTCGCCAGGTGGTTTTGCCGCAGATCATGCCCGGCATCCTGTCCGGCACCCTGATCGTGTTCGGCCTCGCCGCCAGCTCCTTCGCCATTCCCGGCCTGCTCGGCGGACGTCGCCTGAAGATGGTCGCCACGCTGATCTACGACCAGTACCTGTCGGAACTCAACTGGCCTATGGGCGCGGCCATCGCCGTGGCTCTGCTGCTCATCAACCTGCTGATCATGCTGTCGTGGAACCGCATGATCGAAGGCCGCTACAAGAAGTCATTGGGATAATTCGTCATGTCCAGGAACGGTTCTTTCGCCCTGCTGTTTCACACCCTGGTGGTGCTGTTCATGCTCGCACCGCTGGTGGTGGTGTGCCTGGTGGCCTTCACCCCCCAGAACACCCTGAGCCTGCCGACCACCGAGTTTTCCCTGCGCTGGTTCCGGGCCGTGTTCGAGCGCGCCGACTTTGTCGATGCCTTCTATAACAGCCTGATTCTGGCGTTCAGCGCGGCCAGTCTGGCGACGCTGATTGCCGTGCCGGCGGCGCTGGCGATCACCCGTTTTGAATTCCCTGGCCGGGACTTTTTCAACGGGCTGTTTCTGTCGCCAATCATCATTCCGCACCTGGTACTGGGTGTGGCGCTGCTGCGTTTGTTTGCGCTGATGGGGGTCAATGGCAGCTTTGCCTGGCTGATCTTCGCCCATGTGCTGGTCATTACCCCGTACGTACTGCGACTGGTACTGGCTTCGGCCATCGGCCTGGATCGCAGCGCCGAACACGCCGCGCAATCCTTGGGTGCCGGGCGTTTCACGCTGTTCCGGCAGATCACTTTGCCGATGATCCTGCCGGGGGTCGCCGGTGGCTGGCTGCTGGCATTCATCAACAGTTTCGATGAAGTCACCCTGTCGATCTTCGTCACCTCGCCGGCCACGCAAACCCTGCCGGTACGCATGTACGTCTACGCCACCGAATCCATCGATCCGATGATGGCGGCGGTGTCGGCGCTGGTCATCGCGCTGACCGCGCTGACCATGATTCTGCTCGACCGGGTCTATGGCCTGGATCGGGTTCTGGTGGGCAAACAATGAGGGCGCCATGGCTCTGCTGAAACGACTGGCCGAAGGCGACCGCCCGGTCCTGGACTTTATTCTCGACGGCCAACCGGCCAGCGGCTTGCTCGGCGACACCGTGCTGACAGCGGTGCTGACCTGCAGCGATCACCTGCGCGGCAGCGACTTCAGCGCCGAACCCCGCGCCGGCTTCTGCCTGATGGGCGCCTGCCAGGACTGCTGGGTGCGTCTGGGCGATGGCCGCCGGGTACGTGCGTGCTCGACGTTGCTAGAAGCCGGGCAACACATCAACCGCGAACCGGGGCGATCGATATGAACACCCATTCCAACTACAGAAACCGAATCCCCTGTGGGAGCGCGCTTGCTCGCGAAAGCGACCTGCCAGCCAACATCTCCGCTGCATGTGTCGCCGTCTTCGCGAGCAAGCCC
>NZ_AKJM01000189.1 GCF_000282335.1 Pseudomonas sp. GM48
AGCCCGCTCCCACAGGGTTAGCCGTGTGGCCTGAACTGACTTGGTGCCACACCGCTCCAGCGCACAAAGGCATGGCGAAAACTCGCGGTTTCGCTGAAGCCCAGGGCCTCGGCGATTTGATAGATCGGCAGTTGATCCTCGCAAAGCATTTGCTTGGCCTGCTCGAAGCGCAGTTCGTCGAGCAGTTCCTGATAGCTGCAACCCATGTCCTTGAGATGACGGCGCAAGGTCCGCGCCGAACAGTTCATTTGCTCGGCCAGCCCCTCCAGTCCCGGCGCTGCATTCAACTGCGCGCTGAGCAACTGCCGGATCCGTCCCAGCCAGGCCTGGCGCCCGGTGAACTCGATGTTCTGTTTGCGGCAGCGTTCGGCCATGGCTTGATGGGTGATGACATCGGCCAGCGGCAACGGCTGGTCGAGCCAGCGCTTGTCGAAGGCAAAGGCATTGTTCCGCGCGCCGAAGTGCAACGGGCAATCGAAGTGCTCGGCGTAGCTCGTTTCGTAGTCGGGCGCGGGATGTTCGAAGCGTGCGCCGAGCAAGGGCAGGGGATGGCCGAGCAGGTCGTCGCAGGTGACTTTCAGCGACACCAGGCAGAACTCGGCGTTGAACACTGCCATGGCCGGGCTCTCGCGGTAATCGGCAGCGGCGAACCAGATGCGCTCGCCATCGTCTTCAAGGCTCAACTCGAAAAGTGTTCCCAGCAGCGCCGGATAGCGCATCGCCAGACGCAAAGCGTCACCGAAGGTGGCACAGGTGAGCAGGGCGTAACCGAGCATGCCATAGCAGGAAACGTGCATCCGCCGGCCCAGTTCCAGACCGATGTCACGCTTGAGGGCAACAGCGTTGGCACAGACCTGCATCTCCTGATTGGTGGTGATGCGCGTGTCGGCACGGTTCAGGTCCGCCGCACTGATGCCGCTACCGGCCAGCAGCGCTTCGCTGGACAGACCTTCGGCCTTGAAGGCATCGAGTACCAGGGAGACCGCATTGAGCGTGGTGAGGTGGGAGTGGAGCATAAGGACTTCCAGCCTTGGGATGCTGGAATGCGGAGCAAGTTGTATGCCGGGTGAGATTCCCAATGTGGGAGCGGGCTTGCTCGCGAAGGCGGCGTGTCAGTCAACATTGATGTCATCTGACACGCCGCCTTCGCGAGCAAGCCCGCTCCCACAGGTTTTGTGTTTTGTCAGCTCAACTCACCGCAGAGGTCGAGTTCGACAAGCCGACGGACTTCGTCCGTTTCAAGCCCTGCACCCAGCAGTGCATGCAACTTGCCGAATGCCGCTTCACGGGTCATGCCGCCACCGGACAGCACACCGACACCGCGCAAGCGACTGCCTGCCTCATAGACGTCCAGTTCAACCCCGCCTTCGTGGCATTGCGTCACCGCGACCACTACCACGCCGTTATCCTGCGCACGCCCGAGGCTGGCGAGAAATTCAGGGTTGTCACTCGGCCCGGTGCCGCTGCCGTAGCACTCCAGCACCAGACCTTGAATGCCGCTGTCGAGCAGGCCATCGAGGATCTCGGCACCGATGCCAGGGAACAGCGGCAACACGGCAACCTTCGCCAGTTGTTTTGCCTGGTTGTAGTTCAACGCTGTTGGCAGCGAAGAGGCTTTCACACCACCGCCCTGACGCGCCAGGCGCTTGAACGGATGACGGCCAAAACTGCGCACCTTCGCGCAACGGGTCGGGTCCAGCAGTTCGCCATGGAAGTACAGATGCACGCCCGGCGCCAGGCCTTGGCCCAGGGCGACCAGTGCGCCACTGAGGTTTTCCCAGGCATCGCTGTCGGTCACACCGGCCGGCAACATCGAGCCGGTGAAGCACACGCGGGCGTGCAGGCCGAGCAACTGGAAACTCATGGCGGCGGCGCTGTAGGCCAGGGTGTCGGTGCCGTGCAGGATCAGCACGCTGTCGCAGCCCTGCACATCCACCGCGTCGACTACCGCTTCACGCAGCTGCTGCCAATACGCAGGGGTCATATTGGCGCTGTCGATCAGCGGTGACATCTCGCGAAAGCGCCACTGCGGCACCACCAGCTCTGGTTGGCTGTGCAGGTAGTCACGCATCCGCGCTTCGAAACCGGACGCCGGAGCCAGGCCGTGGGCGCTGGCCTGCATGCCGATGGTGCCGCCGGTGTAGAGCACCATGACGTGCTGGGCGGCAGGGTAGTTATTGGGAATCATCTGGAGGTCTCCGCAAGAGATGACATGTGGGAGCGGACTTGCTCGCGAAAGCGCCGGGTCAGTCAGCAGTGATGTTGTCTGACACGCCCTCTTCGCGAGCAAGCCCGCTTCCACAGGTTTTGCACTCTAACTGACGGGCGCAAGGGGTGCGCCCGCTTTTTACCAATCAGCGTTGCGCTGCGGGTACACCTTGCGGCTCAACTTCAGTCTTGCCGGCAGCGGCTGGCGGATTGGCCGGCCACGCCTGGCGATCCAGGTCCAGGTCCGGGAACCTGGCGGAGTCGAACACCGGGGTCTTGATGCCAGCGGCGCGCTGGTCATCATAGTCGCGCAGGATGCGCATGCCGACCTTGAACAGCAGGAACAGCGCGATCAGGTTGACGAACGCGAGCATGGTCATGGTGATGTCGGCGAAGGCAAATACGGTGCCGAGGTTCTCGATGGCGCCCCAGAAAATCAGCACCAGTACCAATGCGCGATAGCCCATCAGTGCCTTGCGGTTTTCGCCGATCAAAAAGCGCAGGTTGCTCTCGCCCAGGTAGTAGTTGTAGAGGATCGAGGTGAACACGAACAACGCCAGGGCCACGGAGATGAACATCCGGCCCCAGTCACCGACCACGGCGGCCAGGGAGTTCTGGGTCAGGGCAATGCCGTCGCCTTCGAAGCCAGGGGTGTAGAAGCCCGAGAGCAGGATCAGCAGCGCGGTGCAGGTGCAGATCACGAAGGTATCGAGGAACACGCTGAACGCTTGAACCACGCCTTGCGCCACCGGGTGCTCGACCGCCGCCACCGCCGCCACGTTAGGCGCACTGCCCAGGCCTGCTTCGTTGGCGAACACGCCACGTTTCACGCCCATGACGATGGCGCTGCCAATCAGGCCGCCGAAGGCCTGGTCCAGACCGAAGGCGCTCTTGACGATGGTCATCAGCATGCCCGGCACCTGGTCGAACTGCAGCACGATCACGTAGATGGTCACGCCGATGTAGACTAGGGTTTTCACCGGCACCAACAGGTCGGCGACCTTGGCGATGCGCTTGATCCCGCCGATGAACACCAGGCCCAACAGCACGGCCAGACCGATGCCGGTGTAAGTGGTGTCGAGGCCGAACGCGTTGTTCAGCGAGTGTGTCACGGCGTGGGCTTGCAGGCCGTTGAAGGCGAACCCGAAGGTCACCAGCAACAGGAACGCCATGAGCATCCCCAACCAGCGTTTTTGCAAACCGTGCTGGATGTAATAGGAAGGGCCGCCACGGTAGGTGCCGTCAGAATCGCAGCGCTTGTAAAGCTGGCCGAGGGAGCATTCGAAGAAGCTGCTGGACATGCCGACCAGTGCGGTCACCCACATCCAGAACACGGCACCGGGGCCGCCGAGGGTCACGGCAATGCCGACACCGGCAATGTTGCCCGCACCGACGCGGCCGGCGAGGCTGAGCATCAGGGCCTGGAACGAACTGAGTTGCCCGGCGCTGCTTTTGAGGCTGTCACGGAACACCGCGAACATGTGGAAGAAGTGACGCAATTGAACGAAACGCGAGCGGATCGTGAAGTAGCTACCGAGCCCGACAATGAGCACGATCAGTACTTTCCCTGAGAGGAAGTCGTTAATGACTTCGAGCATGGATTATTCCTCGCTGTTTTTTGTGTAGGCAAATGCTGGCCGGATAGACACATCGAGTTACACCGGTGGGCGCACGGCACAACGGTCGGTTCGAAGTTCGTCCCGGTTTCATATCGCGGGTTTGTTATTAGTTCGGGTTTCGCATGGGTTGTGGCCTCGCTACCGACGACCGCTCACGCGAAGAGGGGCGGCACTATACCGATGACAATGCCGTCCGTCTGCACGGTTGTGGTGCTAGCGGTGAAACGAAGCCTTTGAAACACCTGACATTTTTGCTGTCAGGCTATGTGGGAGCTGCTCTTGGTGGGAGCAGGCTTGCTCGCGAAAGCGGTCTATCAGACACATCATTGTTGAATGTGCCGTCGCCTTCGCGGGCAAGCCCGCTCCCACATTGGTCAGTCCCCAGACATACGGTTCTCAGGATCAAACAGTTAAAAAAAAGGGCCTGGAGAGTGATCTCCAAGCCCTCAAAAGGTGAGAGGTGTCTAGTCCCTCGACCTGGTGAGCGGTGCTACAGGTAACGCGTCGGGTTATGCCTTCAGAGGCACCAGACGCGGAGCAATCATGTTTTCCGGGCGCAGGATGTCGGCGAGCATGGCTTCGTCGAGCAGGCCTTCTTCGCGCACCAGTTCCAGCACGCCGCGGCCGCTTTCGAGGGCGATACGGGCGATGCGGGTGGCGTTTTTGTAGCCGATGTACGGGTTCAGTGCGGTGACCAGACCGATCGAGTGCTCGACCAGTTCACGGCAGCGTGCTTCGTTGGCGGTGATGCCGACGATGCAGTGCTCGCGCAGCATGTCCATGGCGCGTTGCAGCAGGCGGATCGAATCGAGGATCTTGAAAGCGATCAGCGGTTCCATCACGTTCAGTTGCAGCTGGCCGCCTTCGGCCGCCATGGTCAGCGCCAGATCGTTACCGATGACCTGGAAGGCCACCTGGTTAACGGCTTCCGGAATTACCGGGTTGACCTTGCCTGGCATGATCGAGCTGCCTGGCTGACGTGCCGGCAGGTTGATTTCGTTGATGCCGGTGCGTGGGCCGCTGGAGAGCAGGCGCAGGTCGTTGCAGATCTTCGACAGCTTGACCGCGGTACGCTTGAGCATGCCGGAGAACAGCACGAAGGCGCCCATGTCGGAGGTAGCTTCGATCAGGTCGGCGGCCGGAACCAGCGGCTGACCGCTGATCAGGGCCAGGCGCTGGACAGCCAAGGCCTGATAGCGCGGGTCGGCGTTGATGCCGGTGCCGATCGCGGTGCCGCCCAGGTTCACTTCAGTCAGCAGTTCCGGGGCCAGCGTCTTCAGACGGGCCAGGTCTTCGCCCATGGTGGTGGCGAAAGCGCGGAACTCTTGACCCAGGGTCATCGGTACAGCGTCTTGCAGCTGGGTACGACCCATCTTCAGGACGTGGTTGAATTCTTCACCCTTGGCCGCGAACGCCTGAATCAGGCTGTCGAGGCTGGCGAGCAGGGCGTCGTGACCGAGCAACAGACCCAGGCGAATCGCCGTTGGGTAAGCGTCGTTGGTCGACTGCGCCATGTTCACGTCGTCGTTCGGGTGCAGGTACTGGTACTCGCCTTTCTGGTGACCCATGGCCTCCAGTGCGATGTTGGCGATCACTTCGTTGGCATTCATGTTGGTCGAAGTGCCGGCGCCGCCTTGAATCATGTCCACCACGAACTCTTCGTGGAAGTCGCCGCGGATCAGACGTGCACAGGCTTCGCTGATGGCAGCGTGCTTGGCTTCGCTCAGGTGACCCAGCTCACGGTTGGCGTCAGCAGCGGCCTGTTTAACCATGGCCAGGCCGACAACCAGTTTCGGGTAGTGCGAAATCGGAACGCCCGAAAGGCGGAAATTATTCACCGCTCGCAGGGTCTGGATACCGTAATACGCTTGAGCCGGTACTTCGAGGGCGCCAAGCAGGTCATTTTCTGTGCGGAATGATGCAGCGGAGGACATGATAGAAATCATCTCAATATGGACCCGGTCTGTGCCGGAACGCTGTGAATGCTAGGCTTGTACGAAATTTTGGGCCAATGCTGTTAAACACTAGCCTATGCACATTCGGCATAATGCCCGTGTGACGCTGCGTTGACGGCAAGCGTGTGACCTAAATTGGTGCGTGTCCGGGAGGACGTGATGAATCTGGAAAGCAAATGGCTGGAGGACTTCAGTGCCCTGGCGGCCACCCGTAGCTTCTCCCAAGCGGCGGAACGACGCTTCGTGACCCAACCAGCCTTCAGTCGGCGGATCCGCAGTCTTGAAGCGGCGTTGGGGTTGACGCTGGTCAACCGCTCGCGCACGCCGGTTGAACTGACGGCGGCGGGGCAGTTGTTTCTGGTCACCGCACGCACCGTGGTCGAACAGCTCGGTGAAGTGCTGCGTCATCTGCATCACCTGGAAGGCGGGCAGGGCGAAGTGATGCAGGTCGCGGCCGCGCACTCGCTGGCGCTGGGTTTCTTTCCGCGCTGGATCGCGCAGTTACGCAATGAAGGCCTGAACATCGCCACGCGGCTGGTGGCGACCAACGTTGGCGACGCGGTACATGCCTTGCGCGAAGGCGGCTGCGATCTGATGCTGGCGTTCTACGACCCGGACGCAGCGATGCAGATGGACCCGGAAATTTTCCCGTCATTGCACCTTGGCCACACCGAAATGTTGCCGGTCTGCGCGGCAGACGCCGACGGCAAACCGCTGTTCGATCTGGAAGGCGAAGGCAGCGTACCGCTGCTGGCGTATAGCGCCGGGGCATTTCTCGGGCGCTCGGTGAATGGCTTGTTGCGCCAGCGTCAACTGCGGTTTACCACGATCTACGAAACCGCCATGGCCGACAGCCTGAAAAGCATGGCCCTGGAAGGCCTGGGCATTGCCTGGGTGCCCCAACTCAGCGTGCGCGCCGAGCTGGCGCGCGGTGAGCTGGTGGTATGCGGCGGTGCGCAATGGCATGTGCCACTGGAAATTCGCCTGTATCGCTGCGCACTGGTACGCAAGGCCAACGTGCGGTTGTTGTGGCGCAAGCTGGAAGGCGGTGCGGCACAGGGCACGACCGGTTCCTGAAGCCGGTGAAAGCCCAATGTGGGAGCGGGCTTGCTCGCGAAGAGGCCGGTACGCTCAACATCGATGTTGATTGATCCACCGCTTTCGCGAGCAAGCCCGCTCCCACAGGAAATTCGAGGTGTATTCCATTGACCTTCAAGTCAATAAAATCGGGGCTTTGCGGCAGATGACAGATGGTCGCAACGGGGGCTGTTTATTGGCTTCATTGAGGTATACTGCGCGGCCTTCGGCCGGTTACGACTGGCCATAATTCGTACAATCAAGCCACGCATCCTGCGTGGCTTGTTGTTTTTTGATGCGCCTGCGGGCGCCCAGAGAGAAGAGGCACGACGATGAGTGCACTGGTTGGCGTGATCATGGGCTCCAAGTCCGATTGGTCCACCCTTAGCCACACCGCCGATATGCTGGAAAAGCTCGGCATCCCCTACGAGGTGAAAGTGGTTTCTGCCCACCGCACCCCGGACCTGCTGTTCCAGTACGCCGAAGAGGCCGAGGCACGAGGCATCGAGGTGATCATCGCCGGTGCCGGCGGCGCGGCCCACTTGCCAGGCATGTGTGCAGCCAAGACCCACCTGCCGGTGCTGGGCGTACCCGTGCAGTCCGCGATGCTTTCGGGCGTCGATTCGCTGCTCTCCATTGTGCAGATGCCTGCGGGCATTCCGGTCGCCACCCTAGCCATCGGCAAGGCGGGCGCGATCAACGCCGCGCTGTTGTCGGCGAGTATCCTGGGCGCCAAGCACCCGCAGTTCCACGCGGTGCTAAAAACCTTCCGTGCTGAGCAGACAGACAGCGTCCTGGAAAATCCAGACCCACGCATCGCCTGAGGTTGTTGACGATGAAGATCGGTGTAATCGGTGGCGGCCAGTTGGGTCGCATGTTGGCGCTGGCGGGCACTCCGCTGGGCATGAACTTCGCTTTCCTGGACCCGGCTCCGGACGCTTGTGCTGCTGCATTGGGCGAACATCTGCGCGCCGATTACGGCGACCAGGATCACCTGCGTCAGCTGGCCGATGAAGTCGATCTGGTGACCTTCGAGTTTGAAAGCGTTCCGGCGGAAACCGTCGCGTTCCTCTCGCAATTCGTCCCGGTCTACCCGAGCGCCGAAGCCCTGCGCATCGCCCGCGATCGCTGGTTCGAAAAGAGCATGTTCAAGGACCTGGGGATTCCTACCCCGGCGTTCGCTGACATCCAGTCCCAGGCCGATCTGGATGCCGCCGTGGCTTCCATCGGTCTGCCGGCGGTGCTGAAGACCCGTACCCTGGGTTACGACGGCAAGGGTCAGAAAGTCCTGCGCACCCCTGAAGATGTGGCCGGCACCTTCGCCGAGCTGGGCAGCGTGGCTTGTCTGCTGGAAGGCTTCGTGCCGTTCACCGGTGAAGTCTCGCTGATTGCCGTGCGTGCCCGCGACGGTGAAACCCGCTTCTATCCGCTGGTGCACAACACCCACGACAGCGGCATCCTCAAGCTGTCCGTGGCCAGCACCGAGCACCCGCTGCAAGCGTTGGCCGAAGACTACTCCAGTCGCGTACTCAAGCAGCTGGACTATGTTGGCGTGATGGCGTTCGAATTCTTCGAAGTCGACGGTGGCCTCAAGGCCAACGAAATCGCCCCGCGCGTGCACAACTCCGGGCACTGGACCACCGAAGGCGCCGAGTGCAGCCAATTCGAAAACCACCTACGGGCCGTTGCCGGTCTGCCGCTGGGTTCGACCGCCAAGGTCGGCGAAAGCGCGATGCTCAACTTCATCGGTAAAGTGCCTGAGACCGAGAAAGTCCTGGCCATCGCCGATTGCCATTTGCATCACTACGGCAAGGCATTCAAGGTCGGCCGCAAGGTCGGGCACGCCAACCTGCGTTGTGCAGACCGCGAAACGCTGGCTGCGCAGATCCTCAAGGTCGAAGCGCTCATCGCCGAATAGTTTCATGTGGCAGCGGCGGAACCTTCGGGGACCGCCGTTCTCTCATGGCAGGATGCCAAAGTCTGGCTAGGCTATAGCCAATCAATCAGAGGGAAATGCCATGGGAATTATCGGAACCATCTTTATCGGCTTGATCGTCGGCCTGCTGGCGCGGTTCCTGAAACCGGGCGATGACAGCATGGGCTGGATCATGACAATCCTGCTCGGTATCGGCGGTTCGCTGGCGGCCACTTACGGCGGTCAAGCCCTGGGCATCTATCAGGCCGGCCAGGGCGCAGGCTTCATCGGTGCGCTGGTGGGCGCCATTGTGTTGCTGGTGATTTACGGGCTGCTCAAAAAGAACTGATCCAGGCGACAAAGCCCTCTCCGCCAAACCGGTCGGGAGGGCTAGAATGCTCGGCGTTTCCTGTTCCTCCCTTTACCGAGCACCTTCATGCGCCGTCTTTTATTGACTCTTGTTTTATTGGGTTCGGGCCTTGCCCATGCCGGCGAACTGCCGGAAACCGACTGGCTCGAATTGATGCCCAAGTCGGACCAGAAAGCCCTCGAGGCCATGCCCGAAATCGACCACAACTCCCCCGAAGCCAATGGCACTTTCACCGACAAGGGTGGGATGAAGCAGGCCAAAGGCTTGCCGGCGGTGATGTACTCGACCAAGACCGTTGCGTCGATGAACGACAAGAACATCCGCATTGGCGGTTACCCAGTGCCGTTGGAGTCCGACGCCAAGGGCCGCAGTACGTTGTTCTTCCTGGTGCCGTACCCGGGCGCCTGCATTCACGTACCGCCGCCACCGCCCAATCAGCTGGTGCTGGTGCGCTATCCAAAGGGCCTGAAGCTGAACGACATCTACACGCCGCTGTGGGTCACCGGTACGCTGAAAGTCGAGAAGGTCAGCAATGACCTGGCTGATGCGGCATATGCGCTGGATGCGGAGAAAGTCAGAGTAGTAAAAGAATCAGACTTGTAGAGATTCAAATGTGGGAGCGGGCTTGCTCGCGAAGGCGGTGTAACAGGCAACGATGATGTTGAATGTTATGGCCCCTTCGCGAGCAAGCCCGCTCCCACATTGTTTTCGTGGTGTTGTTTAGAGCGGCTGGCTGCCGATACTCACACCCAGGGTATGGCTCGCCCCTGGTTTCAGGCTCACCATATCGTCCATCACGTTCGCCGTTTCGATGCACAGCATGCGCTGCCAGCCGTCGTCGGCCATGTCGCTGAACGCGGCGGCGCGGTCGATCCACGGGTTCCAGATCACCGCCGTACGCGATCCGCTGCTGGTCAGTACGATGCGTCGCTCCCACGCTGGATCGACGATGCTCAACTGCGGCGGGGCGTCGAGGTAGATGCGATCGGTCTCGCCGGTAAAACGCAGATCACCGCTTTGGGTCACGGTTTTCCAGTTGTCCAGGGTTTCGATGTAGTTGAGGCCGTCCACGCCTTCGACGTGCACGTCACGCACATCGCTGACCGCAAAGTAACTGTGCAGCGCCTGGCTGATGCTGACGGTATCAGTGCCCCGGTTGTGGCTGGTCAGCTGGATGTGCAGTTGCTCGTCGAGGCGAATGCTCAGCGTCAAGTCCACCTGGTGCGGCCAGCCGGGAAAGCCGCCATCGGGGTAGGGCAGAAGGAATTCGACCTTCAGGCTTTCGCCTTCGGCTTCGATGCCGACCAGTTCCCAATCCATCGCTCGCACGAAGCCGTGAGCCGACGGTGCTTCACCGCTGACACGCATCGCCTGCACGCTTTTCGGGTTGCGGTCGAAGTTGCCGAACCACGGCCAGCACACCGGTACGCCGGCGCGGATGCTCTTGCCTGTCTTGAACACGGCCTCGTCGTTGAGCCAGATCAGCGGCGGTTGGCCGGCCAGTTGATAACTGAGGATGTGCGCACCTTGCTGGGCCACCAGTAATTCGGCCTGACCGTGGCGGATGCGCCAGCAATTCAGTTCATCCAGTTTTACGGCTTCAACATTGGGCGTGCTCATGGGACAGCTCTCGATCAGTAACGTGGACGACTTTCGACCGCAAAACGGCTACCAGGTTTAGAGGTTCTTTCAGCGAGCGCGAGGCGGAACCGAGCGGGTGCGGCCGCTGCCGTCGATGGCAACGAACACAAAGACCGCTTCGGTTACTTTACGCCACTCGCTGGACAATGGATCGTCGCTCCAGACCTCGACCATCATCTTGATCGAGCTGCGGCCGATTTCCAGGGCCTGGGTATAAAAGGAGAGTTGAGCGCCCACCGCCACCGGAACCAGAAACGCCATGCGGTCGATCGCAACGGTTGCAACGCGTCCGCCAGCGACCTTGCTGGCCATCGCGGTGCCTGCCAAATCCATCTGCGCCACCAGCCAGCCGCCGAAAATATCGCCAAAGCCGTTGGTTTCGCGAGGGAGCGCGGTGATTTGCAGGGCCAGGTCGCCTTGCGGGATTGGATCTTCTTGTTCGAGCTCTATCATGCCGGGGGTGCCTCTGACCCGTGACTCTTCGTTGGTACTGCTGGTGGTAGCCGTCTTCGGGAAAAACGATTCAGCACCGAACATACTACGTTCGTCACGTTTTCCATAAGGCGCCTAAAGGGAAACTCTGCGAAATCGCCTATGAACCTGAGAGGCGTTTTCGCACAGCAACCCCTCAAAAACCGGAGCGATGCTGCGAGTATATCGGTCGGTAGACTCCGCGACGACCGTCCGGTTCTCATTTTGACTGTCAAAAACGCACCTCTATGTGCTTTTTCGAACAATTTGCTATCGTGCCGGACCTGCCCAAACCTCAGCCAGCGTTGTTGAGGTTGCAGATCCGACTATAAGAGAAGCCCTTGCCATGACCACAGCGCCCTCGAGCATCGCGCAGCCAGACCAACCCGCACGTCCGCTGACCCGCAACGATTACAAGACGCTATCGCTGTCTGCCCTGGGCGGCGCGCTGGAGTTCTACGACTTCATCATCTTCGTGTTCTTCGCCACGGTGGTGGGCAAGCTGTTCTTCCCCGCGGACATGCCCGAGTGGCTACGCCTGATGCAGACCTTCGGCATCTTCGCCGCCGGCTACCTCGCGCGGCCGCTGGGCGGCATCGTGATGGCGCACTTCGGCGACCTGCTGGGCCGTAAGAAAATGTTCACCCTGAGCATCTTCATGATGGCGGTGCCGACCCTGATCATGGGTTTGTTGCCGACCTATGCGCAGATCGGCCTGTGGGCGCCGATCCTGCTGCTGTTGATGCGGGTGATCCAGGGCGCGGCCATTGGCGGTGAAGTGCCGGGGGCGTGGGTCTTCGTTTCCGAACACGTGCCGCAGCGGTATGTCGGCTACGCCTGCGGCACCCTGACCAGCGGCCTGACGGCGGGCATCCTTTTAGGCTCCCTGGTCGCCACGGCGATCAACAGCATTTATACCCCGGTGGAAGTGGCGGATTACGCCTGGCGTATCCCGTTCCTGCTCGGAGGTGTATTCGGCCTGTTCGCGGTGTACCTGCGTCGCTGGCTGCACGAAACCCCGGTATTCGCCGAGCTGCAACTACGCAAGGCGCTGGCCGAAGAGGTGCCGCTGCGGGCGGTGCTGCGTGACCATCGGGGTGCAATCGCCATTTCGATGCTGCTGACCTGGTTGTTGTCCGCCGCCATCGTGGTGTTGATCCTGATGACGCCAACCGTGCTGCAGACGGTCTACCACTTCTCGCCAACAACGTCCTTGCAGGCGAACAGCCTGGCGATCGTCTTCTTGAGCTTTGGTTGCATCATCGCTGGCGCGCTGGCGGATCGCTTCGGCGCGGGGCGAGTCTTCGTCTTTGGCTGCGCCGCGCTGCTGGCCAGTTCCTGGACCTTCTATCACAGCCTGGCCGATCATCCCGACTGGCTGTTTCCGATGTACGCGGTGACCGGTCTGCTGGTCGGCACCATCGGCGCGGTGCCCTACGTGATGGTCAAGGCCTTCCCGCCTGTGGTGCGCTTCAGCGGCTTGTCGTTCTCCTACAACGTGGCCTACGCCATCTTCGGCGGCCTGACGCCGATGATCGTCAGCCTGTTGCTCAAGGAAAGTGCGATGGGTCCTGCTTATTATGTGGCGGTGCTGTGTGGGGTCGGGATTGTGGTGGGCGCCTACCTCTGGAAAAAAGGGCGTTGATCGACCTATTGCATCGACTGTACTGACGCCTTCGCGAGCAAGCCCGCTCCCACAGGGGATCTGCGGTGAATACAGAACCAATGTGGGAGCGGGCTTGCTCGCGAAGAACGATAACGCGGAATTACCTGGAAACACTGAATACTGGCCATTCATCCAATTGTCATATTTCAGCCATAGAGTGTTCACACGGCCTGCTGATACTTGGCCCCGACTTAACACACCCTATCTGCTAGGAGTAAGGCATGAAACTGAAGCGTTTGATGGCGGCAATGACTTTTGTCGCTGCTGGCGTTGCGACTGCCAATGCGGTTGCCGCTGTTGACCCTGCTATCCCGAGCTACACCAAGACCACTGGTGTGTCGGGCAACCTGTCCAGCGTTGGTTCCGACACTCTGGCCAACCTCATGACCCTCTGGGCTGAGAACTACAAAAAAGAATACCCGAACGTAAACATCCAGATTCAGGCCGCTGGCTCCGCCACTGCGCCACCTGCGCTGACTGAAGGCACCTCCAACCTGGGCCCGATGAGCCGCAAGATGAAGGACACCGAACTGGCTGCCTTCGAGCAGAAGTACGGCTACAAGCCAACCGCTATCCCGGTTGCCGTGGACGCCCTGGCTGTATTCGTCCACAAGGACAACCCGATCCAGCACCTGACCATGGAACAGGTCGACGCGATTTTCTCGTCCACTCGTCTGTGCGGCGCTAAAACCGAAGTCAAAACCTGGGGCGACCTGGGCGTGACCGGCGACCTGGCCAACAAGCCGGTTCAACTGTTCGGTCGTAACTCGGTATCCGGCACCTACGGCTACTTCAAGGAAGAAGCCCTGTGTAAAGGCGACTACAAGCCAAACGTGAACGAGCAACCAGGTTCGGCTTCGGTCGTGCAGTCGATCAGCTCCTCGCTGAACGGCATCGGTTACTCGGGTATCGGTTACAAGACCGCTAGCGTGAAAACCGTTGCTCTGTCGAAGAAAGGCAGCACCGAGTTCATCGAAGACACCGAAGAAAACGCCCTGAACGGCAAGTACCCGCTGTCCCGCTTCCTGTACGTATACGTCAACAAAGCCCCGAACAAGCCTCTGGCACCGCTGGAAGCCGAGTTCGTGAAACTGGTTCTGTCTAAACAGGGCCAGGAAGTTGTAGTGAAAGACGGTTACATCCCACTGCCGGCCAAAGTAGCTGCCAAAGCTCTGGCTGACCTGGGTCTGGCGGAAGGCGGCGCTGAAGTCGCAAAAAAGTAACAAATTGAGTCCGAGGTGAACCCCTCGGACTCACATGGGGGCGGCAGGAGCCGCCCCCATACACCTCAAATTCTCTATCCGCTGCTGGTTACCGCTAGCGGCGGATTTGTTGCGTCACTGCATTGTCATCTTTCTGTCATACAGGATCGCTAGGGTGTGCGCATGAATGATCTGGCCAATTCCAACATGACTACTAATCCCCCCAAGCGAATTGATTTCAATACGCCTGAGCTACAACGCAAGCGCCGCATTCGCGCGCTCAAAGATCGCCTGACCCGCTGGTACGTCCTCGTTGGCGGCCTCGCTGTACTGGGCGCGATCACCCTGATCTTCTTCTTCCTTGCCTACGTCGTCGCGCCCCTGTTCCAGGGTGCCAGCCTGACCGCCAAGGACGCCATCACGCCAGCCTGGATGCAAGACGCCGGCAAGCCGCTGATGATCTCTCTGGAAGAACAGAACCAGGTGGCGATGCGGGTTTCCGACAAGGGCCAGGCATTGTTCTTCGACATCGACAGTGGCGCCGAACTCAAGCGCGTCGATTTGTCGATTCCGGCCGGCACCACCGTGACTTCCATCGGTGAAGACCAGCCAGGTCACCCGCTGGTGGTGGTGGGTCTGTCCAACGGCCAGGCCCTGGTGTTCCGTCACACCTATAAAGTCAGCTACCCGGATGGCAAGAAAACCATCACCCCGGCCGTCGAGTACCCGTACGGCGAAGCGCCAATCGCGGTGAACGAAGCCGGCGGTGCGCTGGAGCACGTGAGCCTCAACGCCAACGACTCGACCCTGATGCTGGTTGGCGCCACCGGTTCGCAACTCAATGTTCTGTCGCTGACCAGCGAAGAGAACATGATGACCGGCGAAGTCACCAACGAGCAGAAGCGCATCGACCTGCCGCAGATGAACGAGCCGGTGAAGAACATCTTCGTCGACCCGCGTCAGCAGTGGCTGTATGTGATCAACGGGCGTGCCCAGGCCGACGTATTCAGCCTGCGCGACAAGAGCCTCAACGGTCGCTACAAACTGCTTGAAGACGGTGAAGCTCAAGTCACCGCCAGCACTCAGCTTGTAGGCGGCATTTCGCTGATCATCGGTGACTCCAAAGGTGGCCTGGCCCAGTGGTTCATGGCTCGCGACCCCGATGGCGAACAACGCCTGAAGCAAATCCGCACCTTCCAGATGGGCACCACGCCTATCGTTGAAATCACCGCCGAAGAACGCCGCAAGGGCTTCGTTGCCCTCGATGCTTCCGGCAAGCTTGGTGTGTTCCACAGCACCGCCCACCGCACCTTGCTGGTGGAGCCGGTAGCTGAAGGCCAGGGCATTTTCGGTCTGTCGCCTCGCGCCAACCGCGTGATCGTCGAAGCCGGCGGCAAGCTGCATCCGCTGCTGCTCGACAACCCGCACCCGGAAGTGTCGTGGAGCGCGCTGTGGAGCAAGGTTTGGTACGAGAACTACGACGAGCCTAAATACGTCTGGCAATCGACCGCCGCCAACACCGACTTCGAACCCAAGCTGAGCCTGTCACCGCTGACCTTCGGTACCCTGAAAGCCGCGTTCTACGCCATGCTGCTGGCCGCTCCACTGGCCGTTGCCGCGGCGATCTACACCGCGTACTTCATGGCTCCGGGCATGCGCCGCAAGGTCAAGCCGGTGATCGAGCTGATGGAAGCGATGCCGACGGTGATCCTCGGTTTCTTCGCCGGCCTGTTCCTCGCGCCGTATGTGGAAGGGCACTTGCCGGGCATCTTCAGCCTGCTGATGTTGCTGCCGATCGGCATCCTGGTTGCCGGTTTCACCTTCAGCCGCCTGCCTGAGTCGATCCGCCTGAAAGTCCCGGATGGTTGGGAAAGTGCGCTGCTGATCCCGGTGATCCTGTTTGTGGGCTGGCTGTCGCTGTACATGAGCCCGTTCATGGAGAACTGGTTCTTCGGCGGTGACATGCGCATGTGGATCTCCCACGACCTGGGCATCACCTACGACCAGCGCAACGCCCTGGTGGTTGGCCTGGCCATGGGCTTCGCGGTTATCCCGAACATCTACTCCATCGCCGAAGACGCCGTGTTCAGCGTGCCTCGCGGCCTGACCCTGGGCTCGCTGGCCCTGGGTGCCACGCCGTGGCAGACCATGACCCGCGTGGTGATTCTCACCGCGAGCCCGGGCATCTTCTCGGCGCTGATGATCGGCATGGGGCGTGCAGTCGGTGAAACCATGATCGTGTTGATGGCCACCGGTAACACCCCGGTCATGGAAATGAACCTGTTCGAAGGCCTGCGCACCCTGGCGGCCAACGTTGCGGTGGAAATGCCCGAGTCGGAAGTCGGCGGCAGCCACTACCGCGTGCTGTTCCTCTCGGCGCTGGTGCTGCTGTTGTTCACCTTCGTCATGAACACCCTCGCAGAACTGATTCGTCAGCGTCTGCGCAAGAAATACTCGTCGCTTTAAGAAAGGTAGAAGTCTGTGAAACAGAACTCCCTGAAAGGATGGTTCAAGAGCGGCGCCCCCGGCGTCTGGATCAGCGGTGGCGCGGTGTCCATCGCGGTCATCATGACCATTGGCCTGCTGGCAGTGATTGCCGTGCGCGGCCTGGGTCACTTCTGGCCGGCGGATCTGATCCACGCCAGCTACGACGTACCGGGCCAGGGCCAGCACCTGGTCATCGGCGAAGTGGTACAGAAGGAAGAAGTGCCCCGTGCACGCTTGAAGAGCGCCGGCTTGCCGGTGCCGGATCAAGGCCCGGAGTTCATGACCCGCGAGCTGATCAAGGTCGGCAACCGTGACCTGAACGGCAACGACTTCACCTGGATTGTCGGCGAGTGGCTGACCAACCAGACGACACCGCCGGAGTTGATGGCGATCGAGCGTCGCGAGTGGGGCAACTTTTACGGTTACCTGGTCAACGTCAAACAGGACGGCAAGGTCATCGCTGAAGGCGAAGCCGCATGGCCTGAGTTGCAGGCTCGTGTCGACCGCGTGAACAAACTGGCTGCTCAGCTCAAGAACCTGGAAAAAACCGACATCGGCGCGATCAACGCCGGTCTCGAGCGCATCCGCTTGCACGGTCGCAAGCTGGAGCTGGAAGGCAAACTCGACGCCACCGCACAAGCGGATATGGAATCCGAGCGTGCCGAGCTCAATGCTCGCTATCAGGACGTCGAAGCGCGTCTGGCTGATCTGCATGCGCAGTTCAACCGCGACAGCCTGACTGCCCGCGATGCCAACGGTAAGGAAATCGAAATCGGCATCGGCAAAGTGGTCCACGCCTACCAGCCGAACGCCATGAGCACGACCACCAAGATCGGTTTCTACTTCAGCAAGGTCTGGGAATTCCTCAGCGACGACCCGCGTGAAGCGAACACCGAGGGCGGGATCTTCCCGGCCATCTTCGGCACCGTGATGATGACCCTGATCATGGCGATGATCGTGACCCCGTTC
This sequence comes from Pseudomonas sp. GM48, assembly GCF_000282335.1. GTDB lineage: Bacteria > Pseudomonadota > Gammaproteobacteria > Pseudomonadales > Pseudomonadaceae > Aquipseudomonas. Next base: position 17,581 of record NZ_AKJM01000189.1, read on the forward strand.
GGCGTGCTGGCGGCGGTGTACCTGCGTGAATACGCCAAGCAGAACGCACTGACCCGGGTGATCCGCATCGCGGTGAACAACCTGGCGGGTGTTCCGGCCATCGTTTACGGCGTGTTCGGCCTGGGCTTCTTCGTCTACGTGCTGGGTGGCTCGCTCGACCGCCTGTTCTTCCCGGAAGCCTTGCCGGCACCGACCTTCGGCACACCGGGCCTGCTCTGGGCTTCGTTGACCCTGGCGCTGCTGGCGGTGCCGGTGGTGATCGTGGCCACCGAAGAAGGCCTGGCGCGGATTCCTCGCACCGTGCGTGAAGGCTCGTTGGCCCTCGGCGCGACCAAGGCTGAAACCTTGTGGAAGATCGTGCTGCCGATGGCCAGCCCGGCGATGATGACCGGCATGATCCTCGCCGTGGCTCGCGCTGCGGGTGAAGTGGCGCCGCTGATGCTGGTGGGTGTGGTGAAACTGGCGCCGTCGTTGCCGGTGGACGGCAACTACCCGTACCTGCACCTGGACCAGAAGATCATGCACCTGGGCTTCCATATCTATGACGTCGGCTTCCAGAGCCCGAACGTCGAAGCCGCACGACCGCTGGTGTACGCCACGGCGCTGTTGCTGGTGCTGGTGATCGCGACCTTGAACCTGTCGGCGGTGTACATCCGTAACCACCTGCGCGAGAAGTACAAAGCTTTGGACAGCTGATTTCCAATGTGGGAGCGGGCTTGCTCGCGAAAGCGGTGGGTCAGGCAACATTGATGCTGAATGTGCCGACCTCTTCGCGAGCAAGCCCGCTCCCACACTGGACCGCGTCCACCGGAATATTGATGGGAACTGCAATAAGCAGCGTTCCGAACCGAATTTGTTAGCACAGGGAGCCTCCCATGCAGCACGAAGCACATACCCACGGCATCAACATGTCGGCACTGGGTCGCGACAAACAGAGCCTGAACCTCGAGCAGGAAACCGTGGCCATCGAAGTGCCGGGCCTGAGCCTGTTCTACGGCGAAAAACAAGCGCTGTACGACGTCAGCATGAACATCCCGAAACAGCGCGTGACCGCTTTCATCGGCCCGTCCGGCTGTGGCAAGTCGACACTGCTGCGTACCTTCAACCGCATGAACGACCTGGTTGACGGCTGCCGCGTCGAAGGCGAGATCAACCTGTACGGCAGCAACATCTACCGCAAGGGCGAAGACGTGGCCGAGCTGCGTCGTCGCGTCGGCATGGTGTTCCAGAAGCCCAACCCGTTCCCGAAAACCATTTACGAAAACGTGGTTTACGGCCTGCGCATCCAGGGCATCAACAAAAAACGTGTCCTCGACGAAGCCGTCGAGTGGGCGTTGAAAGGCGCGGCCCTGTGGGACGAGGTCAAGGACCGTCTGCACGATTCGGCACTGGGCCTGTCCGGTGGTCAGCAGCAGCGTCTGGTGATTGCCCGCACCATCGCCGTTGAACCGGAAGTGCTGCTGCTCGACGAACCGTGCTCGGCACTCGACCCGATCTCCACGCTGAAAGTCGAAGAGCTGATCTACGAACTGAAATCCAAGTTCACCATCGTGATCGTGACCCACAACATGCAACAGGCGGCGCGGGTGTCCGACTACACCGCGTTCATGTACATGGGCAAGCTGGTCGAGTTTGGTGACACCGATACGCTGTTCACCAATCCGGCGAAGAAGCAGACCGAAGACTACATCACGGGACGGTACGGCTAGCCGTACAGCCGCCAGCGTCAAGCTACAAGCGGCAAGTAGAAGCGATCCGAGTAACGACACAAATCAGCTTGCAGCTCGTAGCTTGCAGCTCACAGCTTTTGCGGAGCAGACAACATGATTTCTAAGGAAGGCCTTACACACCACATCTCCCAGCAGTTCAACGCCGAACTGGAGGAAGTGCGCAGCCACCTCCTGGCCATGGGCGGGCTGGTCGAGAAGCAGGTCAACGACGCGGTGACCGCGCTGATCGAGGCCGACTCCGGCCTGGCCCAGCAGGTGCGCGAGATCGACGACCAGATCAACCAGATGGAACGCAACATCGACGAAGAATGCCTGCGCATTCTGGCCCGTCGTCAGCCGGCAGCGTCCGACCTGCGCCTGATCATCAGCATTTCCAAATCGGTGATCGACCTGGAGCGCATCGGTGACGAAGCGACCAAGATCGCCCGTCGCGCCATCCAGTTGTGCGAAGAAGGCGAAGCGCCGCGCGGTTACGTCGAGGTGCGCCACATCGGCGACCAGGTGCGCAACATGGTCCGTGACGCACTGGACGCCTTTGCCCGTTTCGACGCCGAACTGGCCTTGTCGGTGGCGCAGTACGACAAGATCATCGACCGCGAATACAAGACTGCCCTGCGCGAGCTGGCCACCTACATGATGGAAGACCCGCGTTCTATTTCGCGGGTTCTGAGCATTATCTGGGTACTGCGTTCGCTGGAGCGCATCGGCGACCACGCGCGCAATATCTCGGAGCTGGTGATCTACCTGGTACGTGGCACCGACGTGCGGCACCTGGGTCTCAAGCGCATGAAGGAAGAAGTTGAAGGAACCAGTGGCGAAACCGCTAATGTTCCGGGCAAAACTGACGATAAGTAAGGTTGCCCAAGTAAAGCGCCCGGCCTATTGGCCGGGCGTTTTTGTTTGCGGCACACGAATTCGAAAAGCAGCACCCGTGAACGAAAAGTCCGGCGTGACTGAAGGTTTTTGGCAAAGTGCCATCAGCAAAGCGGTATGCTGGCCGGGATTTTTTAAAGGGGTGGTGGATGAGTAAGGTCAGTGTGTTGGTCGTGGACGACGCGTCGTTCATTCGTGACCTGGTGAAAAAGTGCCTGCGCAATTATTTCCCGGGCATGCGGATCGAAGACGCAATCAATGGCAGAAAGGCCCAGGCCATGCTGGTAAAGGAAGCATTCGACCTGGTCCTGTGCGATTGGGAAATGCCGGAAATGTCCGGCCTGGAACTGCTGACCTGGTGCCGCGAGCAGGATAACCTCAAAGCCATGCCGTTCGTGATGGTGACCAGCCGTGGCGACAAGGAGAACGTTGTCCAGGCGATCCAGGCCGGGGTATCCGGATACGTCAGCAAGCCGTTCACCAACGAGCAACTGATCACCAAGGTCAAGCAGGCGCTGCACAAGGTCGGCAAACTCGACGCCTTGATCAACGTAGCCGCGACCAAAACGAGTCCGGCATTCGGTAACGACTCCCTGAGCGCATTGACTGGCGGCAAGCCTGCCGTGGTCGCGCCTGCTGCCGCCCCTGTCGCTGCTCCGGCTGCCGCTCCGTCCCGCGGCCTGCTCAACAGCCCGCCGGCCAAGGCTCCTGCGGCCTCTCCGGGATCCGCCAGTGGCCGTGGCCAGGGTCAGTTGCGCTTGCCGAACGGCATCGCGCAATGCGTGATCAAGGCCTTGAGCCTCAAGGAGGCCCTGTTGGTGGTCAAGCGTACCGAGACTCTGCCGCAGATCCTCGACAGCGCCGTGCTGGACCTGGAGCAGGGTGACAACGCCGAAGTCGCCCGTCTCAACGGCTACCTGCACGCCGTCGTGGCCCACGAACCGAAGCCCGACAGCGACTGGCTGCAACTGACCTTCCGCTTTGTCGATCAGGATGCGCAGAAGCTCGATTACATCTCGCGCCTGATTGCACGGGGTACGGCACAGAAGCACTTCATTCCTGGCGCTTGATACAGCGTCGCCTGTCAGTCCGTCTTCGCGAGCAAGCCCGCTCCCACATTGGAGTGCATTCCAATGTGGGAGCGGGCTTGCTCGCGAAGGGGCCATCACTGTTACCGCACATCTGCTGAACACCCATTCTGAAACATCTGCCGACTACCCGGGTCCATTGCAACTGCTAGGCTCAATCCCAGATCTCACTCGACAGAATCCTTGCTCATGTTCACGCGCCTGCTGTTTTTATGTGGCCTTTTCATGGTCGCCACCTCGGCCGTGGCGATGACCATCTACAAGTCCAAAGACGCCTATGGCGTGGTTTCCTACAGCGACCGCCCAAGCAAAGGCGCCCATGTGTTCGTTTTTCGCGATGGCATGGTCGAGCACCTTGAGCGTCAGGTGCGCCTCATCATCATGAAGAAGAATGGCGTGCACAGCGTGTACGTGCGCAATGACCTGTATGCGCCGGTAGAGGTCGAATTGAGTTTCGCCGGGGTGAAGAACGCCAGCGGGGCGCCGGGGCAGACGATTCGGCGCGTGATACCGCTACGCAGCAGTGTTCGTCTGGCACAGCTCACGGCGACTAAAGGGGGAAGGCCGCTCGCCTACGTCCCGAAGTTCAAGTACTCCCTGGGCGACCCCACAGGCGCCGTCGTGGGTTATCGGTATCCATTGCCCTGGCGTGGCGGGCCGTTCCGGATCAGTCAGGGCGCCAATGGCCCCTACAGCCACTTTGGGCCCAAGAGCCGCTACGCCATCGACATTGCGATGCCCGAAGGCACGCCGATCATTGCAGCGCGGGGCGGGGTGGTGGTGAAAACCGAGAACCGACAGAGCGGGCGCGGTACCGATGCATCCGGCAATTTCGTGCGGGTGCTGCACGATGACGGGACCATGGGCGTTTACCTGCACCTGCAGAAAGGCTCGGTCTGCGTTCGGGAGGGTCAGCGGGTAAAGGTCGGCAGCGCATTGGCGTTGTCTGGCAACACCGGCAACAGCACCGGTCCGCATTTGCACTTCGTGGTGCAGCGCAATACCGGTTTGGGGCTGGTGTCGATTCCATACCAGTTCAACCAGCCGGTCAGCGCGCTGCCCAACTTTGCTTTGGGCGGGAAGTGATCACGGCGCGGAGGGTATAGGAGGCCTTTGTGGCGAGGGAGCTTGCTCCCGCTCGACTGCGCAGCAGTCGTAAGCTCCATGAATACGGTATGTGTGGTTTTGGGGCCGCTTCGCAGCCCAGCGGGAGCAAGCTCCCTCGCCACAGGAGCTCACCGCCACAACTGCAATCAATCCAGCATCAACACCTTGGCCAGTACAATCTTCGGTCCTTTCATCTTCTTGATGATGATCCGCAGGCCTTCGACTTCCAGCACTTCTTCCTCTTCGGGAACGCGCTTGAGGCTCTCGTAGACCAGCCCGGCAAGGGTTTCGGCTTCGACGTGATCGAGGTCGATGCCCAGCAGTCGCTCAACCTTGAACAGCGGCGTATCGCCCCGCACCAGCAGCTTGCCCGGCTGATACGCGAGGATCCCGCGTTCGGCCTTGCGGTGTTCGTCCTGGATATCGCCCACCAGCACTTCCAGCACGTCTTCCATGGTCAGGTAGCCGATGATGTTGCCGTCGGCCTCTTCGACCACGGCAAAGTGCGAACCACCCTTGCGGAACTGTTCCAGCAACTGCGACAGCGGCATGTGCCGCGACACGCGCTCCAGCGGGCGGGTCAGTTCGGCGAGGTTGAACGACTCGGGAATGTGGTCGAGCGCCGCCAGTTCCAGCAGCAGATCCTTGATGTGCAGCAGGCCGACGAACTCCTGGCGTTCGCTGTCGTACACCGGATAACGGCTGAACTTGTGGCGACGGAACATCGCCAGGATCTGCTTGAGCGGTGCGTTGAATTCCAGGGTCACCAGGTCTTCGCGGGAGTTGGCCCAGTCGACCACTTCCAGTTCACCCATTTCCACCGCCGAGGCCAATACGCGCATGCCTTGGTCACTCGGGTCCTGGCCACGGCTGGAGTGCAGGATCAGTTTCAGTTCTTCACGGCTGTAGTGATGCTCGTGATGCGGGCCGGGTTCGCCCTGGCCGGCGATGCGCAGGATCTGGTTGGCGCTGGCGTTGAGCAGGTAGATGGCCGGGTACATGGCCCAGTAGAACAGGTACAGCGGCACGGCGGTCCACAGCGACAGCAATTCGGGTTTGCGGATCGCCCAGGATTTCGGGGCCAGTTCGCCGACCACGATGTGCAGGTACGAAATGATGAAGAATGCGGTGAAGAACGAAATCGCCTTGACCACTTCGGCGGAATCGACGCCCACGGCACTCAGCACGGGTGCCAGGAGGTGCGCGAACGCAGGTTCTCCGACCCAACCCAGGCCCAGGGAGGCGAGGGTGATACCCAATTGGCAGGCCGACAGGTAGGCATCGAGCTGACTGTGCACGGTGCGCAGGATGTGCCCGCGCCAGCCGTTTTTATCCGCGATGGCCTCGACCCGGGTCGAACGCAACTTGACCATGGCAAATTCCGCCGCAACGAAAAATCCGTTGAGCAAAACCAGGATCAGAGCAAAAAGAATCATGCCGAAGTCGGCGAAAATTGTAGCGAGGGTCAAGCCAGGGGAAGGGTCCATGATGGAGTTTTGCGGGTTCCGTGTATTCGAAAGGAAAGAAAAGTCCGCACCTGAAAGGCAGGCGCAAGTCAGCCAATGTAGCGGCTGACTTGGCGGTTGCCTAGAGGCATGTGCTGACCGGCATCAGTCAGTGGTGCTGATAACCCGGGATTTGGTGACTTGAGCCGGCGCAAAGTGGCAAGTAAAAGTACTGCCGTGGCCCGGCACGCTGCTGATTTCCATTCGTGCCCGATGTCGTAACAAAACGTGTTTGACGATCGCCAGCCCCAGACCGGTGCCACCGGTGTTGGAGTTGCGGCTGGAGTCGACGCGGTAGAAGCGTTCGGTCAGGCGCGGCAGGTGTTTGGCATCGATGCCGATCCCGGAATCCTGCACGCTCAGATGCGCGCCCTGGTCATCACCCCACCAGCGAATGCGGATGTTGCCTTCGGCCGGGGTGTATTTCACCGCGTTGAACACCAGGTTGGAAAACGCGCTGCGCAACTCCGCTTCGCTGCCCTTGAGCAGAATCGTCGGGTCGGCTTCCAGAGTAATGCGCTGGTTCTTCTGGCCGGACAGTTGCTGGGCATCGCTCTTGATCGATTGCAGCAAGCAATCGATCGGCACCGGCTGGTTGTCCGACGGATAATCGGTGGCTTCCAGCTTGGCCAGCAACAGCAGGTCGTTGAGCAAGGTCTGCATACGTCCGCCTTGTTGCTGCATCTGCTGCAAGGCGCGGCTCCAGCGCGGGTTAACCTCGTCGACGTTATCGAGCAGGGTTTCCAGGTAACCGCAGATCACCGTCAACGGGGTGCGCAGTTCATGGGAAACGTTGGCGATGAAATCTTTGCGCATTTGCTCCAGCTGATGGATGCGCGTCACATCGCGCACCAGCATCAAGTGTTCGTTGTTGCCGTAACGGGTGATGTACAGCTGGATGCGCACGCGGTCGTTGGTCGGCGAGGGGATTTCCAGCGGCTCGGCGTAACTGTCTTGCTCGAAGTATTCCTTGAAGCGCGGATGGCGCACCAGGTTGGTCACCGGTTGGCCGCTGTCCTGTGGCGTCTTGAGACCCAGCAGGGTTTCGGCGGCGCGGTTCCACCATTCCAGGTTGCCGTCGGTGTCGAGCATGATCACCGCGTCTTTCAGCGCGGCGGTGGATTCCTGAACCCGGTCGATCACCGCTTGCAGACGCCCGCGCACCCGCTGGTCGCGGCGTTGCAGGTGGTAGATGCTGTCGAACACTTCGCCCCACAGGCCATAGCCGTCGGGTGGGGCTTCATCGGGTTTGTGCAGGCGCAGCCACTCGTGCAGGCGCAGTAACTGCTTGAGGGTCCAGGCCAGGTAAAGACCCAGGCCTGCAGCAAGGCTCCAGCCGTAGTAGCCGGTAATCAGGCCGATCACCAGGCAGACGGTGACCAGCAGCAGCATGTGGCGAATCAGGGTGCCATGCCAGTTTTGGTTCACGAAAAAAATACGTCCTTGAAAGTGGAACCGCTGCGATCATCAGGCCTTGGTTGAGAACCTGTAGCCAGTGCCGCGCACGGTTTGTACCAGATTTTCGTAAGCATCGCCGAGGGCTTTGCGCAGGCGTCGAATGTGCACGTCGACGGTACGCTCTTCGACATAGACGTTGCCGCCCCAGACCTGATCCAGCAACTGACCACGGGTGTAGGCGCGTTCCTGGTGGGTCATGAAGAATTGCAGCAGGCGGTATTCGGTCGGGCCCATCTCGGCGGGACGGCCGTCGATGGTCACGCGATGGCTGATCGGGTCCAGCAGCAGGCCGCCGACTTCGATCGGCGCTTCGCCATCGGTCGGGCCGGCACGACGCAGCACGGCCTTCAGGCGCGCCACCAGCTCACGCGGGGAAAACGGCTTGGTGATGTAGTCGTCGGCGCCGACTTCCAGGCCCTGGATCTTGTTGTCCTCTTCACCCTTGGCGGTGAGCATGATGATCGGGATGTCCCCGGTCAGTTCATCACGCTTGAGACGACGGGCCAACTCGATGCCGGACGTGCCGGGCAGCATCCAGTCGAGCAGGATCAGGTCCGGTTTGCGGTCGACGATAATGGCGTGGGCCTGCTGGGAGTTTTCAGCCTCCAGGCAGTCATAGCCGGCCATTTCCAACGCAACGGCGATCATTTCGCGAATAGGCGCTTCGTCGTCGACGATCAGAATGCTCCTGCCAACCATGCCCTTAATCCTCTTGTCATTTAACTGTCTTGCGCCGCATTAGATAACGGAATTATTGCAGTCGTGTGACAGTATTTTAGTTGACCGGCGATTGGCTGGATCCTGGGCTAAGCTCTAATTCCGAATCCTGACAACCACAAAAGGAAGGTTTCCATGAACTACATTGCTCAATCCTGGAAGGCTTTGCTGGTCACTGCTGCGTTAACGTTGCCGACACTGGCCTTTGCCGCCGAACCGGCGATGATGAAAGACGGCATGATGGTCGATCACAAGGGCATGACTGTGTACACGTTCGACAAGGACGCGGGCGGCAAGTCGATGTGCAACGGCGACTGCGCCAAATACTGGCCGCCAATGATGGCGCCGGCGGGTGCCAAGGCCGAAGGTAAATGGACAGTCATCAAGCGTGACGACGGCAAGATGCAATGGGCCTATGACGGCAAGCCGCTGTACTACTACGAGGACGACAAAAAACCCGGAGACATGACGGGTGACAAGAAAAAAGACGTCTGGCACGTCGTTCACGAGCATATGTAACGGTCGTAGCCTGCCGCACTGGATCGCTGCCTTCGTTGCTCTGCAGGAGCTGCTGAAGGCGGCGATCTTTTTGATGCTTCAACGCAACGCGTAATCCAGCACAATCCCGACGAAAATCGCCAACCCCGCCCAGTGATTGTGCAAAAAAGCCTTGAAGCAACGCATCCGGTCCTTGTCACGGGTGTACCAGAATTCCCACGCAAAGCAGCCCGCCGCCGCCAGTAATCCGAGGTGGAACCAGCCACCAAGGTCGAACTTCGAACCCGCCAGCAACAGGCAAGCCAGCGCCAGGCCTTGCAGGGTCAGGATGATCACCCGGTCCGCCTCGCCAAAAAGAATCGCCGTGGATTTCACGCCGATCTTCAAGTCGTCGTCGCGGTCGGTCATCGCGTAATAGGTGTCGTAGCCCACCGTCCACATCAGGTTGGCGATGTACAGCAGCCACGCGGCTGCCGGCAGTTCACCGGTTTCAGCGGTGAACGCCATCGGCATGCCCCAGGAAAACGCCGCGCCGAGCACCACTTGCGGGTAATAGGTGTAACGCTTCATGAACGGGTAGCTGAACGCCAGCGCCAGGCCGCCCAGCGACAGCCAAATGGTCGCAGCGTTGGTGCACAGCACCAGCAGGAAACTCACGCCCATCAGCAATGCAAAGAACACCAGCGCTTCTTTGGAGCTGATCTTGCCGCTCACCAGCGGCCGCTGTTCGGTACGCTTCACATGGCCATCAACCTTGCGGTCCGCCCAGTCGTTGATCACGCAGCCACCGGCGCGGGTCAGCACCACGCCGAGGACGAAAATCACAATGTTGGCCAAGGACGGCGAACCCTTGCCGGCAATCCACAGTGCCCACAGCGTTGGCCAGAGCAGCAGGTAAATGCCGATCGGCTTGTCCATGCGGGTCAGCTGAATGAAATCCCACGCCCGAGGGTTCAAGCGGTTCAAGGACTTGAGCAGGCTTTGGTACATCAACGGTTCTCCGGTTGGGCGCGGGCGGCGTTCCACAGGGTCGGCAGGAAAATCTCGGCCACCAGTACGCTCAACGCACCACGATCAAAGCGCGAGCGACGGCCCCACAGTTCCGGCGCTCGCACCTCGCTCGGCAGCCACGCCGGAGGGTAATGACACACCTCGATCGCCCGGCGCTCAAAGGCCTGATCGCAAAACAGCAGTTCACCCAGGGAGCGGCTGCCCAATTCGTCCATGTGCAAGCCGTCACCCTGCAACGCACTGCGCGCGGCGACACTGCGGGCAAACACCAAGGCTTCACCGTGACCGCGCAAGTACACTTCGCGTACCCAACCTTCACTGCCTTCGGTCAGGTCTAGCGCTGCGCATTCGTCGGCGCGCAAGGGCTGCCAGCCTTCGAACAGCGGCGTGACGCTGAAGGCATCATTCGTCAGATGAATAAGGCGCCTGGTCAGCGAGCCATAATCGAACAACCAGTCGAGGATAGACGTGTCGGGGAGGGGCGTCAGTTGGCTTTGAGAGAGCCAGAGCGGCGGCGCAGAGGGGGCTTTTGTGTGTTGCACAATGAGTCATTATTGGCAGCAAATGAGGCGGCGAGCTTAACATGTCAGCTACCGATATTGAGTGAAATGGCCTGCCGTTGCGCCGAACAGGCTTGCATCTACCCGGCCCCATCAGTACAAAACGCCCTGAGCCGGACGGCAGCGCTTCAAACATCGACCGTCCGCGCCGGCAAAACGCCTGAATCCTGAGGAAGTACCTGAATGAAAAAGTGGCAATGTATCGTGTGCGGCCTGATCTACAACGAAGCCGACGGCTGGCCTGACGACGGCATTGCGCCGGGCACCCGTTGGGAAGACGTGCCGGAAGACTGGCTGTGCCCGGACTGCGGTGTGGGCAAGATGGATTTTGAAATGATCGAAATCGCTGCCTGAACAACTGAGGAGTAAGGAATGAACGCACCTGTCGTCATCGTTGGTACCGGGCTTGCTGGCTATAACGTCGCCCGCGAGTTTCGCAAACTCGACAGCGAAACCCCGTTGCTGCTTATTACCGCCGATGACGGGCGCTCCTACTCCAAGCCGATGCTCTCCACCGGTTTCGGTAAAAACAAGGATGCCGACGGCCTGAGCATGGCCGAACCCGGCGCCATGGCCGAACAACTCAAGGCCGAAATACGCACCCACACGCGCATCAGCGGCATCGACCCGGGCCACAAGCGCCTGTGGATTGGTGAAGAGGCGGTGATCTACCGCGACCTGATCCTGGCCTGGGGCGCCGAAACTGTGCGCGTGCCCATTGAAGGCGACGCGGCGGATTGCGTATTCCCCATCAACGATCTGGAAGACTACGCACGCTTCCGTGCGGCGGCGGCCGGCAAGCGCCGCGTGCTGCTGCTCGGCGCCGGCCTGATCGGCTGCGAGTTCGCCAACGACCTGACCCTGGGTGGCTTCGAAGTGCAACTGGTTGCGCCGTGCGAACAAGTCATGCCGACCCTGTTGCACCCGGCGGCCGCGGCTGCCGTGCAGGCTGGCCTTGAAAGCCTCGGCGCGCGCTTCCACCTCGGGCCGGTGCTCAACCGCTTGCAACGCGTGGCCGATGGCCTGGAAGCGCATCTGTCCGATGGCCAGGTAATCCCGTGCGACGTGGTGGTATCGGCCATTGGCCTGCGCCCACGCGTCGACCTCGCGGCAGCGGCCGGGTTGCAGGTCAACCGTGGCGTCATGGTCGACCGGTACCTGAAAACCTCCCACGCGAACATCTACGCCCTGGGCGACTGTGCCGAGGTCGATGGTCTGAATCTGCTATACGTCATGCCCCTGATGAGCTGTGCGCGAGCGCTGGCCCAAACCCTTGCCGGCAAACCGACCGCCGTCACCTATGGCCCGATGCCGATCACCGTCAAAACCCCGGTCTGCCCATTGGTGGTGTCCCCGCCGCCACGGGGCGCAGAGGGCATTTGGACGGTCGAAGGGCAGGGCGCCGACATCAAGGTTTTATGCCGTGACGCCACTGGCAAACTGCTCGGTTATGCCCTGACTGGCGCGGCCGTGATGGAAAAACTGGCCCTGAACAAAGAGCTTCCAGCCCTGTTGGCATAAATACCGGTCGTTCTGTCGGAATCACCCCCCTTTTGCCCTAACAATGGCCGCGCCGATACTGGCGCGGGGCCTCACTGCGTGCCATCCTCACTCCCGTCTGCCGCAGAGTAGAGCATCTGCGGCGCTTTTGGCGCTGCTCCGCAGAGAGCAGCACGGACATAACAACAACAAACCGTCAAAGGGGCTTCATTAATATGCGTAAACCAGAACTCGCCGCAGCCATTGCTGAGAAAGCAGACCTCACCAAAGAGCAGGCCAACCGCGTCCTCAATGCCGTTCTCGAAGAAATCACCGGCGCCCTGCACCGCAAAGACAGCGTGACGCTGGTAGGCTTCGGCACCTTCCTGCAACGCCATCGCGGTGCCCGCACCGGCAAAAACCCGCAAACCGGTGAACCCGTCAAAATCAAGGCCAGCAACACCGTTGCGTTCAAGCCAGGTAAATCGTTGAAAGACAGCGTTAATCCGTAATCACGCAAACCTCCCGGGACCTTGGGGAGGGCCGCAGAAAAAATGGGCACGCCGATTGATCAATGCCCATAAAAAAGCCGACGCCATCGCGTCGGCTTTTTCATTCAGGCGGGAATCGGCTTATTTTTTATAGACGATCACTTTGGCGCCCGCCTCGCATTTACCAACAACTTTTCCGCCGCCAGCGGCACCTTTATCGACAATTTCCAGCGAATAACCGGAAACGCCCTTGGCATCAAGTTTCGCTGCGATTTCGGCTTTCAGTTCTTCGCATGGCTTGCCGCCCGCCAATGCGGTCCCCACAAGGCTCAACAAACCTACCGCCAACATAAACTTCTTCATCGGTCGCATTCCCTGGTCGGATCATAGGGGTAACCAGCCGTCAGCCGGACGCACTCATGTAGCGCTTTGCCATTCCCTATGGCATTCGGCCGGCGCGCAAGTTCAGAAGACTAGCGCAAAGTCAGCTGCTGGCAATCCGGAAACCGACTTTCAGGGTCACCTGAAAGTGCGCCGCCTTGCCGTCCTTGATGTGCCCACGGGTCTCGGTTACTTCAAACCATTCCATGTACTTGATGCTTTTGCTGGCTTCGGCCAGCGCATTGTTAATCGCATCTTCGATACTGCTGGTGGACGAGCCAACCAGCTCGACTTTCTTGTAGGTGTGATGGTCAGACATGGCGTTCTCCTTGGCGTGTGAATTACAGCCTAGCAGTGATTTTTCCTATTTCTTCTGTTGGCCGTTCTGTGGGTGAAGTTCAGATTTTCTGCACTTTCTCAAACCCCTGAAGTCCCAACCAACACACGCCACTCATCACCAATGCAGGAGAGCCACCATGGCCAGCACCTCGTTACGCAAAGCCTCATTGCAAAGCATGGAAGCCGAGATCGAGAGTCTGCTCAAGTCTTTGGAAAGCTTGAAGGACGACGCCTCGGACGAGTCGCGTAAAACCCTCAAGACCCTGAAAAGCAACGCCGAGAATGCCTTGAAGCACTCGCGTCATCTGCTGGCCGATGCCTATGAAGAGGTCAAGGTCAAAACCCGTGAAACGGGAATCGCCACCCGGGACTATGCACAGGAACACCCCTGGACAACAGCCGGTGTCGCCGTGGGCGCATTGGGCCTGCTGGCCGCGTATCTGTTGTGCAAGCGTGATTAATTCGTTCGACGCAGTTCGTTCCTGAGCCACTGCGCCAGTTGCCGGGCGCGCCCGTCCGCGGCGCGCTTGGGTAGCCACAACGCCAGTTGTGCCGGGGTTTCACTGAAGCCCCATGGCGCAACCAGGCGGCCGGCCTTCAAGTCCTCCGCCACCAGGGGCTCGGGGGCAATCGCCACGCCCAGACCCGCGACGGCGGCCTCCAGCAAGTAATACAAATGTTCAAATCCCTGACCGTACCTCAACGCCCTGGCGTCGAGGCCGCGTGGTTGCGCCCAGCTCGGCCAGGCTTGCGGGCGTGATGTGGTGTGCAGCAAAGGCTCGTTCAGCAGTGCAGTTTCCGGTGCTTCCTTGAGTCGTTCATAGCCGACGAACCGAGGGCTCATGACCGGGCCGATACGTTCGCTGGCCAGTTCAAAAACCTGCATGTCTGCCGGCCAGGGCGGCTCGGCAAACACCAACAAGGCATCCAGCCCCGGTCTTCGCGGATCGAGATCGCCTTCTCCGGCCGACAGGTGCAGGCGCAAGTCGGGCAGGTCGGCATTGAGCCTCCCCAGGCGCGGGATAAACCAGCGCGCCAGCAGGCTTCCCGAGCAACCGAGCACGAAGGGGGCATCGGCTGTGCTTTGTGTGAGTTCGGCGCAAACGCTGCGCAAACGTTCGAAGGCTTCGCTGCTGGCGTCGCGCAGCCGCAACCCGGCATCTGTGAGTTTCAGGCCGCGACCGTCCTTGATGAACAGGCTTACGCCGAGGTGTTCTTCAAGCACCTTGAGTTGCCGGCTGACCGCACCGTGGGTGACGTGCAGCTGTTCGGCCGCCTGGCTGACGCTGTTCAAGCGGGCAGTGGCTTCGAAGGCGCGAAGTGCGTTCAGCGGAGGAAGGTCATGGCTCATGGGATCTGTGAGTTTTCCTGACAGGTTGCGGCGATCTTATCGGTTTTCAGGCCGGGACGTCAGGGGTAGAGTGAAGCCCACTGTCTCTTTACGCATTCAACTGGAGCGCCAAATGACCCAGACTAATCTGCGCAACGGCCCTGATGCCAACGGCCTGTTTGGCGCGTTCGGCGGTCGCTACGTTGCCGAAACCCTGATGCCGTTGATCCTCGACCTGGCCCGTGAGTATGAATTGGCCAAGGAAGATCCTGCATTCAAGGAAGAACTCGCCTACTTCCAGCGCGACTACGTCGGACGTCCAAGCCCACTGTATTTCGCCGAGCGTCTGACCGAGTTCTGTGGCGGTGCGAAGATCTACCTCAAGCGTGAAGAGCTGAACCACACCGGCGCGCACAAGATCAACAACTGCATCGGCCAGATCCTGCTGGCGCGGCGCATGGGCAAGAAGCGCATCATCGCCGAGACCGGCGCCGGCATGCACGGTGTGGCCACGGCCACCGTCGCTGCGCGTTTCGGTCTGGATTGCGTGATTTACATGGGCACCACTGACATCGAGCGTCAGCAGGCCAACGTGTTCCGCATGAAGCTGCTGGGCGCCGAAGTGATCCCGGTAGTGGCCGGCACCGGCACGCTGAAAGACGCGATGAACGAAGCCCTGCGTGACTGGGTAACCAACGTCGACAGCACGTTCTATCTGATCGGCACTGTGGCCGGTCCGCACCCTTACCCGGCGATGGTCCGCGACTTCCAGGCGGTGATCGGCAAGGAAACCCGCGAGCAACTGCAAGCCCAGGAAGGTCGCCTGCCGGACAGCCTGGTGGCGTGCATTGGCGGTGGTTCCAACGCCATGGGCCTGTTCCACCCGTTCCTCGACGACAAGAGCGTCGAGATCATCGGCGTTGAAGCCGCCGGTTACGGCATCGAGACCGGCAAGCACGCGGCCAGCCTGAATGGCGGCGTTCCTGGTGTCCTGCACGGCAACCGCACCTTCCTGTTGCAGGACGACGATGGCCAGATTATCGACGCCCACTCGATCTCTGCCGGTCTCGACTACCCGGGCATTGGCCCGGAACACGCCTGGTTGCACGACATTGGCCGTGTCCAGTACACCTCGGTGACTGACGACGAAGCCCTCGCCGCATTCCACCAGTGCTGCCGTCTGGAAGGGATCATCCCGGCCCTGGAAAGCGCCCATGCCCTGGCCGAAGTGTTCAAGCGTGCACCGAGCCTGCCAAAGGATCACCTGATGGTGGTCAACCTGTCCGGCCGTGGCGACAAAGACATGCAGACCGTGATGCACCACATGGAACACTCTCAACACGAGCCATCCCAGCAGGAGAAACACTGATGAGCCGCCTGCAAACGCGTTTTGCCGAACTCAAGGAACAGAACCGCGCCGCCCTGGTGACCTTCGTGACTGCGGGCGATCCGGGCTATGACACGTCCCTGGCAATCCTCAAGGGCTTGCCGGCGGCTGGCGCCGACGTGATCGAGCTGGGCATGCCCTTCACCGACCCGATGGCTGACGGCCCGGCCATCCAGCTCGCCAACATCCGTGCGTTGGGTGCCAAACAGAATCTGGCGAAAACCCTGCAAATGGTTCGCGAGTTCCGTAAGGACAACAACGAAACGCCGCTGGTGCTGATGGGGTACTTCAACCCGATCCACATGTACGGTGTACCGCGCTTCATTGCCGAAGCCAAAGAGGCCGGCGTTGATGGCCTGATCGTGGTTGACCTGCCGCCAGAGCATAACGGCGAGCTGTGCGACCCGGCGCAGGCCGCGGGCCTGGACTTCATTCGCCTGACCACGCCGACCACCGACGATGTACGCCTGCCGACCGTTCTCAACGGCAGCTCCGGATTCGTCTACTACGTGTCGGTGGCCGGTGTGACCGGCGCCGGTGCCGCCACGCTGGAGCACGTCGAAGAAGCGGTCGCCCGTCTGCGCCGCCATACCGACCTGCCGATCAGCATCGGTTTCGGTATCCGGACTCCGGAACAGGCGGCGTCCATCGCGCGTCTGGCTGACGGCGTGGTGGTGGGCTCGGCATTGATCGACCAGATCGCCAATGCGGCAACCGCGGATCAGGCCGTCGACGGTGTATTGAGCTTGTGCTCGGCGCTGGCGGACGGCGTGCGTAAAGCCCGCGTCAGTTGAGCTGAACACTGACCCCCTGTAGGAGCGAGCTTGCTCGCGAAGGCGGTGTATCAGTCAACAAGGATGTTGAAACTGATGGCCTTTTCGCGAGCAAGCTCGCTCCTACAAGTTACGGATCAAGGCAACTCTATCCCGCCTGATGCCTTGTGCAGTTTGCGCAAGTGCTCACCAATCTGCTTCACGTTGGCCTCGTTGGCGGCCATTTCGGCGGCACGGTCAGGTTCAAGCAACGCTCTCACTTCCTTGTCCAGATCCCCGGACAGCGCCAGGAGCTGCTTCTGGCGCTGGCTGCTTTCCGATTCCAGATGCTCCCACTCGCTCGGTTGCGGCAAGCCATAACCGCTGGTGCCCAGCAGTTCCGCCGGGCGGCTGAGGAAACCACTGTTGGCGAGAATATCCTTGAGCGTCTGGTTGGCCTTGTCCATGCCGCCGTTTTTCAGTTCCCGGGCGCCCAGATAACGCTGCTTCACTTCATCCTGGGCCAACAACAATTGCCTACGGAAACTCGCCTGCTCCAGCAGAAGCAACGCAGCACTGGTGCGCAAGTCAGCCTGCGCGAACCATTGCCGCCGCTCCTCGGCTTTCAAGTCGAGCCAGTCTTCGACGGTTTCCTGTTTGATCGGCAAGTGCTTTTTCAGTACTTCGAACATGGCCTGATAGCGATCGCGGAAGGAATCGAAGCGATAACCCAGACGCAAGGCTTCTCGCGGATCGTCCAGCACACTGGTGTCCGCCAGTCCGCGGCCCTTCAGCACTTCCAGCAAACCGTTGGGCATGATGTTGTCGAGTCCAACCAGTTGCGGGTTATTGGTGCCGCCGCGCAGTAATTTCAGTTCTTCCACCGCGCAGTTGTTTGACAGGAAGAAGTAGTTGCCGTCGTAGCTCCAGTGCATCTCGGCGGCACGTTCCACTACATCTTCGATCTCGTTGCGCGACAGGTTCAGGGGTACGGAGGCCAGGCTGCGCAATTCGGTCTTGGTGTATTCGTCGATGACCTGGGACAGCGGCAGGATGAACAGCCGCGACGGGTATTTACCGACCAGGCCATCCCAGCTCGACAGTTGTACGTCGCCAACGAAGGCGCGGTACGACAGCACCAGATGCTGGTCCAGGTCCAGTCGACAATCCGGTCCGCGTGGTCGACCCGGCGCGCAGATCACCAGGCGCAACATGCTGTGGCCCCAACGGCTGAACAAGTTCTGGTTAGCTTCGGCCAGCAGATAGTCAACGGCATAGACCCGCTCCGGATCGACCTGGCCCAAAGGTGTCTTGGCGAAGTCGTTGCCGGCATTGAGGAAAGCGACGGTCTTGCCGCAGGTGTCTTTGGCGGCGGGTGCCCAGCCGAAATGTTCCTTGTAGTAGCGGTACAGTGCGGGGCGGCGGCAGACATAGCCCGGATCGAGGAGGAAATACTCCATGTTGACCGCGACGAATTCCTTTGGACTGCTTGTCTCGTAGATATCCGGACTGCGGGCAATCTGGCGATTGTGCTGTTCGCGTTCGCCGCGACGGCCAACGTATTGCTGCCAGCCGGCGAGGTCGAGCAGGCGCGGGTCATCACTGAGGGTAAAGCGCCGACCGGACTGGCCCCGGCATTGGTCGGGAATGCCTACCAGCCCAGAGCTGTTGTTGCGCTGGGTACAGCGCTGAATCAGCTTGCGCTCGGCATCCGGCCACAGGCGTGAGCGATCATAGATGTGAGTCAGTTCGTGCAACACCGTTGCCAGCATTTCCCGGCGCACAGTGCCATGGGGGCGATGGGTTTTCCTGGTTGCGGCGCTGCCATCGGTGAGACCAGCCAGCAGGTTGCGGTTCAGATCGAGCTCGGACACCAGTGACGCCTGGCCATAGGCATTGCTCGGCATGTCATCGGTCCAGCCGACGTCGATGCGTCGGTCGAGTTGCTCGATAAAGCGTGGCGGCAGTGCCTGCATGGCCTCATCGAGCAGAGCCTGGCTGGCCTGCTGTTGCGCGGGGCTCAGGCCTTCGGTCTTGAGCTTGAGTTGAAGACCTGCGTGGGCCGTGTTGCCAAGCAGCAACAGGGCTACGGCCAGTAGCCAGGCACCCGGGCGCATCACAGTGCAAGGATGGCTTCGGCGAGAGCCTGATCGCTGGCGTCGCGAGCTTCAGGCACGCGGGTGCGCAGCAAGTCGAAAGCGGATTCCAGGTGAGCGCCACGGATGTCGCCATTGCTGGCAACGAAACTGGCGGCATCGTCCTGGGCTTCGCGCACGATTTTCGAATCGCGAATGGACGTGGTGGTGTCGGAGGTGAAATCGAGAGTGCGTTGGGTCGCACGGATCAGCATGTTACTGGTGGCAACCAGAGTATGTGCCTGGGACACATCGGCCAACAGCAGCAGGCCCAAGGTGGCAGCAATCAGCGGGTTACGCATGGAACGACTCCAGAAAAACAGGGATAACTATTGGACGAGAATTGCTTGTGCCAGTTCAAGGTCGCTGGCATGAAGTTTTGCCTGGGTTCGGCGCAGATACCGCAGGGCCGACTCCAGTCGTGCGCCTCTCAGTTGGCCGTCACTGGCAATGAATGCCGCGGCGTCATCATGGGCGGCGAGCAGCAGTTTATGGTCGAAGGGGGCGGAGGTCACCAAACTTGTGGCGTAACCGCTGGCGACGATGCCTTGGGTAGACAGGTTGAAGGCGTCATAAGCGTGGGCTGATGCGCAGCAACCAAGGGCAAGAAAGACTGGCGCGATCAAGAGATTTGAAGGGAAACGCATGAGACTCGACAGTTGAGTGTGAGTCCCAAGGCTAGCGCAAGGCCCGTTCTAGAGCCAGTGCCAAAACATTGGGACACGTCCGGCGTATCCCAATGTCTGCACTGTCGTTTAGATCGTCAGGATCGCTTGCGCCAGTTGTGCGTCTGTTGCGCTCAACTGTGGCGCCTGGTGGCGAATGTGATCGAGTGCGCTTTCCAGTTTTACGCCGCGGATGGAACCTTCGCTGGCGACAAAGCTGGCAGCGTCGTCACGGGCCGCAAGAACGATCTTGTCATCCTTGAACGACGAAGAGACGACGTCGGTGGTCGCATCGGACGTGGCTTTGAGCGCATTGACGACAGCATCCGTGGTCACGATGAAGCTGCTGGCTTGGGCATTGGCAGCCACGGCAAACAAGGCTGCCGCGCTGAGCAGGCGAAGACGGGACATGGGGTAACTCCTTTTGGTAGACCAATCGAAAAATGGCGCAGTGTCTGCAAAGTCAGACGCCAGGTACTCGGCGTTCGCCACGTTCTGGTTCGATATTAGGCCTGTGTGCATCAGTTCGAACAGCCCCGACTATGCAAGCGGGAAGTCAGCGCCAGAACGGTTTATCCAATTCATTGTGGCGGTCTGTATGGCTGATACCCAGATCCGATAGCTGACGATCATCAAGCTGAGCCAGTAAACGTCGTGTTCTCGCCCTTTCCAGGCCAGCAAAGAGCCCTTTCAACAGCCCCCGAAGCCAATGCAGGCAAGGTCTCGATTGAACTGATGGAGCGGAAACATCTTGTAAGTTATTCATTGCACGGTCCCTGTCCTGATAGGTGGAGAGCTCCATGCTGACACCGGGCGAATACCCGCTACAGGCACACTGCGGCAATATTGTACTGGTTCAGTTTGTGGTGTTTTCAAACTGTACTGGTATTCAGGTTTCCCTACTGTAAGACCAAATTTGATCGGCCAAAACGACAAAACCCGTCGTGGTTTCCCACGACGGGTTTTGTTTTTTCAATTCGGGTTGCTGGCGGTGGACCTTAAGGTCAGAGCCAGCGACGCTAACTTAGCGCCAGAACGGCTTGCTCAGCTCTTCGTAGCGTTGTGCTTCGCTAATCCCGGCGTCAGCCAGCAGACGCGAATCCAGGCGAGCCAGTTGATGGCGGCTGGTGATGCGGCGCTGCCACAGCATCAGGTTGGCGATAACGCGCAGAGGCAGGGAAGCCTGGGTTTTTGCAGCGGTGTCTTCAAAGAACAGATCGGAACTGAGTGTACGTTCCATGGTGGTCATCCTTCCGCTTATGGCGGGATTAGGTAGTGGTTTAACTGGTGCCCATGATCCTCTCGTTTGCCTAGTCTCTGTAGATACAGTTCATCTGTATTGTGAGAGCTCAGTTAACTGTTTATAGGCGGTGTACTGGTCGAAATTGAGGCAACTGTACTTGTCTGCACCGTTGCGGTGCGTTTTTGATGTTTTGGTCCCGCGAGGTAGGAGTTTTCAGTAGGAAATGACCAGTACAGCAGTACAGTTTTTTTCATATTGCGAAGAGGCAGGCGCAAGCTGACGAAACTGTGTTTGCGTCAGCTGCTATCTGTACCAATTACTTCTTCAGCATTTGCCCGGTTTCTTCCAGGTTGATGTGCCAGCTGAGGGCGTCACGCAGGATGTGCGGGGTGTGCCCGCCGATGGCGCATGCGGTGGTGAAGTAATCATTGAGCGCCTGGCGGTAATCCGGATGCACGCACTTGTCGATGATGACCCGGGCACGCTCCCGGGGCGCGAGGCCTCGCAAGTCCGCCAGGCCGACTTCGGTCACGAGGATGTCGACGTCATGTTCGGTATGGTCAACGTGGCTGACCATCGGCACCACGCTGGAGATCGCACCGCCCTTGGCAACCGACTTGGTCACGAATACGGACAGGTGCGCATTGCGCGCAAAGTCGCCGGAGCCGCCGATGCCGTTCATCATCCGCGTGCCGCAGACGTGAGTGGAGTTGACGTTGCCGTAGATGTCGAACTCCAGCGCCGTGTTGATGCCGATGATGCCAAGGCGACGCACGACTTCGGGGTGGTTGGAAATCTCCTGCGGGCGCAGGACCAGTTTGTCCTTGTAGCGCTCCAGATTACCGAAGACGTCGGCATTGCGCCGGCTCGACAGGGTGATCGAACTGCCCGAGGCAAAACTCAGCTTGCCTGCGTCGATCAGGTCGAAGGTCGAGTCCTGAAGTACTTCGGAATACATCGTCAGGTCTTCGAACGGCGAGTCGATCAGGCCACACATCACCGAGTTGGCGATGGTGCCAATACCGGCTTGTAGCGGGCCGAGCTTGTTGGTCATGCGTCCGGCGGCCACTTCCTGTTTGAAGAAGTCGATCAGGTGGTCGGCAATGGCTTGGGTCTCAGCGTCTGGCGCCAGCACCGTGGAGGGTGAGTCAGCCTGATTGGTGACCACGATGGCGACGATTTTTTCCGCTGGAATCGGGATGGCGGTGCTGCCAATGCGGTCGTCGACTTTGACCAATGGAATCGGCGTACGGGTCGGACGATAGGTCGGGATATAGATGTCGTGCAGACCTTCGAGGTTCGGGTTGTGCGCCATGTTGATCTCGACGATCACATGCTTGGCAAAAATTGCGAAGCTGGCCGAGTTGCCAACCGAGGTGGTTGGCACGATATGCCCTTGCTCGGTGATTGCTACCGCTTCGATCACGGCAATGTCCGGCAGTTTCAATTGCTGGTTGCGCAATTGCTCCACGGTTTCCGACAAGTGCTGGTCGATGAACATGACCTCGCCGGCGTTGATCGCCTTGCGCAGGGTGCTGTCGACCTGGAATGGCATGCGTCGCGACAACACACCGGCTTCTGTCAACTGCTTGTCGAGGTCGTTGCCCAGACTCGCGCCGGTCATCAGGCTGATCTTCAGCGGCGTGACCTTGGCGCGCTCGGCCAGCGCCTGAGGGACAGCCTTGGCTTCGCCTGCGCGAGTGAAGCCGCTCATGCCGACGGTCATGCCGTCCTCAATCAGAGCGGCAGCGTCGGCAGCGCTCATCACTTTGTCCAACAACGAAGGCAGGCGAATACGGTCACGGTACATGGAATATTATCTCGGGCAACAGGTAGCAGGACGTGCAGTCTAGTGAATTGCGTCGGCTTCTGTCCCGCTACCAAGGTCGCAATCGAGGCGTCTATTCCGGGGCTTTCGAGCAAAACACCGTTACCGGTTCGGTAATAAAAGAATAGTTTGTCCGACGATTTACACAAACAAAAACGCCCCGACGAGTCGGGGCGTTCTGTGTACCGCAGAGGGTTAGTCGACGGCTTTGACCATGTCTTCGATGACTTTCTTCGCGTCGCCGAACACCATCATGGTTTTGTCCAGGTAGAACAGTTCGTTGTCCAGGCCGGCATAGCCGCTGGCCATCGAGCGCTTGTTGACGATGATGGTCTTGGCCTTGAACGCTTCGAGAATCGGCATGCCGGCAATCGGCGATTTCGGATCGTTCTTCGCGGCCGGGTTGACCACGTCGTTGGCACCCAGCACCAGCACCACGTCGGCCTGACCGAACTCGGAGTTGATGTCGTCCATCTCGAACACCTGGTCGTAAGGCACTTCGGCCTCGGCCAGCAACACGTTCATGTGCCCCGGCATCCGACCGGCAACCGGGTGGATCGCGTACTTCACGGTCACGCCGCGATGGGTCAGCTTCTCGGTCAGTTCCTTCAGTGCATGCTGCGCCCGTGCTACCGCCAGGCCGTAACCCGGAACGATGATCACGGTGTCGGCGTTGGTCAGCAGGAAGGTCGCATCGTCAGCCGAGCCGGATTTCACTGGGCGCGCTTCTTTCGAACCCGCCGGGCCGGCCGCATCCGCCGTATTGCCGAAACCACCGAGCAGTACATTAAAGAAGGAGCGGTTCATCGCCTTGCACATGATGTACGAGAGGATCGCACCGGACGAACCTACCAGCGAACCGGCGATGATCAGCATCGAGTTGTTCAGCGAGAAGCCGATACCTGCCGCTGCCCAGCCGGAGTAACTGTTGAGCATCGACACCACCACCGGCATGTCGGCGCCACCGATCGGGATGATGATCAGCACGCCGAGCACGAAGGCCAGCGCCAGCATTACGCCGAAAGCGGTGTAGTCGCCGGTGAGCATGAAGGTCACGCCCAGGGCCAGTGTAGCCAGGCCCAGTAGCAGGTTCAGCTTGTGCTGACCGCCAAACTGTACCGGTGCGCCCTGGAACAGGCGGAACTTGTACTTGCCAGCCAGTTTTCCGAACGCAATGACCGAGCCGGAGAAGGTGATCGCACCGATGGCGGCACCGAGGAACAGTTCCAGGCGGTTACCGGCCGGGATCGCGTCACCGAGTTGCTGGACGATGCCCAGCGACTGCGGCTCGACCACGGCGGCCACGGCGATGAACACCGCTGCCAGGCCGATCATGCTGTGCATGAAGGCGACCAGCTCGGGCATCTTGGTCATTTCAACGCGTTTGGCCATGATTGAACCGGCGGTGCCACCGACCAGAAGGCCGACGATCACGTAGACGATACCGTCATGCGCCAACTCGGCACCCAATTTGTAGATCAGGCCGACCGTGGTGAGGATCGCCAGGCCCATGCCGAGCATGCCGAACAGGTTGCCGCGACGCGACGTGGTGGGATGCGAAAGGCCCTTGAGCGCCTGGATGAAGCAAACCGAGGCGATCAAATACAGGGAAGTAACCAGGTTCATGCTCATGCTTGCTGCACCTCAGCCTTGACTGCTTCGGCCTTGGCTGCCGGAGCTTTTGCTGGAGCCGCTTTTTTCTTGAACATTTCCAGCATGCGCCGGGTCACCAGGAAGCCACCAAACACGTTGACCGCGGCCAGGGCCACGGCCAGGGTGCCCATGGTCTTGCCCAGTGGGGTCACGGTGAGGGCGGCAGCGAGCATGGCGCCGACGATGACGATGGCCGAGATGGCGTTGGTCACGGCCATCAGTGGCGTGTGCAGTGCAGGTGTCACGTTCCAGACCACGTGGTAGCCGACATAAATCGCCAGCACGAAGATGATCAGGTTGTAGATACCGTGAGAGATCAGCATGTCTTCCATTGTTTTTATCCTCAGCCGTTCTTGCGCACGATCTGGCCGTCGCGGCACATCAGGCACGCGGCGACGATATCGTCTTCAAGGTTGATCACCAGTTGTCCTTCTTTATCGAACAACAGTTTCATGAAGTCCAGCAGGTTGCGTGCATACAGTGCCGAGGCATCGGCACCAACCGCGGCAGCCAGGTTGGTCGGGCCAACGATGGTCACGCCATTTTCGACGACCACTTGGTCCGCCACGGTCAGCGGGCAGTTGCCGCCCTGGGCGGCGGCGAGGTCGATGACCACCGAACCGGGTTTCATCTGCGCCACGGTTTCCGCGCTCAACAACGTCGGTGCCTTGCGGCCCGGAATCAGCGCGGTGGTGATGACGATGTCGGCCTGTTTGGCGCGCTCGTGCACGGCCACGGCCTGACGTTGCATCCAGCTCGCCGGCATTGGCCGGGCGTAGCCACCGACACCGACGGCGCATTCACGCTCTTCATCGGTCTCGTAGGGCACGTCGACGAACTTGGCGCCGAGGGATTCGATCTGCTCTTTCACCGCAGGGCGCACGTCAGATGCTTCGATCACTGCACCCAGGCGTTTCGCCGTAGCGATGGCCTGCAAACCGGCCACACCGGCACCGAGAATCAGCACGCGCGCTGCCTTCACAGTGCCCGCAGCAGTCATCAGCATCGGCATAAAGCGCGGATAGTAGTGCGCGGCCAGCAACACGGCTTTATAACCGGCGATGTTGGCTTGCGAGGACAGCACATCCAGGCTTTGGGCGCGGGAGGTGCGAGGCGCTGCCTCCAGGGCAAAGGCGGTAATGCCGCACTCGGCCAGCTTGGCGATGGTTTCATTGCTGAACGGATTGAGCATCCCCACCACAACGGTGCCGCTTTTAATCAGCGTCAGCTCGCTGTCGCTGGGCGCGACCACCTTCAAAATCAGCTCTGCACCAAACGCGTCATTGGCGCTGCCAATGGTTGCGCCTGCCGCTTCATAGGCACTGTCGACAACGCTGGCATTAACGCCGGCGCCGCTTTGTACAGTGACCTTATGACCCTGGCTGATCAGCTTCTTGATGGTTTCAGGGGTTGCAGCAACCCGTGTTTCACCGGTCTGGGTTTCGAGAGGAACACCAATGTGCACGTCAAATCTCCTGCGTGATCTTATTGAGTAAACCCATGCACTACGGATGGTGCGGCTGGGGCGGCCGATCAGCACGATCCCGCCAAATCAGGGCGGGGCGCGGCATTTTGCAGGCGAACTTTGTGCCCTTCAAGGGATTATGACGGGTGACGGAAAATTAACTACAAGTCACCCCGTGACCGAATGTCGCAACCAACTGGTTCAATCCCTTGCAGACCGTGCTTTTCAAGGATTCTGGCCTAAATTCAAGAAATTACACATCGGCCGTATGAATGATGCGACATCGCATCGAAATAGTGGCGCAAAGCCGCGTGGTCAGGCGCTTGTGGGACGTTTGTACGACTTCTCGATACAGTTTGCTGGTATGCGACAAATACGTATATCTGTAGGGCCTATTTTTTGCTGACTACGAGGTCAAGTAACGTTGGAAAGCCTTTATCCTTCTAGGCTGTAGCTGTGTGCCTGATTTACCAGCCAATCACGAAATGCCCTTAAAGACGCAGATTCGACCTTTCGCTCAGGAATCATCAGGTAATAAGCCTTGATGCTGGACAGTGCTTGCGGGTTGGCGATCACCAGGCGTTTCTCCTTCAGTTCTCGTTGAATCAGGAATGGCGGGATCAGGGCAATGCCCATGTCGTGCATGGCCGCTTGGGCGAGCATGGAGAATAGCTCGTAGCGAGGACCTGTCATGTCTCTCGGGACATTCAGGTGTTGGGAGTCGAACCATTGGCGCCAGGCATAGGGGCGGGTGGTTTGTTGCAGAAGAGGTAAGTCGGCGATTTCGCCGGGCGTCAGACTGGTCTTTTTTCCGAGTAGGTTGGGGCTGCAAACGGGCATCGGTTTTTCACCCATCAGCCTATGGGATTCTGTACCCGACCAGTCCGCGTCACCGAAGTAGATTGCGGCATCAAAATCAGTGTCGGCGAACAGGAACGGCCGCGTGCGGTTGGTCAGGTTGACCGTCACTTCCGGGTGCTTTTGCTGGAAGTCCTTGAGTCGCGGCAGCAGCCATTGGGTGCCGAAGGTCGGAACGACGGCCAATTCGATCACGTTGGTGCCTTGCTGGCCCATGACCGACAAGGTGTCGCGCTCAACCGCGTCGAGCTGAGTGGCCACTCGACGGCTGTAGGAGAGACCGGCTTCTGTCAGCTTGACCCCGCGCCGCGAGCGTCGGAACAGTTCCACACTGAGGAACTCCTCCAGGCTGGCGATCTGTCGGCAAATCGCCCCTTGGGTCAGAGAAAGTTCCTGGGCTGCCTTGGTAAAGCTCTCGTGGCGTGCCGCCGCCTCAAAGCTGATCAGAGCGGTGGTGCTGGGTATCTTTCTGCGCATGTACGTCAACCTCACTAATACATCGCATAAAGGCTCTTTTGCGACGTTTCGGAGTGAGAAAATAGCACAACAGTATGCGAAATCCTCGTTTGCCGTAGGGATGATCCGGGCCTAGGATCACTCCACGTTATTTGACCCGATTCGAGAGGACACACTCATGGGCGGTAAAGCTAGCTTCAACTGGATCGATCCCCTGTTGCTGGATCAACAGCTCACTGAAGAAGAACGCATGATTCGCGACACGGCTGCGCAATTCGCTCAGCAAAGCCTTGCGCCGCGCATCCTCGAAGCTTTCCGCCATGAGAAGACCGACCCGGCGATCTTCCGTGAAATGGGCGAAGTCGGCCTGTTGGGCGCAACCATCCCCGAGCAGTACGGCGGCAGCGGCCTGAACTATGTCAGCTATGGTCTGATCGCCCGTGAAGTCGAGCGCATCGACTCCGGCTATCGCTCGATGATGAGCGTTCAGTCCTCGCTGGTGATGGTGCCGATCAATGAATTCGGTACTGAAGCGCAGAAGCAAAAGTACCTGCCGAAACTGGCTTCGGGCGAGTGGATCGGCTGCTTCGGCCTGACCGAGCCTAACCACGGTTCCGACCCGGGTTCGATGATCACTCGTGCGCGCAAAGTAGAAGGCGGCTACAGCCTCACGGGCAGCAAGATGTGGATTACCAACAGCCCGATCGCCGATGTGTTCGTGGTCTGGGGCAAGGACGATGCCGGCGACATCCGCGGCTTCGTTCTGGAGAAAGGCTGGAAAGGCCTGAGCGCTCCGGCGATTCACGGCAAGGTGGGCCTGCGGGCATCGATCACCGGTGAAATCGTCATGGATAACGTGTTCGTTCCGGAAGAGAACATTTTTCCGGATGTCCGTGGCCTGAAAGGTCCTTTCACTTGCCTCAACTCGGCGCGTTACGGCATCTCCTGGGGTGCGCTGGGTGCGGCTGAGTTCTGCTGGCACACCGCTCGCCAGTACACCCTGGATCGTCAACAATTCGGTCGCCCACTGGCCGCCACTCAGTTGATCCAGAAAAAACTGGCCGACATGCAGACTGAAATCACCATGGCGCTGCAAGGCTGCCTGCGTCTGGGTCGAATGAAGGATGAGGGGACTGCTGCGGTCGAAATCACTTCGATGATGAAGCGCAACTCTTGCGGCAAGTCCCTGGACATCGCTCGCATGGCTCGCGATATGTTGGGTGGCAATGGTATTTCCGATGAGTTCGGTGTTGCTCGCCACTTGGTCAACCTGGAGGTGGTGAACACCTATGAAGGTACCCATGACGTCCATGCTCTGATCCTTGGTCGTGCGCAAACCGGCATCCAGGCGTTCTATTAATAGGAGAACGTCGATGGGCGCGCTTTCGCATCTACGGGTACTGGATTTATCGCGAGTGCTGGCCGGCCCTTGGGCCGGGCAGATCCTTGCCGACCTTGGCGCCGAAGTGATCAAGGTCGAGCGCCCGGGTAACGGCGATGACACGCGCGCCTGGGGGCCACCGTTCCTCAAAGACGCTTATGGGGAAAACACCAGCGAGGCGGCCTATTACTTGTCGGCCAATCGCAACAAGCAATCGGTCACCATCGACTTCACGCGCCCTGAAGGGCAGAAACTGGTGCGTGAGCTGGCGGCCAAGTCGGACATCCTGATCGAGAATTTCAAGGTTGGCGGTCTGGCGGCTTATGGCCTGGACTATGAATCGCTGAAGGCGATCAATCCGGATCTGATCTATTGCTCAATCACCGGCTTCGGCCAGACCGGTCCTTACGCCAAGCGTGCGGGTTATGACTTCATGATCCAGGGGCTGGGCGGGCTCATGAGCCTTACGGGGCGACCTGAAGGTGAAGAAGGTGCGGGGCCGGTGAAGGTTGGTGTGGCGCTGACGGATATCCTGACCGGGCTGTATTCGACTGTCGCGATACTGGCTGCGCTTGCGCATCGGGATCACGACGGTGGTGGTCAGCACATCGATATGGCACTACTGGACGTACAGGTGGCTTGTCTGGCCAACCAGGCAATGAACTACCTGACGACAGGCAATGCGCCTAAGCGCTTGGGTAATGCTCATCCGAACATCGTGCCTTATCAGGATTTTCCTACGGCGGATGGCGACTTCATTCTTACCGTCGGGAACGATGGGCAGTTCCGCAAGTTTGCCGAAGTCGCGGGACAACCTCAGTGGGCAGACGATCCGCGTTTTGCGACCAATAAGCTGCGGGTGGCAAACCGGGCGGTACTGATTCCACTGATCCGCCAGGCAACGGTGTTCAAGACCACTGCTGAGTGGGTGGCACTGCTGGAACAGGCTGGCGTGCCATGCGGGCCTATCAACGACTTGGCGCAGATGTTTGCCGATCCTCAGGTCAAGGCTCGCGGGTTGGCTATCGAGTTGCCGCATGCGCTGGCGGGAATGGTGCCTCAGGTGGCGAGCCCGATTCGACTCTCGGAGACGCCAGTGGAGTACCGTTTTGCACCTCCTTTGCTGGGTGAGCACACGCTGGAGGTTCTGCAGCGGGTGTTGGGCCTGGATGCTGGGGCGGTGACTGCATTCAAGGCTTCGGGCGTTCTCTGATTGGCTTCTTCTATATAGAGGGGCGTTTTTGCTCCTCTATATAGAAGGTAATCAGGTGGTTTGACCCCTTTCTGCAAGTTATTGATAGAAAACCAAAATCAGTGCTTGACGGCAGATCTCAGGTGTCTATAATTCGCCCCACTTCCGGCGCAGTCGAAACGGAAAACTCCTTGATAAACAAAGAGTTA
>NZ_AKJM01000190.1 GCF_000282335.1 Pseudomonas sp. GM48
GGGCGGCGTGGTAGAGCGAGGTACTCTGCCCCAGCGAACGCTCATGATGGAGGATGCGCAAGGTGTTCAAGCCGTCGTGACGGATCTGCCGCAGTTCATGCAAGGTCGCGTCGGTGCTGCCATCGTCGACCACGATGATTTCGTAAGACTCATCGGCCAGCGCCACGCGGATTTCCTCAAGCAATGGCTTGAGGTTGTTCGCTTCGTTCTTGGCGGGAATCAGTACGGATACAAAAATGTCTTGGCTCATGGGGTCTCTCTCGCCTTTTTTTGATTTTTTCGAGATCAGAGGCGAACGCTTCAAATCTGATAGAACTGCCGATACCACTTCACAAACTCTCCGACGCCGGTTTCGAGCGTCACCTGCGGGCTGAAGCCCACCCACTCGGCCAGTGCCGAAACATCGGCCCAGGTTTTGACCACGTCACCGGCCTGCATCGGCATGTAGTTACGCCGGGCCTGCAGGCCCAAGGCTGACTCCAGGCACTCGACGAAATCCAGCAACGCCACCGGCATTCCGCGACCAATGTTGAAGAGCCGGTTTACCCCGGCGGCAGAGCCTTCCGGCACCGGAGGTTTTGGGCGCAGTTGGGCGATGCCTTCGACAATGTCATCGACGTAGGTAAAGTCGCGCGACATCTGCCCCTGGTTGTAAATGTCGATGGGCAGGTCTTTGAGGATGGCGTCGGTAAACTTGAACAGCGCCATGTCCGGGCGGCCCCATGGACCGTAGACGGTAAAAAAGCGCAGGCCACTGGCTTTCAAGCCATATAGATGGCAATAACTTTCGGCCAGCAGTTCATTGGAGCGCTTGCTGGCGGCGTACAGCGAAACGGGATGTTCGACAGGATCCTCGACACTGAACGGCATTTTACTGTTGGTGCCGTACACCGAACTGCTCGAGGCGTAGATCAGATGTTCGGGGCGATGGTGCCGACAGGCTTCCAGCACATTGAGGAAACCCACCAGGTTCGACTGTGCATAGACATCCGGATTGTCCAGCGAGTAGCGCACCCCGGCTTGAGCCGCCAGGTGCACCACTTCGGTAAAACCGTGCTCCCGGAACAAGCTCATCAGGGCCGGTTTGTCGACAATGTCCATCTTCTGGAAACGAAATCCCGGCAGAGTCTCCAGCACCTTGAGGCGTGCGTGTTTGAGCTCGACATCGTAGTAGTCGTTGAGGTTGTCGATACCGACAACCTCCTGACCCTCGCGGCACAAGCGCTGGACCGTATGAAAACCGATGAAACCGGCTGCACCGGTGACCAGAACGGTCATTGGACGCACGCCAGCGACTGCGCCGTGATCGGCGCGAGATTACTGATCCAGACACTCGTCAGCTTCATGTGTAGTTCCTGCTTATCGCGTCATTCGCGCACGGTTTCGTTGTGAAGCTTATAAAACAGAAACATTTCAGTTTCGATAACGCCGTGCAAAACCTCAGCAAAAAAACATTATTTGGCCGAAACAGCCGATACTATTTGGCCGAATCGTCATGTGGCTTGTAAAACCGGAACAAGCCGATGTCCACGGTCTTGATGTATTCCTTGGCCCAATCCGGCTTGACGGTACGATCATGGAAGTACAGGGCACCCTGGGTGCGATCCGGAAGTTCCTTGTTCAGGGCCTTGCGCGCGATCTCCTTGGCCATCGTGTAAGGCACCTCTTCCTGGACCGAATCGGATTTGCCGTCACACCACCAGGAGAACTGGCAACTCTTGGTTTCCGAGCCTTGCTTGACCACTTTGCACACCGTATCCGGAAAGCCCTCGTGGCCCAGGCGATTCATCACCACGTTGGCCACCGCCTCCATGTCGGCGGAGTCCTTGCCCCTGGCTTCCCAGTAAATGGAGCGGGCCAGGCACGTGATCGCGTCGTCCAGCGGCGCGACGCCCGCCGGGTCTACGGCCTGGACTTCGGACGGGGTAATCGCTTCAGCCTTGGGCGCCGGGGCGGGGCTGTTGTTCTCGGCGGCTTTCTGTTCCAGCACCTCAGCCTTGTTCTCGGCCGCTTGCTGTTTTTGCTGTTGATCCGTAGCGGATACCGGGCCGGCCAGCAAAGTGAGGGCGAGGCAGGTGGCGATCCAGTCGACGCGCATGATCGATGTCACTCGGTGAGTGGTTCGACTCAGTGTAGTAGTGAAATGATTTCTCCCACCCCACTACACTCTGGATAAATCCGTTGTCCGGGATGGGTCAACTTCGCGCATCATGGGCGCAATCTGCTCAAGGGGGATTTTCATGGGTTTCATCTCATCCGCAATGCGTTTTGCCGGTTTGTCACTGAGCCTGTTATTTGCCGCCAACGCCGTGGCAGCGGACGAAGCGCAATTGATCGAGTCGATCAATGTCTACCGCAGCCAACTGCAGCGTTGTGCCGGCCAGGTCCCATCGGAGCTGCCGCCGCTGTCGGCCGACCCGCGCCTGGTGCTGAGCGCCCCGAGCATCGGTGATCTGCAGCAGGCCATGGCCACTGCGGGTTATCCCATGAAGAATGTGCAGGTCATCAGCCTGTCCGGGCCTCGCGATGCAGCCTCGGCGATGAAAGCGATTCAGGAGAGTTTTTGCCAGATCGTCCTCGACCCGCAATTCGTCGATATCGGCGTCAGCCGCCAGGACCGGCAATGGCGCATCGTGGTCGCACGTCCGTTGTTAAGCGCACGCCTGGGCGACTGGCAGACCGAGGGCCAGAAGCTGCTAATCGAACTCAACGCCGCACGGGCCAAGCCGCGTCAATGCGGCACCCAGTCTTTCAATGCAACCGCGCCGCTCGCCTGGAACGCCACGCTGGCCACCGCCGCCGAAGGCAACTCCCGCTCCATGGCCAACAAAAACTACTTTGATCACAAGGACCGCGATGGCCGCACACCGGGCGACCGCGCGGAACTGGCCGGCTACGATTTCCAGCAGATCGGCGAAAACATCGCCGCCGGGCAAGACAGCGTACGCAAGGTGGTCGATGGCTGGCTGGCCAGCCCCGGCCATTGCGCCAACCTGATGAACCCGCAGTTCCGTGAACTGGGCGCGGCGTATGCGACCGATCCGAAGAGTGATGCGGGGATTTACTGGACGGCGATGTTTGGCGCTCAGTAAGAACTGAACCTGACGCAAACAATGTGGCGAGGGAGCTTGCTCCCGCTGGGCTGCGAAGCGGCCCCAAAAGAGGGCCTGCTGCGCAGTCCAGCGGGAGCAAGCTCCCTCGCCACAGGTGATTTGTCACCGCTGCCATTTCGGTTGTCTGGCAGCACGCTTCAGTGAGAACTCATCCCCGCCGCGTGCATCAACATCCGTAACGCCCCCGCCACCACTCCCAACGCAACCACACTGCCCAGCCAGATCAACACCAGCCACCCAAGGCGCTTGTACCAAGGCGCCGGTGCTGGTTCACGGGAATCAATGGTAGCCATCGCCAATCCTCACTTTGCCGCGGAACACGTAGTAGCTCCAGACTGTGTACATCAGGATGATCGGCAATATGAACAGCGCCCCGATCAGGATGAACAACTGGCTGGTCGCCGGTGACGCCGCGGCCCACAGGCTGATCGACGGCGGCACGATGTTCGG
The DNA here is from genome assembly GCF_000282335.1 of Pseudomonas sp. GM48. Lineage (GTDB taxonomy): Bacteria > Pseudomonadota > Gammaproteobacteria > Pseudomonadales > Pseudomonadaceae > Aquipseudomonas. Next base: position 3,564 of record NZ_AKJM01000190.1, read on the forward strand.
CCAGATACTGAACGCCAGGCCGATGTAGCCAAGGAACACCAGCATCAGGGTGAAGGCGAACGGCCAATGGGTGTGGCGTTGGCGCAGGGTCTTGAGCAAGCCGAACATCGCCAGCAAGGCCAGCACCGCCAGGCCACCGAATACCGCCAGGTGCGCGTGAGCAAACCAGCGCGTGGCGATGTCCGGATGCAGGATCGGCGTCCACACACAGATCACACCGATTACCGCCAACAACAGCCAGGCCAACGGACGGGTGAACAGGCGCATCCGCGATTCGAGCATGCCTTCGGTCTTGACCAGCAACCAGGTGCTGCCCAATAGCGCGTAGGCGACGATCAGACCCACACCGCAGAACAGCGGAAACGGCGCCAGCCAGTCCAGCGAACCACCGGCGAACTGCCGGTCGACCACCGGGATGCCAGCGATGTAAGTGCCAATCACCACGCCCTGGGAGAAGGTCGCCAGCAGCGAACCGCCGATGAACGCCATGTCCCAGACATGCCGCTTTTCAGGACTGGCCTTGAAACGAAACTCGAACGCCACGCCGCGAAAGATCAAGCCGCACAACATCAGGATCAGCGGCAGGTACAGCGCTTCCAGAATCACCGAATAGGCCAGCGGAAACGCGCCATACAGCGCCGCGCCTCCCAGCACCAGCCAGGTCTCGTTGCCGTCCCAGACCGGTGCCACGGTGTTCATCATCACATCGCGCTCCTTCGTATCCGGGATCAGCGGAAACAGAATGCCCAACCCCAGGTCGAAGCCGTCCATGATCACGTACATCATCACGCCGAAGGCGATGATCACGCCCCAGATCAGCGATAAATCGATACCTTGAATACCCATGACTCAACTCCCTTCCTTCAATTGACGCGGGCGTCGGTTTCGAGGATTTCGGCGTCGGCGGACAGCGGCCGGCGCGGTGTGATCACCTGATCGGCATGCCCCGCAGGTGCATGCTCGTGATGGGGTTTGGGCCCCTTGGCCACCAGTTTCATCATGTAGCCGATACCCACCGTGAACACCGAGAAATAGATCACCACGAACAGCGCCAACGAGATGCTCAACTGCGTGACGCTGTGATTGGACGCGGCATTCGCGGTACGTTGCAGGCCATACACCACCCACGGTTGGCGCCCCACTTCCGTGGTGATCCACCCGGCCAGCATGGCGATCAGGCCGCTTGGGCCCATCCACAGCATCAGGCGCAGGAACCAGCGGTTGCGGTAAATGGCACCGCTGCGACGCAGGACCAGGCCGAGCACGCCGGCCAGCACCATCAACATGCCCAGCCCGGCCATGACGCGGAAGCTCCAGAAAATAATCGTCGCGTTGGGGCGATCCTCTTTCGGGAAGCTTTTGAGCGCCGGAATCTGTTTGTCGAGGCTGTGGGTCAGGATCAGGCTGCCCAGGTAGGGAATTTCGATGGCGTATTTGGTTTTCTCGGCCTGCATGTCGGGGATGCCGAACAGCACCAGCGGCGTCGCTTCGCTCCCGTTGTTTTCCCAGTGCCCTTCAATCGCGGCGATTTTCGCCGGTTGATGTTCCAGGGTGTTCAAGCCGTGAGCGTCACCGACCACGGCCTGGATCGGGCAGACGATCAACGCCATCCACAACGCCATCGACAGCATTTTGCGCACTTGCTTGGTGTCGTTGCCGCGCAGCAGATGCCACGCCGCCGACGACCCAACAAAGAACGCCGTGGCCACGAACGCGGCAATCGCCATGTGCGCCAGGCGGTACGGGAACGACGGGTTGAACACGATGGCCAGCCAGTCCAGCGGCATCACGCGACCGTCGACGATTTCGAAACCCTGTGGCGTCTGCATCCAGCTGTTGGACGCGAGAATCCAGAAGGTCGAAATCAGCGTGCCGATGGCGACCATCACCGTCGAGAAGAAGTGCAAGCCGCGCCCTACGCGGTTCCAGCCGAACAACATGACCCCGAGGAAACCGGCTTCGAGGAAGAACGCCGTGAGCACTTCATAGGTCAGCAACGGCCCGGTGATGCTGCCGGCGAAGTCGGAGAAGCGGCTCCAGTTGGTGCCGAACTCGTAGGCCATGACCAGCCCCGAGACCACACCCATGCCGAAGTTGACGGCGAAGATTTTCGACCAGAAATGGTAGAGATCGCGGTAGGTGTCGTTGCGGGTCTTCAGCCAAAGCCCTTCGAGCACCGCCAGAAAACTGGCCAGCCCGATGGTGATGGCGGGAAAGATGATGTGGAACGAAACCGTGAACGCGAATTGCATCCGCGCCAGGTCCAGTGCCTCCAGGTTAAACATTTCGATATCCTCATCGCGGATTTAAAACTGTGGGAGCGAGCTTGCTCGCGATGAGGCCGGCACCTTCAACATCAATGGCGCCTGGCACCCTGCAATCGCGAGCAAGCTCGCTCCCACAAAGTCTTGAGTGATCGGCACTACGCAGCGGAGGTCGAAATCAGGCCGTTTGCCTTGGCCTGCTCCAGCCGAATGGCGACGAACTTGGAAGTCGGGGTGAAGGTGCGGTCACCGTAACTTTCCAGCGGCACCAGCGGATTGGTCTCCGGGTAGTACGCCGCCGCCTGACCGGCCGGAATGTCATAGGCGATCAGGGTGAAACCGCTGACCCGACGTTCGCGTTCGTCGTCCCACAGCGCCACCAGGTCGACCTTCTGCCCCGGCTCGAAACCCAGCCGGCGAATGTCCTGTTCGTTGGCGAACACCACGTCGCGCATGCCGTAGACCCCGCGATAGCGGTCATCCAGGCCGTACAGCGTGGTGTTGTACTGATCGTGGGAGCGCATGGTCTGCAGGATCAGGTGCGGCTTGACCGCCAGGTTGCGCACGCCCTCGCTGATCAGATGCTCCGGCAGCACGCTCGGGGTGAACTGGGCTTTGCCGCTGGCGGTTTTCCAGATGCGCTTGGCCGCATCATTCGGCATATGGAAACCGCCCGGGTGCAGCAAGCGCCGGTTGAAATCTTCGAAGCCGGGAATGGTGTCGGCAATCATGTTGCGGATGCGGCCGTAGTCGCCGATGGCCCAGTTCCAGTCGATCGGGTGCTTGCCCAGTGTCGCGGCAGCGATCCCGGCGATGATCGCAGGCTCCGACAGCAGGTGTTTCGACTTCGGTTTCAGTTGGCCGTGGGAGATGTGGATCATGCTGAAAGTGTCTTCCACGGTGACGCCTTGCGGCCCTTCGGCCTGCATGTCGATGTCGGTGCGGCCCAGGCACGGCAGGATCAGCGCTTCACGGCCGGTGACCAGATGGCTGCGATTGAGCTTGGTGGCGATGTGCACGGTGAGGTTGCATTTGCGCAACGCAGCGTGGGTGCGCGGGGTGTCGGGGGTGGCCTGGGCGAAGTTGCCACCCAGAGCGATAAACACTTTCGAACGCCCCTGCTCCATCGCGCTAATCGCCATCACGGTGTTGTGGCCATGTTCACGCGGTGGCTTGAAGGAGAAGCGTTTTTCCAGGGCATTGAGCAAATCGGTGGGTGCCAGCTCGTTGATGCCCATGGTGCGGTCGCCCTGCACGTTACTGTGACCGCGAACCGGCGACAGACCCGCGCCCGGACGGCCGACATTGCCGCGCAGCAGCATCAGGTTGATGACTTCCTGCAGTGTCGGCACCGAGTGCGTGTGCTGGGTCAGGCCCATCGCCCAGCACATGATCACCCGTTTGGCCCGGGCATACATGCGGGCGGCGAGTTCGATGTCAGCCAAAGACATGCCCGACTGCTGCTCGATGTGCTCCCAGCTGGTTGCGTCGACTTCGGCCAGGTAGGCATCCATTCCCGAGGTGTGTTCGGCGATGAACTCATGGTCGAATACCGGCTCACCACCGCTGGCCTGCGCTTCGCGCTCCCACTGCAGCAGGAACTTGACCATGCCGCGCATGACCGCCATGTCGCCGCCGAGTGCCGGGCGGAAGTACGCGGTGTTGGTCGGCTCGGAGCCGTTCATGAGCATTTCGATCGGGTGCTGTGGATGCTGGAAGCGCTCCAGTCCGCGCTCCTTGAGTGGGTTGATGCAGATCACCTGGGCTCCGCGCTTGACCGCTTCACGCAACGGTTCGAGCATCCGCGGGTGGTTGGTGCCGGGGTTCTGGCCGATGACGAAGATCGCGTCGGCATGCTCCAGGTCGTCAAACACCACGGTGCCTTTGCCCACGCCGAGGCTTTCGATCATGCTCACCGCGCTGGCTTCATGGCACATGTTCGAGCAGTCGGGAAAGTTGTTGGTACCGTAGGCCCGGACGAACAACTGATAAAGAAACGCCGCCTCGTTGCTGGCCCGGCCCGAGGTATAGAACTCGGCCTGGTCCGGCGATTCCAGCGCGTTGAGGTGCCGGGCGATCGTCGCGAACGCTTCGTCCCAGGTGGTTTCCACGTAGCGATCGGTGGCAGGGTCATAGCGCATCGGGTGAGTCAGGCGGCCCTGATACTCCAGCCAGTAATCGCTCTGCTCGGCCAGCGCCGACACGCTGTATTTGTTGAAAAACGCCGGGTCAACCAAACGGCCCGTGGCTTCCCAGTTGACCGCCTTGGCGCCGTTTTCGCAGAACTTGACCATGCCGTTTTCCGGCGACTCGCCCCAGGCGCAACCGGGGCAGTCGAAACCGCCGTTCTGGTTGGTCTTGAGCATGGCGCGAATATTCTTCAGCGCGTTTTCACTGCCCAGCCAGTTCCTGGTAACAGCAATCAGCGCCCCCCAACCGGCGGCGGCACCTTTGTAGGGTTTGTAGCGGTCGACTTGAGACATGGTACTTCTCCGTGACCTGATTCAGGCCATTGATCGTTTGACGGAGAAAAGCATATGAACAGGGATTAATTATTGTCTAATCGCTATTTACGACTACATTATCGAAACGCTCTATCACGGGTTTTTAACCTTGTTTTTCAATGACTTGAAATCACTTATAGGCCTTTAAACCACAACAAAAAGTTCATCATCGACCCGCTCGATCACCCGGTTGTTAATAGTGATTGGACGCCCGTTAAAGTTGCTCTTAGCCTGCGCTCAACAAATCCGTTATCTGCGCAATATCTGTAGGAGCGAGCTCGCTCGCGATGGACTCAAGAACACCGTGTTTAGCCAGTTATCACGCGTAATCGTTAACGACCATCGCGAGCGAGCTCGCTCCTACAAAGTCCATTCAACACATACAGTGCCAAGCGAGGGTGTCATGTCAGAACGAGTCTTGATCGATGGCTTCTCCCGGCGCGTGGACTATCTGCGGATGTCGGTCACCGACCGCTGCGATTTCCGTTGCGTGTATTGCATGGCCGAGGACATGCAGTTTCTACCCCGGCAACGGGTGCTGACCCTGGAAGAGATTTATCAACTGGCACATAGCTTCGTGGCGCTGGGCACCCGCAAGATCCGCCTGACCGGCGGCGAGCCGCTGATCCGTCCGGGCGTGGTGCAACTGTGCGAGAAGATCGCCGCCCTGCCCGGCCTGCGTGAACTGTGCATGACCACCAACGGTTCGCAGTTGGCCAGACTGGCCGGGCCGTTGTTCGAGGCCGGGGTCAAGCGCCTCAATATCAGCCTCGACTGCCTGGACCCGCAACGTTTTCGCGAACTGACCCGCACCGGTGACCTGGCGCAGGTCATCAAAGGCATCGACGCGGCCAACCAGGCGGGATTTCGCAACACCAAGCTCAATTGCGTGGTGATGAAGGGCCGCAACGACCATGAGATCAATGACCTGGTGAGCTTCGCCATCGACCGCAACCTCGACATCTCCTTTATCGAGGAAATGCCGTTGGGCACCATCGACGAGCACAGCCGCGCCGAATCGTTTTTCGCAAGCGCCCAGGTCCGCGAACGCATCGCCGAACGCTACACTTTGATTGATTCCGCCGAGTCGACCCAGGGTCCGTCGCGCTACTGGCGCCTGGCCGAGGCGCCACAGATTCGCCTGGGGTTCATCTCACCCCACAGCCACAACTTTTGCGGCACCTGCAATCGGGTGCGGCTGACCGTGGAAGGACGCCTGCTGCTGTGCCTGGGCAATGAGCACTCGGTGGATCTCAAGGCAGTCTTGCGTAGCCACCCCGGACAGCCCGAGCGCCTGGAAAAAGCCATTATCGAGGCGATGAAGCTCAAGCCTTATCGGCACAACTTCGAAGTGAACGACGATGTTCAAGTCGTTCGCTTCATGAACATGACGGGCGGCTGAACCCCATGATCGTGAGACCCAAACCCAACCTGATCGGCGTGCTGACGTCCCTCAAGGGTTCGATCGCCAAGCGCATTGCCTGGCGCAGCCTGATGGTGACGTTGCTCGCCTCGGCTATCGTGCTCATTGAAACCTTGCATCCCAGCTACTTTTCCAAGGTCAGTGCCACGCCCTTCACGCTGCTGGGTTTGTCGTTGTCGATCTTCATGAGCTTTCGCAACAACGCCTGCTACGACCGCTGGTATGAAGCGCGCAAGGCGTGGGGCGATGTGATCGTGGAAATCCGTTCGATGATTCGTGAAACCCTGGTAATCAAGGACGCGGCTGAACGACACACGATCCTCAGCAACCTGTGCGGCTTCGCCCATGCCCTCAACGCGCGGCTGCGCCGGGAAAACGAAATCGCCGCCAGTGGCGACTGGCTGCACCCGATGCCCAAGGGCGACACCACGGACATCAGCGGGCAAATCCTGATGCAGGTCGGTCAGCAGTGCTCGACACTCAATGAGTCCGGGGCGATCAACGACTGGCGCTACACGCTCATGGCCAACCATCTGGCCAGCCTGACCCACGCCCAGGCGGTCTGTGAACGGATCAAACACACCCCGCTACCCTTCCCCTACACCCTGTTGCTGCACCGCACCATCTACCTGTTTTGCATCCTTTTGCCGTTTGCCATGGCCGAACCCCTGGGCTGGCTGACACCGATTTTCACTGCGATTGTCAGCTACACCTTTTTCGGCCTGGATGCGATTGCCGACGAACTGGAAGACCCGTTCGGCCGCGACGAAAACGACCTGCCCACCGACGCCATCGTGCGCAACATCGAACGCGATGTGCTGTCTGCCCTGGGCGTGACGGAACTTCCGCCACAACTGGAGCCGGTGGATTTCGTGCTGAACTGACACTAAAGAAACACACAGAACCTGTGGGAGCGGGCTTGCTCGCGAAGGCGTCAGGTCAGGCAATATCTCTGTTGGATGTGCCGGCCTCTTCGCGAGCAAGCCCGCTCCCACAAGGGATTGTGGTCGGCCGTGGGATTGGCGTTCACTGAAGATCAAAACTGTGGGAGCGGGCTT
>NZ_AKJM01000191.1 GCF_000282335.1 Pseudomonas sp. GM48
CATTGCCGCGCTGATCTACCTGGCCGTCACTTTCTCGCTGGTCGGCCTGTTCCGCCTGGCAGAGCGCCGCTGGCTGTCTTTCCTTGGCCCGGCTCACTAATTCAGGATGCTTGCACATGTACAAACTGACCGTTGAAAACCTGCACAAAAGCTACGGCAACCACGAAGTCCTCAAGGGCGTTTCGCTCAAGGCCAAGACTGGCGATGTAATCAGCCTGATCGGCGCCAGCGGCTCGGGCAAGAGCACCTTTCTGCGCTGCATCAACTTCCTGGAGACGCCCAACGACGGCGCGATGAGCCTGGACAACCAGCCGATTCAGATGGTCCATGACCGCCACGGCATGCGCGTGGCCGACGCCAATGAACTGCAACGCATCCGTACTCGTCTGGCGATGGTGTTCCAGCACTTCAACCTGTGGAGCCACATGACCGTGCTCGACAACATCACCATGGCCCCGCGCCGGGTGCTGGGCGTCAGCAAGAAGGATGCAGAGGAACGCGCCCGGCGTTACCTGGACAAGGTGGGCCTGCCGTCGCGGGTGGCTGATCAATACCCGGCGTTCCTCTCGGGTGGCCAGCAACAGCGTGTTGCCATTGCCCGCGCCCTGTCCATGGAACCGGAGATCATGCTGTTCGACGAGCCGACTTCGGCCCTGGACCCGGAACTGGTGGGCGAAGTGCTCAAGGTGATCCAGGGTCTGGCCGAAGAAGGCCGCACCATGATCATGGTGACCCACGAAATGAGCTTTGCGCGCAAAGTGTCGAACCAGGTGTTGTTCCTGCATCAGGGGCGGGTTGAAGAGCAAGGGGCGCCCGAGGACGTATTGGGTAACCCCAAAAGCGAACGCCTGCAGCAGTTCCTCAGCGGCAACCTGAAGTAACCAGAGCAGCGCCTTGGAACCACTGCACGGTCGCTCCAAGGCGCTGGCTCAACCCGGAAACACCTACACTCCCCTCTTCAAGATCAAACCCGCTCAAGCCGGTTTACCTGGGCGACAGCCCGAGTCCGGGCAGATGACTTATCGGGTTTCGATCGATACCCTTACCTCCCCGTCGCCTGACGGTTTCCAGGTCAAATCCATTTCACCCAGACGAGCATGTCATGAAATCCCCCGCAGGTTTGCTGCTGTCGGCTATCGAGCTGGACCGTGCCAGCGCCATCCCCCTGTACCGCCAACTGTATCTGCAGATTCGCAAACAGATACTCAATGGCAGAATCCAGGGGGGCGTGCGCCTGCCGTCGACCCGGACCTTGAGCAACGAGCTGGGGTTGTCGCGGATCACCATTCTCAATGCTTTCGATCAGCTGATTGCCGAAGGCTTCCTGGCCTCACGCACTGGCGCTGGCACCTACGTCGGCACTGAGTGGGAAAACCGGGGTACCGAGGATGAGCAACAGCGCCAGCCACCGCGTCTGTCCGATCTGAGCCAGTCGATGCTGTCGCTGCGTAGCGATCATTTTCGCGGGGTGTCCTATGCCGACTGGGACCCCGCGACCCCGACCTCCTTCCTGCCCAGCCACAGCACCTATGACGCATTCCCGCAGGCGATCTGGCGGCGCCTGATGAACCGTCATCTGCTCAAGCCGACCAAGGCCATCCTGGGTTATGGCGAGTTGCAAGGCTTGCAGGCATTTCGCACAGCGATTGCCGAATATGTCTTCGATGCTCGTGGCATCGACTGCAATGCCGGGCAAGTGGTGATCGTTTCCGGAGCGCAGCAAGCGTTCAACCTGCTGGGCATGCTGCTGCTCAATCCGCAGGACAGCGTCTGGATGGAGGACCCGGGGCACATCGCCGCGCGCATTGCATTGCAGGCCCAGGGAGCTCAGGTAGTTCCGTTGCGTATCGATGAACAGGGGATCGATGTCCAGCAAGGCCTGATCGAGTGCCCCGATGCCCGCCTGGTGTTTTGTACCCCTTCGCGCCAGCATCCTTTGGGCGTCACCCTGAGTTATACACGGCGCCAGGCCCTCATCGACTGGGCTGCGCAGCATCAGAGCTGGATCATCGAGGACGATTGCGACAGTGAGTTTCGCTACAGTGGCCGCCTCCTCCCGGCGCTGTATGCCATGGACCAGATGGCCCGGGTGATCTACGTCGGAACGTTCAGCAAAGTGCTCTTTCCGTCACTGCGACTGGGTTACGTGATTCTGCCGCAGGCCCTGGTCGAACCTTTCTGCACCCTGCGCGCCGTCATGGATCGCAGCCCGCCCACACTGCTGCAGGCGACCACGGCGGACTTCATGGGCGAAGGCCACTTCCTGGGGCACATCCGCCGTATGCGAGCGCTGTACAAGGCGCGGCAGCAGGCATTGGTCGAACAACTTGAAATGCAGATTGGCAGCTTCTTCACGATCACCCCGACAGATGCCGGCATGCACTTGATCGCCTGGCTGCCCCCCGAACTCAGTGACACTGACATCGCCCGGCAATTGGCCCTGCACAACATCCACACCTATGCCCTGAGCGACTACCGCATCAAGCATGCCCTGCCGCCGGCCCTGTTGATCGGCTTTGCCGGTACGCCTGAAAACCAGGCCCGGGAGCGTGTCGAGGCGCTGGCCCGGGCCTTGCGCAGCTTGGGTTATCTGCCGCCGACCACTTGAGGCCAGGCAAGTGGTCTTATCAATTAACTGATAATGGATCTATCGAGAGTTCCTGACTGGCGCGATAAAGACTGCGCCGGTAGACCCGGTGTCTGAACCAGGAACGACTCTGATGAACAATAAGATCCAGGAACGATTCAATGCCTTGCTGAGCCATAAGGTGGTCGAGTGCGAGGCTGCTCCCGTGCTGACGGACGCACTGGCCCGGCGGTTGCTTGAGCGTCTCGGGCAATTGCGCCTGTTTGCCCACGCCTACCCGCTGCTGACCAACCTCACCCATGGTCGTGTCACCCCTGCCGACCTGCTGGACTTCGCCTATCGCCATGAGCTGCAAGGCCTGAGCCTGCACTTGCTCGACGGTGAAGAGAACAGCCTGAGCCAGATGTCGCCCGTGCAGCTCCAGGCGTTTGCCGCCAAGGCCAAAGCGCTGGGGCTGGATGTGCACCTGGAAATCAGCAGCACGCTGAAAAAGGATGTCGATCAGGTGATCGCCATCGCCAGGGTACTGGGGGTGCGCAATATCCGTGTTTACTCACGCTACGAGGGCAGCCTGTCGCGGGTCATGGACATTATCGAAACCGACCTGCACTACCTCGCGCAACAGGCCGACGAGCACGATCTGTACTTTGACTTCGAACAGCATGAAGAACTCAAGAGCGGCGAGATCGCGCAACTGCTCAACCGCCTGAACCACCCTCGCCTGCATGCCCTGTTCGACTTCGGCAACATGATCAACGCCTGCGAAAAGCCCCTGCAGGCCCTGCGCAATCTGGCGCCGCACATCCGCCAGACTCACCTCAAGGGCGTGCGCATCGTCCCCGAGCAAAACGGCTTCGGTCATTACGGCGTTTTGCAAGGCAGCGACGAGGACGACCTGCCCAGCGCGCGCATGCTGTTCGAACTTTTGATGCTCGGCGAAGCAACCCCACAGGTGATCGCGTTCATCCTCGAGCAGGAAAACCACTACGTGGCCCCGGCTTTCCGCCAGAGCCTTGAGGCGGCCGATCCCTTTATTGCCTACCGGGAGATGAGCGAAACGCCACTCCCGAACGGCTACTCGCTTGAGCGAATGCTGGCCGATGAACACCGTTGGGCGAACAACCAGGTGGCGTATGTCCGTAGCCTGCTGGCCGAATTGCGCACGTTGGCCGAACTGACCCTGGCCCCCACTTTCAACGCCTGAACCTGACGACCCGATTACGCCCGGAGAACAATAATGACAACTCAAAACAAGGCCAAATGGCTCAGATTCCTGATCCTCATCCTCGGTGGTGGCACCATCTACAAGCTGGCGAACCTCAAGGACGCCTTCTATGTACCCATGCAGGAATTCATGGGCTTGAGCCACACTGAAATCGGCATGCTACTGAGTGCCAACGCAATCATCGCCACCGCACTGTTTGTGCTTGGCGGCCTGCTCGCCGACCGCTACGACACGCGCAAGCTGATCCCCCTCGGCCTGATCGGGACCGGTGGCCTGGGGTTGTACCTGGCGACCTTTCCACCCTTCAGTAATCTGCTGATAGTGTTCAGTCTGTTGGCCGTGTGTGCCGACTGCCTGTTCTGGCCTTCGCTGCTCAAAGCCATCCGCAACCTGGGTGACGATCAGGAGCAAGGCCGGTTGTTCGGCCTGCTCGAAGGCGGGCGTGGCGTGGTTGATACGTTGGTGGCGTTTTCCGCCCTCGGTGTGTTCGTCGCCATGGGTTCGGGCGAAGCCGGGCTGAAGTCGGCGATCCTGTTTTACTCGGTCATCGACATTCTAGCCGGCAGCCTGACCTGGTTCCTGCTCAAGGGCGGTAACGCACAATCGGAGTCCAAGCCGAAGAACGGTCTGGCGAACCTGATGGAAGCGATCAAGGTACCGGGAATCTGGCTGGTCAGCCTCAACGTGTTCATGGTTTACATCGTCTACTGCGGCCTGACCTATTTCATTCCCTACCTCAAGGAAATGTACGGGTTGCCCGTGGCCTTGGTGGGCGCCTACGGCATCATCAACCAATATTTTCTGAAGATCCTCGGCGGGCCTGCCGGCGGTTTCATCGCCGACAAGCAATTCAAGAGCACCAGCCGTTACCTGAAGTGGGCATTCCTCGCGCTGTTGCCGCTGATGGGCGTGATCATGCTGATTCCAAAAAGCCCGGGCTTCATCTATGCAGGCATGGCCGCCACCCTGTCCTTTGCCCTGATCGTGTTCTCCATGCGCGGTGTGTTCTGGGCTCCCATGGGTGAAGTCGGCATTCCCCAGCACATCACCGGCTCGGCCTTCGGCATCGGTTGCCTGATCGGCTACGCACCCGGCATGTTTGCCTACGTCATCTATGGCGCGATCCTCGACCACTTCCCCGGTCAACAGGGTTACAACTATGTCTTCACCCTGATGAGTGTGCTGGCCATTGCGGGCTTCATGGTGTCCAGCCTGCTCTATCAAGCAGTGCGCAAAAAATCCACGGCCACTGGCGGGATGAGTGCGGCGCAAGCCTGATCATCGCCGTGGAATCCAGGAGGAAGGATCGACTATCACGCCGAGCCTTCCTCCTGGCCACAACTCTCATTGCATCAAAGCGTACAGGCAACCAGCTCCAGCATGATTTCGTTGGCGCCGGTACGGGTGAACAGCAATCGGTGGTCATGCCCAAAACCCGAAGTAAACGAATGCCATGGCAACTGCGATACCCCACGCGGTCAACGCCATTGCCATTGAATTGTGCGGAGGCCGGAATTCGCTCGGGCGCTGCGGGCCCGACTTCGAAAACACTGTGTGGTCAGAACGGCAATGCACGATTGCCCGGTAGGTGTGTTGGAGGCCGAGCAACAGAAACAGTGTGATCAAGCCAAGGACAAGTCCATGAGTAATCTCCGGTGTAAGCAATGGCGCAAGGAGATCCTGTTCGCAGGCAGCGCTATCGAGTTGCACAACGGTAATTCGATGATCATTTGTCGAAGACCGCTGTTGGCCAATTTGGATTGCCGCCTGTTGCTCCAGATCCAACACCTGATACTTCCAGAGCGTTGACGATCCTTTTCGGCAAAAGGTAAACGCAGCAGGACTTGAGACGGCGATAATGCAAGCGTCGTTGATGTCCAGCTTTTTCAGTGTTTCCGTGGCTGATCTGGTGAAGTCCAGGTCGAAGACCGGAGCGACCCCACTAGCAGAAGCCGCGACCGAAACCAATAAGCTGCTCAAAAGGCAGATGGCTGAAATGTTCAAGGCCGGGTTTCCTTTTTCCATTGTTTCTTTGATTTCGCAGTTCGGTTCCAACCTGCTTTGATGAGCCCCAGTACGCTGCTGGCGCCCCGACAGCTAATGAGCAATTGAATGGAAGGAGAAAGGGAGGGCATCCATTGCCCTCCCCTCCGCAGTCCGCGCTCCCTGCGACAGTACTGACCAGGACCTCAAGTGGCCAGAATGAAGTCCGTCTGATCAACGGCCGCGCTGTTGACACCGACCAGGTGAATCGTGTCCGTCCCGATCCCGACCACCGTGTCCGCCCCGTTAGCCGTTATGGTCACGTTGGCAGCGAACGTCGCGCTGGTGATCCCCAACCCCGTGAGATTGAGCAAGTCCTGCTCTGCGGCCAAATTGGCTCCGAAGTTCAAGATCGTATCGTTGCCGAAACCCGCGACAGCAAACACGAACGTATCGTTGCCGGCGACGCCGCCACTCATCACGTCGTTACCGCCACCGCCGGTGAGAACGTCGTTACCCGCACCACCCACGATATTATTGCCGAGCACGTTGCCGGTGCCCGCGAAGTTGCCGCTGCCGCCGAAAAACAGATTTTCGACGTTGGCACCCAGGGTGTAGCTCGCGAGCGAGGTCCAGACCG
>NZ_AKJM01000192.1 GCF_000282335.1 Pseudomonas sp. GM48
TAGGTCATCGTCAAGATTGAATCCCGAAACCCCTGTCTGCTAACGCAGACAGGGGTTTTGTCGTTTCAGGGGGTACTGAAAAGCCCGTTGTGGAACATGTCCACAACGGGCTTTTTCACGTCTTACGCAAACAGTTTCAGCACGTTGTTCATCGCATCATCGGCAAAGCCCTGCACGAAATCCTTGAAGCCCGGCAACGCCTCGGCACCGCCCTGTGCCGGTTCAGCGATGATGGTCCAGGTGGCTCGAGACTTGCCCGCACCCAGTGGTTCAACGCTCATCGCAGCCCACAGATTGGCCACGCCCAAGGTGTTGTAGATAGTGGTCCAGGTCATGTGCCGCGCCTGGTCGTTCCGGGAGTTGAGTTGTTCGACCACCAGATTACCGTCCTTGAAGAACTTTTTGCGCAGCGATGACACCCCTTCGCCGGTCATCTCGATGTGCGACAGCGCGGGGATGAAACGATCGAAACCGGCAAAATTGCCGACCACGCTCCACACCTGCGCGGCATCGGCGGGCACGTCCACCGAGGACATCACGTGGCAGCCTTGAGGGTTTTTGATCAGGGTATCGGGTTGCAGAGTGCTCATGGTTTTGCTCCGTTTGGGTTGAGTCAGATGAAGTTGATTTCTTTGAGGTAGTCGCAGCCGCGACGCAGCAGCGCCGGAGACTTTTGCGGGTAGTGCGCGCCCATCAGCCGAACACCGGCCTGGGCGTTGTCGTGACCGATCATCGAGATGTCGCCGATGTCCTCCTCGAAGCCGTTGAGGTAAAAACCCAGCACGCCGAACAGCGCGTTGTCGCTGTCGACCCGGCCCAGTTGCTGTTGCCACTCGGCGACGCTGACCATCGCGAATTCGTGTCCTGCCTCGCGGAAGGACGCCACGTAGTTGTCCCAGCTCAGGGGCTCGGGGTTGTGCAGGTTGAACACCGCCTGTTCCGGCTGATAACGACTGGCGTGGAAGGCGATGAATCGGGCGAGAAAGTCCACTGGCATCAAGTCGAAGTTCAAGACGAATTCCGGCACCTGGCCAAGCTGGATCGAACCCTTGAGCATCAGCATCAGGCGGTTTTTGTGCGGCTGGCACACGCCCGTGAGGCTGTTGAAGCTGATATTGCCGGGGCGGTAGAGATTGACCCGCACCCCAAGCTCCCGTGCCCGTTCGAGGATTCGTTCGCCGACCCATTTGGACAGGTTGTAGCCGTTCTTGATGTAGATCGGTGGAGTCGGGGCGGCCGGCAACTCAAGCACTCGGCCGTCGGTGGATATCGTGCTGGAGGCCGAGAGCGTCGAGACGAAATTGAAGACTTTTTTGCTGCGTCCTTCACACAGGCGCAAGCACTCGAAAATCGGCTCGACGTTGTCCCGCGCCAGCGACTCGTAATCGAGGACGTGATTGACGTTGGCCGCGTTATGCACCAGTGCGCCAAACTCCTGATCCAGCCGCTGGTAAACCTCAGCCGCCAAACCGAGTTCCGGTCGTGTGATGTCTGCCGCGTAAACCCGTACCCGGCTCATATCCAGATGCTCCAGACGGTTCTCTCGCAACGCCTGGGCAAAGCGCTCGTCCGCTGATTGTCCGTTGCCGTCGCGAACCAGGCAGGCGACTTCACTGGCACCCCAGGCCAACAACGCCTCGACGATGTGCACACCGACAAAACTGTTGGCGCCAGTGACGATCACCTTATGCACATCGCCCATGCGGCTGACGGGCAGCGGCTGAACATCCAGTTCGCGGAAGGCATCGCTCATGGCCTGTTCGCTCAGCACTTCTTCGCTGCCGGAGCCGCGTACCAGTGTCGCCAGCTTCGTGAGGGTGGGCAGTTCGATGAAACGGTTGATCGAGATGCTGCGCCCGAACTCCTCGCGCAATCGCAAGAGCATGCGCGACAGCAGAATCGAGTGCCCGCCCAGGTTGAAGAAGCTTTCGTCAGTGGAAATGTCGCTCGTCGGCAGCTCCAGCAACTCGGCCCAGATGTCCAGCAGCAGGGCTTCATCGGCGCTGGCTGGCAAGCGCCGTAGAGGGTTCTCGGTGACGCTCACGGGCAGATCCAGCAGCGCCTTGCGGTCGACCTTGCCATTGCTGGCGTAGGGCATGCTTGTCAGCTCGGTCCATGCAACGGGGTGCATGTAGTCCGGCAGTTGCTGTGTCGCGTGGGCCTTCAACGCTTGGCGAGCGCTGCCGGGCAGGTCTTCCTGAGGTTGGGCGAGGAAGGCCAGAATCCGTCGCTGGCTATCAATGACCACGGCAACCTGGCGGTACAACTGGCTGTCGCGCAAGCAGCGCTCAATCTCTTCCGGCTCGACCCGGAAGCCGCGAATCTTCACCTGATTATCACGCCGACCGCACAGCTCGATCCCTTCAGGCGTCCACTTCGCCATGTCCCCGGTGCGATACACGCGCAGGGTCTGGCCATCAGGCAAGTTCAGGTCCAGATAGCGTTCAGCGGTTTGCTGCGGGTTGTTCAGGTAACCCAGGCACACCCCCGGGCCGGCGATGTACAACTCACCGACGGTCTGCTCGGCCACCGGTTGGAAGTCATCATCGAGAATCAACACCTGGCTGTTGGCGATCGGCGCACCCAGCGAGCGGTTGTTGTCGCCCGCCTGTAGTCGCCGCGCGGTAATCAGCACCGTGGCTTCGGTGGGCCCGTAGAGGTTGTAAAGCTTGCCCTGATGGCTCAGTTGCTCGATGACCCACGGTTCGCAGACATCGCCGCCGGTCATCACATGATCCAGGCACTGCAATTGCTCCAGCGGCAGGATGCTCAACAAGGCCGGCGGTAAAAAGGCATGGCTCAGTTGCCGATGACGAATCAGCTCCACCAGTTGCAGCGGATCGCGGCGTTGGTCTTCGTTGGGCACGACCAGCTCCGCGCCTTGCAACAGGGTCGGAAAGATGTCGATAAGCGATGAGTCGAAACCCAACGAAGAAAACTGCAACACCCGGCTCTGGCAGGTCAACTGCACATAGTCGGCGTACCAATGGGTGAAGTGTGCAAGGTTGGCCTGGCTGAGCAGCACACCCTTGGGATGGCCGGTGGTGCCCGAGGTGTAGAGCGCCATGCATGGCGCATCGAGGTCAGGACGTTGGCGCATCAACGGTTGAGTGAGGTCTGCGTCACGAACGTCGATGCTGCTGATGTCCAGCCCCGGCATCTCTTTAGCCAGGGGATGCTCGCCGTCATGCAGCAACAACACTGCACCGGCATTCGACAGGATGTACTGCTGACGTTGCAGCGGATGGTTCGGCTCCAGCGGCAAGTACACCGCGCCGCTGCCCAGGATCGCCAGGATCCCGGCATACAGCGCGCTGCATTTTGGCAGGCAAATCCCGATGACTACCGGGCCTTGATGTTGATCCAGCAGCGCTGGCAGACGTTGCTGGATGGCGCGGCTGTGGGCGTGCAACTGGCGGTAGTCGAAGGTGTTGCCGGCGATGCTCAAGGCCGGACGGTTAGCGTTCTGGATGCATTGTTGTTCCAGCCTTTCGATCATCGGCGTTTGCGCGAGTTGTTGCAGTCGTGGGTCGGCTGTGGCGTTCAGGCGATGCACGAACGCGAGGTTGTCCAGGAACCGCAGGCTCTCGATGCGCTCGAAGCGGGCAGGTGCCACAGGTTCGGCGAGTCGAAAATAGTCGGCATCCCGCGAGTAGCGGCTGACCAGCAGCGCAACGTGGTCAACCAGTGTTGTCATGGCCTGCGTACGCAATGCCTGGCCGTTACCCGACGGTTCATCGGCGATGGGTACTCGAGTCAGCAGCGTTGAGCCATGGCAGCACAACAAGTCCAGCGATGGCAGGCCTGAGGCCTGCGGCAGGCCAAGACCCCATTGCAATGTCAGTCGTGGCGCCTGAATGGTGAACTGAAGTGGCGTGCCATCGTCGATCAGTAGATCCGCATGTCCCGGCATTTCGCCGGGTGCGGATAACCGCGTCAGTGAGTGACCGTGTTGTTCGAGTTCCAGCGCCAGGTCGGTCAGGGCCTGGCTTTGTCCGGTGAGCAAGATGTCGAGACGTCTCATGATGGGCTCCTCGTCAAACCAGGTAGTCGCTGAGGGCGGTTTGTACGCACGGCGAATCAAGCAGCGAACTGCTGTGGAAAAACCGCACGATGTTGGCCACCAGCGGGTGATGGCGATTGATCGGGAACGCCAGTGCCGATATTTCGCTCTTGAGCGCGTGGCGTGCCACGTCGTTGATCTGCAGCGCGTCGATCAAGCGGAAGTCGAACGATTTCTGAATGTCATTGGTCAGGTAATGGCCAATGAAGATCGGCAGGATCTGCGCAATGCACTGGCGGTCGTCTGCACTTGCGGTATGCCAGTAGATACGTACAAGTCGCGCCCAAAAACCGGAGTGACGCCCCTCGTCCAGCAAGTGATCGGCCATCAGGCCCTTGATCGATTGCTTGACTGTGGCGTCCTTGGCGAAAGCGGCGACATCACCGGTCACAGTGTTTTCGGCGATGGCCACGCAGATCAGTTCTACGGCGCTACGAAGATGCTCCGGTGCGAGCGCCACGGCCGCCGGTATCGCTCGGCTCAGCTCGATCTCATTCGGCAATTCAATGGGGCCGATGCCGGTCATGGCGATGGTCTGTTGCATGAAATCCATCGCCACCAGTGCGTGGTAATCCTCATCCACCACGACAGTCATGGCATCGTAGCGGCAGGCAAACGGGAACTCGACCGTGAAGCGATTCTTGGCGATGCTGCGGGCGGTTTTGTCGACGATCTCGGTTTCGAAAATCACCACATCGTTGATGAATTTGTAGAGCGTCTGCACCAGGGCGAAGTCGCGCTGTTCAGGGCATTCGCGCAGAAAGGTTTCGCTCAGCACCAATGGTTGGCGGCTCAAGGGGTAGATCAGTTTGTCGTCGTTCTCCAGCACGCGGCGCGGGCGGGTGCGGATGGTCGCGCGGCTTTCCCAGGCATCGGCGAAGGATTGGTAGTCGGCGGCGTTCATGCGCTCACCTCCGTGACGGATTCGCTCATGCTCAGGCGCAACCCGTCCCACAAGGCAATACGACTTTCCACGGCAGCGATGGCGCTGGCATACACGTCTTCCTGCCGTTGCGGGTTGCTATCGACCAGCCGCGACAGGAGCTTTTCCGCCGCGGGACCATGGTCCTCGGAGTCGACCTCAATGTGCCGTTCGAGGTAGTAACGGAAGGTCGGCGCCTGCTCGAAGCCGATGCCCCAGTCGTCGAGGATGCGCTGGAACATCTGCGGGATAACGCTCTCGCGACCGTGCAGAAACGCCGCCGCCACACTGTGACTCGGCGCATGCAGCGCTGTATGCAGCGTATGGCGAACGAAATTTGCGGCCGCCGGCCCGACGTTGACGCTCTGCAAGGCCACGTCGTAGCTCACACCTTCTTGCTGCAGAGCCACGAAGCGTTCGATGGCAACGGTGCATGCGCCGACTTCACGCATTGCATCCAGGTACAACTCGAAGTGGCTGTAGTGACCCTGGGCCGGGCGATCATCCGACTCCTCACCCAGCACGATCTCGTTGATCAACCGCGCTGCCTGGGGATCCTGCGGCGGCAACCAGGGCAACTGCACACAGGTCAGTTCCTGTTGCAGGCGTTTGGTCAGCGACATGAAGTCCCATACGGCAAATACGTGGGTTTCCATGAAGTGTCGCAGGGCCGGCAGCGAATGTATTTCAGAGAAGATCGGGTGTTCGCTAAGTTCGGATTTTTTTTGAATCAGACGTTCTTTAGTTGGTTTCATGGATGAGCCTGTAAGTGATTTGAGGTGAGCAGTAATCAAGCACGGAAGTTCGCTTGAAGTTTTCTTGTGGCGAGCGGGTACCTCAAACGAATTGATCTTTGTAAGTGCTATGGATGCCGAGTAGTCGAGGCGTTGCTGTCGCTTGTGGCTGGCAGCGAAGAAAAACTAATACACATATAAAGTGTCAATCAAGTTGTTTTGACATTATTTTAATATTCAACTTTTTGAGGGGTGATAAGTTCCGATAAAACTTTTTATATAAGTTTTATTTTGGCGTAGTTACTCCTTCCGGCCTATTTAGGTCAGAATTAAATAAAGAGTGAATACCTCACTCGAAGTAACTTTTAACGGGCGTCGTAGGGGGTGTCTGAGGGGTGGAAGCAGGTCGCGAGTGATGCCGATCCTTCCGTTCCCGTAATGAGGCTCCTTCCTTCGTTTCTGGGGGTGGGGGCTACGCCATTCGCACGGAGCATCCCCCCGTTTTATGGTGTCCTGGTTACCCAGAGTGGGCGTAAATCGAGGCGGCCGCCATTACTGAGGCATCACGCAATCGTTGCAATGGTCAGGTTTGAAGACGGCGGGGCGTTGGGGGGTGGTATGGCGCCGCGAGGGCCGAGTGGAATGGGCGCAGGGGATTTGTAATCAAATTATTCGCGGAGCACATTCGGCGGAATGTGCGGCAAGCGAGGATGCACCGTTCGGTGTGCTTCCCGGTATGCCGCCACGGGTTACTTCGATTTGTTTCTGGCCTGGGCTTCAGGGCTGTTGAGATAGCGCGTAATGACCTCGACCCCTCGGTTCAGGTGATGCTCAAGCAGTTTCACGGAACGTTCGACGTCCCGGTCTTCGGCGGCCCGCAACAGTGCCTGATGGTCGTCCTGGGACAGTTTGCCCAAGCCCATGGCCTCCAAGTTGAAACGCAGGAAACGCTCTTCTTCATTCAGGCCGTCTTCGACCAGTTTCAACAGCCGGCGATTGGGAGCGCGGCTGTAAAGCGTCATGTGGAACAGGCGATTGAGCCGGCCGATTTTGGAGTAGTCGTTTTCCGTTTCCAGTTCGTCGATGTAACGGGCGGCCTGTTCGAGATCTTCGTCCTGGAGCAGTGGTACCGAGAGGCGCAGGGCTTCGGATTCCAGCAGGATGCGCAGCGCGTAGGTTTCTACGGCGTCGCCCTGGACCAGTGGCGCGACCACGGCGCCCTTATGGGCAACCACGTTGAGCAACGATTGTGCTTCGAGCTGGCGCAATGCCTCGCGTACGGGCATGCGGCTGACGCCGAACAGGTCGGCGAGGTCTTGCTGGCGCAGGGCCGCACCGCAAGGAATGCGCCCGTCGAGAATCGCCGAGCGCAGGGTTTCTTCGATCACCGAGCGTGCCGCGTGTGCGGGAATCGGCCCATTGACCTTGATACTGCTGAGAGGGTTGGGCTTTTGTGTCACTAAACGCACCCATGATTGATGGAAATTTTTGGATCCAAATGACACTAGTGACTGACTGACGGCTTGTCAAACAAGCGAACGAGTGCCTTTCTTGCAGTTTAGCGCGCCGTCAGTGATCTCACCGTGCCATTGTTTTTTTCCGGTCTAACCTTCACCATTCAAACAACTCCCTCCTGCTTACCCTGGATGCTTCGCATTGGCGGCAAGTTTAGCGATCCCCCGGATTTTACGCTGGTTGTGCAGCGCCTTGCTGCTGGCAGGCGTGATGCTGGGCAGCTTGAGTGCCGATTGGGATTTTTCCCTGATCAGCCGGCGGGCGCAGGCATTGTACGGACCTTTGGGAGAAGGTCAGCAACGCATTAATGATTGGCAATACTTATTGGCCAGCCAAAAACAGCTCGGCGAGCTGGAACAACTCAATGTGGTCAATCGCTTCTTCAATAAACAGTTGCGATACGTTGAAGACATCGACCTGTGGCACGAAGTCGACTACTGGGAAACTCCGATCGAAGCACTCTGGAAAGGCGCCGGCGACTGTGAAGACTACGCTATTGCCAAGTACTTCAGCCTGCGTCACCTCGGTGTAGCCAGTGAAAAGTTGCGCATTACCTATGTCAAGGCACTGACTCAGAACCGCGCGCACATGGTGCTGACCTACTACTCAAGCCCGGAGGCCGAGCCCCTGGTGCTCGACAGCCTGATTGATGCAATCAAGCCGGCCAGCCAACGGAAGGATTTGCTGCCGGTCTACTCTTTCAATGCAGAAGGGTTGTGGTTGCCGGGTGCCAAGGGCAACAAAAAGGTCGGCGATACCAAACGCCTTTCGCGTTGGCAGGATGTGTTGAAAAAAATGCAGGCCGAAGGATTCCCGGTCGAGACGAATAACTAGGAGCACGCGCTCAGATGTCTTTGTTCAAACAGCTGTTGATTGCTATCTGTCTGTTCCTGGTGGTCGCTTTCACCGGCAGTTTCATGGTCAGTCTGGAGAGCTCGCGTACTCAGTACGTCAACCAGTTGCGCTCCCATGCCCAGGACGCCGCGACGGCGCTGGCGCTTTCCCTGACACCGAACATCGACGACCCGGCGATGGTCGAGTTGCTGGTCAGCTCGATTTTCGACAGTGGTTACTACGCGAGTATCCGCGTGGTCGATCTGAAGACCGACCAGACCCTGGTTGAGCGCACAGGCATTCCGGCGGTGAACAACGTTCCGGACTGGTTCGTCAGACTGATCGGCCTGGAGCCCGCCGGTGGTGATGCGATCGTCAGCCGTGGCTGGGAGCAGGCTGCCCGGGTCGAGGTGGTCAGCCACCCGATGTTCGCACTGGCCAAGTTGTGGCAAAGCGCTTTGGGCAGCCTGAGCTGGTTGCTGCTATGTGGCGCGGTCAGTGCGGTACTCGGCGCGCTGTTGCTGCGTCAGCAATTGCGACCGCTGGATTACATGGTCAGACAGTCCCACGCCATCGCCCGCCGGGAGTTCCTCAGCCTGCCGGAACTACCGCGCACCCCCGAGCTTCGCCGGGTTGTGCAGGCCATGAACCAGATGGTCGAGAAGCTCAAGGCGCTGTTCCAGGAGCAGGCCGAACGCAGTGAAAAACTACGGGTCGAGTCCTATCAGGATTTGTTGACCGGGCTGGCCAACCGGCGTTATTTCGAGATGCAACTGAATGCGCGGGTGAGCAACCCGGAGCAGGCCAGTTCCGGTTACCTGCTGCTGTTGCGGGTCAAGGATCTGGCCGGTCTCAACCAGCGTCTCGGTGGCCAGCGCACTGATGAAGTGCTCAAGGCTGTCGGTGAGCAACTGTCTCGTGAGTGCGCCAGGTACCCGGAAACCCAGAACCTGGTGACCCGTATCCGCGGCGGCGAATTTGCTGTGTTGGCACCGGGGCTGGTGCGCGAAGAGGCGCTGCAACTGGCACAGAACCTCGACAGTGCCTTGGCCAGTCTTCATGCAACGGGCGCTACCGATGTGCCAGCGGTGGCGTCTATCGGTCTGGCGCCTTTCGCTCATGGCGACTCCCCGCAGTCCGTGCTCAGCCTCGCTGATCAGGCGCTGGCGCAGGCCGAAGGCCAAGGCGAGCAGAACTGGGCTTGTATCGAACACAGCCTTGCGGCCAGTGTCGGCGACGATCACCACGCCTGGCATCGCATGCTCGACCAGGCGCTGACACAGCGGCGTTTCGAGCTGTATTTCCAACCGGTAGTGGCCGCCCAGGACACGCAACTGGTACTGCACTACAAAGTATTGTCGCGACTGCTCGACGAACAGGGCCAGACCATTCCCGCCGGGCGTTTCCTGCCATGGCTGGAGCGCTTCGGCTGGACCGCGCGCCTGGATCGGCTGATGCTCGAACAGGTGTTGGAGCAAATGAGCGGGCATGAGGAGTCGCTGGCGTTGAATCTGTCGTCGGCTACCCTGGCCGACCCGCAGGCGCAAAACAAAATCTTCGAGATACTGCGTGCGCATTCCAGCCTTGGCCCGCGCCTGACTCTGGAGATCGGTGAAGAGCAACTGCCAGACCAGGTGGTGCTGGAGCAATTGACCCGGCGCCTGCGCGAGCTCGGGTTCTCCCTGAGCCTGCAACGCTTTGGTGGGCGCTTCAGCATGATCGGCAACCTGGCACGGCTGGGGCTGGCGTACTTGAAGATCGATGGCAGCTATATTCGGGCCATAGATCTGGAGAGTGACAAACGCCTGTTCATCGAGGCGATCCAGCGAGCGGCGCACAGCATCGATTTGCCGCTGATTGCCGAGCGGGTCGAGACTGAAGGCGAGTTGTCGGTGATTCGCGAAATGGGGCTATACGGTGTGCAGGGCCAGTTGTTCGGCGAGCCCAAGCCCTGGGGTTGATGTGATCGGTCCCACGCAGGGCGTGGGAATGATCGAAGGGGCGCGTCAGATGAGCCCGGCCTCTTCGTCATCGATCAATTGGCTCAAGCCACCCAAGGCCTCACGGGCCTGGTTTCGGTCCATGAGCTTGGCCTGGGCCGCTGTTGGCAGGTCGGTGACGCGGATCACGCCTTTCTGGGTCAACACCTGAATCAAGTCATCGAGTACCCGAATCATTTCCAGGTCACTTTGCTTGAGCTGTTTGAGGCTGTTTTCCACAGCCGCATTGGCAAACCAGGCCTGGATTTCATGATGGTCGGCCGGCAGCGTTTCCGTGGCCTCGGCGTAGGCGGCGGGCTCCACGCGTACCAACAGGCCCTGCGCATCGCGTTGCACGTAAAACATTGAGCATCCCTCAGAATTGAGCCAGCGTCGTGCTGTCAGCAGCATAGGTCAACTGCACGCCAGTATGTGGCGCGGCGACGAAATCGTCACCGGGCAGTGGACGCAAACGTGACGGCCGCCCCATAAGGGACGGCCGTTTTCCTGCATCAGCTGTTGTTGTGATCGACCTTGATGGTCGGGTCGCTACCGGCAATCAGGTTGTGCAGGTTGGCGCTTGACCAGTTGTTGCCTTCCAGTTTGATCGTCACGTCCGGTGTGGCGGCTGCGGCGTTGCCCGAGTTGAACTGGCCAGTCGAGCTGACTTGCAACGACGACACACCATCGACCGTGGTGATCTTCAGGAAGTTATCGATGGTGCTGCCGGTTTCGCCCTGTAACAGATCGCGCAGGTCGATCCGGTCACCTTCGCTGGCCTTGAAGTCCTTGATCACGTCGTTGCCGGTGTCGCCCGCTTTCCAGACGAAGGTATCACCACCGGAACCACCGATCAGGATGTCGTTGCCCTGTCCGCCCATCAGCGTGTCGTTGCCGATGCCGCCGAGCAGGATGTCATTGCCTTTGCCGCCATCGAGGTTGTCGTTGCCGCCCGAGCCGAACAGGATGTCATTGCCCGCGCCACCCAGCAGGGTGTCATTGCCGTCATGGGCACCCGACACATCGAATGCGGTGTAGTGCTCGGTGATGTACTGGTGCACATTGCTGGTGGTGACTTTGCTGACGTCCACGCCCGTTTGCTGCGCCACGAAGGCCTGGATCGCCTGGTAACCCTCGCCGGCAATGCCGTTGAAACTCACCAGGTCGCCGAACAGGATGTCGTTGCCGTCGCCACCGCTGACGGTGTCGTTGCCCGGCATCGTCGCCTCGGTGTGGCCGATGATCGAGTTGGCCAGATCCTTCGGGTCGATGTTGGTTTGTGGCGTTTGATCCGAGTCGTACGGCTTCAGGTCGTTGAGCGTCACATCCTTGTTCAGGCCAATGGCCTCGACACTCGACAGGTTGCTCAGCAATGTAAAGCTGCTGCCGGAGTTGCTGGTGGTGTCCCCGTCGGTGCTGCTGCCGTCGCCGTCACGAGCCGAAAACTCGTAGGTGCCGTCGCCTTGGGCATGCAGATAGCCGAAGTCCTTGGATGACCAGTTATTACCGTTGCCGTTGCCGTTGCCATTGCCGTTCCCATTGTTGCTCTTGGTCCAGACCGTCACGTAGCCCGAGGCAGTAATGTCAATCTGGTGCGTGCTGTCGGGGAACAGGCTGATCGCTTTACCCAACTGATAGTTGCTGGTGG
The DNA here is from genome assembly GCF_000282335.1 of Pseudomonas sp. GM48. GTDB lineage: Bacteria > Pseudomonadota > Gammaproteobacteria > Pseudomonadales > Pseudomonadaceae > Aquipseudomonas. The sequence goes on from NZ_AKJM01000192.1 coordinate 11,696, forward strand.
TGATCAGGCTATCGAGTGTTGTGCTGCCATACAGGGTCGGGTTGGTCGACTCGCCGCTCTGGTAGTAAGTCGGTTTGCCGTCGGTAATGAAATACGTGAGGTTCTTCGCCCCGGTGTTGGCCACGGCGTCCGCACTCTGGAACCAGTTGGCCGTGGTTTTGAACACGTCCTCGTAGTTGGTGCCGCCGCCGGACGACATCGAGTCCAGAATCGTCTTCAGCTGTGTCAGCGCATTCGGGTCTTTGAGGTTCACCGACACCGACTTGTTGACCTGGGTGTCGAAGTCCACCAGAAAGATGTTCACCGTACCCGAGTTGCTGCCCAGGCTTTGCTTGAGGGTATTGAACACCGACGTCAGCGAGTCCTTGGCCGAGTTGATCGACGAGGAGCTCATGCTGCCGGAGCTGTCGACCATGAACGCGATGTTGTAGTTGGTGCCTGGCACTACGGTCAGGCCGCCGATGTCGGCGACCATGATGTCATTGCCGTCGGTGCCGGTGATAGTGTCATCGGCCGCGGTGGCGGTGACGGCGTTGTAGACCGTCGGGTACACGGTCACAGGAATCTGCGAAGTGCTGCTGGCCGAACCACCCAGGGCCTCGGTGGAGGTCGAGGTCACGGTCAGGTTGAACTGGCCGTTGAAGTACGCTGGTGGAGTGACGGTCAGAGAGCCGAGGCTCCAGCCCGTCACGTTGGCCTCGCCATTGATCGTGGTGACCGTGAAGGTATGTCCCGCGCCGTCAGTGAGCACCGAGCCGACCGGCATGCCGCTGATTTTCAGGCTCAGGGTTTCCGAGCCGTCGGTGTCGGTCAGCGCGGTGGTGATGGCGGACAATTTCACACTGCTGCCTTCGGCGCCGGTATTGAGTTTGTAACCGTCGTAGTAGCCTTTGCCATTGGTGCCATGCAAGTCGGACACGGTCACACCGGCATTCGCGAGATCCGACACGCCGGTGTAAATCGGTACGCCGGCACTGCTCAGGTCGATCGGCGTGCTGCCATTGACCGACAGGTTGACGTCATAGCTGCCCGGGCCGCTCTGGTTGTGGTGGTAGATGTCCAGGGTGTAGTAGCCGCTGGTCGTCGGGGTGAACGAACCATTAAGGTTGCCGCCCGCGCCCCACGTGATTGCGGCTACGTTCTTGCCGCCGATGGTCACCAACAGGCTGTCATCGCCGGTACCGCTGAAGGTGTAGGTCTTGCCGGCTTCGAGGTAGATCAGGCCGGAGGTTTTCGACGCCGTACCGGCGGTCACGCTACCGTCGGACTGCACGTTGGTCACGGTGCCTTTGGAATTCGCTGTGCCAGCGGCGTCGATCACGTTTTTCAGCGTGGTCGAGTCCGCGCCGCTGCCGCTGGTACCCAGACCCGAAAGACCGGTCCAGACTTCCTTGATCAACCCGGTGGACTTCACGCTGTTGTCGGCAACGCTCAGGGTCGGCGCATCCGCCACCGGGGTGATGTCGATCTTGATCGTGCCGGTATTGCCCTGCACCTGGCCGTCAGTTGGCTGGAACTTGATCTGTGCGTAGTCAGCCTGGTTGTTGCCCAGGCCGGTACCGCCATATCCGTCCACGCCCGACTCGTTGGCATCCGGCGTGAAGCGCAGTTTGCCGGCGTCGATATCCGCCTTGCTGAACGTCTGGTTGGTGGCGACATCTTTCCAGGTCGAGCCGTCCAGGTACTGCAGTTTGCCCTCGCCCGGCAACTGGGTGATTTTTACGCCCAGGCCGGCGGCCGGACTGTCGACGTCGCTGACACCGAAGGTCGACCAGCCGAGGATCAGCGGCGTGTCTTCAGTGCCGGTGACGTTGACCGGTGCGGCGACCGGCGCGTCATTGACCGCCACCACGTTGACCGTGGTGGTCGCGGTGTTGGAGTAGTTGCTGCCATCGGTCACCGTCACGGTGATGATGCGCGGCACGGTACTCGGATCTTCACTGTTGTTGGTGAAGGTGATGTTCTTGATCTGCTGCATGTAGTCGGCCAGCGTCGCGTTGCCCGACAGGGTCAGGGTGACGGTGCCATTGGTGCTGTTGGCATTGATGGTGATGCCGTTGACGCTGTTGCCCAGGTTCAGCGCATCGCCGTCCTGACGGTTGGTCAGCACGATCGTTGCGCCGGTCAGCATGGTGCTGTCCGGGTCGGTGATGCTCAGATCGGTATCGCCGATCGACACGCCAGGACCGGCCGTGTTTTCGGTGAACGTCACCTTGTAATCGGCCCCGGTGGCGCCACTGGAGTTATTGGCGTCGAGGTCCAGCACTGGCGGTGCATCGTTGTCGATGATCGAAGTGCTGACGCTGCCGTTGGACGGGCTGACAGCCAGGTTCTCGAAATTGCCACCGGTGGCCGAGTCGATCTTGACCACGAAGTTTTCGGTGCCTTCGGTGATCTTGTCATCGATGGTCGCGACGTTGAAGTTGGCGCTGCTGGCACCCGCCGGGATCTTCACGGTGTACACACCGGTGAAGTCCGAACCGTCGGCAGCGGTACCGCTGTAGACGATTTTCAACGTCACTTCGGTCTGGGCCGGATGAGTCAGGCTGACGGTATAAGACGCAGTCTGGCCTTCGGTTACCGAGGCGCTGCCGCTGATGCTGACAGTGGTGGTGTCCTTGAAGTCGCTGACGCTGGTCGACACTGGCGTCTTGTCCGTGCCGAGGGCTTCAAGGTTGCCGCCGCTGGCAGTCTTGATTGATTCGGTAACGGTTGGAGCGCCGTTGTAGACGTCGTTGCCTACGGTGATCGGCAGGGTACCGGAGCTCTGGCCGACGGCGATGGTGATGACTTTGCCGCTGTCCAGCGTGACGGTGACCGGGGTGTCATGTGCAGTGACAGGGGCGCCATTCTTGTCGGTGATGGTCGCGGTATACGTGATCGTGCCGTTCTCGCTTACCGATGGGGTTGCAGTCAGGGTCACCGTGGTGGTGTCGTTGACGTCGGTGACCGTGGTGGTGACCGGGGTCTTCACCGGGTTGATCGCTTCGAGGTTGCCGCCGACTGCGTCCTTGATGGACTCGGTGACCGTGGTCGGGCCTTTGTAGACGTCGTTGCCGACCGTCACCGGCAGGGAGCCAGAGCTTTGGCCGACGGCGATGGTAATGACCTTGCCGCTGTCGAGGGTCACGGTGACTGGCGT
>NZ_AKJM01000193.1 GCF_000282335.1 Pseudomonas sp. GM48
GGCGGCCGCCGGTGCCGGCGGTTGCCCGGTTTGTTCCAGAGAGTACGGTGCGACGAAGCTGTACCCACGCTGGGCCACAGTGATGATGTAGCGCTGACCCGCCTGGCCGTCGCCGAGCGCTTTGCGCAACGCGGCCATGTGCACCCGCAGATTGATGTCTTCGACCACGCTGTTGGGCCAGACCCGGGCGATCAATTGTTGCTTGCTGACCACGTTGCCGGCGTGCTCCAGCAGGATCAACAGGATGTCCATGGCGCGCCGGCCCAGGCGCAAGGGATGGTCGGCCTCCATCACCAGGCGTTGTTCGGGGTAGACCCGGTAGGGGCCGAAATGCACAGCCTGTTCGGGAGAAAGGGTCAACGAGTCGCTCCTGCTGCATCCGCCTAGTACGCGGTTTTCGAGCATTTTCCTCAGGTTTTTTACGTAGCGCAATGCACCGCCCGGGTGACTGTCGGGTGCAGGCGTTGACTGTCGCGTATCGGCCAGTGGCTGTCGGTCCCGTGAACATTGGGCGCGACAGATGGACAGGGCCTGTCGGGGCTTTTTGCGCACCATGGAAAATTAACAACGTTTAACTCGTCCTGCATCCGGTCTGCGCTCAAAACTCTATCTCTGTAGGAGCGAGCTTGCTCCTACAAGGGAATTCAACCCATCGCAAGGACAGAGCAATGAGCAATGTGGTGGTGGTCTATCACAGTGGCTACGGGCACACCCGGGTCATGGCCGAAGCCGTGGCCGCGGGCGTGGAACGGCACCTGGGCAGCACCTGCCAGTTGATTCCGGTCGAGGAAGTGGACGAGCACTGGGCGCGGCTGCACAACGCCGACGCCATCATCTTTGGCGCGCCGACCTACATGGGCAGTGCCTCAGCGGCCTTCAAGGGCTTCATGGAGGCCACGGCGGCGTTCTACCTGGCCCAGCCCTGGCGCGACAAGCTCGCGGCCGGCTTCACCAATTCCGGCTGCCTGTGCGGCGACAAACTCAACACCTTGCTGCAGATGGCGGTGTTCGCCGCCCAGCATTCGATGATCTGGGTCGGCCTTGACCTGCTGCCGGCGCGTTCCAGCACTGGCGCGTTCAACGGACAACTGAATCGATTGGGCAGCTCACTTGGCGCCATGGCCCAGTCGAATGTCGAGCAATCCCCCGACGATGCCCCGCCGCCCGAGGATCGCTGCACCGCCGCGCACCTGGGCGAGCGGGTGGCGCGCCTGGCAGATCGCATGAACCAACTTCCGGTTTGATTCACCCCTCACACTCGTTAAGGAGACATCACCCATGAGTACCTTTACTACCCGCGATGGCGTCGAGATTTACTACAAGGACTGGGGCACCGGCCAGCCGATTGTCTTCAGCCATGGCTGGCCACTGAATGCCGACAGCTGGGAATCGCAGATGATTTTCCTGGCCTCCAAGGGCTACCGGGTCATCGCTCACGACCGTCGGGGCCATGGGCGTTCCAGCCAGCCCTGGTCGGGCAATGACATGGATCATTACGCCGACGATCTGGCGCAATTGATCGAGCTGCTCGATCTGCAAAACGTCGTGCTGTTCGGCTTCTCTACCGGCGGTGGCGAGGTGGCGCGTTACATCGGTCGCCATGGCACCGGTCGCGTGGCCAAGGCCGGGCTGATTTCCGCGGTGCCGCCGCTGATGCTCAAGACCGAAGCCAACCCCGGCGGCTTGCCGCTGGAAGTGTTCGACGGCATCCGCCAGGCTTCGCTGGCCGATCGTTCGCAGCTGTACATCGACCTCGCCAGCGGCCCGTTTTTCGGCTTCAACAAACCTGATGCGAAACCGTCCCAGGGCATGATCGACTGGTTCTGGATGCAAGGCATGATGGCCGGCCACAAAAATGCCTATGACTGCATCAAGGCGTTCTCGGAAACCGACTTCACCGAGGACCTGAAGAAGTTCGACGTGCCGACTCTGGTGGTGCATGGCGACGCGGATCAGGTTGTTCCGTACGAAGCGGCGGGCGTCTCCTCGGCCCGACTGGTGAAGGGCTCGACCCTGAAGATTTACCCGGGTGCCCCTCACGGTTTGACGGACACCCACAAGGATCAGCTCAACGCGGATCTGTTGGCGTTCTTGAAAGGTTAAAAAGCCAGTTCAAAAGATCGCTGCCTCCGTCAGCTCCTACACGCTAGCGTGCATGCCCGTAGGAGCTGGCGAAGGCAGTGATCTTTTGCCGTTGAGGGCGGTGCCGCGGACAAACTGACAGCGCCAGGCAAACGGATTGATGCCTTCGCTGCGGGTGAAGATGTGGCAGAAGTGCGCCTGATCGCAGAAGCCGCATTCGAGACTGATCTGCGTAAGGCTCATGTCGGTGTACTGGATCAATTGTTTGGCCAGGGCAACGCGCTGCTGGCGGATCCATTCTTGCGGCGAGAGGCCGGTGCTGCACTTGAACGCGCGGGAAAAATGACTGCGCGAGAGGGCGCAGGCCTGTGCCAGTTCGGTGACTTCCAGGCTGTCGCCGAGGCGTTCGAGGATTAGTTGTTTAACCCGTTTTTCGCGCTGCGGGCTGAGGCCACCGGTGTTGGTTTTGCGGGGTTCGCTGGCAGGTGCGCGGGCGGTGGTGTGCTGTGGATAAGCCATGGCCATTGTCCGGTCGGGGGAGGAAAAGCGCTGGCGCCCGGTTCGAGCGATCAGCACCGTTACTCTGGAAAAAAACAGTTCTGCGCTGAGGGCTTCATTGTTGGAGGCGGCCCGAGTGGCTGACGAGTTAAACGTTGTTAATTCCATGCCCGAAGGTGTGAACAGAGCACATCGCTGCAAGTGTAAGTAATGGCGATTGGCACAAGATGCGCAACGTGGAGCGGGCCATAACGGACCGCCGGTTGGCTGGAAAAGGTGAGCAGATGAAACGGACATGGCAGGGAACGCTGGGCGCCATCGGCCTGGTTCTGATATCCGCCAACGCACTGGCCCAGGCGCCCGCGCAGGTGGGCACGCAAGTACCCGGTTACTTCCGGCTGGCGCTGGGGGATTACGAAGTGACGGCGCTGTTCGACGGCTACAACGACCTGTCGCCGAAGCTGTTGCAAGGCATGAGCCAGAGCCAGATCCGCGCACTGCTGGCCCGTCGTTCGATTGAAACCCAGGGTGTACAGACCGCCTTCAACGCCTTTGTGGTCAACACCGGTAAACAGCTTGTTCTTATTGATACCGGGGCAGGGCAGTGCATCGGTCCTACGGCCGGCCAGCTGCCGGCCAACCTGCAAGCGGCCGGCTACAAACCGGAGCAGGTGGACACCATCCTGATCACTCACTTGCACCTGGATCACGTCTGCGGTCTGGTGGACGGTCAGCAGCAACCGGTGTTCGCCAACGCCACGGTGTACGCGGCCAAGGCCGAAGCCGACTACTGGCTCGACCCGCAGGCCTTGGCCAAGGCACCGGAAGCGGCCAAGGGCTTCTTCAAGGTGGCCCAGGACTCCACCGCGCCTTACGTTGCCGCTGGCCGTTTCAAGACCTTCATCCCCGGCCAGTCACCGCTGCCGGGTGTGGTCGAGGCGCAGCTGGAAGCCGGGCACACGCCGGGCAGCACCACGTACCGTTTCACCTCCCAAGGGCAAAGCATCCTGTTCATGGGCGACCTGGTACACAACCTCGCCGTGCAGTTTCTGCACCCTGAGGTATCGATCGGTTTCGACGTCGACAGCCGGCAAGCGATCAACAGTCGCAACCAGGTGTTCAGTGCCGCTGCCGCCAGCAAGACCTGGGTGACGGCTGCGCACCTGCCATTCCCCGGCATCGGTCATATCACCGCCCAAGGCAAGCATTTCGAGTGGGTGCCGGTGGAGTACGGGCCGTACAAACGAGCGGCAAACGTGCCGTTGATCGAGTAAAGTCCATAGCACTCGCGCCTGGCCGAACATACAAGGAACCCGTGCCTATGAACCGTAACGATCTGCGTCGCGTCGACATGAACCTGCTGGTGATTTTCGAAGCCCTGATGTTCGAAAAGAACCTGACCCGTGTCGCGGAAAAACTGTTCATGGGCCAGCCGGCGGTGAGCGCCGCGCTGGGGCGATTGCGTGATCTGTTCGACGATCCGTTGCTGTTGCGCAATGGTCGCGGCATGGAGCCGACGGCGCGGGCGCTGGCGATTCTCAAGGAATTGCAGCCGGCGATGGACACCATTTCCGGTGCGGTCAGCCGGGCCAAGGAGTTCGATCCGGCGACCAGTTGCGATGTGTTTCGCATCGGGCTGTCGGACGATGCCGAGTTCGGTTTGTTTCCGCCGTTGTTGCGTCAGTTGCAGGAAGAGGCACCGGGGATTGTCGTGGTTGTGCGGCGGGCCAATTATCTGTTGATGCCGGCGTTGCTGGCGTCGGGGGAAATTTCGGTGGGCGTGAGTTACACCACGGATTTGCCGGCCAATGCCAAGCGCAAGAAGCTGCGTGATATTCCCTGCAAAGTGCTGCGCGGCGATACCCGGCCGGGGACGTTGACCCTGGATGAGTACTGTGAGCGACCCCATGCGATGGTGTCGTTTTCCGGTGACTTGAGCGGCAATATCGATCTGGATTTGGCGAAGGTTGGGCGTAGTCGTCGTGTGGTGCTGGGGGTGCCGCAGTTCAGTGGGTTGCGGGCGTTGCTTGCCGGGACCGAGATGATTGCCACTGTGCCGGATTATGCGGCGTGTGCGTTGGTGGAGGGGTGTAGGTTGCGGGCCGAGGATCCGCCGTTCGAGATTGAGGCGGCGCAGTTGTCGATGGCCTGGAGCGGGGTGCATGACAATGATCCGGCGGAGCGCTGGTTGCGGTCGCGGATCAGTCAGTTTATGTCTGTGGCTTTGGATGTTCGTTAGGCTTTTGACCTTGGCGGCCTTTGGGCCGACCAGGTTCTGGGTTGATTGAGTACATATCCGTTTCTGCGGTAACGGCGGCTTATGGTTCCGCTCTTACAGCGGGTCACTTTTGGCAAACGCCCCAAAAG
>NZ_AKJM01000194.1 GCF_000282335.1 Pseudomonas sp. GM48
GCAGGCGAACAGTTCGACCGCCGAACAACGCCTCAGCTGTCGAGTGCCGGTGCACCTGATCAGCGAGGCCGACCATCAGGAAGTCTCCGGCGACCCGCGCTACAAACTGCGCCGCGCGCGCAAACGCATCGCCGCGTGTGGTGCCCTGGTGCGGCGGATTACTCCCGACGCCCTGACCATGGGGCCGCTGTTGCAGGAAATCAGTGAAGTCGAAGCGGTGAGCTGGAAAGGCGATGAAGGGGTCGGGATTTTTTCCGATGCCCGTCATCGCCAGTGGATGGACCGTGCCTTCACCGCCCTGGCGGCCCGAGGCCTGGTGCGCGTGGTGGTGCTGGAGCTGGAGGGGCGCTGCATCAGCTATCGCCTCGGCTTGTTGGAACAGGGCCGACTGTACGACTACAACCTGGCGTTCCTGCCGCAATATGCCGATCTGGGCAGCGGCCGGGTGCTGCTCGAAGAGTGGATTCGCTGGGGCCTGGAACACAACTGGCAGTGGATCGACGCGTCACGGGTCAGCCTGGAAAACTCCAGCCATCAACTGCACGAACGCATGACCGGGCAACTGGAGCACTGGCGCTGGAGTTTTTACTCCTGGCGTCCAGGCGGCCTGCTGCTGGGGCTAGCCTTGCGGGTCTGGCAACGCTTCAAACCCCGATTGCAGCAATGGCGCGCCCGACGCGCGGTGGCCGCAGTCGCCACCCCGGCGCCCGGCGCGACACCCGCGGTCAAAACGCCTGCGCCTACGGAAAAACTCAAGGAGGGTGAACATGCCTCGGCAAGTGATAGTCAACGCTGACGACTTCGGCCTCAGTGCCTGCGAAAACGCCGTGATCCTGGGCGCGTTCCAGGCCGGGCTCATCAGTTCCGCCACCGCCATGGCCAACATGCCGGCGTTCGAAGCGGCCTGCGTCCTCGCCCGGCATCCATTGCTCGAAGGCCGCATTGGCCTGCACTTCAACCTGACCTACGGCCGTCCGTTGAGCCAAAGTATTCTGCAACGCCCGACGTTTTGCGACGGTGCCGGCGTGTTCGACCTCAACCTGCCCCGCACCCGCCTCTGGCTCGGGCGCCGGGATCGCCACGCCGTGCTCGAAGAACTCGAAGCCCAGTGGCAGCGCTGCCTGGACAACGGCATCCGCCCCAGTCACCTGGACTCCCATCAACACGTGCATAACATCTGGCCAATCGGCGAGATCGTCGCGCGCTTCGCTGCCCGCCAGGGGGTACCGGTGCGTCTGGCGCGCAACCTGGGACAAAACCTCAGCCTGCCCAAGCGCGTGTTCAAGGACCTGCTCAACCGTCGCCTGAGCAACCTGGCCGGCGCCACCGCCGACTACGTGTGCACCCCGGTGGACCTGCGCAATGCCGAGCCGCCGCCCGACGGATTGCTGGAAATCGTCGCCCACCCGAGCCGGCTCGGCGCCGACTTCGGCGACGCCTACCTGGAACCGGGAGAATCCTTGAGTGCGTTGCTGGAACAGCGTTTGCCGGGTGTGCCGAGGGTGGCCTACACCGCTGCTGGCGATGCCACACATCAACGTGCGCAGACCGTTCTGGAGTAACCCGCAATCCCTGTGGGAGCGTGGCTTGCCCGCGAAAGCTGTGTGTTGGTCGAGGTGTTTTTTACTGGTGTACATATCCATTTCTGCGGTAACGGCCACTTAGGGCTCAGCTTTTACAGCGGGTCACTTGGAAAAGCTCCAAGTAGCCAAGGGCTCTTGCCCCTGACGTTCGGCCTCACGAGGGGACGTGTACCGCAAAAGCGCCCGAAGCGGCCTACCGGCCGTCCTGTTTGCTGGATTCGTTCGTCTGTGATGTACCTGCGGCTGGCAGGCCGCCTTCGCGAGCAGGCTCACTCCTACAGGGTCGAGGTACATCCACCAGATTCAGGTCGGCTGGC
>NZ_AKJM01000195.1 GCF_000282335.1 Pseudomonas sp. GM48
GGCGGGTGGCGAGCCGATCGACCAGCCACACCCCGAGCCCGACCGAGGCAATCCCCGGCAGGGCACTGAGACAGCGGATGGACAATATGCCGTCGCCAAACATCGCGATCCAGCCGTGCAGCAGCATGAAGTACAGCGGCGGGTGCACGTCGTAGGCGGCGTGCACCCAGATGTCAGGTATTGAGTAACGGGCGAGCAGCAGGCTGGAGCCCTCGTCGCCCCAAATCGCGGCAGCGGTCAGATCGTAAAATCGCACCAGTGCGGCCAATACCAGAATCGGCACCAGCCAATGCTCCCGCGCCCAGCGGATCAGCGGTTGCGCGCCCCTGGCGAAACCAGGATTGGCGTGCGGTCCCTGAGTGTCGCCCATCGGCGTTTCTCTGCGCGCCTCCATTGCTTCCCCTTGCAACGTTCAGTGATCAGCCGGATTGTTTGCGCTTCACTTTAGCGCTTCAAACCAGGCAACGTCGATGCTGGCCCACTAATGGAGCGATAGTCGGCGGCTGCAACGTCAGCGCTGCGCCGTCTCGTCCAACGGATACACCGACTCCCAACCCCCACCCAACGCCTTGTACAACCCGACGGCCGCCAGCGACACGCCGGTCGAGCTCTCGACCCACTGCTCCTGCGTGGCCAGCAACGCCCCTTGCACGGTGAGTACGGTGACGAAGTCCACCACGCCCTCAACGTACTGCTGTTGCGCGGTATCCAGGGCAATGCGGTTCTGGCGCACGGCTTCGGCCAGGCTGTCGCGGCGCAACTGGCTGGCGTTGTAGGCAGCCAGTTGGTCATTGATTTCATGCCAGGCGCGCAGCACGGTTTGCTGATAAGCGATAGCGGCTTCCTGTTGTTGTGCCTCACGCAATTGGAGCACGCCACGCAAGCGGCCACCGTCGAACAGCGGCAAGCTGAATTGCGGGCCGACCCCGAACGAACGTGAACCCCAGGAGCCGAAATCGCTCAGTTGCATGGCCTGGGAACCGATGTTCCCCGACAGGGTGATTCGCGGATAGAAATCGCCCTTGGCCACGCCGATGCTGGCAGTGGCGGCATGCAACCGCGCTTCGGCCTGGCGAATGTCCGGCCGACGTTCAGCCAGTTGCGAGGGCAAGCCAATGGCGACCTGACGCGGCGTTTGTGGCACCGGTGCGTCTGTGGATAACTGCGCCGCCAATGCCTGGGGCGGTTCGCCCATCAACAGGCTCAAGGCGTTGATCAGTTGCCACTGGCGCTGCTCCAGTGCGGGCAGGCGCGACTCGATGGCCGCCACCTGCGCGGCGGCTTCGGCGACATCCAGATCCGTCGCGACGCCATCGGCCAGGCGCAGTTGCGAAAGTTTCAGGCTATGCCGGGCGACGTCGAGGTTTTGCTCCGTGACGACCCGGGTGTTTTGCACACCGCGCAGCTGAATGTAGTCCTGGGCGATTTCGGCCAGCACCGACAGCAGCACACCGCGTCGGTCGTTCTCGGCAACTTCCAGGCTGGCATCGGCGGCTTCGGTTTCCCGCCGCACGCGGCCCCAGAAATCCAGCTCCCAGGAGGCGGAAAACCCGGCATCCCACAGGTTGAAGGCGGATTGGCCGTTGTGGCCTGACGGGTCGCTCAAGCCTTCACCGCTGTTGCGATTGCGTCCGTAACGGCCACTGGCGGCCGTGTTGGGGTAGCGCTCGGCGGTGATGACCTGACGCACCGCACGACTTTGCTGCAAGCGACTGCTGGCCAGTTTCAGGTCGAGGTTGTCGGTCAGGGCGCGTTGGCTCAGGGCCGAAAGTGTTGGGTCGTTGAACACTTCCCACCAGCGCTCGGCCATTGTTTCGGCGATGGTCTGGCTGGCGGCTGCCTTTGATGGTTTTGCCCATTCGGCGATTTGTGTGGTTTCGGGCTTTTGGAAATCGGGGCCGACGGTGCAGGCGCTGAGGCTCATGACGAGCAAGGCACTGAAAGTGAGTTGCTGCCACTGCCCTCTTCGCGAGCAAGCCCGCTCCCACATTGAAACGCATTCTCCTGTGGGAGCGGGCTTGCTCGCGAAGGCGTCAGCGCGATCAACGAAAATCTTCATCGCTGAACAACCTCTTTCGCCTTGGCGGTGGCCGTATCAATACTCGCCTCCACCGACATCCCTACCCGCAAGCGCCCGGCCAGCGCTTGTCCCGGCTCCAGCACGATTTTCACCGGTATCCGCTGCACCACCTTGGTGAAGTTGCCGGTGGCGTTGTCCGGTTTGACCGCGGCGAACGTCACCCCGGTGGCCGGTGCGATGCTTTCGACCCGACCGTTGAGTGCCGCGCCGCCCAGGCTGTCGACGCGCACTTGCACGGCCTGCCCCGGTTGCACATCCGTCAGTTGGGTCTCCTGGAAATTGGCCATCACGTAAGCCTGCGCCAGCGGCACCACCGCAAGGATTTTGCTGCCTGGTGTGACATAGGCGCCGACCCGTACCGCGCGTTCGCCGACCATGCCGTCCTGTGGCGCAACGATCCTCGTATAGGACAACTCGTAGCTGGCCATTTCCAGCTTCGCTTGCGCTCGTTTCAGGCCACCTTCGGCCGCATCACGCTGGGCTGTGAGGATGTCCACTTGCTTGCGTTCCGCCGCCAGCACCGCCGTGGCGTTGGCCAGTCGTGCGCTGGCCTGGTCGATGCGCGTTTGCGCCTGTTGCGCATTTTGCACCGTGCCGGCACCCACGCCCGCGAGGTGGTTGTAGCGATTCAATTCATGCTCGGCAAAGGCCATTTCCGCCTTGGCCGAGACCACCGAAGATTGCGCCTGGGCAATCACCGACGCCTGGCGCTCAAGGGTCGCCCGGGCGTTTTGCAGTTGTGCCCTGGCCACCAGCGTTTCGGCATCGGCGGCCTCGGCGGCTGCGCGTAGATCCCGGTCATCGATCAGCGCCAGCAACTGTCCGGCCTTGACCTGCTGGTTGTCCTCGACCAGCACTTCCTTGATAAACCCGGCGACCCGCGGCACTACCAGGGTGAAATCCGCCGAGACATAAGCATCGTTGGTGTTCTGCTGGGTACGCTTGCCGAACAGGCCGGGCATTGCCAGGTACAGCAACACGCCGACGGCCACTGCGGCGGCCACGGCAACCGCGACTTTCTGCTTTGTTTGAGTGTTCATAAAAACCTTCTGTATCAAGGGAGCATTCAGGTCGGTGCGCGCGGCGGAAAGATCCGCGTCGGCAGCCAGAAAATCAGCAGGATCAAGGTCACGGCGATACCGGCCATGCACAGGTAAAGATCAGAGGACGTGAGCACCAGCGCTTGCTCCTGCAGACGATGAGCGAGGCTTGCGCTGTCGCGCTCGGCCAGCGGCGAGTTGCCGAGGCGGTCAACCAGCATCGTCGAGTGAAAATGCAAACGTGCGGTGGTCAGCGCCTCGATCACCCCGGTGGCGATGACCGCCGACAGGCCTTTGACGGTATTGAACCAGGCCGATGCGAACGGCCCTTCCATCGGGTTGATGCTGCCAGTGGACAGCATCAGCAGCGGCAACACCGCCATGGGCTGACCGAAAATCTGCAGCCATTGCAGCACATAGAAATCGTCGCGAATCCACACGGACGTCAGTTGCGATCCGCCAACGCACGACAACACCAGCATGCTCAGGCCGATGCCCAATACCCAGCGGCAATCAACCCAGCGAAAGTTGCACAGCGCCGCCACCAACGGCAGCGCAATCAGTTGCGGCAGCGCCGCCAGCAGCATGATCGGCGCGGTCTGTACCGGGCGATAACCCTGGACCTGCGCCAGGTAGCTGGACGGGATAATGATCACCGCCTGCAACACCACCAGCACGCCCGCCAGGGTCAGCAGGGCGAAAGACAAGTTACGGATGCCGAGCATCTGCATCTTGAAAAACGGTATCGGCTGCGACCACTCGCCGGTCAAAAACAGCACCAGCAGCAACAGCCCGCCACCGAGCAATCCGCAGATCAGGTTCGACTCGAACCAGTCCAGGCGATTGCCCTGCAGGATACCGATCACCAGCATGCAGATCGCGGGAAAGCCCAGCAGCAATCCGCGCCAGTTGAAGGATTTGAAGCGTTCCAGGCGCAGCGGGTCCTGGGGCAAGCCGTACGCTACCGCGGCCATGGCAATCAGGCACGGCGCGATGATTTGCCAGAAGGTCCATTGCCAGCCGACATACTCGGTCCACAGCCCGGCCAATGGCGTACCCAGACCCGGGCCGAACGTCGCCGTCAGGGCATAACCGGCCAGGCCATACAACTTCACATTGGCGGGCAGAAACCGCAGGGCCACGGTCATCAACATTGGGGGCAGTGCGCCGCCCGCCAGGCCTTGCAAGGTGCGCAGCAACAGCAGGCTTTCGTAATTCGGGGCAAAGGGGCACAACACACCCAACAGGGTGAACAGGCTGATGGCGCACAGGGTGAAACGCCGCAACGAGAACGTCACCGCACACCACGGTGCGAAAGCCATGGCCGCCACCGACGTCGCGGTGTAACTGGCGACCAGCCAGGTACCCTCGTCATAGCTGATAGCCAATGCACCGCGGATGTCGGCGAGCGCGACTTTGGTCACCATCTCGTTCAGGCCCGACACCAGTACCGCCAGCAGCACGCCCACCAGGCCTACGATGATCCGCGGGCCGAAGACCGGCGATGCGACTGTCGTGCTGGCCGCAGCGACAGGTGCCGTGACCGTAAGGGAAGTCATGTGCTGCAAGCTCCGGAGTGGAAATACCGAAGCATTCTAAGAAGCGTGATGCCTGACGAAAATCAACTTATCGGCAGGTTATAAGTGCGCCAGACACAATGATGAAGGACCTTTGTGGGAGCGGGCTTGCTCGCGAATGCGGTTCATCATTCAACATTGATACTGGCTGACCCAACGCCTTCGCGAGCAAGCCCGCTCCCACAGGGGTTCAGCGGTGACTTTCAGGTTGAGCAGCCAGCCACGTTTCATCGCAGCAGGCTTTCAGCGTTTCGCGCAACCAGCGGTGGGCCGGATCCTTGTCGAAACGCGGATGCCAGGCTTGGGTCAGCATCAGAGTCGGCAAAGGAATCGGCAGGTCGAACGAGCGCAGTTTCAATCCCAGTCGACGCACGCTCAGCAGTGCTTCCTTGGGCACCGGCAGAATCAGGTCGGAATCGGGCAAGGCAAACATCGCCGCATGAAAACTTGGCGCGATCACCGCCACCCGCCGCTCCAGGCCCAGGGCATTGAGCGCGGTATCGATCGGCCCCCGGGCAATGCCGCGCCGGGACATGCTGATATGGGAATAACCCGCATAGCGCTCCGCCGTGATCTCTTCGTCCAACAGCGGATGGTCCTCGCGTACGAGGCCGACGAAGTGGGTGGAAAACAGGTTCTGAATCTTCACTTCCGGGGTCAATGGCCGGGTGTTGCTGACGCTCAGGTCGATCCGCCCTTCGCGCAACGCCTCATCATCACCGTCGCCTTCCGGGACGAAACGCAATTCGCAGTGTGGCGCCTGCCGCTCAAGGGTGTCGAACAGCTTGCCGCCGTAGACGCCGACAAAGAAGTCGTTGGCCCGAATACTGAACCGCCGCCGCAGCGAACTCAGTTCCACCGCATCGGCCGAACGAAACAGCAACCCGGCCTGCTCCACCACGCTGCGCACCTGCTCACGCAATTCCAGCGCCTTGGGGGTCGGCACCAGGCCCCGGCCGGCGCGCACCAGGATCGGATCGCCAATGGCTTCGCGGATGCGCGTCAACGTCCGGCTCATGGCCGCCGGGCTCAGGTTCATCCGCCGCGCCGCCCCTACCACACTGCCCTCGTCGAGCAAGGCGTCGAGGGCGACCAGCAGGTTCATGTCCGGGAGTTGCATGCAGGGCACTCATGGCCGATCAGGATTGATCCGGGTGCAATCCTAGCAGATCAAAAGATCGCGGCCTTCGGCAGCGCCTACAGAGGACTGCGATCTTTTGATTTCCGATCAGCGCTGCATCCCCCAGCGCTTCACCGTCACCCGCTCCAACGAATCAAACACCAGGTTCTCCACCAGCAACCCAATCAGAATCACCACCGCCAGGCCGGCAAACACCTTGTCGGTGTACAGCTCATTGCGATTCTGAAAGATGTACCAGCCCAACCCACCCTTGCCGCTGGTCGCGCCAAACACCAACTCGGCAGCGATCAGCGTGCGCCAGGCAAACGCCCAGCCGATTTTCAACCCGGCGAGGATCGACGGCAGCGCTGCCGGGATCAGGATGAACAGTACGAAGCGCATGCCCTTGAGGCCGTAGTTGCGCCCGGCCATGCGCAGGGTTTCCGAGACGCCGAGAAATCCGGCGTAGGTGTTCAGCGCCAAGGCCCAAAGCACCGAATGCACCAGCACGAAAATCAGGCTGTTCTGCCCCAGGCCGAACCACAACAGCGCCAGCGGCAATAGCGCGATAGCGGGTAACGGGTTGAACATCGAAGTCAGGGTACTGAGCAAGTCGCGACCGAATTGCGTCGACACCGCCAGCGTTGTCAGGGCGAATGCCAGGACGATGCCGATCAGGTAGCCCTTGAGCAGGACCACCAGGGAAATCCACACCTTGCCCAGCAATTCGCCGCTGAGCAGGCCGTCGTACAGCGCGTGAGCGGTCTGCAAGAAGCTCGGCAGCAGCAGATCGTTGTTCTGGTAGCGCGCAACGGCTTCCCAGAGCACAGCGAGCAACACCAGGATCAGGCTTTTACGCAACCAGCCCTGTTGCCACAGGCGTTGCCCAAGGGGTAGCTCACGCTCCAGCGGCACGCTGGTCAGTGGCTGCAAAACCGTTTCGAACGCTTCACGCGGGGATGATAAATGGCTCATCGGGCCCTCCTCTCAACTGGCTCAATAAGCGATGCGGATGTCCGCGAAATCCAGCTCATGCCCGGCTTGCGGTGATTGACCTTCGTCGAACAACAGCCGGTGAATGCGTCGCGCCGATTCCTGAAACGCCACACCGCCGAGGCTGTGCAAATCGTATTGGTGGCTGTGCACTTCCGCCCGCACTCGCCCCGGATGCGGCGACAGCAGCAGGATGCGGTTACCCACCACCAGCGCCTCTTCGATGGAGTGCGTGACGAACAACAGCGTGAAGCGCACCTCTTCCCAGAGCAGCAGCAGTTCTTCCTGCATCTTGCGTCGGGTCAGCGCATCGAGGGCGGCGAAGGGTTCGTCCATCAGGAGGATTTTCGGCTGCATCGCCAGCGCCCGAGCGATGGCAACCCGAGCCTTCATGCCACCGGACAAGGTGTGCGGATAGGCATCGGCAAACGCCGCCAGACCGACCTTGTCCAGGTAGTGCAACGCCCGCTCTTCAGCCTCTTTGCGCTTGAGGGTTTTCGAGGCCAGCAGCGGAAACATCACGTTCTGTTTGACGGTTTTCCACGGTGGCAGCTGATCGAACTCCTGGAACACCACGATCCGGTCCGGCCCCGGCGCATCGACGCGCTGGCCTTGCAGACGGATCTCGCCTTCCACTGGCTGGATGAAGCCGGCGGCGGCCTTGAGCAACGTCGACTTGCCACAACCGGACGGCCCGAGCAGGACAAAGCGATCCGCCGGATCGATCTCGAAACTGACTTTATGGGTCGCCCGCACCACCCGCTGCGGCGTGCGGTACTCGAGGCTGACGTTATCGACCGACAGCAGCGCCTGGGCTGCCGCGATCGGATTGCTGACCGTGTGGCCTTGCAAAGGGGCGTTCATTTCGGTCAGCTCCCTTGCAGCGGCTTGGCGTCCTGGAAGAAGTAATCCTTCCACGAGTCCGGTTTGTTTTTGATCGCGCCGACCCGGTAGAGAAACTCGGCCAGTGGATACGTGTTTTTCGGCGTGACGCTGAATTCGAACTGCGGGTTGTCGATGATTTTCAGCAACGCGGCGCGGTCGATTTTCGCCTTGGTCACGCGGATGTAAGTGTCCGCTGCCGCGCCTTTGTCGTTCTGCGCAAACTGTGCGGCTTCGGTCAGCGCTTCGATGAAAGCTTTGTAGGTTTTCGGGTTTTCGTTGCGGAATTTCTCGGTGGCGAACAACACCGTCGGCGAGTTCGGGCCGAGCAGGTCATAGGTATTGAGCACCACGTGCACATTGGGATTGGCCAGTTCCTGATCCTGGAACGGCGGGTTGGAGAAGTGCCCGCTCAGCTCCGTGCCGCCAGCCACCAGCGCCGCCGTGGCGTCGGGATGCGGAACGGCGATGGTGTACTTGTCGAGGCGGTTGAATTCCGTGTCGCCCCATTGTTTGGCGGCCGCGTATTGCAGGAAGCGCGACTGCACCGACACGCCCACCGCAGGCACCGCGATGCGATCCTTCTCGGTGAAATCGGCAATGGTTTTGACTTTGGGATTGTTGCTCACCAGGTAGTACGGGAAGTTGCCCAGGGAGGCCACGGCCTTGACGTTCTGCTTGCCGTGGGTGCGGTCCCAGATGGTCAGCAGCGGGCCGACACCGGCACCGGCAATATCGATGGAACCGGACAGCAGCGCGTCGTTGACCGCCGCGCCACCGGAGAGCTGGGTCCAGTCGACCTTGATGTCGATACCTTCCTGCTTGCCGTATTTCTCGATCAGGTTTTGATCGCGCACCACATTGAGCAGCAGGTAAACGATGCCGAACTGTTCGGCGATGCGGATTTCACCTTCGGCATGGGCCACGGTCGGCGCCGCCAGGCTGCCGGCGATCAGGCTGAAACCCAGGCCGATGGCGGCGGCCAGGGGTGCAAAGGGCAGACGTTTGGACATGATCAATTCTCCGGCAATTCAGAAAGGCGCGTCGCCCTGGATGGTGGTGCGATACAGCTTGCGGCGCAGATGGCTGGGGCAGCCGGCGGCGAGGTGGATCAGCGAACGGTTGTCCCAGAACACCAGGTCATGGGGCTGCCATTGATGGCGGTAGATGTTTTGCGGCAGCACGCTGTGGGCATATAGCTCGGTCAGCAATTGCTGGCTCTCGTCTTCTGGCAGGCCAACGATGCGGGTGGTGAAACCCTCGCTGACGAACAAGGCCTTGCGGCCGTTTTCCGGGTGGGTACGCACGACCGGGTGAACGACCTCGGCGACCTGGGCGAGTTGCTCCGGGGTCAGGGTCGGGCGCCAGTTGCCTTCGAATTTGGTCTCGCTATAACGCGCCGTGTAGGAGTGCGCCGCCGAGCGACCTTCCACCGCATTGCGCAACGCGAGCGGCAGGTTGTCCCAGGCTTTGTGCATGTCGGCGAACAGCGTGTCGCCGCCCTCCGATGGCAGCTCCTGGGCATGCAGCATCGAGCCCAGGCTCGGCAGTTGTTTGTAGGAGAGATCGGAATGCCAGAACTTGCCGGCGTCACCCAGGCCAATGTTCTGGCCGTTCTCGACGATGTTGGAAACGATGAGGATTTCCGGGTGGTTCGCCAACAGGAACTGCTTGAGCACGTGGATCTGCAACACGCCAAAACGACGGCTGAAATCGATGTGCTGTTCAGGGGTAATCCGCTGGTCGCGGAACACCACCACATGATGGTCCAGATGCGCGCGGTGAATGCGTGCGAAGTCCTGATCACTGATCGGGCGGGACAAATCGAGCCCGAGGACTTCGGCGCCCACCGCTCCGCTGAACGGACGGATTTCAAAAAATTGTGGCGCGATGCTTGGCGAAGCTGAAGCTGCAGACATAAATCACTCCCACGCACGGCACGCTCAAGGGCGCGCGCGTCGATCAGAAACTCACGGAGGTCCCGTGTTGGTTCGTGTCGTGCGGCGCGCCGATTGGTCGACAGGTACGCAGGGGATTAACTTTATAGATATAAGAATTTAAATTTAAATACCGTTAACGAATAACGATATGGCGATTGTTTAGGCCCGATACCGGGTGGCTGGTGACATTTTTGTCACTCTTTGGCGGATTGGGGTTTTCGGATCGGAAGACGCATAGATTGAGCGGACGCCTTCGCGAGCAAGCCCGCTCCCACATTTGATCTGCAGCGACCACTTATTTTGTGCCTGGCAGAAATCCAGTGTGGGAGCGGGCTTGCTCGCGAAGAGGTCGTCAACCGCGCTGCAGGACTAGCGCTCGTGCAGCGCCTCGGCCCGAGCGCGGATGATCGGCTTGAGCAGGTAGCTGAGGACGGTCTTTTTGCCGGTGATGATGTCCACGGAAGCCACCATCCCCGGAATGATCAGCAATGGTTTTTCATCGGTGCCCAAGTGGCTGCGTTCCGTACGCAACTTGATCACGTAGTAGGTGGTTTTCTTGTCTTCATCGGTGATGGTATCGGCGCCGATCTGCTCCAGCCTGGCCTTCAACCCGCCGTAGATGGTGTAGTCATAAGCGGTAAATTTCACCGTCGCTTCCTGACCCGGATGCAAGAACGCGATGTCTTGCGGGCGGATCTTCGCCTCGACCAGCAAGGTGTCGTCCAGCGGCACGATTTCCACCAGGTCGCTGCCCGGCTGGATAACCCCGCCGATGGTGTTGACCAGCAACTTGTTGACGATGCCCCGTACCGGCGAAGTGACCAGCGTACGGCTGACCCGGTCTTCCAGGGCCTTGCCGGTGGCCTGAGCCTTGTTCAGATCGGTACGTGCTTCGTTGAGCTGGGTCAGGGCTTCGCTACGGAACTTGCCACGGGTTTCGTCAACCTTGCGTTGTACTTCCTTGATCGCCGACTCGGCTCGCGGGATCGCCAGTGTGGTGGCGTCGAGCTGGCCACGGGTCTCCGCTTCGGCACGCCTGAGGCGCAGGACTTCCACCGGCGATACCGCGCCCTGGGCCACCAAGGGCTCGGACATGTTGATTTCCTGACGCTGGAAGCCCAATTGCTGGCGGTACTGCGCCTGCTTGGAGGTGAATTCGCGCAGCTCTTGCTGGCGCTGGATCAACTGTTCCTGCAAGCCGCCAATCTCGTCGTGCAACTGCTGGCGACGGCTGATATAGAGCGATTCTTCACTCTTGGCCTGGCCCGGCACGGCTTTGAGCACATCTTCGGGGAAGTTCAGTGGACGATCTTCGACCTCGGCGCTCAGGCGTTCGACCCGCAGCAGCATCGACAACCGATCGGCCTCGGTTTCACCGACGTTCGAGGCAAATCGCGTGTCGTCCAGCCGAATCAGCGGTGCGCCGGCCTCGACAATCTGGCCTTCCTTGACGAACAGTTCGGCAACGATACCGCCTTCAAGGTTCTGGATTTTCTGAATCTTCGACGATGGAATCGCCTTGCCGTCGCCTTTGGTCACTTCGTCGATGACCGCGAAGTTGGCCCAGAGCATCAGGAACACAAAAAAAGCGATGATCGCCCAGATCGTCAGCCGCACCACACGCGGCGCGTCCTCGATCAGCGCCTTGTTGACCTCCGGCAGCGGCTGGCCCTGCAGCGATGCAGTGCCTTTGAAGTAGCGACGGATCGAATCCTTACCCGACTTAAGCAACACTGATCTGCCCCTTCTTCAACGCTTCCATCACCGCGGCTTTCGGGCCGTCGGCGAGAATCTGCCCGCGGTCGATCACGATCAGCCGATCCACCAGCGACAACAGCGATGCCCGGTGCGTCACCAGCACCACGGTCTTGTTTTCGATCACCGCCGCCAGGCGTTGTTTGAGGCGTTCTTCGCCGGTGTTGTCCATGGCGCTGGTCGGTTCGTCGAGCAGCAGGATCGGCGGGTTGAGCAACAATGCACGTGCCAGGGCGACGTTCTGCCGTTGACCGCCAGAGAGGTTCTGCCCGCGCTCGCCGACTTGCAGCTCATAACCCTGTGGATGCAACCGCGCATATTCGTGGACACCGGCCAGCTCTGCCGCTTGCAGTACCAGCTCATCCTCGACATACCGCGCACCGGAAACCAGGTTGTCGCGCAAAGTGCCGGCGAGCAACTGAATGTCCTGAGGGACGTAGCCAATGTTGTAGCGCAACTCGCTGACGTCGATCTGGCGGATATCCACGCCATCGACCAACAACGAGCCATCATCCGGCTGATACAGCCCCACCAGCAGTTTCGCCAGCGAACTCTTGCCCGAGCCGCTTCGGCCGATGATGCCAACTTTCTCGCCGGGACGAATCGACAGGTTGATGTTCTTCAGCGCAAGGTTCTGCTGTTGCGGGTAGGTGAAGTTGAGCTGGCGGCACTCAATGGCGCCTTGCAGCACTTTGCGGCTGAGCGGACGCTCTTCGAAATTGCGTTCCTGGGGCAGCTCCATCATCTGGTCGACTGACGTCATGGTCACCCGCGCCTGCTGATAGCGAGTCAGCAATCCGGACAACGACGCCAGTGGGCTGAGCGCACGACCACTGAGCATATAGCAGGCAATCAGGCCGCCCATGCTCAGGTGACCGTCGATGATCTGGTACACGCCGAAGACGATCATGATCACCCCGGCCAGTTGCTGGATCAGCAAGGTGATATTCATCGCCAGGCCGGAGAGCATTTTCACCCGCAACTCAAGGCGACTGAGGGTGCCGATGGTCTGTTCCCACTGATACTGGCGTTCGCTTTCGGCGTTGTTGACCTTCACCGCATCCAGGCCGGCCAGGGTTTCGATCAGGCTCGACTGGCGCTCGGCCCCCAGTGCCATGGTCCGCTCCATGGTCGCCACCAGGGGTTTCTGCAAGGCATAGCCGATGGCCAGGGCAATCGGGAATGCCAGCACCGGTATCCACACCAGATGCCCGCCGAGGATCGCGATGACGATGAAAATCAAAATGGTGAACGGCAGGTCGATCAGGCTGGTGAGGGTCAGCGAGGCGAGAAAGTCGCGCAGGCTCTGGAACTCATGAATGTTCTGGGCAAAGCTGCCGACCCGTGCCGGCCGGTACTTCATAGCCATGCCGACGATGCGCTCGAACAGTGTGGCCGAGATAATCAGGTCGGTTTTCTTGCCGGCCAGATCCAGGCACAGGCTACGCAGGCTTTTCATGATCAGGTCGAATAGATAGGCGCCAGTAATGCCGAGTGCCAGCACCCACAGCGTCGCTTCGGCCTGGTTCGGTACGACGCGGTCGTAGACGTTCATCACGAACAATGGCGCGGCCATGGCAATGATGTTGATCAGAAAACTGGCGGCGATGGCATCGGCGTACAACCAGCGCGAACGCTTGAGGGTGTCACGGAACCACGAGCGCGCACGCGGGATCAGCGTGCCGTGATTGACGTCGAATTTGTGCTGCGGCTGGGCAAAAAAGACCTTGCCGGTGTAGTCGTCGGCCAACAGCTCACGGCTGACCAGGGACTCGCCGCCATCGCTTTCGCTGAGCAGAACCCGTGCCTGATCTTCACCTTGCCAACCAAGCAGGACAGCACTGCGACCGTCCTTGAGCAACAACAATGCCGGCATGGCAATCGCCGGAATATCCCCCAGCTTGCGTTGCAGCACCCGACCTTGCAGCCCAGCGCGAGCTGCCGCACGTGGCAACAGGTCGACACTCAAGCGTTGCTCAGGCAGTGGCAGGCCGGTGGTCAGCATTGCCGCGCTGGCAGGTTTCTGGTGCAGCATGCAAAGAGCGAGCAGACCATCCAGTAACGGATCGTCATGCAACGCGCGCGGATCATGAATGAGTTGAACCCGACTGACTTCTGATTCCACGCTCGGCACTCTTGGCTAACAATTGAATAATGAAGGTCTTGCTCAATTCATACCGGGCAATTGGACCTTGGGCTTCACATCGTTTTGCACAACGGATGCCAATGGTGCGACCACTCCCTGGCTCTTGAGCAATTCGCCCATGGTCGCCTTGATACGGTACTGAGTAAATAACTGAATATTCTTGATCTCCGCCAGGCGGCGAGAGGAGGTAAACAGTTCGTTCTCACTGTCGAGCAAATCGAGCAGGGTGCGCTCGCCGAGGCTGAACTGGCGCTGGTAAGCGGTACGCACGGCGGTGCTGTGATCGACGTATTGCTGGGCGATCGGCACCTGCGCGTTGGCGTTGTTCAGGGCGTTCCAGGCCAGGCCCAACTCTTCATTCAATTGGCGCAGGGCATTGTTGCGGATGTCCAGCGCCTGGTTCGACAGGTAGGACTTGGATTCCAGATCGGCCTTGTTGCTGCCGCCGGAATACAAATTGAAGCGCATGCGCAGCATGGCTTGCCATCCGTTGTCGTGGCCGTTCTGACCATCAATGTCGTTGTCCGCGGTGCGACCCAATTCAGCATCGAAGCGTGGGTAGAACGTCGACTTGGCCGTATCGTATTGCTTCTCGGCCGCGGCGACATCGGATTCGGCCGAACGCAGGATCGGGCTGTTTTCCAGCATCTGCGCACGGGCTTCATTCAGGTTGGCCGGCATCAGCGCCATAAAGTTCGCCGGGCGCTCCAGTTGATCGGGCATTTGACCAACAGCGGAGAGGTAGTTGGTTTCGGCGTCAGCCAGATTGGTCTGTTCGGTGATCAGGTTATTGCGCGCCTGAGCCATTCGCGCCTCGGCCTGGTCGAGGTCAGCACCACTGCCGACGCCACGCTGGGTGCGCAGCTGGATCTGGTCGTAGATGCGTTGGTGGCTCTTGAGGTTGTCCTCGGCCAGACGCACGAATTCGCGGCGGGTCAGCACGTCGAGATAAACCTGGGCCACAGTCAGCCCGGTACGCTCGGAAGTACTCAGCAGCGAGTAAGCGCGTGAGTTGACGACGGCTTGTTGACGCCCAACTTCGCTGGACGTCGCAAAACCGTCAAAGACCATTTGGGTCAGTCGCAGACTTGATTCACTGCGATTCAGGGTTTCCCAGTGATTGTTGCTGCCGTCCGTGCGCGTAGTCACGCTATCGGTGCCTTCACGACCGTAACCTCCCAGCAGGTCGACCCGTGGCAGGTATCCACCTTTCGCTGCCTTCAATTGATAATCCGCAGCCAATCGGCTGTTGACGCCTGCCTGGACCTCCGGATGGACGT
This sequence comes from Pseudomonas sp. GM48, assembly GCF_000282335.1. Lineage (GTDB taxonomy): Bacteria > Pseudomonadota > Gammaproteobacteria > Pseudomonadales > Pseudomonadaceae > Aquipseudomonas. Next base: position 14,814 of record NZ_AKJM01000195.1, read on the forward strand.
CCAGCGCTTGTTGCATGGCTTCTGGCAAGGATTGCGCCTGGGCGAAAGACGCGGCGAGAGCGAAAGGTAGAGCCATGAACAGAGGCGAACGCATTGTAGGAATTTCCCAGAACTTCTTGTCTTGAATCACAGCAAAAGAACGTGCTGCGTCGGAAGATGGCAAGCGGAATGACCGTATGTCGGAAAGTTCAAAAAGCGGAACTGGATCACATACCGAGGACAGGCCACCACTGAAATATCAATGTGACATTACTGGGACGATTGTTTAGGATGGCTCCGAGAAGGTCAATAGTTTGGCATAAAGTTAATAACTAAAAATTCTAGCCAAATTATTGACGAATTTATGCGTCAAACTTGTGTACTCATTTTGCAATGTACGTCCAGACTGGTCGGCGCAGGCGCCATCAGCTCTATGGAAGTCAACTGAACGTGACACCCCGGAGAGTCTTCAATGAGCAGTGTTGTTGCCATCGTCAAAAGCATTGTCGGTCAGGTTTTCGTGGTGTCCCCAGAGGGCGTCCGCCGTGTTCTCGTTGAAGGCGACAAGCTGTTCGCCGGTGACCGGATCGATACTGGCCTTTCCGGTGCCGTGTCCCTGGAACTGGCCGATGGCCGCACACTCGATCTGGGCCGTGACACCCAGTGGAGCGCTGACGCCCCTGACTCCGGCACTGATCTGGCAGCCGCCACTTCGCAAGCCGCGCCGTCCGTTGAAGAACTGCAGCAAGCCATTGCCGCCGGTGCCGACCCGACCAAAGACCTTGAAGCCACCGCCGCCGGCCCGACGGCTGCAGGTTCTGGCGGTGCCGTCGGTGGCGGTCACAGCTTCGTGATGCTCCACGCCACTGCCGGCCGCGTCGACCCGACCATCGGCTTCCCGACCGCGGGTATCAACTCTGCTGCGCAAACCACTCAGGACACCACCGGCGGCCAGACCACCAGCACCACCGCCAACGCCCTGCGCGAGTCGACCCTGAGCCTCAGCGCCACGCCAACCATCACCGAAGCCGGTGGCGTGCTGGTGTACACCGCGACCCTGACCCAGGCACCGCTGAGTGACCTGACCATTACCTTGTCCAACGGCGCGGTGATCGTGATTCCCGCGGGCGCAACCACCGGCACCGTCAACGTGCCATTGGCTCCGAACGACACTGTTTATAACGACGCGACCCAGATCGACGTAACTGTCACCGGCACCAACGGCGGTAGCGGCATCACTGTAACGCCGCCGACCACCCCGGCCGTGACCCAGGTCACCGACACCGTCGACACCACCACGGTCACCCTGACGGCTGGCAACACCGTCAACGAAGGTGGCCAGATCACCTACACCGCAACGCTGACCAACCCGGCACAGACGCCGGTGACCGTGACCTTGAGCAACGGCTCTACCATCACCATCGCCGCCGGGCAGACCAGCGGCACCGTGAACGCGCCCACCCCGGCCAATGACGTTTACAACAACGGCAGCACCGTCAGCACCACCATCACCGGTACCACCGGCGGCAACTTCGAAAACCTGGTGCCGAACACCACACCGGCCGTGACCAGCATCACCGACTCGGTGGA
>NZ_AKJM01000196.1 GCF_000282335.1 Pseudomonas sp. GM48
GGCTCGTGCCCGCCGATGCAGGACCTGTACGGCAAGATCCGCAAAGTGGCACCGACCGACTCCAACGTTCTGATCCAGGGCGAATCGGGTACTGGTAAAGAGCTGGTGGCGCGCGCCCTGCACAACCTGTCCAGGCGCGCCAAGGCGCCGATGATTTCGGTGAACTGCGCGGCCATTCCGGAAAGCCTGATCGAATCCGAATTGTTCGGCCACGAGAAAGGCGCATTCACTGGCGCCAGCGCCGGGCGCGCCGGGCTTGTGGAAGCGGCGGACGGCGGCACCTTGTTTCTCGACGAAATCGGTGAACTGCCGCTGGAAGCCCAGGCTCGCCTGCTGCGCGTATTGCAGGAAGGTGAAATTCGCCGGGTGGGCTCGGTGCAGTCGCAAAAAGTCGATGTGCGCCTGATCGCCGCGACTCACCGCGACCTCAAGAGCCTGGCGAAAATCGGCCAGTTCCGGGAAGACTTGTATTACCGCCTCCACGTTATCGCGCTGAAGCTGCCAGCCTTGCGCGAGCGCGGTGCCGACGTCAACGAAATCGCCAATGCCTTCCTGGCGCGGCAAAGTGCGCGAATCAACCGCACCGACCTGAAGTTCGCCGCGGATGCCGAGCAAGCCATTCGTCACTACTCCTGGCCGGGCAACGTTCGTGAACTGGAAAACGCCGTCGAGCGCGCCGTTATCCTGTGCGAAAGCCCGGAAATTTCCGCCGACCTGCTGGGCATCGACATCGAGCTGGGCGACCTGGAAGACGATGAGTTCATTGGCCTGCCCCCACAACAGGGCAACGGCAGTGCCAGTAACAACAACCACGAACCGACCGAAGACCTCTCCCTGGAAGACTACTTCCAGCATTTCGTCCTCGAGCATCAGGACCACATGACTGAAACCGAACTGGCCCGCAAACTCGGGGTCAGCCGCAAATGCCTGTGGGAGCGCCGTCAGCGCCTGGGCATCCCACGTCGCAAGACCGGGGTGGCCAGCGAAAGCTGAACCGCACCTGTCTCATGTGCGGGTAACACATGACTTTGTGGAAAAAACTGTTACCTCAGTTTTTTCACGTAACAGAAGCCGGGGCTTACGGTAACGAAGCCCCGGCTTTTTTTGGCCCTTGAAATGCCTGGCAATCGGCCTAACCCCTTGTTTTATTGGGCTTTTAAAAAGTTGGCACGCACCCTGCTATATGTTTGGTACAAGAACAATAACAAGCAATGCACAAGACAATAAAAATAAGACGAATCGACTCACGCACAATAAAAACAAGACGGCGAGAGGCGCAGCTAACTGATTCTTTTGGAGAGGCGTTGTATTTGGGGCTTGCCCCACGACCAGGCTGAGAACAACAAAAAACTGTCTTAAGACAGAGCCTGTACTGGTTGGATCGAAAGATCACTGCAATTCAGCGACCAAAGCAATCCGTTTGCTCTTGGCTCCCGATTGGGAGGGTCATGAAGGAAAGCTTCATGGCGAGGGCACTCAACAAAAACAAAAAGCCCGAAACCAAAAATAAAAATAGAGCATGCAACTACTTCTTGGGGAGCTTCGGCTCCCCTTGTGGTTTCTGGCGTTTGGCATGTAGCAGCTGCCGAGCCTGCGAGGCTGCGTTC
>NZ_AKJM01000197.1 GCF_000282335.1 Pseudomonas sp. GM48
GCTTGCTCGCGAAGGCGGCGGATCAAACACCATCACCCAACCAGACTGCCGGTGATTCTTGACTTGCGGTAAACATTGCTTTGCCGCTCCAGCGGTTTTTCTCACGGATGCAGGCGCGGATACTCGCGCCCATTCCCACTGCAACCTCTGGAGTCATCAATGTCCATTCCCGCCTTCGGTCTGGGTACGTTTCGCTTGCAAGGCCAAGTGGTCATCGATTCGGTGAGCACCGGCCTTGCGCTCGGCTACCGGGCGATCGATACCGCGCAAATCTATGAAAACGAAGCCGAAGTCGGCGAGGCAATCGCCGCCAGCGGCATCGCCCGGGAAGAACTGTTCATCACCAGCAAGATCTGGGTTGCCAACTTCTCCGGGGATCGTCTGATCGACAGCCTTGAAGAAAGCCTGCGCAAATTGCAGACCGACTACCTGGACCTGACCCTGATTCACTGGCCGTCGCCGGACGATCAAGTGCCTGTCGCAGAATTCATGGGCGCCCTGCTCGAAGCCAAGCGCCTGGGCCTGACCCGGCAGATCGGCGTGTCCAACTTCACCGTAGACCTGATGAAACAGGCGATTGCGGCCATCGGTGCCGAGCACATTGCAACCAACCAGATCGAACTGCATCCGTACCTGCAAAACCGCAAGGTCGTCGCGTTCGCGCAGAGCCAGGGCATCGGCATCACGTCGTACATGACCCTGGCGTACGGTGAAGTCCTCAAGGACCCACTCGTCCAGCAGATCGCCGAACGCCTGCAAGCGACGCCGGCTCAGGTCACCCTGGCCTGGGCCATGCAATCGGGCTACGCAGTGATCCCGTCGTCCACTCGCCGGACCAACCTTGAAAGCAATTTGAAGGCTCGCGAGCTGACCTTGAGCGAGGCCGACATGGACTTGATCGCAACGCTGGATCGCGGCCACCGGCTAACCAGCCCAAAAGGTATCGCGCCGAACTGGGATTGAGCCTCAATCCTGCTCAAGACTTTGATCCAGACGGGTCATGGCTTGCTGCAACTGGTCGACGGCGTCGTCGATCAGTGCCCTGCTGCCGTCATGGCACGCCCGCTCCAGTTGTTCGCAACACTCCACCAGGCCAAACGCTCGCACCATCAACGCCCCACCCTTGATCCGGTGTACCAGTGCCTGCAAACCAGGGTGATTGTCGCTGGTGTGCAAGGCCAGCAAATGCACGCGATCCTCGCGGTTGGTCAGCGCCAGATCGCGCAGCAGTTGATCGATCAGCTCACGGTCCGAATCCGCATAGCGTTCGAGCCCGCTCAAATCGAACTCGGCGAAGCCAGGGGTCTCGATTGCCGCTGGAGGTGCACTGGAAAAGCGCTGGGCGAGCCACGCCTGCAAATCCACCAGGCGAATGGGTTTGAACAGGCAATCATCCATGCCCGCTGCCCGACAACGGGCTTTCTCCTCGGCCTGCGCATTGGCGGTAAAGCCCAGAATCAGCGTCGGCGACAGACCTTGCAGCCGTTCTTGCTCACGTATCGCACCCGCCAACTCGTAACCGCTGAGCACCGGCATGTTGCAGTCGGTGATGATCAGATCGAACCCCTGCCCGCGCCATTGTTCAAGCCCCTGCACCCCGTCCTCCGCGAGCATCACACGGTGGCCCAGATAGCTCAGTTGCCGCGAGAGCAGCAGGCGATTGGCCGGATAATCGTCGACCACCAGAATCGTCAACGCCCGGGTCGCGAGCGGCTCCGGCCCCTGGGACACCACTTCGACCGACAACGCTTGCAGGACGGGCAGCACCAGGCTGATGTGCACCCGCGTGCCGCGCCCAGGTTCACTGTCGAGTTGCAACCGGCCGCCCATCATTTCGCACAGGGTGCGACTGATTACCAGGCCCAGGCCGGAACCCTGCCGGGCCGACTGCTGGCTGTTGCCCGCCTGCACGAACGGACTGAACAGGCGTTGCTGGTCGAAAGCGCTGATACCGATGCCACTGTCCTCGATGTGTACGCTGACCGCGAGATGCGCCGGCGCTTGCGGCAGTACCCGCAGCGTCAGGTTCACCTGGCCTTCACGGGTGAACTTGATCGCATTGCTCAGCAGATTGGACAGCACCTGTTTGAAGCGCGTGGGATCAAGCATCACGTCACAGTCACTGAGCGCGTCGAGCTCGACCCGCCACTGCAGATTCTTCTGCACCGCCAGCCCTTCGAATACCCGGCAGACCGACGTCACCAGCGCGTGCAGATTGACCCGCTCCGGCGCCAACGACAAATGCCCGGATTCGATCCGGGCGACATCCAGAATGTCGCCGATCAAATCCAGCAACTGCTGCCCGGCGTTGGACGCCACCTCGATGGCGGCGCGGTCGGTCACTCCTTCATCAGCCCGTTTCAGCGCCAGTTCAAGCATGCCGATCAATGCGTTCATCGGCGTGCGGATTTCATGGCTCATGGTGGCCAGGAATGTGGTCTTGGCCCGATTGGCGTCGTCGGCCGCGTCCTTGGCTTCCTGCAGTTGTCCGAGCAATTGCTGACGCTGACGAATCTGGCGCCGCTGCCAGACGATCCCGGCCAACGCCAGCGATAGCAAGACACCTGCCACCGCAAACGCCTGCACGATCGCCTGCCGGTGTCGCAGCCAGTAACTCTGCTCGACCATCGAGTCATAGCGCCAGGGTTGAGTCAGCTCGTCAATTTCTTCGGGTGGGATACTCAGTAGCGCCTTGTCCAGAATCGAATGCAGCTCGGTGGCCTCACGACTGGTTGCCAGGGTGCTTCGAGCGGGGTCGGTGCCCACGGTGCTGGTCACTTGCAGGCGATCGCGATACTGCCGGGAGATCAGGTAACGGGCGCTGATCAAGGAGTTGATGCCGCCTTGGGCCTTGCCCTGCGCGACCATTTCCATGGCGTCCGTCGACAGTGGCGCATCCACCTGCTGGATCTGCGGGTAATGCTGGCTGATGTACTCGCTGGCAATGTTGCCCCGGGTCAGCGCCAAGGTTTTCCCCGCCATGTCATCCAGCGTCCTGGGGCTGTCCACGGCCACGCGGGTCACCAGCACCGACGGGCTGCTCAGAAACGAACGGGTGAACCGCAATTCATCTTCACGCTGGGAACTGAGGCCGATACCGGCCAGCACATCGATCTGGCCGCTGGTGATGCCGGACATCATCTCGGCCACCGACTTCATGCCCTGGATGTCAAATTGCAACCCGGTGCGCAAAGTGATTTTCGCCAGCACATCGACACCGATACCGCGAAACTTGCCTTCACTGTCGACAAATGTAATCGGCGGAATATTTTCATTGATCGCGACCCGCACGCGCGGGTGGCGCTGGAGCCAGTGCTGTTCGGCCACGCTCAATTGCAAGGACTGGGTGCCCGGGATAGACACCCCGTTGGCCCCCCAACGGCGCAGGATGTTCATTTGTTCATTGGTGGTGATGGCCGCCAGTGCCTTGTTGACGATGCGTAACAGCGGCACGTTGTCACGGGCCATCGCAAAGGCAAAACGCCCGGACTCCATGGGCGAAAAATCCGTCAATTGCACGTTGTTCAGGTAATTCTTGCTGATCAGATAATGGGCGTTGATCGCATCGCCAAGGTAGACATCGGCCTGACCGAACGCCACGGCGCCCATCGCCGCCAGTGTCGAGGGAAACAGCTGGACCTGCGCTTTGGAATAGAACTGTTGCACGCTGTATTCGGGCAAGTAGTGATACAGCATCACCAGCCGCTTGCCGGCCAGTGTCGGGTCGAGCACCGGAGGGAAATCGGTGCGCGTGACCAGCACCGGTTGATCGACCGCATAGGCGCTGGACATCTGTAACTGTGGATCTTCGGCTTCAAATCGATTGGCCGTTCCCAGCAGGTCTGCCTGCCCTTCCTTGATGGCCTGCACCGCGTCGGCCCGCGACGGATAACGTTGAACCACAATGCCTACGTTCAACAATTGTTCGAGCAATCCGGCGTAATCGGCTGTGACGCCCTCGAACACCTTGCCGGCCGTGTTGAACTCGAAGGGAGGATAGTCCGGAGCCGAGACGGCCAGCACCAATCGGCCCTTTTGCTGCAGCCAGCGTAACTCGGTTTCCGACAACCTGACGCTCAGGCCTTCGACACTCGAGCGTCCCAACAAGGTCAAAGACTGTTGTGCACAGACCATCGATGTCCATAGAAGAAGGCCAGCCAGCATCCAACCTGCCAGTCGTCGGAGTACGTTCATTCAGATCAAATGATTGCGCAGGGCGAAATCCCTCAAATGCACCGACGAGCTCATGTTGAGCTTGAGGGTGAGTCGGGTCTTGTAGGTACTGACGGTCTTGTAGCTCAGGTGCATGATCTCGGCGATTTCCAGGTTTTTCGAACCCCGGGCCAGGTACTGCAAAATGGTCAACTCACGATTGGAGAGCTTGTCGATCAACTGCTTTTCACTGCGTTGCAACTCCCCCGTCGACACGGAGCTCGAGGAGATCTGGGCGAAATAGGTGTAGCCGGCCATCACGCAATTCACCGCCGCCTTCAAGTCATCCAGGTCCTTGCTCTTGGAAACATAAGCAACAGCCCCGGCACGCATGCACCGGTCCTGATAAAACTGGGCCTCCAGCGAGGTGAACACCACCACGCGGCATCGCGTGTCTTCGGCCTTGATGCGATCCATCACCTCAAGCCCCGCCACACCGGGAAGGCCCAGATCAAGCAGCACGACATCCGGTTGATGCTCGCGGATCAACGACAAGACCTGATCGCCACGGGAGGCCTCGTAAATCTGCTTGAATCCTTCGCCCTTGAGTACGAGTTTGATCATGGAGCGAACCACCGGATGATCTTCCACAATCAGTGCTGACTTCATGACAACTCCCGTGCAAAACAACACGATCGGGCAAAAAAATGCCCTCCAGGCACCGCAGCGATTGGGCACAACGCTGCGCATAGACTTTTGCATGGAAGGCTGGAAAGAACTACCTGACAGAAATGACAGTTCCGACGAACGGTAACCCACAATCAATGGCGCTCATCAACTGCGTAATCGACGCCAGGTCAGGCAGCGCGGCCTGGCTGACCTGGACTTTGGCTGCGACGGGCGGCACCGGCACCTGCTGGTCATTGAAGATAAACCCGTGATGAACATGCGGGTTGTCGGCCAGGAAACTGAACAGGTCCAGCCCTTCACTGGCCATCGCCCCATTGACGAGCACCAGATCCAGAGGCTCGCCAGCGTACTCCACCAGTGGAAGGAGCTCGTCGAGGCTCTGCACCGGTGCCACCCGGAAGTAGCCGAGCTGGTTGAACAGCCGCTCGATCCGCAGGCGGTTGAAGTGCTGCGCATCGACGATCAGGATGCGCAAGGATTTATCCGGCAAGGTGACCTCCAAAAGGATGTCGGTTTCAAGAGGTCGCAAAGCCTACGGAAGACCCTCTTAGGTTTATGTAGGAATATTCCTAAATAAATGCCGGTTAGTCTGACGCTTGCCAGGGAAACCTTGGCCTTCACTCCGTAGTACTCGGACTCCAGAACGCCTGCACCACCAGGGTCGACGTCGAAATCCGGGCCACCAGCGCATCCAGTTCATCACCATCGACCGAGGTGGTCGCCAGGGTGGCTTCGATTTCTATTTCATCCGTGCCGAAGGCATGCACATCGACATCGCTGGCCGGATAGTTGCTGCGCTCCAGCTCGGCTTCGAGCAAGGCCAGCACGGTTTTTTGCTGCGTACGCCGGGCAATGACATAGACGATGTTGGTGACTTCTGCCGAAATCACATCCAGCGGCTGACGGTTGATGTTGTTGACGATCGGCCGTAGCAAGGTGTTGGCCGCGAGCACGAACAGTGTGCCGAGCAACGCTTCGGCCAGCAGGTCGGCGCCGGCGCAGGCGCCCACGGCCGCAGAGGTCCAGAGGGTCGCGGCGGTATTGAGGCCGCGCACGTTGCCTTCTTCACGCATGATCACCCCGGCACCGAGAAAACCGATGCCGGAGACCACGTACGCCACGACCCGCACCGCGCCTTCGGCACCGGCCAGCCGGTTGGCCATGTCGACGAAAATCGCCGCGCCCACCGCCACCAGCACGTTGGTGCGCAGGCCGGCGGTGCGTTGCCGGTACTGACGCTCGAAACCGATCAGGCCGCCGAGGATAAAGGCCGCGCTGAGGCTGACCAGGGTGTCGAGCAGGGAGGCCAGCTTGAGGTTGTTAAGTGCTTGCATGATGAATCCCTTGAAAAACACACGATCCCCTGTGGGAGCGGGCTTGCTCGCGAAAGCGGTGGGTCAGTCGATGATGATGGTGACTGATACATCGCATTCGCGAGCAAGCCCGCTCCCACAGGTTTTGCGGCTTTATTGCCAGCCGAACCGGCGGATGTAGAACCCTTTTACCGCCTGGGTCAGCGCCATGTATGCCAGGAGGATCACCGGCAGGAACACGAAGTACAGCGACGGCAGCGCCTGCAGTTTGAAGTAATGCGCCAGCGGCCCCATCGGCAGGAAAATACCCACGGCCATGATCAGTCCGGTCATCACCAGCAACGGCATGGCCGCGCGGCTTTGCAGGAACGGGATCTTCGGCGTGCGGATCATGTGCACGATCAGCGTCTGGGTCAGCAGCCCGACCACGAACCAGCCGGACTGGAACAGGGTCTGGTGATCCGGGGTGTTGGCATCGAACACGTACCACATCAAGGCGAACGTGGTGATGTCGAAGATCGAACTGATCGGCCCGAAAAACAGCATGAAGCGCCCGACATCCGCCGGCTGCCAGCGTTGCGGTTGCTTGAGCATTTCGTCATCGACGTTATCGAACGGAATGGCGATCTGCGAAATGTCGTAGAGCAGGTTCTGCACCAGCAGATGCATCGGCAGCATTGGCAGGAACGGGATGAACGCACTGGCCACCAGCACCGAGAACACGTTGCCGAAGTTCGAACTGGCGGTCATCTTGATGTACTTGAGCATGTTGGCGAAGGTGCGGCGCCCTTCCAGCACGCCCTCCTCCAGCACCATCAGGCTCTTTTCCAGGAGGATGATGTCGGCCGCTTCCTTGGCGATGTCCACGGCGCTGTCCACCGAAATACCGATGTCGGCCGTGCGCAGCGCCGGGGCGTCGTTGATGCCATCGCCCATGAAACCCACCACATGGCCGTTGCCCTTGAGCAGACGGACGATGCGTTCCTTATGCGACGGGGTCAGTCTGGCGAAGACGTTGGTGGTCTCCACCGCTTTCGCCAGCTCGGCATCCGTCATGCGTTCGATGTCATTGCCCATCAGCAGGCCTTGCTGTTCCAGGCCGACTTCGCGGCAGATTTTCGCCGTCACCAGTTCGTTGTCACCGGTCAGCACTTTCACCGCCACACCATGCGCCGCCAGGGCCTTGAGGGCCGGGGCGGTGCTTTCTTTCGGTGGATCGAGAAACGCTACGTAACCGATCAGTGTCAGTTCCTGTTCGTCGGCCAGGCTGTAGGTGTCGCGTCCTTCAATCATTGACCGGGCTGCTACGGCAACCACCCGCAAACCTTCGGCGTTGAACGTGGCCGTGACCTGACGGATTCGCGCCAGCAGTTCTTCGGTCAACGCCTCATCGACTTCGCCGTGACGTACCCGCGAGCAGACCGCCAGCACCTCTTCCACCGCGCCCTTGCAGATCAGCAGGTGCGGTTGCTCGTGCTCGGCGACCACCACCGACATGCGCCGGCGAGTGAAGTCGAACGGAATCTCGTCGACCTTGCGAAACGCCGTGCCGACTTTCAATTCGCGATGGACCTCGACGTGTTCGAGCACCGCCACATCCAGCAGATTTTTCAGGCCGGTCTGGTAGTAGCTGTTGAGGTAGGCCATTTCCAGCACGTCATCGGAGTCGCGGCCCCAGACATCGACGTTGCGCGCCAGGAAGATCTTGTCCTGGGTCAGGGTGCCGGTCTTGTCGGTGCACAACACGTCCATGGCGCCGAAGTTCTGAATGGCGTCGAGGCGTTTGACGATGACTTTTTTGCGCGACAGGAACACCGCGCCCTTGGCCAGGGTCGATGTCACGATCATCGGCAGCATTTCCGGGGTCAGGCCCACGGCAATCGACAGCGCGAACAGCAGCGCTTCGGTCCAGTCGCCCTTGGTGAAACCGTTGATGAACAACACCAGCGGCGCCATGACGAACATGAAGCGGATCAGCAGCCAGCTGACTTTGTTGACCCCGGTCTGGAACGAAGTCGGCGCCCGGTCGGTTGCGCCCACGCGCTGGGCCAAGGCGCCGAAATAGGTGCTGTTGCCGGTGGTGAGGATCACCGCCAGCGCCGTGCCCGACACCACGTTGGTGCCCATGAACAGAATGTTGTCCAGGTCCAGTGGATTGCGCGTGTCGCGGTCCTGCTGGCGAGGAAATTTTTCCACCGGCATCGATTCACCGGTCATCGCCGCCTGGCTGACGAACAGGTCCTTGGCACTGAGCACCCGGCAATCGGCGGGAATCATGTCACCGGCGGACAGCACGATCAGGTCGCCCGGAACCAACTGCTTGATCGGCAATTCGATGCGCTGCGCGCTGAGGTCCTCAAGGTCCCGGCGCATCACTGTGGCCGTGTTACTGACCATGGCCTTGAGGGCATCGGCGGCCTGGTTGGATTTGGATTCCTGCCAGAAACGCAGCAAGGTCGAGAGCACCACCATGGAAAAAATCACGATGGCGGCCTTCATGTCTTCGGTCAGCCAGGAAATGACCGCCAGCAACGTCAGCAGCAGGTTGAACGGATTTTTGTAGCAGTGCCACAGGTGCGTCCACCAGGGTAGCGGCTGCTCGTGCTCGACTTCGTTGAGGCCATATTGCTCGCGCAGGGCGGCGGCTTCGAGTTCGCTCAAGCCGTCGGTGTGGGTGCCGAGTGAGTTGATCAACTGGCCCGTTTCACTGCCGGCAGCGGCTACCAGGGTTTGTGCCAGGGTCGGCGGGACTTCACGGCTGACCGTGGTGTCGGTGAAGGATTCCAGCAACGCCAGGCGACGAAAGTGTCGGGCGATGTGGCGGTTGCGCAGGAAGCCTGCGAAGAGTTCCTTGAGGGTAAGTTTCATGGCTGGTGCCCCTTTGGTCAGCCGGGAAACCGTCAAGCAGGCAGGTCCACGCCGCTGCCGCCGGAACAACCGGCATGGCAAGGCCTGGCGCGCCAGTCACGAATGACAGGCGTGTCGATAGAGCGGCGGCCACGACAAAAAGTCGAAACCACGCACTGTTCAGCGTCGATGAGAGGGGCGTCGGGACACGGCCAGGATTGGCCATGACCGGGATGCCGCTGCTCGCTTTTCGGCGAGACAACGGCACAGGAGACTGCGCGTTATCTTGCCGAGAAAATGCCGGTTACCGAGACCGGCCGACAACTGTCACTCGAACAAGTACCCACTGTGGGTCTCCGTAATGGATGAAAACGCGCGAAGCTTACGCCCCGGTTTTTGCAGAGTAAACCAGGCATTGCCGAGCTGAAGGGGAATCGCGGGGTTCTTCAGGAAGGGTTCAGGATTCAATATTTGTGGTGTTTTCCATGGCCCCTTCGCGAGCAAGCCCGCTCCCACAATGGACCTGTGTTCGCCGGACCAATGTGGGAGCGGGCTAGATCGGAAGAGCACACGTCTGAACTCCAGTCACGCCAATA
>NZ_AKJM01000198.1 GCF_000282335.1 Pseudomonas sp. GM48
GCGGCTGCCGCCGGTACCGGCAACCAGATGGTCGTTGCCCGGCGTAATCCCGCGGGCTGGACCGGGGAGGTGTTGGTGGTGGAGCCAGCGTGATGGAACGCCAATGGCGACCGGCAACGCCTGATGACCTGGTGTTCGCCCGCGAGCTGACCTGTAAAGGCATGCTGCGTTACTACATTCAGCATGATTTGTTGTGGCAGGACGAAGCGTTTGACGTGGCCTGGGTCGGGCGAGACAACCGAATGATTATATGGGGCGACAAAGTGGCGGGTTATGTCAGCCTGAGTCGCGATGCCAGAGCGTTGTACATCCGCGAATTGCACGTCGCCGAAACGTTTCGTGGGCAGGGCATTGGGTCCTGGGTGATCGATCAGGTACTGGCTGTCGCGCGCAAGGAGCGGCGCCCGGCGTTGCGCCTGACGGTATTCGAAAACAATCCGGCGCAAGCGTTGTACGAACGCAAGGGATTGAGGGTGGTGGGCAAAGACGAATGTTTCCTGAGAATGCAGCTGGATATCAATCGCTGACATTGCCGCGACACGCTGGCGACAAGCCTTTCAAGATGAATTGAAACTTTTAATCTGACGCTTTCTGCTAGGTCTGTCAGATGCTTTTTGCTAAGGTGTCTGACAACCGAATAAGACCATATCGCGAGGTGTCTGCTTGATTAGGGTGCTAGTGGTCGATGACCATGATCTCGTTCGTACAGGCATTACACGAATGCTGGCTGACATCGATGGCCTGCAAGTAGTCGGCCAGGCCGAGTCGGGTGAGGAATCCCTGCTCAAGGCGCGTGAGCTGAAACCCGATGTGGTGCTGATGGACGTCAAGATGCCGGGTATCGGCGGTCTTGAAGCCACTCGCAAACTGTTGCGCAGTCATCCGGACATCAAGGTCGTCGCGGTGACCGTGTGTGAAGAGGACCCGTTTCCTACACGGCTGTTGCAAGCCGGTGCGGCAGGGTACCTGACCAAGGGGGCAGGGTTGCCGGAAATGGTCCAGGCCATCCGCCTGGTGTTCGCCGGGCAACGCTACATCAGTCCGCAAATAGCCCAGCAACTGGCAATCAAGTCATTCCAGCCTACCAACGATTCTCCTTTCGATGCCTTGTCGGAGCGGGAAATCCAGATTGCGCTGATGATCGTCGGCTGCCAGAAAGTACAGATCATTTCCGACAAATTGTGCCTGTCCCCGAAAACCGTGAATACCTACCGTTACCGCATCTTCGAAAAGCTTTCGATCAGCAGTGATGTCGAGTTGACGCTGTTGGCGGTTCGTCATGGCATGGTCGACGCCAGTCTCTGAAAATGACCGAAACCTTTGATCCGAGCGCCTTTCTGTCGACCGTTAGCGGGCGCCCCGGCGTGTACCGCATGTTCGACAGCGAAGCGCGGTTGCTTTACGTCGGCAAGGCCAAAAACCTCAAGAATCGCTTGTCGAGTTACTTTCGCAAGACCGGGCTTGCCCCCAAGACCGCCGCACTGGTGGCGCGTATCGCCCAAGTCGAAACGACGATTACGGCCAACGAAACCGAAGCCTTGCTGCTTGAGCAGACGCTGATCAAGGAATGGCGGCCGCCCTACAACATCCTGCTGCGCGACGATAAATCCTACCCCTACGTCTATCTCTCCGATGGAGAGTTTCCGCGACTGAGCATTCATCGTGGTGCGAAAAAGGCCAAGGGTAAATATTTCGGTCCTTACCCTAGCGCTGGCGCGATTCGCGAAAGCCTGAGCCTGCTGCAAAAGACATTTTTCGTTCGGCAATGCGAAGACAGTTTTTACAAGAACCGTACACGTCCTTGCCTGCAATACCAGATCAAGCGCTGCAAGGCGCCTTGCGTCGGGCTGGTGGAGCCTCAGGTGTACGCCGAAGATGTGCGCCATTCGGTGATGTTTCTTGAAGGGCGCAGCAATGCCCTGACTGACGAATTGTCCGCCGGGATGGAGGAAGCGGCGATCAATCTCGAATTCGAGCGAGCGGCCGAGTTGCGGGACCAGATTGCATTACTGCGCCGGGTCCAGGATCAGCAGAGCATGGAAGGCGGGACCGGGGACGTCGATGTGATTGCCGCATTCGTCAACCCGGGCGGCGCCTGTGTTCACTTGATCAGCGTGCGGGGCGGGCGGGTGTTGGGAAGCAAGAACTTCTTCCCTCAAGTCGGTATTGAAGAAGACGTTTCTGAAGTCATGGCCGCGTTTCTCGGCCAGTACTTCATCAGCAGTCCTGAACGCGACTTGCCCAGCGAGCTGATCGTCAATGTGGTCCACGATGACTTTCCAACACTGATCGCCGCCATCGAAGAGTTGCGCGGTCGTGAACTGACCATCAGCCATCGCGTGCGTGGTACGCGAGCGCGCTGGCAGCAATTGGCAGTGACCAATGCCGAGCAGGCACTGAGTGCGCGCCTGGCGAATCGTCAGCACATTACGGCGCGCTTCGATGCGCTGGCCGAGGTGCTGAAGCTGGAAGAGCCTCCACAACGACTCGAGTGCTACGACATCAGTCACTCCAGTGGCGAGGCGACGGTGGCGTCTTGTGTGGTCTTCGGCCCCGAAGGCCCGATCAAGGCCGATTACCGCCGGTACAACATCGAGGGCGTTACGGCCGGCGATGATTACGCGGCGATGCATCAGGCGCTGACCCGACGCTTCAGTAAACTGAAGGACGGGGAGGGCAAGCTGCCGGATATCCTGCTGGTCGATGGTGGTAAAGGTCAGTTGTCCATGGCCCGCGACGTGCTCGATGAATTGGCCGTGCCCGACCTGATTCTGCTCGGTGTGGCCAAAGGCGCAACGCGCAAGGCCGGTTTCGAAACCCTGTACCTGAACGACGCAGCGCATGAGTTCACGTTGCGTGGCGATTCTCCCGCGCTGCATCTGATCCAGCAGATTCGCGACGAAGCCCACCGATTTGCCATTACCGGGCACCGTGCCCGGCGTGGAAAAACCCGCCGGACGTCTACACTGGAAGGCGTCGCTGGCGTCGGACCAACCCGTCGGCGGGACTTGTTGAAACATTTTGGTGGATTGCAGGAGCTGTCTCGTGCAAGCATCGAAGAAATTGCCAAAGCCCCCGGGATCAGTAAAAAGCTCGCAGAGTTGATTTATGCAAATCTGCACAGCGAGTAGAATGCCCCCTCACCTCGTAGCCAGTTGTGCCGATGAATATCCCTAATCTGATTACCGTTCTACGCGTTCTGCTCATACCGATCTTCATTTTACTGTTCTACCTGCCTTACCAATGGAGCTACCTGGCATCCGCCTCGGTCTTCGCATTCGCTGCCGCCACCGACTGGCTGGACGGGTACCTGGCCCGCCGCCTGGAACAAAGCACACCGTTCGGGGCTTTTCTCGATCCGGTTGCCGACAAGCTGATGGTTGCGGTTGCATTGGTACTGTTGGTACAGGAACACGGAAACCTGTGGCTCACGCTGCCAGCTGCCGTGATCATCGGTCGCGAGATTGTCGTTTCGGCACTGCGCGAATGGATGGCCGAACTGGGCGCTCGTGCACACGTTGCCGTGTCGAACCTGGGCAAATGGAAAACCGCCGCGCAGATGCTGGCGCTGGTGATCCTGCTGGCCAATCCCAAGGATTTCAGTTTCTGGGTCTTGCTGGGTTATACGTTATTGATGGTGTCGGCTGGCCTGACTTTGTGGTCGATGGTCCAGTACTTGCGGGCTGCCTGGCCACATCTGAAGACCGATGTTGAAAAGAAATAAAACTTTTTTGAATCAAGGGGTTGACGGGGCTTCTGGATTCTATAGAATGCGCCACACCAAGACGCGGGAATAGCTCAGTTGGTAGAGCACGACCTTGCCAAGGTCGGGGTCGCGAGTTCGAGTCTCGTTTCCCGCTCCAAAATACAGAAAAAAAGCCACTCAGATGAGTGGCTTTTTTTTTGCCCTGTTGTTTTCGGTTTCAGGCTCTGTACGAAATCCTTTGAAGCGGCTGCCGCTGCACCTGAACACCGGGATTCGGTAGAGTTCGTGCCCATCGAAGGCAGGAGGCCGCGATGGCAAAACGGTATGATTGCAGAGCGGCCAGTCAGTTAAGCGGTAATGCGATCTGTGGCAGCTGCCGAGCCCGCGAGGCGGCGTTCGGCTGCGAAGCATTCGTGAGTCCAGCTGA
>NZ_AKJM01000199.1 GCF_000282335.1 Pseudomonas sp. GM48
ATTGCGCGCCATGCCGCGCCAAGCGCATCGACAAATAAGCGATGCCCGCCCCGGCCGCGGCGAACGTCAGGATGAGGCCGATCAGCAGGTCGAGCAGCAACTCCACGGCAAATCTCGACAGCGTCTCGGCGGTGGCGCCGGCGATGACACTCGGTGGCAGCATCTCCAGCCACAGACTGGCGGTGCGCAACAGCAGGCACAGCACCGCCTCGTCACTGGCCAGCAGTTGCAGGCGGGCCATCGCCTCGGGGGTTTGCTCCGCCAGTCTGGCCAGCTCGTCAGCGCCGCTGCCCAACTTCTCGGCGAACCGGCGCGGGTCCTGCAGGATCGCCGACAGTTCACCGACGCGGTCCCACACCCCGACCAGCGCCGCCCAGCTGCCGGCGAGCAACCCGTTGCCGACCGCCGCCGCGGTCGACTGCGGCCACCGGGGTTTGAAGCCTTGCCACTCCCCACGCAGCCAGGCCTCCAGCTGCCCGCTCAGCCCGTCATAGGATTTGAACAGTGCACCCAGCTGCTCCGGGGTGACGGCGCTCTGCACGTGCACCCGATAGGACTTGCCCGGCGTGCCTCTGAACTCGCCCTTGCCAAATTCATCCAGGGGGACCGACTTCCTTTCTCCACCCTCCTGCGCCACCACCTCGACCTGAATGTTGCCCAGCGGAATGTCGTACACCGACTCGAACTGGCTCTCGATCAGCAGAATCCCGTTGGCCGGGCACTGCGCCACCGTCGAGAAGAAATCATCGTCGCCGCTGCTGACGACCTTGCTGGTATCACCGAGCTTGATCAGCCGCTCCATGCCCATCAGCGACGGCAGGTCCAGGGCGTGGCTGACCTGATCGGCGCGGCGGTTGAGGAAGCGGCCGAGCTGTTC
The DNA here is from genome assembly GCF_000282335.1 of Pseudomonas sp. GM48. Taxonomy (GTDB): domain Bacteria; phylum Pseudomonadota; class Gammaproteobacteria; order Pseudomonadales; family Pseudomonadaceae; genus Aquipseudomonas. The sequence goes on from NZ_AKJM01000199.1 coordinate 878, forward strand.
GCGGTACAGGCTCAGGGTGTGAGGGAAATGGTCGAGCTCCTGCTCGATGCGGGCAATCTGATCCATCAGCGCACCGAAAAGCGGGAAGCAGCATGAAAAACCGGATCAAGCATGAACACTCCCTCGCGCAGGAAAATTGGCGCGAGGGACTTTGCGGAGGATCCGCGAGGAAAGAAGTCAGGAAAGGATGATGTTGGTGTAGGGCAATTCGCTAAAGCGAAAACGGGGCGTAAGGATCGCCCTCACGCCAGTCGGAAATGTCTGTTGATTACATAGAACGGCGGGATGCCAACTCTTTGAGCTTGATCGGCGCCAACGGATGCCCGGCCTGTGCCGCAATCCCCCAAAACCGCGCCGCTTCAATCGGATCCGGTGCCTTGCCCGGCGCCCCGGCCAAACTGATCACGCCAATCTGATACGCCGCCTTGCCATCGCCTGCCAGCGCTGCCAGGCGCAACAGACGCACGCCCTCCTCACGAGCACCAAGGCCGACGCCGCGAAACGTCAGGATGTGCCCATAGAAGCTCTGGGCGCCGACATCGCCCAGATTGGCCATGCGTGCGAACTGGCCTTCGAGCCAGTGCCAGCCCCGTGGCTGACGAACAAACCACGACCAGTGAAACAGCCTGCGCGCGAGCCAGTAGCCGACCCGCGCCTTGAGTCGCAGAAACACTCAGGCCTCGGCCGATTCCGGGTATTCGTACTCGAACACCCGGACTACTTCCGAAGCATGCCAGGACGCGGCGGCAACGCCGTCCGACGGTCCGGAAAAACGCCCGAGGCGCTCGACACATTCAAAAAATCCGGTGCGCGGCAAGCGGCTGGCGCCCTGACTGATCACCAGTGAACTGCGCAATGGCTGCTCCGCCCTGGCATCCAGTGCCGCCAGATGCTCAAGGGCCGCCGTCAGGGTTTGCATGGCCGGCGTCGGCAACTGCAAACGTTCCAGTAATGCCCGATAAGTCAGGAGATGGCGCTGACGACGCGCCTGATCCAGTTCGCCCAGCAATCCGTCCCAATGTTGACGACTGATGCGTACGCTCACGATTCACCCCTCCACCCTGGCACCGTCAATTCCCAGGCCAGGCTGCGACGAATCGCGGCGTCGGGCAGACGCTCGCCACTTTCGATCATGGCCAGGTAAGACGGGCTGATGCCTACCGTGCGGGCCAGCGCCTCGATGGCGATGCCCTTTTCTTCGCGCAAACTGCGTAGTTGATCCAGACCCGGAAGAATCGCGTCTGGTGTTGCCGCCTGAAGCTTCGTGGCGTCAGGCGACGCTTGCTCCTTGATACCTGCTGCTTTCAGTAACGCCTGATACTGAGCCCATGGCAGAACCGCATATTCGGGCTCGCCTTCGCGTGTAATTATCTGAATATCCATGACTACCCCGTAGGACAACAACACTTAGCGAGTCGGCACTTTTCCCTAGAAGTGTAATCCTAACAGCGGCCAAGGTCGCGGGGGGCATCAATCTGTGAACACGTCGAAATCGACTCAGTGTTTTTTCGGGCCTTGAAGCTGAAGTTGCTCGGGGGTATCAGGCAGGCGCTCGACCACCGCGAGCTTCTCCGGCACTTGCCGTTTGCGCCAGGCGCGGAAGGCATTGAGTTCGTCGTCGAGAACTTTCATCAGCCATGCGAGTACGGCGATGTCATCGAGCATGCCAAACAAAGGAATGAAGTCCGGGATCGCATCCACCGGACTGAGGAAGTACATCAGGCCCGCGACAACCGAAACCAGCGCCTTGGGGCTGATGGCTCGATACTCACCGCGCCAATAGGCCAGGCAGAGTGCCTGCAACAGGCGCAAGTCATCCTTGAGCTTGCCCAGTCGATTGCCCTGGCTCGCGCCCTTGCTGGCGACAGCGAACAGCAGGGTTGGCAGTCGGCCACGTGCCAGCAGGCGTCCGGCCAGTGGCAGGAAACGAGCGAAATTCCAGGGTGCTTTCATCATTCCTCCCGTTGAAATGTTATCCACACAAATTGTGGATAACCTTGTGAACAGAGCTGCATTTCATCGCTGCAAGCCCCGTTTTACAAGGCCTCCGTTCAGATCGGGCGTTTTTTACTCATCAAAAAAAACCCATAATTTCATTGACTTGGCTGCCTGGTGCGTCTAGCGCCAACGCTTACTATGCCTAAGACTCCGGCCTAGAGCGTCTGTTCGTTTTGTTTACCCGTGCCTGACGCCAGATGCAACAACGCCCCGCATAAGCGAGGCGTTGTCGGTGAAACACGCGCTGGTTACTTGGCAGCGGCGTCTTCTTTTGCCGGATCCTTGATGGCCAGCAGTTCCAGGTCGAATACCAGTACCGAGTTGGCCGGAATCGCCGGGCTTGGGCTTTGCGCGCCGTAGGCCAGATCAGCAGGGATGTACAGTTTGTACTTCTCGCCAACGTGCATCAGTTGCAGACCTTCGACCCAACCCGGGATCACACCGCTGACCGGCAGATCGATCGGGCTGCCGCGCTCGACGGAGCTGTCGAATACAGTGCCGTTGGTCAGCTTGCCGGTGTAGTGGACGGTCACTACGTCAGTCGGCTTTGGCTGAGCGCCATCGGCTTTCTTCACGACTTCGTACTGCAAGCCGGAAGCGGTGGTGGTCACGCCGGTTTTCTTACCGTTTTCTTCGAGGAATTTCTTGCCGGCAGCGGCCGACTCTTCACTCATCTTGGCCATGCGTTCTTCGGCACGCTTTTGCAGTGCGGCGAACGCCTCAACCAATTCTTCGTCTTTGAGCTTCTGCTCTTTCTTGCCGACGGCGTCTTCGATGCCCTGGGCTACAGCTTTGGAGTCCAGGTCATCCATGCCTTCCTGAGCCAGGCTCTTGCCCATGTTCAGGCCGATACCGTAGGAAGCTTTTTGCGCCGGAGTTTTCAGCTCTACGCTGGTCTGCGAATCACAACCCGCGAGTACCAGGCTAACCAGGGCCACCGCCGCCGCCAACCGATGCTGTTTCATGCTATTTCCTTGTTCATGCGCCTAAAGGGCAATCGAGTAAAGCCGCGAGCTTATCAGGCCGCCACGACCAATGGCTACCGGCATAAGAGCTGGAAACGATTGATAAGTTCAGGTGTTTAAACGCATTTCACAATTCGGCTGATGAAGCTTCTTTCATCTTGCTCCGAAGGTGGCTGACTCGGAACCTGCAACATTTGACGTAATGGCCTCTTGCCGCACCTGCGGCACTCGGGCATAACGGCATGATAATTCGACACGGATGTTTATCTTGCGCCTCTTCTTTCGCTTGCTGGTTCTTATCGCAGTACTGCTCGGGCTGGTCTTGGCCGTGGTTCTTTACTACGTCGCCAACCCGAAATTGCCGACCTGGTCGCCTGCACAACAGGTGCATTACCTGGAGCAATGGAGCGCTGCCGACCGAGAGACTTATTACTTCACACCCCAGGGCACTCAGGTCAAAGGCTTGCGCTACGACTGGTTCACCGCCCTCGAACTGCCCTTCTCGCAGCAACGCTTCGCCACTCCCGAGTACCTTGCCCGCTTCGGTTTTCTGGTGGACCCCGGCCAGAAACCGACACCGAATAACCCCGGCAACCTCCCGGCAGGCTTTACCCAACACCAAAATGCAGGGAGCCCGGACAAGTTTCTGGATATCACCTGCGCGGCTTGCCATACCGGTGAATTGCGTTTCAAGGGCCAAGCCGTGCGTATCGACGGCGGCTCAGCGCAGCATGTGCTGCCGTCCAGCGTTCCTACACTCAAAGGGGGCAGTTTCGGACAAGCGCTGGTGGCCAGCCTGGTCTCGACCTACTACAACCCATGGAAATTCGAACGTTTCGCACGCAACGTGCTGGGGCAGGACTACGAGACGCGCCACAATCAACTGCGCAATGAATTCAAATCTTCACTGGATACGTTCCTCAAAGTGGCCTGGAACGACACCCACCGCGGGCTCTATCCGACCGAGGAAGGCCCGGGGCGCACAGACGCCTTCGGGCGCATCGCCAACGCCAGCTTCGGTGATGCGATTTCCCCCGACAACTATCGCGTGGCCAATGCCCCGGTCGATTATCCGCAGTTGTGGGGCATGTGGACATTCGAATGGGTGCAGTGGAACGGCTCGGCGAAACAACCGATGGCCCGCAACATCGGCGAGGCGCTGGGCGTCGGTGCCACGCTGAACTTCTTCGACACGAACGGCCAGCCACTGACGGGCGATGCCCGCTACCCTTCCAGCGTACGCGTGCGCGATCTGCACCTGATCGAAGAAACCCTGCAACGGCTCGCGCCACCGGCCTGGCCGGAAGATCTGTTAGGCGCGGTCAACAAACCTCTGGCAGCAAAGGGTCGCGTCTTGTTCGCCGAAAACTGCGCGGGTTGTCATGTACCGAGTACCAGCCAGGGCGAGGGGCGATATGTCCAGCACCTGAAAATGGTCCCGGTGGATTACATCGGCACAGACCCCGGTGCGGCCAACAACATCGCCGACCACCGCTTCGACCTTACTGCGTTGCAATGGAAGCAGGCGGAACTGGAAAAACTTGATGTAGAGCCAAAACCCACCGAGCCACTGGACCTGAGCAAGATGTCCGTGGCCAAGGGGCTGGCCTATGTCACGGCATTTGTCCGGGACCGCGCGTATCGAGACGCCAACATTACCCCTGCCGAACGTCCTGAAATGGACGGTTTCGGACTGCCGATCGGTGTGCGCGAATTGCGCTCATACAAGGCCAGGCCATTGGCGGGTATATGGGCGACAGCGCCATTTCTGCACAACGGTTCGGTACCGAGCATTTATCAATTGCTGTCGCCTCAGGATGAGCGTGCGACCACGTTCTACAAAGGCACTTTCGAATACGACCCGGAACACCTCGGCTACCGCACCGAAGCCATTACCAATGGTTTTCTGTTCGACACGCGAATCACCGGCAACCACAACAGTGGTCATGAATTCCGTGCCGGCAAACTCGGGAATGGCGTGATCGGCCGCGGGTTGCAGCCGGAAGAACGCTGGGCACTTCTGGAGTATCTGAAAGTGTTGGGCGGACCGCTGGAAGGGCAATTGCCATGACCACAGCCTCAGTCAAAAGGACGTGTCCATGCTGATAACTCTCTGGCTGCGCCTGGGCGCCTTCCTCGGCAAACTGTTGTTGTGGTTGCTGGGTCTCGGAGTGCTTGGCTGGGCATTGGCCAACGCCTGGTTTGCCTGGCAGCATCGTGGACCGGTCTCGGCACAGGAGTTGATTCCGGACGCTGAAGCCGCGATGACCCAGGACATCATTCAGACCGCCGTACGCATCGTCGATCAGCACCGCGAAAGCACCCGCTACCTGCGCGACGCCCATGCCAAGGCCCACGGCTGTGTGAAGGCCGAGGTTCAGGTGCTGCCGGAATTACCAGGCGAACTGCGTCAGGGCGTGTTCAGCGAGCCGGGCAAAACCTGGCAAGCGACGATGCGCCTGTCCAACGGCAATGCCTACCCGCAGTTCGATAGCATCCGCGATGCCCGGGGTATGGCGATCAAACTGTTCGATGTGCCTGGCAAGCCACTGCTGAGCGATCAGCCAGGCCGAGGCGAACAGGATTTCGTAATGTTCAGTCACCCGAACTTCTTTGTGAGTAATGTCGCCGAATACCGTCAGAACGTCGCCGCCCAGGCCGACGGTAAAAAGATGATGGCTTTCTTCCCTGGCCGGGATCCACGCACCTGGCAGGTTCGCCACCTGTTTATTGCCCTGGCGACGCTGTCCCCTGCCCCGTCGAGCCCGACCCAGGCGACTTACTTTTCGGTTTCGCCCTACAAGTTCGGTGAAGCCAATGCGAAGTTCCGGATCATGCCCGATCCGGCAAGCTGCCCGACCTACAACCTGCCCGAACAGAATCGCAAGTTGCCGAACTTCCTGCGCAATGCGCTGAACCAGCAGCTGTCGACTGACCGGGTACCCGCGTGTTTCGTTTTGCAAATCCAGCGGCAGGACGCCAACAAGTACATGCCGATTGAAGACACCAGCATTGAGTGGCGCGAGAGCGATGCGCCCTTCGAGACCGTGGCACGGATCAATGTGCCGGCGCAGGACTTCGATACACCGGAACTGAACCTGCAATGCGACAACCAGTCATTCAATCCCTGGTTCGGTATCGAAGCACACCGCCCCATCGGCGGTATCAATCGCCTGCGCAAAGCCGTGTATGAAGCCGTCAGCGACTACCGACACAGGCGCAACGCCGAGCAATAAACCGTCAGAAATGAAAAAAGCGCCCCAAGGTTAATGCCAGTCATTTAAGCAATTTCAGCCGCGACA
>NZ_AKJM01000200.1 GCF_000282335.1 Pseudomonas sp. GM48
TGGATCCGTTGGGGTTGGCGGACTGTCCGGGTGGGGATAGGTGCAAGAAGCTGTCGTTGGGGGAGCGAGATCCGACTGGGAGGTCTGGTGTAGAAGGTGGCGAGCCACACTTACCCCGGACTAATGCATCTCGTGATGCGCCAAGTGCGGGGTATCACACAGAAGTTTATGCAAACAAACCAGTTAAGCCTCAGGACGCAATTAATAAGTGGGAAGAATTTTTAGGTGAAGGCCCATATACAAACAACCACCCTAGGACGAGTATCCCGGATAACGACAGGCTGGTTTCGGCTGATGGGACAAGAAGCATCCGCTATGGGGCTCATGAAATGGGTAGCAACCCGAGTAAGCACCATTACCACGAAGAGAAGTGGATGCTTGAATTGAAAGGGAATGTAATGAACGTAGAAAGCACTGTTGTACGAGTTCCTTTGCCGAAGAAAAAAGAATGAAAGTGACGATAGATAATGTGGTTCAAATCGCCGACGAGGTCCTTGTGACGTTCTCAACCGATTTCGGCAATGCTGCTGCAGTTTGGAGCGGTGTGCCACCGACAATAGGTGCGTGCCATGATGTTGAGCTGGAAATTGAGGAAAGCGTTGTTTGGGGGGAGAGTGCGATTCCTGCCCCAAAGGAGGACTGCTCCATTGGAGTAATGGATGGCTCTATAAATCTGACGGGTAAAATCATCTCGGTTGATGCCGAAGGGGTTGTAGTTTTTGACGTAGGTGGATCAATAACCCTTATTGAGATAGTTGGATTTACTGGAGCTGCTCCGATATTTGTTGATTTAAAAGTCGGAAGATTAGTTTTGTTTCCGACTGGTGTATGAGTAAAAATCTTCTGACGGATGCAAGAAATTTCCGGGCAAGGTCTTCGGAAGTTTCCTTCAAAACGTAGCGGTTTCCATGAACTGGTGCGCCCCGTACTCCATCGATAGTCTTGGGCGGTCACTGCAAATTCAGTGGCAGGGTGTGGAAGCCCTCTATCGTTAGGTGCACCAAGAGCCAGTTTTATGGTGGTTGTGCGCGGGGCGCTTTCGAGCGCGCCGGGTGCCTAACGTCCCGGTCTTCCACACCCGCGTACAGCCGCCACCTATTGCGTGGAAGTGATGTTTGGCGGCTCCAGTCCATACGTTAGGAGCTAGAGCGATGAAAACACTTCACCCAGATCCACCCTACGAAAAACCCACCCCTCACCCCGAAAACCGCTTCATGGCGCTCACCAGCAACTGTAACGACATGCCCACCCTGTTCGTCGACACCCACGCACCCCTCGACGTATTAACCGACGCCGCCGGCTACCGGATTCGTGCCGTCACCCAAGTGCTGGAGAACCTGTCCATGCGCGGCTCGGTGGAGTGTGATTCGTTCATTCTCAGTGACTTTGCTTTGCTCTGTGCGATTCCGTTGCGCGATGGCTGTGATGTGCTGGATGTGGTTGGGCGGCGGTTGCGGGCACGGTCTACGGCGTAGCGCAGGTGGCTCTTGTGGCGAGGGAGCTTGCTCCCGTTCGGCTGCGTAGCAGTCGTAAACCAGCGGTTGCGGTGTGTCAGGAAAGCCCGGGGCTCAGGTTTTGGGGCCGCTTCGCAGCCCAGCGGGAGCAAGCTCCCTCGCCACAGAAGCAAAACCCAAGGTCAGCGGTGCCCTGTCAGCAACTTTTCTTCATGCCCAGACACCACCAGGCTATCAATCACATGCACGCTATACCCCTGCACATTTTTCGCATGGTGCTTGGCTTGTGATGCCAATTCTGCCAACTGGCTTGCATCAAGTTGTTCACAGGCCTGTGGATGCAAATGCACCACGCCGATCGACAGCGACAGCAGTGGAAACTCCTGACGCACGCCCTGTCGATTCGGTGCGGTGAAGCAGCCGGCCTCCAGGTGTTCGCTGCGGTAGAAGCGCCGGCACTGGCTCTGGAAGTCGTCGAGTAATTGATTCAATCGCTTGCGCCAGTCTTCCGGGCCGAGCACCAGCAGGAAGTCATCACCGCCGATATGGCCGGCGAAGTCGCGGGACGGGGCGACGCGGTCGGTCAGGCATTGCGCCAGGCACA